>JAZRSX010000001.1:0-28549 GCA_045651725.1 Christensenellaceae bacterium
GTTAATTATTTTTTTATGCTTATTCAGCAACTGCAGTAGCGCCTGCACCTTTAAGGCTTTCAACGATTTTGTCTGCTTCTTCTTTTGGAAGACCTTCTTTAATAGTGCCAAGTTTTTCAACCATGTTCTTTGCTTCAACAAGGCCAAGACCAGTAAGTTCTCTAACAACTTTGATAACTGCAATTTTGTTAGCGCCAACTTCTTTTAATACTACGTTGAATTCAGTTTTTTCTTCTGCGGCAGGAGCATCTGCAACAGCACCAGCACCAGCAACTGCAACAGGAGCAGCAGCGCTTACGCCGAATTCTTCTTCGATTGCTTTTACAAGACTGTTGAGTTCAAGAACAGTCATACCTTTAATTTCTTCAATAATTTTTGCTATATCAGCCATTTTTATATCCTCTCTTAATTTATATTTTTGTTTATAGGTTATTCACCCATTTTTTCGGCAACTCTGTTAAGAGCAACCGCAAGACCACGAACAATGTTGCTGAGTGTTCCTGCAACTTGCGCGTAAAGAACTTCTTTTGATGGAATAGATGCAAGTGCTTCTACGCCTTTCTTGTCAATATATGCGCCGTCAACGTACGCACTTTTTGCAAAAAGTTTATCTTCAAACTTCTTTGCATTGTCTACAACGATTTTTGATGCGCTTGTTTCGTCTTGACCGAAAGCAATTGCCGTCGTACCGTTAAGGTCAGCGTCAAATGCAGTTACGCCTAAATCGTTGAAAGCCTTTCTTACTAACGTGTTTTTAAGCACTTTGTATTGAACGCCGGCTTTTCTAAATTCGTTTCTTAATGCAGTATCTTCCGCAACCGTTAAACCTTTATAGTCAACTAAAACGACAGACTTGCTTTCGCCTATTTTAGCCTTAATGTCTTCAACAACTTGCTTTTTAGCTTCAATATTTGCTGACAATGTTTTTACCTCCTATAAAATTTTCCGTAAAAAACCGCCCCTTACCGAAAGTACGATAAAGGGCGGACTAAAAGTCTCGCTATTTAACGACCTCGGCTGGTGTAACTTGCGTTACTTAGAAACCTGCTTTCTACGGCTGTTTTGTTTATTACGCGGTTATTTTATCACACCGCCAAAGTTTTGTCAAATAATTTTACGCGTTTTTGTTTGAAACTTTAACGCCAGGACCCATAGTGCTTGCAACGGTAATACTCTTAACGTATTGACCTTTTGCAGATGCTGGTTTAGCCTTTATGATAGCGTCAAGTAACGCGTTGTAGTTTTCAATAAGTTTTTCTTTACCGAAACTCTTTTTGCCTATCGTGCAGTGGATAACTGCAGTTTTGTCAAGTCTGTATTCAACTTTACCAGCCTTAACGTCTTTGATAGCCTTTTCAACGTCCATAGTAACAGTACCCGATTTTGGGTTAGGCATAAGTCCTTTAGGACCTAAAACTTTACGGATTGTACGAACAACGCCCATCATATCTGGCGTAGTGATAACAACGTCAAATTCAAACCAGTTGTCTTTTTGAATTTTTGCAACGATGTCTTCTGCGCCAACGTAATCTGCGCCTGCTGCTAAAGCCGCGTCTGCCTTGTCACCTTTAGCGATAACTAAAACCCTTGCAGTTTTACCCGTTCCGTTAGGAAGAACGATAACGCCTCTAACTTGTTGGTCTGCTTGCTTTGGGTCTACGCCAAGTTTTGTGTGAAACTCAATTGATTCGTCAAATTTTGCTTTTGCCGTATTTAAAACTACGTCAATAGCGTCTTCTATGTCGTAAAGTTTAGTTTTATCGTAACTCTTTATGCTTTCGGCATATTTCTTTCCATATTTCATTATAAAAAAATCCTCCTTGTGGTACGTACGAGATACAATCTCTCCCACTCACTATTTATTCTTCGACAGTTACACCCATACTGCGCGCAGTACCGGCAATCATGCTCATAACGGCTTCTAATGAAGCGGCGTTAGTGTCAACCATTTTAATCTTTGCGATTTCTTCAACTTGCGCCTTTGTAAGTTTTGCAACTTTGTTCTTATTAGGTACAGCGCTTGCAGTTTCAATACCGCATGCTTTCTTAATAAGTTCTGGAGCAGGTGGAGTTTTAAGAATAAACGTGAACGAACGGTCTTGATATATCGTTATTACTACTGGAATTACGTAACCAACTTTATCTTGCGTTTTAGCATTGAATTCTTTTGTAAAACCTGGTAAGTTGATACCGTAAGGTCCAAGTGTAGAACCAACTGGTGGTCCTGGGGTTGCTTTTCCGGCTTGTAACTGTAATTTAACAACAGCCGTAACTTTTTTAGCCATAAAAAATTTCCTCCTAACGTGGTATTTGCAAGGCGACTTGAAAAATTTGAACGCCTCTCCCACTTATTCTATCAATATATAATTGACAGTAATTAATTATTTAATTTAAGTTGAACGTAATCTACTTCAACTTCGGTTTCAGTGCTAAACATAGCAACTTTAACCTTTGCTTTTTGCGTTGATTCGTTAAGGTCTATAATCACGCCTTCAAATCCGTCAAGCGGACCGGAAACGATAGTAACCTTATCGCCTTTGTTATAAACGACGTCGCTAACCATTTCTAAACGCATGCGTTTAACCTCGTCATCACTCAAAGGCAAAGCCTTTCCTTGTGGACCTACAAAACCCGTTACGCCACGCGTGTTGGTTATCATAAACCAAAGGTCGTTAGAGTAAACAAGTTTTATAAAAATGTAGCAAGGAAGAATTTTGCGAAGCACAACTTTCTTTTTGCCGTTTTTTTCTTCTATCGTTTGTTCCATTGGTATTTGGATTTCAAGGATTTGGTCTTGAAGATTGCTGTTTTCAACCATTTTTTCAAGAGTGTCTTTAACCATAGCCTCGTAACCCGAATACGTATGAATAACGTACCATTTTGCCGATTCAGCCATTATTTACACCTCAAATATTAGTTAAAAGTTTAAGCAATAAACCAAGCCCAAAGTCCATAGCCGTTATAACAACTAAAAAAATAGCAACAACGCCTATAACCACACCCGTTTGTTTAACAACTTTGCCAAATGGTGGCCAAGAAACTTTTTTAATTTCCGAAAATACTTCTTTAATCTTTCTGCCTATTCTTGCAAAAAAATTAGGCTTTTTGTTTTTTGGTTGAACTTTTTTTGTTTCAACTTTTTTTGATTTTTCTTTCATTTTACACCTCAACGACTTTTGCCGTTTGCATACCGCTACTAAACTTCAAAATTATTTAGTTTCTTTGTGAGCAGTGTGCTTTTTGCAAAAAGGACAATATTTGTTTAATTCAATTCTATCTGGTGTGTTCTTTTTGTTTTTGTAAACGTCATAATTCCTTTGCTTGCATTCTGTACATGCAAGAGTAATTCTTACTGCATTTCCTTTTGCCATTTTAAAATTCCATCCTAAAAAATTAACACCCCTTTTGGAGTGCTTTACTATTTTACATTATCATTTTTGCTTTGTCAACGATTTTTCAAACATTTTACGAAATTAGTTAAAAATTTTGTTATATTTATATATAAAATATATATCTTCGATTGTCAAAAACGATATTTTACGACTTTTTATTTCTAAATTCTCTATATTTTGGCACTCTTTTAGCGCCTTGACAAAAAGTAATTATCGTACTAACTTTTAGCAACTTGACAAAAAACAATCGTTATACTAAAATTATATTACGCCTATTTTCGGCGAATATATTGTATTGATTTTAGGTATCTTTATGAACATTATTGTTGCGGGTTGTGGAAACATAGGTCAAACTATTATAAAATCTATGGTTGGCGAAAAGCACAACGTAACCGCTATTGACGTTGACAGAGAACTTATTTCTTCCGTCACAAACATCTACGATATTATGGGCATTTGTGGCAACTGCGTTTCTTATGAAACTTTAGACGACGCAGGCACGAAAAATGCCGACTTGTTTATTGCCGTAACTAATTTGGACGAAGTGAACATGCTTTCATGCTACCTTGCAAAAAAGATGGGGGCAAAGCACACGGTTTGTAGAACGAGAGATTACGAATACAACAACAAGAGTTTTGACTTTGTTAAAGACCAACTTTCTCTTGACGTAACTATTAACCCCGAACTTTTAACGGCACAGTATATCTTTAACCTTTTAAAACTACCTTCGGCAACAAAAGTAGAAACTTTTTCTAGGAATTCTTTTGAAGTTGTTGAACTTGTTTTAAAAGAAAACAGCCCTATTTTAAACTTGCCCCTTTTAGAATTGCGTAAAAAAATTCCTATCAATTTCTTAATTTATTCTATATTAAGAGAAGACAACGTCATTATTCCAAACGGCTCTTTCACCTTAAAAGCGGGCGACAAAATAGGCTTGATTTCGCCTATTACGGAAAGCCATAAACTTCTAAAACTTATGGGCTTTTCTAATATTCAAATTAAAGACGTTTTAATCGTTGGCGCAAGCAAAACGGCATGTTATTTAGCAGAACTTTTAATAAAGAGTAAAAACGACGTTAAAATTATAGAGAAAGACCGCCAAAAATGTGCCGACGTTTCGTTTTTGCTTAACGATGAGGCAACCGTCGTTTGTGGCGACGGTATGTCGCACGAACTTCTTTCCGAAAACCGTATAGGCGACACGGACGCTTTCGTTACCCTTACCGGGCAAGACGAAGAAAACATTTTAATGTCTTTCTACGCCATAAACAAAGGCGTTAAAAGAGTTATAACCAAAATAAACAAAAGCGAACTTTTAACTATTTCTAACAAACTTGACGTTGAAAACCCCGTTTCCGCAAAGAACGTGGTTGCAAACGTTTTGGTTAGTTACGCACGCGCGTTATCTAATTGTATAGGAAACAAAATTGAAACGCTTTATAGCCTTATGGACGGCAAGGCAGAGGCAGTTGAGTTTTCCGTTTTAAACGACTTTAAGTGCGTTGATATTCCGTTAAAGAACTTAAAGTTTAAAAACAACGTTTTAATTGCAGGTATTATTCGCGACAGAAACTGCATAATTCCTTGCGGTGAAGACGTCATACGCGCAGGCGACAACGTAATTATTATTACGGCGGGCAATAGTTTATACGACCTTTCGGACGTCATTTCTATAAAATAGGTACGATTATGAACAACAAAATGATATGGAACATTGTTGGCAAAGTCATAAAAATCGAAGGGTTTTTACTTTTTTTGCCACTTGTTACTTCTTTAATTTATAGCGAAATGCTTTCGGCGTTAGCGTTTTTAGTAACCGCCGTATTTTCACTTGGTTTAGGCTACGTTTTAACAACCTTGACCAAGACGAATAATACCGTTATCTACACGCGCGAAGGATTTATAATAGTTGCTTTAACTTGGCTGTTTATTTCGGTTATAGGGTGCTTTCCTTTCGTTATAAGCGGACAAATTCCCAACTTTATAGACGCCTTGTTTGAAACGGTAAGCGGATTTACTACGACGGGCGCGTCTATATTAGTAGACGCAACCACGCTTGGCTACGGAATGAATTTGTGGCGTTGCTTTACAAACTGGATAGGCGGTATGGGTATAATCGTATTCGTAGTTGCGTTTATATCTAAAACGTCGGATAGGTCCATACATATTTTGCGCGCCGAAATGCCAGGCCCTATCGTTGACAAGATAGTTCCCCGTTCAAAAGACACCGCTAAAATACCTTACCTTATCTATATTGCCCTTACCTTAACTTTAACGATTATGCTTTGGGCGGGCGGTATGCCTTTATACGACAGTATAGTTCACTCTTTTGCAACGGCAGGTACGGGCGGTTTTTCTATAAAAGCAACGGGCATTATAGAGTATAGCAGTTATTCACAATGGGTTATCGCCACGTTTATGATACTTTTTGGCGTAAACTTTAACGTATACTTTTTAATGGCTACAAAAAAGATTAGGTCGGCTTTAAAAAGTTCGGAATTAAAAGCGTATTTCTTTATAATTTTAACGGCTTTCGTTATAATTTTAGTAAACGTTTTTGGCACTTATCAAACTATTGAAGAAACTTTAAGGCACTCTATATTCCAAGTTTCGTCTATTTTGACGACTACGGGCTTTTCTTCAACAGACTTTAACACTTGGAACAGTATGGCAAAGTCAACGCTTTTAATACTTATGCTTATAGGCGGTTCGGCAGGCTCTACGGCGGGTGGACTAAAAATTTCACGCGTGATGCTTTTGTTAAAGAAAATTAGCGTTGAGTTAAGGCGAATTTTAAACCCAAATAGAGTTACGACTATTCGCTTTGAAGGTAAAAAGATTGACGACGCAACCGCAAACGGCACTACTTCTTATTTTAGTTTATATATAATTTTGATTATCGTAATTTGCTTTATTTTGTCAATTGACGGATTGAATTTAGAAACTAATTTTAGCGCGACTATTTCTTGCCTTAACAACATAGGTCCGGGATTTGATATGGTTGGCCCGCTTTCAAATTATTCGTGCTATTCGCCACTTTCTAAAATAGTTTTGATGTTTGCAATGCTTTTAGGTAGGCTTGAAATTTACCCCTTACTTTTAGCGCTTTCACCAACGACTTGGCTTAAAAAATAATGACAAAAAAATTAAAAACCCCACGAAAAGTGGGGTTTTTCTTATGCTTTTAATCTAACCGTCATAATAGTGTATTCGTTTTTTACGCTTTCGCAAGTTATAGTTCCGTTTGCTAGTTCTACAATTCTTTTTACTATCGTAAGCCCTAAACCTAAACCCTTGCTTGAATGCGAAACGTCGGCTTGATAAAACTTGTCAAAGACGTGCTTTTTTTGTTCTTCCGTCATACCTATGCCGTCGTCTTTAATGGTAACTATTATTTCGCCTTGCACTTTTTTTAACTCTATTTCTATCTTGCCGTTTTGCTTGCCGTATTTTATAGCGTTAGAAATTAGGTTTATCCAAATTTCTTTAATAAGGTCTTTTTCGCTTGTATACTTTACTTTTTTTAGTTTAGTTTTTACTTCTATATTCTTTTCTTTTAAGGCATTGTCAAGCAACAAAATACAGTCTTCAATTTGCCCGTCAAGGTAAAATTCGCTTGTGTCTTTTATTACGGGTTGACTGTCTAATCTAGCAAGTTTAAGCGTGTTTTCCGAAAGTTTTGAAAGTCGTTCGCTTTCTTTAACGATAATGCTTGCATACTCTTTTTGCTCTTCGGTTAAGTTTTCGCTTTCAAGCAATAATTCGGCATATCCCTTTAAAAGTACGATAGGCGTTTTAAATTCGTGCGAAAATCCCGAAATAAAGTCGTTTTTTAAAACGGATACGGAGTTTAACTGTTCAACCATTTCGTTAAAGTTATTGACAACGGTGTTTATTTGCGGGCTTTTTGTTATAGGCTCTAATCTTGCAGTATAGTCGCCTTCGGCAATTTGGTTTAACTTTTTGTTTAAGGTGTTTATAAGTTTCATGCCGTTATAAGTAACAAGGTAGGCAATAGGCATCGCTATCAAGAAACTTGCCAAGATAAAGGCAAGCACCAAAAAGGCGTACTGCACGCTCGTTGCGTATTTTATATATTTTACAACGATAAAGTTTATTGCTACGCCCAAAACGATACCAAGCACCCAAGAAATTAAAACGCCCATCGTAAGTCGCCAAGGCGAAAGTATATATTCTGGTTTTTTTATTTTAATTTTTTTCATTTCTTACACCTTTATACCCTATTCCTCGTATAGTTTCTATGCCTATTTCTTCAAAAACCGCAATTTTGTTTCTTATCTTATTTATGTAAACCTTTAAAGTTTCTTCTTCGGTTTCGCTGTCGTAATCCCAAAACTCTTGCAAAAGCGCGCTCTTTGAAAAAGATTGTTCGGGGTAAGATAAAAGTTTAAAAAGTATGCTAAATTCTTTTTTGGTAAGGGTTTCTTTTACGTCGCCTTTGCTAACGGTTAGGGTGTTATAGTCTAAAACCGTTTCGCCAACCACAATCTTCTTTTCGCTAACTATGTTTGCCCTTCTTAAAACGGCTTTCATACGCAAAAACAACTCTTTAAATTCTATGGGCTTTACCATATAATCGTCTACGCCAAGCATAAACCCCCTTGACTTATCTTCAAGCGAAGATTTTGCCGTTACCATAATTACGGGCAAGGTGTAGTTTAGCGCGCGTATTTCCGCAACGAATTCAAAGCCGTCCATTTTAGGCATCATAGCGTCTACGATTGCAATATCAACGTGGTTTTCGCTTAATTTTTCTAGCGCGACGTAACCGTTTTCGGCAACGATACAGTTATACCCTTCTTGCATTAGTTTAATCTTCATTAGTTTGCAAATATTAAAGTCGTCTTCAACGATAAGAACGTTAAACATTTTGCCACCCCTTTTTTTGAGATATATATAATTTTAACACACTTTAATAAAAATACAAATAGTTTAGTCAAAATTCACTAAATAAACATATAATTCACGCTTATTTTTAACTTTGTTTACGATTGATAAACTTTTTAAACGATATAATAATTTTAGTTTAGAAGTCTATTATGAAAACATATACCGTAAATAAAAATTTGCTATGTAAAAATATAGATAGCATCAATATAGAAACCAACCTACGTTTTAGCGGAATTTTATTTAGATTTTGTAAATTTTTGTGTAGGACTTTTTCTAAAAAATACGCGTTTAACGTAAAAACCCCAACCGAGCCTTGCGTATATTTATGCCGTCACCTTAATTTGCACGGCGCAATAGCAATAAATAAAAGTTCGCGCTTTGATTTTCAAACTTACGTGTTAAGCGTGTTCACCAAACAAAAAACTTGCTTTAAACAGTTTTACAACTACACCTTTTCTAAAAGGATAAACAAAAGCAAATTTATAGCGTTTTTTCCAGCGCTTTTTGCAGGTTTTTGGGTTCCCTTAATTTGTAAATCGGGCAAAACTATTCCCGTTTATAGAAACAACGCCGAATCTGTAAAGACGATAAAAAACTCTTTAAAATCACTAATGGACGGCAAAAACTTGCTAATATTTCCCGACGTTGACTACGCCCAAACGACAAAAGAAGAAAAGCGTGAAATTTACAGTGGATTTTTATGTGTAGAAAAGTTGTATTATAAAAAAACGGGAAGGCACGTTAAGTTTATTTCGCTTGTAATAGACGAAAAAAACAAATCTATAAACGAACTTGACGCCATATCTTTTTCGGGCAAAGTGCCGTTTGAAGAAGAACTAAAAACGGTTGCGCAAAAAATAACCGAAGGCATATTTTCAAAATGAAACCTGCTAATTTTAAAACAAAGTTTTAATTAGTCGGTTTTTTTATTGTAATTATTTTACTTTACTGCCGTTTTGTTGTATAATAAAATAATTATAGGGGGAATTATGTATCCAGACAGACTTTTTAAAGGCGGTCCAAATTTATACGGCATATGTATTGCGGTTGGCATACTTTGTTGTTTTGGCGTTTTGTTCCTTTATTCTAAAAAGAAGAATTTTGATAGTAAATTTATAGATTTTGTGTTTTACAATGCAATCGTTGCAATAGCCTTTGGCTTTTTTATGGCGCAAGTTATGCACACTTTCTATATATATTTGGCTACGGGCGAGTGGAATTTTCCTACGGGCTTTTCTTTTTTGGGCGGTTTGCTTGGCGGTGTTATATCTTTCCTTGTTGGATACTTTATATTCCGCAAACGCTTAACTCAAAGCATCGTCGACCTTTTGCCACTTGCGTCAATTTGCATACTTATCGCGCACGCTTTCGGTAGGCTTGGCTGCCTTTTTGCCGGATGCTGTAACGGTCCGTACCTTGGCGATGAACCTGTTGTTGGCGGTATTTATATGTATGGAAAACATGACGGGCATTATATGTGGGGCTACTTTGTTCCAACGCAACTTTACGAATCTTTATTCTTATTTTTAACGTTTTCTATACTTTCGCTTACTTATATGAAGTTTAACGATAAATACGCAATGAGCCATTATCTTATTGCTTACGGCGTGTTTAGATTTATTATTGAATTTGTAAGAACGGATAACGAAGGCAAGTTTTTAGGCTCTTTAACACCTAGTCAATCTTGGTGCATTTTAATGGTCGTTTTGGGCGTTGCGCTTTATTTCTTCGTGCATTACTTCTATAAAAAGAAAAAACAAAAACAAGCCGATAATACTAGCAAAGAAACTACGACGAAGGTTGAATAAATTATGGAAAAACTAAAAAAAACACTTCATTTATTTATAACGTTTTTTAAAATAGGGCTTTTTACCTTTGGTGGCGGATACGCCATGATTGCCCTTTTGCAAAACGAAATGGTAGAAAAGAAAAAATGGCTTTTAGAAAGCGAATTTTACGATATCGTTGCCATTGCCGAATCTACACCGGGGCCTATTGCAATAAATATGTCCACTTTTATGGGATATAAAAGGGCGGGGATTTTTGGTTCTATATTTTCTACGCTTGGCGTAATTTTGCCATCGTTTATGATAATTTTTTTAATATCGTTATTTTTCGATAAGTTTTTATCGTTTACTTACGTTCAATACGCGTTTAAAGGCATACAAGCGTGCGTTGGCTATTTGATTTTGTCAGCGGGAATAAAAATGATAAAAGGTCTTAAAAAAGGCGTTTTAGAAATTATTTTACTTTCGCTTTCAACTATAACGTTACTTACGCTTACTTTATTTTCTATTAAGTTTTCGTCTATATTCTACGTTTTAATAGGCGGTGCGGTAACGTTGACGGCATTTTCGGTTAAATATTTTACCAAAAAGCAAAAACAAAATAAAGGGGGCGACAAATTATGAGCGTTTACCTTTTATTGTTTTTAACGTTTTTAAAAATCGGCGCAGTTTCTTTCGGTGGCGGATACGGTATGATTTCGCTTGTGCGTGAAGAAGTGCTTTCAAACGGCTGGCTTACGGAAGAAGAATTCGTAAACTTTATTGCCGTTTCGGAATCAACCCCAGGTCCTATTGCAATAAATATGGCAACTTTTATAGGCTCGTCGCAAGGCGGATTTTTAGGCTCTGTTTTAGCGACTTTGGGCGTAGTTTTGCCATCGTTTATAATAATTTTACTTATTGCAACGGTTGCCAAAAACGTGTTAAAACTTGGCGCTGTTAAAGCCTTTTTATCGGGCGTAAAACCCGCTGTGGCAGGGCTTATAACCGCAACGGGATTAACTATGGCGTTATCGTCGATTTTAGGCACGAACAACGTTGATACGGCTATATCTTTTGACTATAAAGCGCTTATTATATTTGCCGTGGTTGTTACGATTGCAACGCTTTATAAAAAGTTTTTAAAGAAGAAAATTTCACCTATATTGCTAATAATAATTTCGGCAATAATGGGGTTAATTTTATATTCGTTTTAAAACGAAAAGGAGGTTTTTATGTCATACGAAAAAGATGAAATATTGTCTTTACCGGATAAGTATAGTCCACTTGGAGCGTGGGCGTATTTTGCATACTCTATACTATTTACAATCCCCGTTATCGGATTTATCTGCCTTGTAGTTTTTGCTTTGGGTGGCGACAATATAAATAGGCGTAATTTTGCAAGGTCGTATTTTTGCGGATTTATACTTGCCATAATTTTAATTGCTTTTATGATAGTTTTAGTCGCTTTATATGGCGCTGATTTTCTAGAATATCTTGAACAGTATATGCAACAATATCCATATCAATAAAATTCGTTATTTATTATTAAAACACAAAATTAAAGCAAACAAAAAAACCTTTTCTTACCTAAAAGAAAAGGTTTTTAATTTTTGTGTTTTTACGCTAAAAACGGAAGCAAAACTTCTTCTAACGTTTTAGCAAGTTCTAGGTTTGCAAAAATTTCGTTTAGTGGGTTTAATTCAAAAACAAAACTTAAAACGTCCGTTGCTAAAAAGGCTTCGCCAACGCTTGTAAATAGCGATAATTGAGAGTCTAAAAACGAGTGGAAAAACGCCATTACGACTAAAAGCAAGCCGATAGAAACTACGGCGTTAACGAATCCGCCCAAAAAGTTGTCAACCCATTTTACAAGTTTAAACCTTTTAAAGTTTTTAAACGCCTTTAACGAAAGTTTTCTTAATAAGTGTAAAATAACGCTGTAAACTATAAAAGTCAATAAAATCAACGTGCCGAACGCAAGATAGAAAGATACTTGCGCGATAATTTCTTGTACGCCACTAATTTTAGAATATCCTATAAGTTTTTCAAAGAACGCAGTTGCTTCCGTTAACCAACCCCACGTTACGTACAACTTGGTTACAGTTAAAAACGATAGCGCGCCTGCGCCCGCAATACATAATATAATTAGCAACACGTCGAACGTCGAGCCATAAAAACCACACTTTGCGCCGTAAATTATAAACCCTATGATAAACGCTATAACTAAAATATCAATCAATATATACATAACAACCCCCTAGGCTATTTTTTAAACCCGTCTTTAAGTGAAACTATTTCGGAAAGGACTATTTTATCGCCTTTAACGAATTTTTTATAGTATCCCTTTCTTAAAAGTTGAAAACTCATTTCTTCGTTGCAAGTTTCTATATATTTTTCCGCCTTGCCTTTAATTATATGAACGCTGTCGTAATTCATACGCTCTTGAAAATCTTGACCGGCGTATTCTGCGTCTTTAAGCAAGTATTCGTACTTTTTAATTTCAACGTCAATACAATTTTCGGCATCAACCCATTGAATAGTGCCTTTGCACTTTATTCCGCTTGTGTCTTGCCCCGAACGACTTTCGGGAACGTAAGAACATAAAAGTTCTTTAATAGTTCCGTCGTCGTTAAAAATTATATCGTCACATTTAATAATATATGCGTTTTTAAGCCTTACGTATCCGTCTTTTTTAAGCCTAAAATACTTTGGCGGTGGATTTGTTGAAAAGTCTTCGCCGTCAATATAAATATTTTTAGAAAAAGTTACGGGACGCGTCCTTGCCGTTTCTTCGTTAGGGTTGATTTCAAAATCAACTTCTTCGCAACCTTTTTCGTAGTTCGTTATAGTAACTTTAATAGGGTTTTCAACCGCCATTGCCCTTTCGGCGTGTTGGTTAAGATAGTCCCTTGTAAAGTGTTCAAAATAGCCTATTTCTATTTCACTATTTGCCTTTGCAACGCCTATTTCTTCGCAAAAGTTCTTTAACGCTTCGGCAGGTATTCCCCTATTTCTTAAACCCGTTAAAGTTGGCATACGCGGGTCGTCCCAACCGTCAACGGCGCCGTCTTCAACAAGTTTTTTAAGATATCTTTTACTCATAACCATGTTGGTTACGTTAAGCCTTGCAAATTCGATTTGGCGTGGTTTATGCGCTACGCCCGTGTTTTCTATCGTCCAGTTATAAAGTGGGCGGTGGTCTTCAAATTCAAGCGTACAAATTGAGTGCGTTACGCCTTGCATACTGTCGCAAATAGGGTGCGCAAAATCGTACATAGGATAAATACACCACTTGTCGCCCGTGCGGTGATGCGTTGCCCTTAAAACCCTGTATATTACGGGGTCACGCATATTTATGTTAGGCGACGACATATCGATTTTCGCCCTTAAAACCTTTTCGCCGTCTTTAAACTTGCCGTTTTTCATATCCGCAAAAAGTTGCAAGTTTTCTTCTATCGCGCGGTTTCTATACGGACTTTCTTTGCCAGGCTCTGTTAAAGTACCCCTTGTAAGCCTAATTTCTTCGGCAGACAAATCGTCTACGTAAGCCTTGCCGTCTTTAATAAGTTTTTCGGCAAGTTCATAGATTTTATCAAAAAAGTCAGACGCGTAATGAATTTCAAACCACTCAAAACCAAGCCACTCTATATCTTTTTTAATAGCTTCGACGAATTCGGTTTTTTCTTTTGATGGGTTTGTGTCGTCAAAAAACAAATTGCAAACGCCGTCGTATTTTTTAGCCGTTCCAAAATTTAGGCATAAACTTTTTGCGTGCCCTATGTGTAGATAGCCGTTTGGTTCGGGTGGAAAACGCGTGTGTACCTTTGTTACAACGCCACTGTCAAGTTCTTCGTTTATAATTTCTTCAATAAAATTCTTTGCTTCCATAATCTAATGCCACTAATTAAAGGTATTATTTTAAAAATACTAACCCATTTTTTTATTTTCTCATACTATTTTAGCACATAATTTTATAATAATCAATCTATTTTTATTTATATATATAATAATATCCGCCTTTTCTAGTATGGTTTTACTTGACATAATTAGAATATTTGTCTAAAATTATAAAGATAAAACTTTTAAGAGGTGTTATATGGCTGAAAAACGCGCGGTAACTATGGAAAAAATAGTTAATCTTTGTAAAACTAGGGGCATTATTTATCCAGGCAGTGAAATTTACGGCGGTATGGGCAATACTTGGGACTATGGCCCTATCGGTGTTGAAATTAAAAATAATATCAAAAGGGCTTGGTGGAAAAAGTTCGTTCAAGAAAGCGAAAACAGTTATGGTGTTGACGCCGCAATCTTAATGAACGCACGCGTTTGGGACGCTTCCGGCCACACAACTTCTTTCTCTGACCCAAAAATGGATTGTAAAGAGTGTAAAACTCGCCAAAGGGCAGATAATTTAATTGAAAACCACTCAAAAGGCAAAGTTAACCCAGACCTACTTTCGCAAGAAGAAATGCAAGCGTATATTGAAGAACATAAAGTTTGCTGTCCTAACTGCGGTAAGTTTAATTGGACGCCTATTAGAAACTTTAACCTTATGTTTCAAACTTCACGCGGGGTTACGGACGAAAGCACTAACACTATTTACCTTCGTCCAGAAACGGCGCAAGGCGAATTCGTTAACTTTTTAAACGTTCAAAGAACTACTCGTGCAAAAGTTCCTTTCGGCATTGGTCAAATTGGCAAAGCGTTTAGAAACGAAATTACCCCCGGCAACTTCATTTTTAGAACTATTGAATTTGAACAAATGGAACATCAATGGTTCTGCAAAGAAGGTAGTGATATGGAATACTATAACTACTATAAAAAAGCGGCTTGGGACTTCTTGCTTGCTCTTGGCTTTAAAGAAGAACATTTAAGATATCACGACCACGACAAACTTGCACACTACGCAAAGAGCGCGTGCGATATTCAATACTTATTCCCTATCGGCTGGTCCGAACTTAACGGTATCCACAACCGTACTGACTACGACCTTTCTCGCCATCAAGAATATTCGGGTAAGTTTATGACTTATACCGACCCGTTTACTAACGAAAAGTTTATTCCTTACGTTATTGAATATTCTATCGGTGCGGACAGGCTTATGCTTGCAGTTTTATCCGAAGCATACGACGAAGAAGTGCTTGAAGGTGGCGAAACTCGTGTCGTTATGCACTTCCACCCTGCGCTTGCCGCTTATAAAGTTGCGGTGTTGCCACTTCAAAAGAACTTGGGCGACAAGGCAAAAGAAGTTTACAAAACTCTTGCTAAAAACTTTATGTGTACTTACGACGAAGCAGGTTCTATCGGTAAACGCTATCGCCGTCAAGACGAAATCGGCACGCCATATTGCGTAACGATTGACTTTGACACTCTTGAAAACGATACCGTTACTCTTCGCGATAGAGATACAATGGAACAAATTAGACTTCCTATTTCCGAACTTGTTTCTTACGTTGAAAATAAAATTAAACTTTAAAATAAAGGCGGAATTTTCCGCCTTATTTTTACTTTGGTGTATTTATGCTTTCAAAAAACGCTAAAATAACGTTGCTTGACGCAACTAAAATAAACTCTTTTTACGGGGCAAATAATAATATTATCGTGTTAAACGAAACGCCGTCTACTAACGATTACGGCAAAAACCTTATGCTTAACGGTAGCGATTGCGTTACGGTTTTAAGCGAAAGCCAAACAAACGGAAAAGGTAGGTTTGACAGAAGTTTTTATTCGCCTAAAAACGACGGCGTGTATATGAGTTTTTGTTTTAAGCCAAACCTTAATATCGAATATGCGCCTAAAATTACAAGTTTTGTTAGCGTTATCGTTGCAAGGGCGATTGAAAAGTTAGCCAAAGTTACCGTTAAAATAAAGTGGGTAAACGACCTTTTTATTATGAGCAAAAAGGTTTGCGGAATATTGACGGAATCTTCTATCGACTATAAAAACAACAAGATAAACTACGTTATCGTTGGCATAGGTATTGACGTTACGGGCAAATACTTCCCCGAAAAGTTAGCCAAAATCGCAACGTCTATCGAAAAAGAAAGTGGCAAGGTTATTGATAGAAACGAACTTATAGCCGAAATTCTTAACGGGTTTAAAGATTTTGAAGCGCAAATTTTAAGCGGAAAATATTTTGGCGAATACAAGGCGCGTTCTAATATTTTAAACAAGCAAATCGTAGTTTCTTCTTTAACGGAAACTTTTGAAGCCACTGCCGTTGATATTTTAGATAACGGCGCGCTTTTAGTTAAAAAAGGCGAAGAACTTATTACGCTTACCGTCGGCGACGTTTCGGTAAAACCTTGTAATTAAAACAGCGCCCCTACTCTCGCCTGCCTTTAACCGAAAGAAAAGGTATAAGTAGCGTTGACGTGGCGGTTTGTAGCAAATATTATAAAAAAATTTTAACAAAAGTAACTTACAATCTACGGTTTTGCTATTGACATAATTAAAAAAACAATTTACAATAAAACTAATAAAATATAGGAGATTATTATGGGATTTTTAACAGGAAAAACCGCCATTATTACAGGTGCGGGCTACGCAACGCTTTCTAATGGCAAATGTGGTTCAATTGGTTACGGCATAGCAACAGCTTATGCAAAAGAAGGCGCAAACCTTGTAATAACGGGAAGAAACGTTAAAAAATTAGAAGACGCAAAAGCGGTATTAGAAAAAGAATACGGCGTTAAAGTTTTGATTTTTTCTGCTGACGTTAACGCTGGCGCAGACAACAAAGCCGTTGTAGACAACGTTATTAAACAAACGATTGAAACTTTCGGTAGAATTGACGTTTTAATCAACAACGCGCAAGCATCGGCATCAGGCGTTACTCTTGCCGACCATACTACGGAACAATTTGACCTTGCTTTATATAGCGGTCTTTATGCAACTTTCTATTATATGCAAGCGTGCTATCCATACTTAAAAGAAACCAAAGGTAGCGTTATTAACTTTGGCAGTGGCGCTGGTCTTTTCGGCAACTACGGTCAATGCGCGTACGCCGCTGCAAAAGAAGGTATCCGTGGTCTTTCACGCGTTGCCGCAACTGAATGGGGTAAAGACGGAATTAACGTAAACGTAATTTGCCCTATCGCTTGGACAAGCCAACTTGAAAACTTTGAAAAGGCTTACCCAGAAGCGTTTAAAGCAAACGTTAAAATGCCACCTATGGGACACTACGGCGACCCAGAACTTGAAATCGGTAGAGTTTGCGTACAACTTGCTAACCCCGACTTTAAGTATTTATCGGGCGAAACCTTAACGCTTGAAGGCGGTATGGGTTTAAGGCCATAACAACCGTTTCAAAACAATAAAAATCCGATAGCGCTTGCTATCGGATTTTGTTTTTAAATTTTTACTTTTTTAGGCTTTTGAAACTTTTTATTCTCTTGTGACAACTATTATTCTACTTCATAGTTTTTTTCAAACCATAGCTTTGGAAATTCTGTGGAAGAATAAACCCAACATTTATTATAATCACTTTCTATCAAATCGGATTTATTTGTAAATTCTTTAAATGCTAATCCGTTAAATACTACATTACTAAAATCTACACTGTAAATTTCTTCCTTATTAAATTCTTTTGTATATCCTATTGTTCCTTTTTCACAAGATTTTATGGCAACTCCCGTCAAATACGCATTATTTATTATAGTGTTTTTATTTTTATTGTCAGTTTCTGCTATTATCGCGCCAATATAATTCGAGTCGCTATTGATACCAAATATTCCATCATCGCTTGCCCCATAAGCCCTTAAAGGTGTTTCCATATAAACCATACAATCATAAATTGAAATACTGTTATCCGCCTTCCCTACAACGCCACCAGCTCTAGTCCAAGTGTGAGATCCATACCAATCACTACCTACAGCTTCGATTGTACCCGCAATATAACAATGTGATATATTCAACCCGTCGTCAGTAACGCCTCCGACAATACCGCCAATACATACCGAATTATTCTCAACATGTATATTCATATTTACTGAACAAGATATTATATTTGTTTCACCCGACGTCGCACCAATAACGCCACCAACATAATAGATGCCACCGCCATACTTTTTATCTTCTCCAATAGTCATGCTACCCGTTACCGAAACATTTCTTATTGTTGCGGCTCCGCTTTTAGCGGCTATAACGCCGACATATTGTCGATTTGCGCTTTTATCTTCAAAAGTTTGATGATTATAAGTATAGTTGCAATTTTTTATAAATAGGTTTTCAATACATGCATCATTTTCTAACTGTGCAAACAAGCCTTTATAGGAGTACTTGCCCGACATTCCACTTGGAACATTTGATTGAAGTCCGCTTATAGTATGAAAATCCCCGTTTAACGAGCCTGTAAACGGCGTATAATTTGTTTTAGCATCAGGATTGTCACATCCTATAGGAAGCCATGATTTGTATTTACTTAAATCTATATCTTCTACTAATATGTAATGCTTGTCCAAACCGCTTCTAATTTCCAAAAAGTTTTCATTATTTAATTCTATAGGATTAAGTTTTTCGCCTTTAGAAATTTCTGTACCATCAGGTTTTTTATTTGGTTTGTTTTCTAATAAGGCATCTATATCAAAATTTTTTAAATCAAGTTTTATGTCGGGTTCATTTTTGTATTCAATCTTCCCTTCTCCTAGAAAAATAGGTGAATTAATAGGGCTTGAATTACTTATTATGGCAATGTTTGATATCCCATATTCTTTTGTAAAAGGGTCTACCATAACAACACTAAAAACGTCCATTATGCAAAGGTCCCCCGCGCAAATATACCGTCCATGAGCATCATCTTTTTTATAAGTAAAGCTTACTTTTTCGACAGTTTCAGTAGTGCTTTTTGCTATTTTACTATAATTTTGAGTCAAGGATTCCAAATGTGCATATCCCCAACTTTTATTGGATTTTATTGTACTTGTTATGCTATTGGAAACGTTATTCTTTAAACCACTTGCTGCAGAACCGCCTGCTGCTGCGTCACCGCTAATGTTTTCTTGTGAAGCTTTTATGCCCAATGATAAATTTATTGAGCTTGACATAGACGTTTCCAATGAAGTCGAATGAGTATATTGCAATTCACTCGTTAAAGAATACTCCTGGCGAGTTTCGTTTTGTACAAATTCCGTGATTTCAGAGGCAATTTCCGTAGCCTCACCTTTTATAACTTCTGTTTCTTTTGTCACATCACTAGTAGCACCATCATACGTATCATAAATGGGATTCATTATTACATTGTAAATTTTACCCAATTTAAATATATAATAGTAATAATTGTCATCTATTGAACAAGTATAATCATTTTCTAAATTACTATTAACTTCTGCGGTACATTTAGTTGTTGCATATGGTTTATATGTAAACGATTGTTCAAAAGTCCAGTCAGAATCTAAATATAGGTTGTTATTTTGTGAAGCAGAAGCCATTACCTTAAAAGTAAACGTTTCGTCCTCTTTTACATTTGGATAATAAGTTGTTGTTTGCTACTGGTTCTGGCGTGCCATTATTTATTGACACATAGTAACCTGCCGCGCCCACAATTTCTTCCCATGTAAAAACATTTTTTATATAATCATAATTAAGCCGAGGAGTTGCTAACTTTTCTGGACTTTGTTGAGTTCCGTTTTTTATATAATTATAAACAAATATTGATGACCATTCAGAATCGGAATACATAATTCCGTTTCCCTTTGCTTTTACCTTGATAGAAACTTCACAACTGTCATTAATTACTCCTGAAATAGGATATGACAAACCAGTTGTGCGCACTTCCACTCCATTCATGCTTATAATATACGCATCTGCATTGGCGACAGAAGACCAACTTACAGTTGAATCGTCAACAGTTTCACTAATTGTTGGAGCTGAAAGTTTAGTTAAATTATTTATAATTTCACCATTTTGCCCATCAAAAGAAAAACTGCACGCAGTTAAGGAAAAACTAAATATTATCGTAATGAATAACGAAATAAAAGTTTTTAATGATTTCATAATTGCCTCCTAAAAAATCCTTTGTGTTTCAAATATATATTTTATTTTTATCTTATTTTAAATAATTTATAAAGCAACAAAGTATCATAAACTATAATACTTTGTTATAATTGAAAATGAAAGCTAGCTTATAGCCACCATAACACCTATAAATGTTTTTATAAAACTAGTACAAAAACGCAAAAAACTGATATTGACTAAAAAACAATAATTTTTTATTAATCAAAACGTTTAATGCGACTATAATATCCTAATCCAGAAGAAGTCATATATAATGCATTGTTGCTTGAATTATTAACCATTATACTTTTCCAATTAAATAAAGATTCATCACCTTTTTCTTCGTAAAAATATGGCAATTCTTTCCACCCTGAAGTTTTACTAAAAACAATCGTATCAAAACCTGCATTAGCAAATGCGCCCCTACCTATCTCAATAACAGAGCTAGGAATAGTAATTGTTTTCAATGCCATGCATTTTGAAAAAGCAAATTCGCCAATATATGTTATTTTAGAAGGTAAAATCATCTCTTTTAACGACTTACAATCATCAAAAGCATGACTTCCTATATAAGTAACGTTACTAGAAAAATATACTTTTTTTAAATTTTCACAGTGCTGAAACAAATCGCTTTCAATTTTTATTACCCCATTGGGCAACATTATTTCTTCCAAGTTGTCGCAAAATCTAAATGCAGAACTCCCAAGAGAGATTAAAGAGCTGCCTTCTTCAAATATTATAGTTTCAAACGTAGATTGTGAAAAAGCATTAGAACCAATAGTTTTAACGGATTTAGGAACTGTAATAGTTTTTAATTTGGTAAAATTAAAAGCAAAATCTTTAATCGTAATTATGCTTTCCGGCAATTGCACACTGACAATATTTTTATTGAAGCAAAAGGCATCTTCTGCTATCGTTGTTACAGGAATACCCTTATATGTTTTAGGAATAACTATATTGGGGGTTGTTGATTTTTCCCCTGAAACTTCATACTCTGTTCCGTTATTTATAAGAGTGTAAACTAAACCTTGCGTTTCAACATCCTTAAAAAAACAAGCGCGACATCCATGCATACATATTAAACAAACTAGCAGACATAATAAACCAAATAAAAATTTTTTTCTCATCATTATTTCTCCTTAGTTGTAATCTTGTAAATTGTGTTATAGAATTTTATATATATTATCATTTTTGACAAGTTTTAAAATGCCAACAATTTACCTTTTTAATTTCTATACGTAAGATTTACAGTTTATTAGGCTATTGTTGTTGCTTTAATTCTTTACTAGCCATCTTTGTTAAATACATATTATATTCGCTTTCCAACTCTTTTTTTAAAATTTTTATTTTGGCCTTATTGGCTTCTTTAGTATATTTTATGTATAGTTCTTCTGAGCACGTCCAAGCGGAATCCACTCCATTTTCCCAGAAACTAGTTTTCATAAAAAATTTACTTGCTCGTTTTGTTTCTTTTTGTCCTTTTAAAGCTTCTTCATCGTAAATATTTTTTAGTTCTTCTTTGAATTTCTCTATAGAATTCAAGCCCTTTTTAACAGCAAAATCTTCAAAGAAACATTCCATACGTTTAAGCAGTTTTTGGCGGTCGGCAATTAATAATTTAAAAAAGTCGCTTTCTTCTTTTTCAAAATCACGGAAAAAATTTCTTCCACTTTTTACTAACCCTACAAACAAAATATTCAAAATACATATAAGTATAGGAAAAAATATATCACTTGTAACAGTTTCTACCCAACCACCAAGAATTATTGTTTCCAATATCCACTCATCATCATTGATTAAATTAAGCATTAACACGTAAAACAAAGAAATTAATGCAACAGTTAGAAAAGTTTTTCGAATAGGTATTGTTGTATTCATTGGAATAAAATGACGATATTTAGACGCAATAATAGAAGTTACTTTTGGGTTATAACGGGTGCCATTTTCGTCAACATTATACTTTCTTGTTTTTTCTATACTTAAATAACTTCCTAAATTGGAAAGCAGATTTATTAAATGCCACAACACCGTTAAGCCTACAAACCCACCAAATATATAAGTAAATATTTTACCAAACGCAACTTCAACTCCATTAATTTGCATACCACGCGTATATATTTTTATTGCCTCAAACGGCGATAATCCTACAACCTGACCAAGAGGATTTACTGCGCCCATAAAGGGTTTGAAAAAGCATTCGAAACTTAAAGCAATTAACAATATATTAAGCACAGCATACAAAGTATCCGTAACCAAAAATTGTTTTGCTAATTTTTTTCGCCTTGTATACAGACTGTCGTCATCTTCTATATTTATTTTAAGGCAAGAAAAAATCCCATTATAAAATTCCTCACAATAAAGCAAAAGCATATATTTTCTCCTTTTTTAAACATACTGCCATTATATACGAGTATTTCTCGTAAGTCAACTATTTAACGAAAATTATTCGTAAAATAAAAATATGAAAAACATTGGTATAAGAATTAAAGATATAAGATTAGAAAATAAACTTTCGCAACAACAATTTGGCGAAAAACTGGCAGTGTCGCAAGATACTGTTTCTTTATGGGAATGCGGTAAAAGCCTGCCTTCTGCCGAATTTTTAATTGCAATTTCAAAGAATTTTAACGTTTCCGTTGACTATATACTTTGTTTAACCGATTTTTAAAACCGTTATTCGCCCATTAAAATTTAATACCTAATTGCCGTTTGCTTAGTCTTAATTTAACTTTGAAAAATTTAAAAACACCGCCGTATATAATAATTTACTGTAAAAAAAACAGCAAGTAACGTACTTGCTGTTTTAATCTTTAAATTTTCTTTCGTTATTCTTTTATTTGAACTGATTCTTTTTTGTTCGTTATGTTCTAAAGCAAAATTATAAGCATCGTTATTTAGGTTTTTCGTTAAAAGCAAAGTGTCATCTAAATCTACAACGTAAACCAATTATAATTCCTCAATTGCTTTTTGCGATACAGCTTTTTCGCCTTGCGTAACGTAGTCTTTATTTAAACCAAACTGTAAATCGTTAAAATCACTTTCTCTATACATGACAAGTCGCTTTTTACCGTATTCTTTGGCTTTTTCAAAAGCGTGGCGAGAACCACTATCGCCTTCGCTTCTCCTAAAACTTGCAATTAAAACAACTGCTTTAGAATATAATGCTTGCAATCTATCTCTTTCAATAAACCTTTTAACGTTTTCATATTTGTTTTTAGGCTCGTTTACGTATTCGCTTATTATAAGTCCTCCGTTGTTAATAATCTCATTTGCTAAACTGATATTTTCTTTTGGATAAATTTTTTCTATTGTTGATGGAAGAAAAGCAATCGTTTTTGCATTATTTTTAACGCTTTGACTATGCGCAACAGTATCGCAACCTTTTGCAAGTCCACTTACAATATTAAAATCTTTTTCAATTAAACAGCTTACAACTTTTTGCTCTCTTTCTACTATTTCATTAGTAGGCGTTAAAACACCTATAACTGCAACGTTTTTATCTACGTTATTTAGTAGCGTTATATCGCCTTTATATGCAAAGAAAAACGGCTTTTCACTATTTTTAAGTTTAACGTTTACGTTAAGAAAGTTTTCATCAAAGACACTTGTAACGTTTATGCCTTTTTCTTTAAGTTCTTGTCTTATGACTTCTAGGTCACAAGGAAAAGTATTTATATAATCTTCATTATAAAACGATTTCCAAAAGTGAGCGTTAGATTTTATAACACCCGTTTTTATTAAATTGTAAAGTTTTAATGAAATGTTTGAGTTCATAATAATTATTTTATCATTTTTATGGCATAAAATCAATTTCATCTATATATAAACGAAAAATAGACACTCTCAAACTATGAAAATGCCTATTTTAATTGATCTTATCTACTTTTTCAATCTAAAAACAAAGGCGAACCCGTCTCCTAAAGGAAACGGGTTCGTCTTTACTTTGTTTGGTGACCCTACCGAGGTACAGCCATACCCTATAAATAGGGAACTCTGGCTGACCTTTGCCCGTCTAGGTATGCCCTTCATATGACGGCCGAACTCTCCTCGTTCTCACCTCGGCAAGATTATACACAAAAAAGCACTAACCGAAGTTAGTGCTTTTTTTGTGGTGACCCTACCGAGGTTCGAACTCGGGTTACCGCCGTGAAAGGGCGATGTCTTAGACCACTTGACCATAGGGCCGAATATTTTTATATATAAATAATTATTTGTAAATTTGGTAGCGGCGGTCAGATTCGAACCAACGACCTGCCGGGTATGAACCGGCCGCTCTAACCAACTAAGCTACGCCGCCATAAGTCTACCGCTTTGGTAGATAGTGGTTGCGGAGGTGGGATTTGAACCTCACGACCTTCGGGTTATGAGCCCGACGAGCTACCAAGCTGCTCCACTCCGCGACGATTAATGCTTGATTATAATACCTAAATTATTTGGTTTTGTCAACTGTTTTTTATTAAATTTAAAAAATTTTGTTTTTTGTTGCAAAAATATTTTTAAAACTTGCCTTTATAAAACGTTATTCGACCTTTATTTTAGGCAGTTTCCATTTATATTTTGTGGCAAACATTCTTATCGTTATTATTATTGCTATACCTAAAAACGTGGCGGTTAGAGGCGCTGTCAAAAAAACGTTGACAACGTAAAACACGGCGCTTCCAACAAGCGACGCTATCGCATAAACGTGCTTGTTTAAAACGTATGGGGGTTTTAAAACTAAAACGTCTCTATAAATACCGCCACCAACGCCCGTTATCATACCCATAAGTATTGCCAAAACAAAGTTTGTTTCGTAGCCTAAATCTATTGCCACTTGAACGCCCGTTATAGAAAACACCGCCAAACCGACAGCGTCAAAAATATTGTTTATATGCTCTATTTTTTCGCTTACCGTATGAAACTTTTTGCGATATATAAACGAAATTATAAAAACCGTTAAAGACGTTACTACCGCAACGCTTAAAGCCAACAAATTAGAAAAGATGGCTGGGGGAAAGTTTCCAAGAATAACGTCTCTTGTAACGCCACCGCCAACAGCGGTTATAGTGCCTATAAACACTACGCCAAAAAGGTCAAGACCGCAACTTATCGCAATTAATGCACCGGAAATTGCAAACGCAATAACGCCTATTAAGTTAGTGATTTCTAAAAACGTTTCAACCATAACGCCATTTTTTCCTTTAAAAGTTTACTTGCTTACTCAAAATTTTGTTGTTAAAATATAAGTCGCATTTTTATTATACACTATTTTTATTAAAAGTGTTATATAAACAATAGATTTTTTTAAAAAATATGATATAATGTAAACTATGAAAGATTTAAACGAAAACAAAAACGTACACGAAGGGCATAGGTTGCGCTTGCGTCAAAAGTTTACGGAGGGAAAAACGACCTTTAAAGAACACGAAGTTTTAGAACTTTTGTTAGGTTATTCTATTTCTAGAAAAGACACGAACGAACTTTCGCACAGCCTAATAGAACGTTTTGGCTCTCTTTCGGGCGTTATAAACGCAGACGTTTCTTTACTTTCAACCGTTGACGGCATAGGCGAAAGAACGGCTTGTTTTTTATCTTTAATAGGCTACGTTTCACACATAACTAATCAAAAGAAGTTAGAGAAAAAGCCCGTTTTGAATATAGACGAGGCAAAAGAACAAGTTGTAAAACTCTTTGACGGTCTTGACCACGAAGTGTTTTATATGCTATACTTAAACGCTAAAAACAAAATTACGGGTATTTCTAAACTAGACAGCAACAAAGAAACAAGCGTCAGTTTAGACTTTAACGAACTTACTAAGGGCTTAATTATCAACAAGCCCGTTGCGGTTATAATTGCGCATAATCATATGGCGGACTTTCCCGTGCCGTCTAAAGCGGACGACGATGCAACCGCAAAAATTTACACTTTACTTAGACTTCACAAAGTTAGTTTCTTTGACCACTTAATTGTTGGCAAAAAGGAAACTTACAGTTATTTTTACGATAATAGACTACAAAAAATTAAAGGCGAAATTAACGACAAGTTGTCTTTTTAACTAGGAGGGTTTTATGTCAAAAATCAGAACGAGATTTGCGCCAAGTCCAACGGGATTTATGCACCTTGGGGGTTTGCGTACGGCGTTATACGCATACCTTTACGCCAAACACAACGACGGCGATTTTATATTACGAATAGAAGATACTGACAAAGAACGCTTTGTAGAAGGCGCGCTTGAAGTTATCTATTCTTCTCTTAACGAATCGGGGCTAAAATATGACGAAGGCCCAGACGTTGGCGGTAATTACGGACCATACGTTCAAAGCGAAAGAAAAGAAATTTACGCAAAATACGCAAAACAACTTGTTGAACTTGGCGGTGCTTACTACTGTTTTTGTTCAAAAGAAAGGCTTGAATCGTTAACCGATAAAAACGGCAATAGAAAATACGACAAGCGCTGTCTTAAACTTTCTAAAGAAGAAGTTGAAACGCGCATAGCAAACGGCGAAGGTTACGTTATTAGGCAAAATATTCCAACGGAAGGCACAAGCTGTTACGAAGACCTTATTTACGGTACGATTGAAGTTGATTATAGCGACCTTGAAGACAATATTTTAATTAAGTCTGACGGTATGCCAACGTATAACTTTGCAAACGTTATTGACGACCACTTAATGGGAATAACTCACGTTATAAGGGGTACAGAATACCTTTCTTCTACGCCAAAATACAATCTTATGTATGACGCTTTCGGCTGGGAAAGACCCGTTTATATCCATCTTCCAACAATTATGAAAGACGCAACGCGCAAACTTTCAAAGCGTTATGGCGACGCCAACTTTGACGACTTTATAAACAAAGGTTATCTTGAAGAGGCAATTATCAACTACGTTGCGCTTCTAGGTTGGTGCCCTAAAAACAACGCCGAAAAAATGACGCTTGCAGAAATGATTGACCTTTTTGACCTTTCGGGCATTTCTAAATCGCCTTCTATTTTTGACGACGTTAAACTTCGTTGGCTTAACAGCGAATACTTAAAGGCAATGAGTGATGAAGACTTTTTATTAAGGGCAGAACCTTTCTTTAAAAACACTAATCTTTACGGCAAGTTTGACTTACTTAAAATTTCAAAACTTATCCGCACGAGAATAGAAATTTTAAGCGACATTGACGAAAAAACCAAATTTTTAACGGAATATAACGGCGTTGATAATAATTTATATGAAAACTCTAAACAAAAATCTTCGCTTGAAGTTGCTAAAAACACGCTTCCTTTAATAATTAAAGGCGTTGAAAGTATAAATGAATTTGTTAACGACAATTTGTTTAACGTTTTATCAGCGGTTGCGCAAGAAAACGGATTAAAAAGCAAGACTTTGTTTTATATTATGAGAATTGCTTTAACAGGTCTTGAAGTTACGCCCGGTGGCGCAACGGAAATTGCGGAAATTTTAGGTAAAGAAGAATGTGTTAGCCGTTTAACAAAGGCTTTAAATAATTTATAAACAAAGGAGTTTTATTATGAGTTTTTTTTCTAATCTTTTTAATAAAGTAAATACCGAAGACGTTTACAATAAGGTAAAAACAAAAATGCTTTGGTGGAATACCAAAGGTATACCTGAAAAATCTTTAAGAACAAGCGACAACTACGTTGTTAGCCCATACAACTACTGCGAAAAAGAAAAATGCGGTTTTGCAATTAAAACAAAAAAAGACGGGTTAAGGTTAGAATTTAACTTTACATACGATAAAAAAGAAAAACAATGTATGTTTAGAATATTCGTTTACGATTTAGATTTAAGTTTTTCTAAAGACGGAATGGAAATGATTAGAAAAAAATATAGTAACTTTAATTTTACTTTTATGGGTTTAACACTTATAGTTTTCCCTGCAAGAAAGTGTAATACCGTTATGGACTGTTTTAACTATCTTCAAGACGGTATGGCGGCTTGGAACACAAGCGAACTTTATTCACTTTTAGTTGATTTAAATAAAAATTTAAAAAAATAAAAAACGTTTAAAGGGCGTTTTTCATAGGGATTTAATTGAACAACTTATAAACTCAACTTCTTGCAAGAAGTTGAGTTTTTTTCTCCCCACACAAAATAGATTGAATTAAAGCGTATGTGTTTGCTTTTTAGTTTATTATAAAATATAACCCACTATATTTTTTGCTTTTCAAAATATAGTGGGGGTTTTTGTGAAAATTTTTTACTATCAATAGTTACCACCATAGTTTTTTATAAACTAAAACTATAATATGTTTAATATTGAATATTTACTATAACACACGCTTCTTTTATCATTAAATACGTCTGCTCCACTACACTTATTAATTTGCGGTGTAAGAAATATAATATACCCTATTAGTATATCGTTTATTAACGTTTCTGTTTCTTTATATGGAAATAATTCATACAGTCTTTTTTTATACAGACAATTTTCTTTAATAAAATCTTTTATAGTTTTTTTTCCTTTTTTTAAATTTTCTTCTCTTTTATCTGTTT
>JAZRSX010000002.1:0-65361 GCA_045651725.1 Christensenellaceae bacterium
CCCATATCGTCGTAACCGATAACGGTTATAAAGTGTGCAGCGCCAGTGTTAGAAGTTGAAATAATAGGTCTACCGTTACTCAAATGATATTTAATCATTTCCATAAACTGTTGATACGTAGAAAACCTTGGAGTTGTTCCCGTTTTAGTATAACCGATGTAAGCGTTGTAACCCAATTCTTCACACAAAAGAACAGTGTCGTCCATGGTTCTAATTCCGTTACTTTTTACGGCATAACCACAAAAACTTTCAAAAGTAGTAAGTATATTTAATTCTAAATCATAATGAGTCGTAGTTTCTTCTTTATTTAAATATTTTATTGCGGCACCTATTGCGCAAATTCCGCAAGAACTAGTCATCGTTTGTTGTAAAACGGTGTATTTTTCTAAAATAAGCCTACTACCTTCGCTTTTCATATTGTAATAATCAGTATGCTTATTATAATTTGCTTCAAGGTGATTAGCCGAACCGTTTCTTGACGAAACTTCGCCGTATAATGCTTTATTTCTCATACCTTGATAACTTCCATCCGGATTAAGTGGAAGGTGAATTTCAGGTATTTGTTGCGTTACCGTTAAGTCTTTTTGTTGACGGTCAAAGTCTATATCTATTTTAGGGTCAATAACTACGTAATTATATTGGTCGGTTATATTGCCGTTAACAGCCATATTACACCACCACATATAAAATTCACGCATTCTTACGGTAGCGTAACCGTCTTGATAATGGTCGCTACAATCATACGGCTCTGCAAATACCATAGTATCGTCGTTTTCGCTGTCGTACATTTGTTTGGTAACGTCGCTTAACACCAAACCCATTCTATCGTAGCCTATTATAACTTTCCAGCCAAAATCTTTTGGCGATTGCCAACGCACTAGCACGAACTTTCCGTCCTTAATGCATTGTTCTAGTGCGTTTATAGCGTTGGTTTTTGTTGATACGTTTAAACCGCTAATGCTTGCTTCCCAACCTAAATTTAAAGAATCAACCAAATTTTTTAAGCCTTGCGGATTAGTTCCGTTACCGTAAACGGTAGTTTTATTTGCTTGCTCGTATTTATTTAAAAGATTTAATTCGGAATATTCGTCTTTAACGTCGTAACCCATATAGTTAAGCACCATTAAAACGCTTGCAATTCCGCTAGTATCTTTCATAGTTTGTTGATAAGGCGAAAATTTTGGTATAATCGTCCTTTCTTCAGTAGAAGTCTTATTGTAATAGTCGTCCGCAATATAATATTCCGAATTTTCTACGTCGTATTCGCCGTTTAAAGGCGCGCCTCTACCATACTCTATTTCATTATAACTGCCACCGTAACTTCCGTCTTCATTTAGTATAAAATATTTACCGCTTTTATTCCTTGTATCTACCGTAGACGGCGTTTCAAAATATTGTGACGAACTAGCATTTACTTCCGAATAAACGTTTGACGCGCTAAACGTGGGCGTCATACATAAACTCATTACGAATATCGTTAAAACGCTTATTGCTCTTTTCATAATTTTACCCCCCCCCTTAATTGTACTCTACTAGTTTTACCCAAGACTCGTCTAAAATCAAAAATTGATTGTAACTTGAATTTCCGCCCAAATATACTGCAATTATTTCAACGTCGCAATAAAGCGGGTCACTGTAGTCAAACGAAGATGCTTGTGGATTATCAAATACCAACTCGCCAAAACTCTTACCCGTAGAATAGTAAATTGCAGGGTTTAAAAATACCGGTGACATTCCGTCTATTTTAGTTCGAGTTTCCGACGTAATCGATTCGCCACTAAACCAAAAATAGTATACTTCGTGCGTCGTGCCTAGCGTAAAGTTTAACTCGCCTTTTATCTTTACCGTTTTGTAAATATTTTTACTACGATTTGAACTTGACAAAAAGTCTTTAAGTTGTTCTTGGTCAGTTATTTCAACGTCTACGCTAATATTTGGCAAGGCGTTGTTTTTTGATATTACCGCAGTTTCGTAAAGCACACCGCCTGTAAATTCGGCGTGTAATTTATTGGAACTTGCAGATGTTGTAGACTGGGCTACTTTAACTAATTTTACCGGCAAAATTACTTCGTCGCCAACTTCTATACCCTTGCTGTCGTATCCACCGTGTAAAACACTACCTTCGCCTATTTTAGTAACGGTTATCAATTTGCCGTCAGTTTTATCCGCTAATAGCATTTCTCTTTCCATATAAGTAGACGTAAAGCCTACCACTATTCCGTTTACCGAATAATTTTTATTTACGCTCGAAGATAGTACTTGGCTTACGGACCTAACGGTTTCAACGATAGGTAAAGTCAATTCTTTGGTATATTTTTGATTATATAATCCCGCCGTAACCTTTACCGTTACGCTATCGGCAGTTGCCGTTACAGACTCTACGTTTTCTTTTTGAATATAAGTCCATTTTGAATACGCCTTTTTATCTACCGAATAATACCTGTATTGAAGCGATTTATAAATATCGCTTGTTCTAGTGTAACTCGTATTAGATACGCTTCTTATTTGCAAAATGCCGTCTTTATAACCACAACCAGAGCAAGTTAAAGACCACTTTCCGTCATTGCCTTTTTGAACGTTGCCTAGTTGGTGAGAAGTTTTACTTACCAAATTGCCCTCGCACTCGCAAGTAACAGCTTTCCAATGGTAATTATTGTCGTAAGACCACTCACTGCTAAACGTATGCTCGTGCGAATAAGTGTGACCGCAAGTTAAACACGCGTAACTAACTGAACCATCAGATTGCAACGTGCCCGCGTCGTATTCATGAGCGCCTTTGTCAATAAACTCTTCGGCATGCTCGCAAGTTGCGCTTTTCCAGTGATACTCGTCGTCAAAAGTATAGTCGCTTGAATAAGTATGGCTATGCTCACTACAAGCAACGGCGCTAAAAGTAAGCGCTAAAAAGACGAATAATATCGATATGATTTTATACCTTTTTTTCATAACTTTCCCCCCAAGAAATAATTTAATTTTTTATTAAAATAAATATGGTGCAATTTAATTTTATCACTAACGCTATTTTTCGAACAGTATTTTTACTTTAACAATTTTGCCTTATTTTTTAAAATAATTACGAATATTTTTAAATTCAAAAATATTTACCGCGTTACTTTTTTTACTTGACATCAATAAATCTTATGCTTTATAATCAATTTATTAAATGCTTTTGATAAATAATTTTATATTTTAAATTCTAACGTTAAAATTAAAAAGTCAATATAGTTATATAAGGAATTGTTAAAAAATGCAATATAATAAAAATTTTGAAGTTATATTTTGTGCCATAGAACGCAACCGTAACGACGAAATCTTAACGGAAAATTATCATAACGACGCGCACTTTATTTACGTTATAAAAGGCTCGCCGACGTTTTACGTAGAAAACACACCCCATAAATTAAAAGAAGGCAACTTGCTTTTTATTCCCGAACGCGCATTACACAAAATGCCTGCTTCCGGCAAAGAAACTATTATTATTTCCGTGCGTTGCGTTATTTTAGATGAGTATTTTAAAAGTAAATTATCTAAAATTTATTGCATAAAAGGCAACGAATTTCACAAAAATACTTTGCATTACGTCAGTCTAAACTACAAGTATAAAAACGAACAAAACCAAAAGAATATTGACTATATGCTTTCGACAATAGCGCTTTCTTTGTTTCAAAACGAACTTACTTACACGGATATGTCTTCACATTTAACTAAAACTGAAAGTTACAGCCCGCTAGTTAAACAAATTATTTTTTATATAGAAAAAAACTTTGTTAGGCAATTTAAATTAAGCGAACTTTCTGAAGAACTAAACTACAACGCAAACTACCTATGTCGTATTTTTAAAAAAGAGACTGGTTTTACCATTATAGACCGCGTAAACTTTTCAAAAGTTAGGCGAGCGACCGACCTTATTATTTATAGAAATTACGATATTTCAACGATAGTAATATACCTTTCTTTTAACTCGTTTAGTTATTTTTCGGAAATCTACAAAAAATACTCGGGGTTTAGCGCAACTGATTTAAAAAAACTTATGGAAGTTATTAGTAAAGAAGATAAAAGAGAGTTTTTCTTATCACTTGACTATTTAAACATACGCCCGTCGGAATTAAAAAGCATTGTTAAGCAGTTTGAGAATTTTAAAATCGCAGTAAAAAAACTATTAATCAAATACGAAATAACTACGCAGTTTGAATAATAGTTTATAGTTTAATTATTTAAAGTTATTTTAAGCGCAAGTTCTTAAAATAACTTTTTTAATTGCAATTAAATTTAATTTTACGCTAATTTCTTTAATTTCTAAATTGCCCACCGATGAGTATCGCAGTAAATACTCTTGATAGCATTATCTTTTTTTTAAAGTTTAAAATCAACTAAAAGATTGAAAAACCCAAATATATAGACAGCCGTCTTTAACGGTTAATAATTCTGCCCCTAATATTGCCGACCCATAAACTTTTCCGTTATAGTCAATTGTACCCCAACCAGAATTTGCGTTATCAACGTCACTTGTGTAGAGCATCCAGCAACTTGACCAATCGGCAGGGTTATCTATTCCATTTACTGAACTTACCATACCATTATCAAGTTCAAAAGAGAGTTTACCGTCTTCTTTTAAATAATTCATATAATCTACCAAAGTAGTATCGTTATTTATCTTCGTTTGCTCACTAGAAGCGTGTATAACGATATACGTATCTGATTCCTTTATAACTAACGGTTCTTTTTGCGTGCAAGCGCCAAAACCTAATACAATAATTGATACGACGGTTGCTAAAACCAAACTAAAAACTTTTTTCACGTATAAAACCTCCTAAAAAAATTGCGCACTCTTTGAGCGCGCAAAAAACGACCTTTCGGCTTTAATGCTTTTTCTTCACTGCCCAAGAAAATTTACATTATTTTTTGACGGATAGGCAATCGGACTTTAACCGCAATGACTGTTGCGACGGAATTTCACCGCACTTCCCCTACTTTCTGCAATTACTTGCAACTCTCGTCAAATATTAGATTAAAATTATTATATCATTTACTCTTGATTAAATCAACCTTTTTACCTATTAGATTACGATAATGAAAGATTATTTTTAAAATTGAAAATGCGTTCTATAAAACGTCAACTAAACAAATGCGCTTAATTTAATTTTTTGTCTAAACTTTTGAGTTCACGTCTTTACGCCTAAAAGCGTTTTTTCTTTAATTTAAACTCTAAATATAAAAACACGCATAGGCGTTTCGCCTAAACGACACAACTAAATATTATTACCTTTTGCAAACCAAAAAAAGTGGCTTTTTTAAGCCACTTTTTTATATTTTTTAAGTTTTAAAACACAACTTTATCGGATAGCGTTGCAGCCATAACCGCTTTTATAGTGTGCATTCTGTTTTCCGCTTCTTCAAATACTACGGATTGCTTACCTTCAAACACGTCGTCGGTAACTTCCATAGCGTCCATATTAAACCTTGCGCCCATCTCTTTGCCGATTTTAGTTTTAAGGTCGTGATACGCTGGTAAACAGTGCATAAATATCGTTTCTTTTTTGCCCGTCATTTCCATTATTTTGCTATTAACTTGATATGGCGCTAAATCGTGCACCCTGTAATCCCAAACTTCAACAGGCTCGCCCATAGATACCCAAACGTCCGTATAGATAACGTCTGCATCCTTAACGGCAATTTCTGGGTTAGTTTCAAATTTAAGAGTTGCGCCACTTTGTTTGGCAATCTCTTGACAAGTGTCAATGAGTTTTTGGTCGGGGAAATAAGCGTTAGGCGCACAAGCCGTAAAGTTTAAGCCAAGTTTAGCGCAAGTTACCATTAAAGAGTTGCCCATATTGTAACCCGCGTCGCCCATATATACGAAGTTAATACCCTTTAATTTGCCGAACTTTTCTTTAATCGTAAGCATATCGGCAAGCATTTGCGTAGGATGAAATTCGTTTGTTAAGCCGTTCCATACGGGGATAGACGCGTATTTTGCAAGTTCTTCAACGATTTCTTGACCATAGCCACGATATTCAATGCCGTCGTACATACCAGATAACACCCTTGCGGTATCGGCAATACTTTCTTTTTTACCTATTTGTGATGCCGTAGGGTCAAGGTAAGTACAGTGCATACCTAAATCGTATGACGCAACTTCAAAAGAACACCTTGTTCTTGTGCTTGTTTTTTCAAAAATTAAAGCGACGTTTTTACCTTCACACAACTTGTGTGGTATGCCCGCTTTCTTTTTCTTTTTTAAGTCTTCCGCAAGTGAAATAAGCGCTAATATTTCTTCCGCTGAAAAATCAAGTAGTTTTAAAAAATCTTTTCCTAAAAAATTCATAATTCACCTATTCGTTATTTTATTTACAACCCGCTATATTTTATTTACAACCCGCTATAATAATTTCTATTGCTTTTTCTAGCGTTTTAAAAGGTATGTTAAGAGCAGGCAATAACCTAATTTTATTTTTTGCCGTAAGCACTAAAACGCCGTTTTCTTTGCAATAGTTTAAAACTTCTTTACAAGGTTTAACCGTTTCAATACCTATCATAAGCCCCATACCGCTAACGGATACTATACCGTCAACGCCTTGAAGTTTAGAAAATACGTATTCGCTTTTTTGCTTTACTTCGTCTAAAAGTTCGTCGGTTAAACGGCTTATTATATTAACAGCGCCCGCACAAGCAATAGGATTTCCGCCAAAAGTTGAACCGTGGTCGCCAAATCCGAAAACGTCTTTGACCTTTTCGCCAAGCATAGTTGCGCCGATAGGAAGTCCACCGCCAAGCCCTTTTGCCGTGGTTACTACGTCGGGCATAATTCCATAGTTCATATAGCCGTATAATTTCCCCGTTCTTCCGTTTCCCGTTTGAACTTCGTCTACTATAAGCACTACGTCGTTTTCCTTACAAAATGCGTCTACTTTTTTAACAAAGTCGACGTATAGCGCGTTTACACCGCCTTCGCCTTGCACGCACTCTATCATTACGCCCGCTATTTTCACGCTTTTTGCAAGTTCAACTAGTTGGCAAAAATCGTTTGCTTCAATATGCGCAAAACCTGGGGTTAAGGGGTTATATAGTTTATGAAAAACGTCTTGCCCCGTAGCCGAAAGCGTAGTTAAAGTTCTTCCGTGAAAACTGTTTTTTAAAGTTACTATGGTATAATAATCTTCGCCCTTTTTTTCCGCCGCGTACTTGCGCGCAACCTTAATTGCGCACTCGTTTGCTTCTGCGCCCGAATTAGAAAAGAAAACCTTTTTCATACCCGTTTTTTCGCAAAGCATTTTTGCAAGTTTTACGCAAGGCGAAGTGTAATACAAGTTAGAAGTATGGGCAAAACTGCTTAACTGCTTGGTTACCGCATTAGTCCACTCTTTATCGCAAACGCCGAAAGTATTAACGGCAATGCCCGTTCCCATATCAATATATTCTTTGCCGTCGCTATCGTATACGTAAGAGCCGTTGCCCTTTACTATTTCAATAGGATATCTAGCGTAAGTCGACGCAATATATTGTTTATCTTGCTCTATTATGCAGTTCATATTTATACCTCAAACAACGTGCCGATACCTTCGTCCGTCAACATTTCTACAATAATTGAGTGGGGAATTCGCCCGTCAATAATAAACACCCTTTTAACGCCCCATTTTAAAGCGTTAATGCAACACTCTACTTTGGGTATCATACCGCCCGAAATAACGCCTTCTTCAACAAGTTTATCTGCTTCTTCTATGGTAACCTTTTTGATTAAACTATCGGGATTATTAGGGTCTTTTAAAATACCCGCTATATCCGTCATAGAAATTAAACTTTCCGCATGCAATTCGCCCGCTATTTTTGCCGCGGCAGTATCTGCGTTTACGTTATAGACGTTGCCTTCGTCATCACAAGCAACGGTTGATATTACGGGAATATATCCCTTTTCAAGCAAGTCTACGATAGGTTCGGCGTTGACTTTTTTAATTTCGCCAACGTATCCAAGTTCTGGATTTTTAATTTCGGCAACAAGCAATTTTCCGTCTAAACCCGAAAGACCTATGGCATTACCACCTTTAACGCCTATTAAGTTTACTAGGCTTTTGTTAACTTTTCCCGCCAAAACCATTTGCACCACGTCAACGGTTTCTTTATCGGTAACGCGAAGACCGTTTTTAAACTCACTTTTTTTGCCTAGTTGCGACAATACGCCGTTTATTTCCGGACCGCCACCGTGAACAAGCACAACTCTAACGCCGATTAGCGAAAGCAAAACTATGTCTTTCATAACTTTGCTTTTTAAGTCTTCGTCTATCATCGCGTTGCCACCGTATTTAACAACTACCACTTTGCCAACGTATTTTTTAATATAAGGAAGCGCTTGAACTAAAACGCTTGCCCTTTTTTGATTTGTTATATCCATTTTAATATATCCTTTTAAGTACGATAATCGCCGTTTATTTTAACGTAGTCGTAAGTTAAATCGCAACCCCACGCAACTGCGTTATAAGTGCCGTCGTTTAAGTCGACGCAAATGATTATTTCTTTTTCTAGTAAAATTTCTTTTGCCTTTTCTTCAGAAAAATCAACGCTTGCACCGTTATGACAAACTAAAATTTCGCCTTTATTTGACGCAAATTTTACGTCTATTTTTTGAACGTCAACGTCCGCGCCACTATAACCGATTGCGCAAAGAACACGCCCCCAATTTGCGTCCGCACCGAACATTGCCGCTTTTAAAAGAGAAGAACAAATAACCGATTTTGCAACAGTTTTAGCGCATAAATCCGTCTTTGCGCCCGTAACTTTACACTCTAATAATTTAGTTGCGCCTTCGCCGTCACCACAAATCTTTTTGCTTAAATAAACGTTGACGGTATTAAGCGCCTTCATAAACGTTTCAAAGTTTGTGCCTTCTTCATCTATTATTTTGTTTTGAGCCATTGCGTTAGCCATAACTACGACCATATCGTTTGTTGAAGTGTCTCCGTCAACACTTAACATATTAAAGGTGTTTTTAACGTCCGAAGAAAGCGCCTTTTGTAACATCGCTGAAGAAATATTGCAATCGGTTGTTATAAACACTAGCATGGTTGCCATATTAGGATGTATCATGCCCGAACCCTTTGCAATACCGCCTATTTTACATTCAACACCGTCAATTTCAAAACTAACGGCTATTGACTTTTCTTCGGTATCCGTAGTCATTATGCCTTCTGCGGCGTAAGAACTATAATTTCCTAAACCCTTGCATAAACTTGGTATGCCGTTTTTAATAGGCGTAATATCCAAAGGTTTTCCTATAACGCCCGTTGATGCAACGACTACGTCGTCTTGTAAAATATTAAGTTCGCTAGACAATGCTAGGCAAATATTTTTTGCAACTTCTTCGCCGTCGGCATTACAAGTGTTAGCGTTTCCGCTATTGCAAATGATGGCTTGCGCCTTGCCGTTAGAAATATTGCTTTTAGTAACTAAAAGTGGCGCGCCTTTAACTAAATTAGTAGTGTAAACGGCTGATACGTTTGCTTGCGTTTCACTGTAAATAAGCGCTAAATCTCTTTTAGTTTTGTTTTTTCTTATGCCACAATGTATTCCATTTGCGGTAAACCCTTTTGGTGCGCATACACCACCTTGTATAATTTTCATATTATCTCCTTATAAATCCAAGCCCGTTACAGGCGATACCCCTAAAACGTAGTTTAAACACTCTATTGCCGCACCCGACGCGCCTTTTCCAAGGTTATCGTATCTTGCTTGCAATATAATTCTATCTTCGCTACCATATACGGATATTTCCATACAGTCTTTTCCGCTATACGCACCGCTAGACATAAATCCGCTTTCGTCGTTTTCTTTATAAAATACTATTTTGCTGTTATATAAGTCTTTATACGCGTTTACTACGTCTTCTTTTTTAGCGCCGTTAAGCAAATCTTTTTTAAATAACGGCACGCTTACGTGCATACCGCTATAAAAATCGCCAACGATAGGCAAAAACGCAGGACTGTTAGTTAATCCCGAAACGTAAGACATTTCTTTTAAGTGCTTGTGCGTTTGACCTAGCGCGTATTGACGTGGATATTCGTAAAGCGCCAACTTATTTTCTTGCTCGTATTCGGCAATCATTTTTTTACCGCCACCGCTGTATCCCGTAACCGAAGTGCAAGAAAGCAATGCGTCTTTTGAAATTATGCCTTTATCTATAAGCGGTTTTACTAACGCTATAAATCCACTTGCGTGGCAACCGGGCACTGCTATTTTTTTTGCCGTTTTTACCACGGTTTCAAAGTCTTTTATTAGTTCGGGAAATCCGTAAATCCAACCGCTTTCCGTACGGTGCGCCGTTGACGTGTCAATAATTACCGTGTTTTTATTTTCTAAAAACGATACGGACTCTCTTGACGCGTCGTCGGGCAAGCACAAAAACGTTACGTCACTTTCATTTATTGCCTTTTTTCTTGCCGTTGGGCATTTTCTTTCACTTTCGGATAAAGAAATTAAGACAACGTCGTTTCTAGCCTCTAACCTTTCGTATATGCGTAACCCCGTTGTTCCCGCGCTTCCATCAATAAATATTTTTTTCATACACACTTTCTTATTTTAACAAAATCTATTCTTTTAAAAATTATTAACGCTTGGTTGCGAATAAACGGTTAAAACGGGCAACTTTTCCACGCTTTTTTAAACGCAACCTAGCGTTTGATTGTTTTTATTTCTTTAATTTTTCATTTACTTGCGCTTGAACTTTAATTGGCAAGCCGAACAAGTTGATAAATCCCGTAGCGTCGGCTTGGTTGTATACGTTGTCTTCACCGAAAGTTGCATATTCTTCCGAATAAAGTGAGTAATCACTCCAAGCGCCCGCTTTTATTATATTGCCTTTGTATAATTTTAATTTAACTTTACCCGTAACGGTTTCTTGAGTTTTGTCTACGAAAGCGCTTAAAGCTTCGCGAAGTGGCGTAAACCATTGACCGTTGTATACAAGTTCAGCAAAGCATACCGACAATTCTTGTTTTTTATGAGCCGTCATTTTATCTAAACAAAGAGTTTCTAAATAGTTGTGAGCAAAGTATAAAATTTCACCGCCTGGGGTTTCGTATACACCGCGACATTTCATACCAACCAACCTATTTTCAACTATGTCTAATAATCCTATGCCGTTTGCACCGCCGATTTTATTGAGTTGTAAAATAATTTCTTTTGCAGACATCTTTTCGTCGTTTAACGCAACGGGCACGCCCTTTTCAAAATCTAACGTAACGTAAGTTGGTTTGTCTGGCGCTTGTAATGGCGAAACACTCATTTCTAAAAAGCCTTGCTTTTCGTATTGTGGTTCGTTGCCTGCGTCTTCTAAATCTAAACCTTCGTGAGATAAGTGCCAAAGGTTTTTATCTTTACTGTAATTTGTTTCACGATTGATTTTTAAAGGTACGTTGTGCTTTTCTGCGTAATCAATTTCTTCTTCACGACTCTTAATAGTCCATTCACGCCAAGGCGCAATAATTTGCATATCCGGTGCAAAAGCCTTTATTGCAAGTTCAAAACGCACTTGGTCGTTACCTTTACCCGTACAGCCGTGACAAATAGCATCCGCGCCTTCTTTCTTTGCAATTTCTACGATACGTTTTGCAATGATAGGACGAGCAAATGAAGTTCCAAGCATATATTCTTCGTATTTTGCGCCTGCCTTAACGGTAGGTATAATGTATTCGTCAACGAATTCGTCGGTTATATCTTCAACGTAAAGTTTAGACGCGCCCGTTTTTAAAGCCTTTTCTTCTAAACCGTCAAGTTCGTCGGCTTGACCAACGTTACCCGATACTGCGATAACTTCACAGTTATTGTAATTTTCTTTAAGCCAAGGTATTATAATAGACGTGTCAAGCCCGCCAGAATATGCTAAAACAACTTTTTTAATTTCTTTTTTCATAAATATATCTCCTATATTTCCATTTGAATTTTCGTTATAAACTAATATTAATACTTTACGATTTTTTTGTCAACGATTTAAACGCACTTTTATGAATATTTATTTAAAATTTTGCATTAAAATTAACTTTTTATTTATTTTATGCAAGTTTTAGTGAATATTATTACATTTTATGCAAATTTTACTCATAACAAAAACGAGCGCTATAAATTTTAGAAGCGTCAAACGATTTTTTTAAGCAAAAAAAGATAGCAAATTTCATTTTGCTATCTTTTTTAATATTTAATTTATTATTATTTAGTCATTTTTTCTTGCTTTACTTTGTGGTCGATAACGTGGCGCGACGCTAGTTCGCTTTTAACGTCTTCAACGGATATTCCCATTTCTACCATTAAAACCATAACGTGATAGCAAAGGTCTGCTATTTCGTAAATAGTTTCTTTTTTATCGTTTGCCTTGCCCGCAATTATAACTTCCGTGGACTCTTCGCCAACCTTTTTTAATATTTTATCTATGCCCTTTTCAAAAAGATAAGTAGTGTAAGAGTTTTCGGGTAAAGTGTTTTTTCTATCTTGTAATAAACCGTATAAGCCGTTTAAAGAAAATTCAGTTTTTTCTTCGGATATAAACAACTTGTCGTTAAAGCAAGAGTCCGTACCCAAATGACAAGCGGGGCCGTCTTTTTGAACGACGACTACAAGCGCGTCTCTATCGCAATCTGCCGTAATAGAAACGACGTGTTGATAGTTTCCACTTGTTTCGCCCTTTAACCATAATTCGTTTCTTGAACGACTGTAAAAACAAGTCTTTTTTTCTTTAAGAGTTATTTTTAAACTCTCTTCGTTCATATAAGCAAGCGTTAACACGTTTTTGCTAAATGCGTCAACCACTATTGCGGGAATTAACCCCTTTTCATCAAATTTTAAGTCTTTAATTTCTAACATAATCGTTCCTACCTAACGTTTATTTTTTCTTTTTTAAGTTGATTTTTTAAATTGCTAATACTAACTTCGCCAAAATGGAATATCGATGCGGCAAGACCTGCGTCTATCGTTGGAATTTCTTTAAAAAGAGTTACGAAATCTTGAATACTACCTGCACCGCCCGACGCTATTACGGGCACGTTTACGATTGAACAAACTTCTTTTAATAACGGCAAGTCAAAGCCCTTTTTAACGCCGTCGGTATCAATAGAGTTTACTACTACTTCGCCCGCGCCGTTATCAACGCACCTTTTTATCCAACTTAACGCTTCTATACCCGTATTTTCTCTACCACCTTTTGAAAACACGGTATACTTTCCGTCTACCCTTTTTACGTCAACCGAAATAACCACGCATTGATTTCCGTATTTTAACGCGCCTTGCTTAATAAGGTCGGGGTTTTTGATTGCGCCCGAATTGACGCTTACTTTATCCGCACCGCATTTAAGCACCCTGTCAAAATCTTCTATCGTGTTTATACCGCCACCAACGGTTAGTGGTATAAATACGTTTTTTGCAACTTCCGTCAACACTTCGGTAAACAACTTTCTTCCGTCACTACTTGCGGTTATATCGTAAAAAACTAATTCGTCCGCACCGCAACTACTATAATACTTTCCTAGTTCTATGGGCGAATTTACGTCTTTTAAATTGTCAAAATTAACGCCTTTAACGACTTTTCCGTCCTTTACGTCTAGGCAAGGGATAATTCTTTTAGTAATCATTTTACCGCCTCCAAAGCGTCTTTTAAGTTTATTGAGCCTATATAGTATGCTTTGCCGATAATTGCGCCGTATAAGTTAAGGTCTTTAAGCGCCAAAATATCGTCGATTGTAGAAACCCCGCCCGACGCCGTAACGTCAAGCGAAAACTTGCTTGATAGTTCTTTATACAACTTTCTATTAGTGCCTTGCATTGCGCCGTCTTTAGACACGTCGGTACAAATTATATTTTTTACGCCGTAGTCTTGCATCAACTTGCAAAACTCATAACAGTTATAAGTTGACTTTTCTTCCCACCCTTTAATGGCAACAAAACCGTCTTTTACGTCTACGCCAACGGCTATTTTATCGCCGTAAAGACTTAACGCTTGTTTTAAAAACTCTTGGTCTGTAACGGCAGAAGTTCCTAAAATTACGCGATTAACGCCACAGTCAAGATACTTTTTAACCGTTTCTAAACTTCTAATACCGCCACCTATTTCTATAAATAAGTTGGTGTTTTGCGCTATTTGTTTAACGACTTCTATATTAGGCGTAGTGCCAAATTTTGCACCTTCTAAATCGACAAGGTGAATACAAGTTGCCCCCGCATTTTCAAAGTCTTTTGCAACTTCAAGGGGGTTTTCGCTATACACCGTCATCTTAGAATAGTCGCCTTTATATAGCCTTACCGCTTTTTTATCATATAAATCTATTGCAGGAAAAATTAGCATAATATACCTTTAATACTATATTTCGGCAAACGCCTTTAAAATTTTTAAGCCGACGTCTCCGCTTTTTTCGGGGTGAAATTGACAACCGTATACGTTTTTATACTGCACTATTGCCGTAAGTTCTTTGCCGTATTCCGTAGTTGCAACAAGTGAGTTTTGACAGTCTATCGCGTGATACGAATGCACGAAATAAACGTAGTCGTTTTGGCTAATATACTTTAAAATAGGGCTTTGTTTTTTAACGTTTAAAACGTTCCAACCTATGTGCGGAATTTTGTATTCGCTAGGTAAATCTATTTTAACGACCTTGCCTTTTATAAGCCCAAGCCCATTATATTCGCCGTATTCGTAACTTTTTTCAAAAAGCATTTGCATGCCAAGACACACCCCCAAAAGCGGTTTGGCCTTTTCAACTTCTTCTATAACTACGCTGTCAAGCCCACTTTCTTGTAGTTTTTTTCTAGCGTCGCCAAACGCGCCGACACCTGGTAAAATTAGTTTGTCGGCTTTTTTAATAGTTTCAACGTCACTAGTAATAACTACTTCTTGTCCTATTGCCTTAAAAGACGAAGTTAAAGAAAACAAGTTACCAACGCCGTAATCAATTATTGCAATCATTACAAAACCCCTTTCGTTGAAGGTATTTCGCTTGCAAAATCTTTGTCGATAGCAACCGCACTTTTTAAAGAACGAGCAAACGACTTAAACGTTCCTTCTACGATATGGTGCGCGTTTGTTCCTGCCATTTTTACAACGTGAAGCGTTATACCGGCGTGGCGAACGAACGCCAAGAAAAATTCTTCTACAAGTTCAACGGGAAAGTCGCCTATTTTACTTGCCCTTATAGGCAAATCTAACTTTAAATAACTTCTATTTGATATATCTATGGCGGTTAAAATTAAACTTTCGTCCATAGGTAAAATAGTCGTGCCGTATCTAACTATGCCTTTCATATCGCCAAGCGCTTTTTTTACGGCTTGACCTAAAACTATGCCAACGTCTTCAACGGTGTGGTGATAATCTACGTTAATATCGCCTTTGCAAGTAACTTTTAAGTCAAATCTTGCGTGGCGCGAAAATAGTTCAAGCATATGATCAAAAAAACCACAGCCCGTATTTATATTGCTTTCGCCTTTTCCGTCTAAATTTATCGTAAGGCTAATATCCGTTTCCTTCGTCTTTCTATTTATAGTTATCTCTCTCATTTTAGTTCTCCTAAAATATTTTTGATTTTTTCTATAAAGATTTGCATTTCAACCTTGCTTCCTATCGTAATGCGGATAAAATCTTTAATTCTATCCTTTTTAAAATGCCTAATTAAAACGCCTTGTTCTTTAAGTTTTAAGTAAAGAGTTTCGCCGTCAATTTTATCGCTTTTTGCAAATATAAAGTTGGCTTTGGACGGTAAAACCGTAAAACCAAGTTTAGTAAGTTCGCAAGTTGTAAACTCTCTATTTTGGCAAATCGTTTTTGCGTTTTCCATATAATAATCGTTGTCTATAAGTGCTTGCGTACCCGCAATTTGAGTTAACGTGTTGATATTATACGGATTTGTTGAATATTTGATTTTTTCTAAATCTAAAATAATATTTTCGCTTGCTATTGCAAAACCAAGCCTTGCACCTGCCATACTTCTTGACTTTGAAAACGTGTATACGCAAACCAAATTGTCGTATTTTTCAGACAAATACGAAACGTTTGTTCCGCCAAAATCAACGTAGGCTTGGTCTACTACTACGATATTGTTTTTGTTGGTTGTTAAAATTTCTTCTAACTCACTAACGGTTATTTCCATACCAGTCGGCGCGTTAGGGCTTGCAATAACTATAAGTTTATTTTGATTGCAAAATGCCTTATAGTCAAGCGAAAAGTCTTGTTTTAGCGGTATAACCGTACTTTTAATTCCGTAAAGGTCGGCAAATACCGAATAAAAGCCGTAAGTTATATCGGCGTAAACTGCACCGTTTTCAGCGTATGCCATAAATATAAAGTTTAAAATTTCGTCAGAGCCGTTGCCTAAAAATACGTTTTTGCTTTTAACGTTATAAACTTTGGCAACGCTTTCTTTTAAAACCTTGCAAGTTGGGTCGCAATAAAGCCTTAACGACTTAACCGCTTGTTCGTTTACGGCTTTTATAACGCCGTCACTAGGCGCAAACGGTGATTCGTTAGTGTTTAATTTTATATATTTTTTATCTTGTGGCTGTTCGCCCGGCGTATATGCCGTCAATTTTGATATATTATCGTTAAGAAATTTACTCATTTTAATTCTTCAAACCTTACTTTTATACTGTTGCCGTGCGCGTCTAAACCTTCTTTGCTAGCAAAATACACAACGTCTTTATAAACTTCTTTTAAAGCCGTTTCGGTGTAATAGGTGTATTGCGTTTTTTTGATAAAATCGTCTACCGATAACGGACTAGAAAACCTTGCCGTTCCAGAAGTTGGCAAAGTGTGGTTAGTGCCTGCATAATAATCGCCAAGCGCTTCGGGGCAAAACCTACCCATAAAGATACTGCCCGCATTTGTTATTTTTTCTAAATAGTCAAACGGGTTGTCTACCATCAACTCTAAATGCTCTGGGGCAATTTTGTTGCTTACGCTTATAACGTCTTCTAAATTTTTAGCAACGATAATTTTTCCGTTAGTTTCTATTGACGCTCTTGCAATTTCGCACCTAGGCAAAATTTTAAGTTGCTCTTCAATTTCATTTTGAACTTTAAGCGCTAATTCGTTGCTATTCGTTACTAAAACGGCGCTTGCCATTTTGTCGTGTTCGGCTTGAGATAAAAGGTCGCTTGCAACGTGTTTTGCGTTAGACTTTTCGTCGGCAATTATTAAAATTTCGCTTGGACCTGCAATCATATCTATATTGACTTTTCCAAACACTTGCCTTTTTGCTTCGGCAACGAAAGCGTTACCTGGACCGACTATTTTGTCGACTTTATCTATCGTTTTCGTTCCAAAAGCCAACGCGCCGATTGCTTGCGCTCCGCCGACTTTATAAACCCTGTCTACCCCCGCAATTTTAGCGGCAACTAAAATATTAGGGTTAATTTTGCCTTGACTGTTAGGGGGCGTAGTTATTGCAATTTGCTTGCAACCTGCAATTTTAGCGGGTATGCTATCCATTAAAACGGTTGACGGATAAACCGCCGTACCGCCGGGGACGTAAAGCCCAACCTTTTCGATAGGCGTTATTTTTTGACCTATTACCGCGCCGTTTTCCCTTTTAATTTCAAAACCTTGCCTAACTTGTTTTAAGTGAAACTCTTTAATGTTTTGGCTTGCTTTTTCTAATATTTCTATAAACTTTTTATCTACTAACGAAAACGCTTCTTCAAATTCTTCTTGGCTAACTAAAAGGCTAGATAAGTCGCACTTATCAAACTTTTTAGCGTAGCGGTAAAGCGCGTCGTCGCCGTTAGTTATTACGTCGTTTAAAATTTCTTTAACTATATCTTCAACGTTTACGCTAGTTTCTTCCCTTTTAAAGACGTCTTCTTTAAGTTTAGAATAATCTAAAATTTTAATCATTTTTTTCAACCTCGTTAAACAACCCGTTTTTAATGGCATTAATTTCGTCCGTTTTAAAGCCGTACGAAGTCTTATTCGCTATAAGCCTTGCGCTTATAGGCATAATGCTTTCATAGGGTTTTAAGTCGTTTTCTAAAAGAGTTCTTCCCGTTTCAACGATATCTACGATAACGTCGGACAAGTCAAGAATAGGCGCAAGTTCTATTGAACCGTTTAGGCGGATAATATTGATATCCCTACACTTTTTAGCGTAATAATCGCTTGCAATATTTATAAATTTAGTTGCAACCCTTAACGTTTTTGTTTCATCGTCTACAAAATCTTTTTTAGTGGCAACCGCCATTTTGCACTTGCCTACGTTAAGGTCTAAAAGTTCGAACACGTCGGGCTTGTATTCTAATAAAATATCTTTACCCGCAACGCCGATATCGGCACTGCCACGCTCAACGTATATAGCAACGTCAGACGGCTTAACCCAAAAGAATTTTAACTTCTTTTCTTTGTTTTCAAATATAAGTTTTCTATTAGTTTCTTTAATTGAAGGACAGTCAAACCCAGCGTTTTCAAACATCTTATAAACCTTTTCGCCAAGCCTACCTTTTGGTAATGCTATCTTAATAAAATCGTCGGTTTTAACAGAGTCTTCGTTAAGCCTTTCAAACTCGTCAAGATAAACGGCAAAACCTATTGCGCCCGCTTTTCTGTTCATCTTTTTCATAAGGTTATCGTATTCACCGCCAGATATAACCTTTTGAGAAATACCGCTTATAAACCCTTTAAAAACTATACCGCTATAATAACTGTTAAAGTCAATTATAGAAAAATCTACGCTAACGTTTTGTTTAAAGCCAAGTTTTATAAGTTCGTTGCAAACGTTTTTAAAATTATTAAAAATAGACTTGCTTTGTTTAGAAATTACTACGCTTTCTATTGCGGTTAAAGTTTCTTCTATTGAACAAAAATTATTTACAAGCACTTTTACGGCGTTATATTGCTCGTCGTTTAAAACGCCCTTTAAACACTCTATATTTTTTTGAGTTATTGCAGTTATTGACGTTTCAAGCAAAGATTTTTCAATTTTATAGTCGCTTAATATTGATTTTGCAAGGTCGATATTTGCAATTTGCAATAAATATTCGCTTGAAAAAAGTTGCAAAGTTTTAAGCGCAAGCGCCGTAACTTCTACAATTTCAAGTTGCGTAATACTACCCATACACTCAACGCCCGATTGCATTATTTCTTTATATGTGTGCGACGCTTGTGAAATTCTGTATACGTTTTCGTTATAGAAAAACTTTTGAATACCGCTTGCGGTATCTTTAAAATTTTTTATAATTGACAAGGTAACGTCTGGCTTTAACGCTAAAAGTTTGCCGTTAGTATCGTTAAAAACTATTACGCCGTCGGATACCAAAAACTCTTTGTTTTTAGAATACAAATCGTATTCTTCAAACTTGTTCATTTTAAACTTTCGATAGCCGTTGTTTATAAATAATTCTCTTAACTTAAAAACTGATTTTTCTAAATTCGTTAAAATATCTTGGTTAATCATTTTTGCTATTAATCCTCTCTATTACCGTAGAATATCCGCCGTCACCATAGTTAAGGTATTTGCTTACCCTTGATATAGTGGCTGTACTTGCCGTTGTAATTTTATTTACGTCTGAATAACTCATACCCTGTTTTAATAAAATGGCAACGTCTAACCTTTGTTTTAACGCTTCAAGTTCTTGTATCGTGCATACGTCGTTAAAAAACGCCTCGCATTCGTCTATATTTTCTAACGAAAGGACTGCTTTATAAAAGTTTTTAAAATCATCTTTATTAACTTTTTTCATATTTTAATTATCCCCTTCACTTACTACTTTTACATTTTAGCACATTAAAGCGTTAAAGTCAATTATTTATAACCGCTAACGATAAACTTTAAGGGTAAATTTTTACGTAAAAAACTAAAAAAACGGGGCTATGCCCCGTTTTTTTATTCGTTTTCTTCTTCGATTTCTTCTTGCATTACTTCAACTTTAATTTCTATAACCTTTTTTCTCGTTGCTTTTGTAACGGTTATGTTTAAGTTTTTGTAACTTAACTTTCTGCCTTGAACGGGAAGTTCGCCAAGTTTTTCGGTTACCCAACCGCCAACGGTGTTAGCGTCAAACTCCTCTTCTTCTTCAATTTCAAAGTGTTCAAAGAAATTATCAAGCGCCATATTACAGTTTACCGATATAGTGCCGTCTTTGTTTTCTATAATTTCTTCATCAAATTCGTCGTATTCGTCGTAGATTTCGCCAACAAGTTCTTCGATGATATCTTCAACCGTTACGATACCCAAAGTTCCGCCGTATTCGTCTAAAACGATAGCCATATGCAACTTTTTAAGTTGCAATTTTTTTAATAAGACCGAAATTTTAGTATGCTCGACAACGAAAACGACTTCTTGCATTATGTCTTTAATGTCAAATTCTTTTTTAGAGTAGTTTTTGTAGAAATCTTTTTGGTGAATAATGCCCACTACACTATCAATGTTTCCGTCGTATACGGGTAGACGCGAATACCTTTCGGTATCAAAAAGTTTTTTAAGTTCGCTTTTTTCAACGTCTAACGGAACGGAAAGAACGTTAATTCTTGGTATCAAAATATCTTTAACTTCTAAATCGTCAAATTCAATGGCGCTTCTTATAAGGTTGCTTTCTTCTTCTTTTAAAGTGCCGTCTTCTTGCGCTTCGTTTACGATTGTTATAAGTTCGTCGTCCGTAATAGCGTCGTCATTTTTAACTTTAAAAATTTTACCCACAACAAAGTTGAATCCGCTAAAAATTAAAGTTATAGGAAAAAGAACGTAATAGAAAGCCATTATCGGTAAATATGAAAAACTTGCAAATCTTTCCGGTTGTGCTTTTGCTAGCATTTTTGGCATAATTTCGCCAAAAGTCAATACTGCAACCGTAATTGCAACGGTTGATATAAGCGAATAATTTACGCCTTCGCTTAATATCTTTGCAAAAAACAACATTGATAACGACGATGCAGATAAGTTAACTATGTTATTACCCACTAAAATTGTGGATAAAAGCATATCGTATTTATCGTAAAGGTTTAGTACTCTTTCGTACTTTTTGTCTTTTAACGCTAAACTTTTTATTTTTATAACGTTAATACTTGTGTAGGCTGTTTCCGTTGATGAAAAAAAGCCCGATAAAATTACTAAAATGATAATCGCAATCAACAGTTGCGGTGTACCGTCAGGCATTGTAGTTTAAATTTACTCCTTTTTAATTCCGTTTAGATTTTTTAGTAGCGGAATTCAATTTTTTTATATTCGGCATACTCGTCGTATGCTTTTTTACAAAAATAATAGCCACCTTGCTTTATAAGGCGCAAACCCTTTTCTTCAAGGTACGTTTCAAATGCGTTTTGTGTTACGCCTTTTTTAGATAAAAAGTCAAAAAGCACAGTTTCCGCATTTTTTTGAACGACTTGATAGTCGCTTGACTCGTCTTTATTGATTTTTGCGTTAAACGCGTTTATAAAGGCGTTTTTTTCTTTTTCGGACGCAAAACTATCTATAAAATCTTGCACGTATACGCCGATTGTTTCTTTAATTGCTTTTTTAAGTTGGTTAAGGTTGTAACCAAACGGCCTACGAATATCGGAATATTTGCCGTTTTTAATTACGGCGTAATACCCGTTTTCGTCTTTAAACAAAGCGTTATATGGATTTACGAAAAATTCTTCTAAATTTTCGCTTTCCATAAAAGCGCAAAACTCGTTTTGCAAAACCGTTAAAAACTCTATATAGTCGCTTGTTTCGTTTGCCCTATTTTTAATGCCGTTTACAAACTCAACTTCTTTACTTGTATGCTTATTAAAACACAAATACTTTTTAAAAACGAAAATTATAAAATCAAGCGCTTTTTCTTGTGAAAAATACTTCTTTTCGTAAGTTTCGTCAAGCGCGATTTTTGATAGATAATCTACTTTTTCAACCGCTTCACTTTGCGAAGGTCGTTCAAAAGAAAAAGAAGTTCTTAACTGTTTAACAGCAAAGTGCGATTGCGCTTCTTCAAGTTTTTCTCTTGCAAGTATTTCATCTATTTCTTTATACATTTTTTCAAGACAATTCATATTTTAATACTCTTAAACACAAAATATGTAATATTATACTATATATTTTTTAAATATGCAAATTATTTTTAACAAATAACGCTTTTTGACACTTTTTAATACAGTATGCAATAAAAACGTATAATATTTTAAAATTTTTAAGCATAAAAACCTATTATGGACGTTGTTTTATCTTTAATCTTATCGGTTTGGGCTACTTTTTCTATAATTTTTTTGATAATAAACAAAAATGACGCAGGCTGTATAAACTGTAAAAATTGTAAAAAGATTTGTAGAAATAAAAAAACCTATCGTAAAGACAGGTTTTAGTTTTTAGAAAATTTGCAACCGCAATAATTTTGCCTATATAGGTTATACTCTTTTGAAAGTTCAATGCTTTTTTGATATCCGCCTTCTTTTTTAAAGTCGGCAAATAGGCAATTTACGTTTGTTTTTATAGAGTATTCTTTTAAAAGTTCGTTTATCCATTGTTCGTTTTTATGTGGACTAACCGATAGCGTGGTTGAAAAATAATCGTATCCGTTAGTTTTAGCAAAATTAGCCGTTTCTTCTATACGCAAGGCATAACAAATTTTGCAACGCGCACCCCTTTCTAAATCGGTTTCGCGCCCTTTTACCGCCGTCAAAAACTCTTGCGGTTCGTACTTATGCGCAATAACTTTTACGGTTTTTGCATAAGCCTTTTTAACAAATTCAATTTGTTCGTTTAGCCTTTTAAAATACTCTATTTCGTCGGTAATATTAGGGTTATAATAAAATATCGTAACGTTAAAAAACGGCGTAACCCTTTCTAAACAAAGCGAAGAACAAGGCGCGCAACAACTGTGAAGTAGTAGCGTTGGTTTTTTACCGCTTTTTTTAATTTCTTCTATTTGACTTTTAAAAAGCAAATCGTAATTAACCTTATTTATCATTTAATATTTTTTTGTAACCTTTGCCGTATTTTACGCATTTAGAAACCCTTGAAAGCGTTGCGGACGATATATCCGTTTTAGAAATTACTTCTTCATAGGTGTTGCCTTCTATTAAAAGTTTTGCCGAAACAACCCTTTGAGCCATTTGTTCTATTTCTTTATAGGTACACAAATCGGCAAAAAAATCGCGACAGTCGCTTTCGGTTTTTAATTTTAATATAGCGCTATAAAATGCTTTTACGTCTTTTTCGTCAATACTCATTTTTCTTAATTATTATAATTTTTAAAAAATTGCTTTGCCATTTCCGTTTTTGGATTTTCAAAAACTTCTTGTGGCGTACCAAATTCGCCGACTTTTCCGTCATACATAAACATAACTTTATCAGAAACGTGTTTAGCAAATTCCATTTCGTGAGTTACGATTATCATAGTTATTTTTGAATTTTCTTTTAATTCCGTTATAACTTTTAAAACTTCGTTAGTAAGTTCGGGGTCTAGCGCGGAAGTAGGCTCGTCAAAACACAAAACGGCAGGTTTTAACGCCATAGCGCGCGCAATTGCAACGCGTTGACATTGTCCGCCCGAAAGTTGACAAGGATAATAATTGATTTTATCGCTTAAACCAACGCTGTTTAAAAGTTCTATGCCCGTTTGTTCGTTTTGCTTTGCAATTTGTTTTAATTGCCTTTTTCTTTCAAAAAAGCCCACTTTTTTGCGTTTTAATTGCCTTTCCGCCCTAGCGTTTAAAGCAAGCGTTACGTTTTGAAGCGCCGTGTATTGCGGAAACAAATTAAAACTTTGAAACACTAAACCAAAAGTTAAGGTTTCGTCGTCACTTTTTTTAACTTCGCTTTTTGGAAATACGATTTCGCTATCAACCGTAATAGTACCGCCGTCGGGCGTTTCAAGATTGTTTAAACACCTTAAAAAAGTGGTTTTTCCGTTACCCGACGAACCAATTACAGACAAAACTTCGCCCTTTTCGATAGAAAAATCTATGCCCTTTAACACCGAAATTTCGCCAAAATTTTTAGTTAAATTTTTAACTTCTAAAAATGCCATAGTTACTCCTTATAATATGAGAGTTTCTTCTCAAAATAGCCAAACAATAGAGTTAAAATTCCTACGAATATTAAATAGAATACGGCAGAATAAAATAGTGGCCAAATTGCATATTTAGTAAATTGCTTTGCGATAATTATAATTTCAAGAACACCTATTGAGTTAGATAACGCAGTATCTTTTACTAACGTTATAACCTCGTTACTCATAGGCGCAAGTATTCTTTTTATTACTTGAAGCAAAACTATTTTATTAAAAATTTCGCTTTTTTTCATACCTAGAACAAACCCTGCTTCATATTGACCTTTTGGAATACTTTCTATGCCACCTCTAAATATTTCGGAAAAATAGCAAGCATAGTTAATAACAAAGGCTATACATACCGCAATAAACGGACCAACGTTAACTAAATCGTATTCAAAATAAAAGTGATTGTCTAAATTATTCCAATATTTGCCGGGAAGAAAATATACCACAAATATTTGAAGCATAAGCGGAACGCCTCTAACTATCCATACTATAACTTTAAAAAGTCCTTTTAACGGCTTAAATCTGCTCATTGAACAAAACGCAATGAGCAGACCTAGTGGCAATGAACATATTAAAGTTATGGCAAACAATAAGCAAGTTAAGGCAAATCCATTAAGCAAACTTAACGTTACATAACCAAAATCCATAATTTATTATTCCTAATATTAATCGTTTAAAGTAAAATCAGTTATAGCAGTTGCTACGCCATATTTTTCTGCCAACTCGTCAATATAACCTGTTTCTTTAAATGCTTTTAAAATCGTGTTAACTTTTGCAGTTAATTCACTACCCTTTTTGAAAGCAATAGCGTAATATTCAATACCCAAGTCAATGTCGCAAATTGCAAAATCAGAATAACCACTGTTATTTTTAATTAAGTCTTTTGCTAAAATAATATCAATAACTGCATAGTCTTTATTGCCGTTTCTAACAGCCTCGCAAGCGTCCATTTGTGCAGTTAAACCTTGTTTATTGATGTTGATACCGTTAAAAGCAGAGTTTTCGCCATTGATAAGAGTATCCGCAGCAGAATCTGTTTCATATGCTAACGACTTATTTGCTAAATCATTAAGACTTGTAATCTTATTAGCATTCTTTGTGAAAAGACATTGTCCGTTTTCCATATAATATAAAGAGAAATCTACAAGGTCGCTTCTATTCGTACCGTCGTCTTCTTTACTATTTGCAGTAAAGCCGTTCCAAACACAACCGATAGTATCGTTATTCAATTCAACGTATTTGTTAGACCAGTCAATGAGTTTGAACTTAACGTCATAACCAAGAGCGTTAAATACTCTTACGGCAAGTTCTGTGTCAAAACCTTTTAATTCGCCGTTTTCTTTATAGTTCATAGGCGCATAATCTGTGTAACCTACTACTATTTCATTTGGCGTTACGTCAACAACTTTGTCTTTACCACATGCAGTTAAACCTAAACTAGCGGTAATCGCTAACGTTAAAGTTAAAATAAGCGTTAATAATTTTTTCATAATTTTTTACCTCTTTAAAAAATTTTTTTCTTTGTTTTTTGCTTTATCACTTTAATGCAATAAAGTAATTTGATAGTGTCATTATACTTCATTACGATAAAGTTGTAAAGTGTTTTTAACTACTTTTTTTAATTTTTTTTATATTTTTTTCGACGCTTTTTAAAATTGCCGATAATATATGTGATTTTACAAATAAATTAACAAAATAAAAAACCACTTTTTTGGTTTTAAAAAGTGGTTTTTTTTAGGTTTTAGTTGATTTTATTTAGATATAAGGTCAAAAATTGCGTCAGCCGTTTCGGTAACGTTTTCTAATTCTAACCCTGCCATAAGCATTGCCTCGGCATAGATAACGCCACAAAGTTTTGTAAATTCTTGGCTAGTTGCGTCAAGCGTTTTTAACTTTTTAAACAACGGGTGTAAAACGTTGATTTCTAAAACCTTGTTTGCCTTAACCTTGTTTACTTCGTTGTTATTTGCGCTTAAAACTTTTTCCATTTCAAGCGAAATTTCGCCTTCGCTAGACATACAAACTGCGTGGTTGTTGAGTTTTGTTGAGCCAACGACTTTTGTAACCTTATCTTTTAAAATTGTTTCTATTGATTTTAAAAGTTCTTTATCTTCTTCGGCTACGGCTTCGTCTTGAACGTCTTGCGATTGACTTGTAACGTTTTTAAATTGCTTTTTATCGTATTCGCCCAAAAACTTAACGGCAAATTCGTCAACGTCGTCACTCATTAACAACACGTCGTTACCGCTATTAAGCGCCGTTTCAACTTGTGGCAATAATTTTACCGCCGATGCAGTTTTTCCGCTTACGTAGTAAATTGCGTCGCTAGATGAATCGCAATATTCTTTTAAAGTTATTAGTTTTTCTTGCTTTAAAGAGTAGAACATCAAAAGGTCTTGCAACATTTCTTTATTCATACCCCAAGTTTGATAAATCGTAAACTTTAATTGTAAGCCGAAAGACTTGTAAAACTCTTCGTAGGCGCTTCTATCGTTTTTTAATAAATCTAAAAGTTCGCTTTTAATCTTCTTTTCAATACTACTTGCAATAGCCTTGATTTGACGCGTTTGTTGTACCGTTTCGCGCGAAATATTAAGCGTAACTTCGCTGTCTACTAACCCTTTAACGAAACTAAAATAATCGGGCAAAAGGTCAGAGCATTTTTCCATTATCATAACGCCGTTTGTGTAAAGTTTTAAACCTTTTTCGTAGTTTTTAGAGTAATAGTTATAAGGCGCGGTTTTTGGTATATAAAGCAAAGCCTTAAAGTCAACGGCGCCTTCAACCGACATAGAAATAGTTTTTAAAGGCTCGGTTGCGTCGTAAAAGTTTTCTTTATAAAAGTTTTCGTATTCTTCTTTTTTAACTTCGCTTTTCGACTTTTTCCAAATAGGCGTCATAGAGTTAAGAGTTTCTAGTTCAGTATACGCTTCTTGCTCTTTTCCGTCTTCTTTTGGTCTATATTTAGTTGCAAGCGCTTTTATAGGATACCTTATATAATCGGAGTATTTTTTAACAAGATTTTTAATTGTATATTCTTCTAAATAACTGTCGTAATTGTCGTTTTCAGTATTTTCCTTTATATATAAAGTAATTTCCGTGCCGTTACCTTCTTTACTTGCGCTTTCTATATCGTAACCGCTTGCGCCGTTAGAAGTCCATAAAAACGCATCGCTACTACCGTAAGCCTTTGATAAAACTTCAACCTTTTTAGCAACCATAAACGCCGAATAAAACCCGACGCCGAATTGCCCGATAATGTTGATGTCTTCTTTTTTTAAGCCTTCGTCGTTTTTAAAATCTAACGAACCCGATTTTGCAATAGTTCCAAGGTTTGTTTCAAGTTCTTTTTCGGTCATACCTATGCCGTTATCTATAATTTTTAGAGTGCGCGCGTCTTTATCAACCTTTATTTCAATATAAAAATCGTTGCGCGTAAGCCCCGAAATGTTGTCCGTTAAAGTTTTGTAGTAAAGCTTGTCAATAGCGTCCGAACAGTTAGACAAAAGTTCCCTTAAAAAAATTTCTTTGTTCGTATAAATTGAGTTAATCATTAAGTCAAGCACTTTTTGTGATTCCGTTTTAAACTTTTTCATAACAAATTCCTTCTTTATTTTTAAAAATTAGCACTCTTATCGCGCGAGTGCTAATTTATTATATATCTATATCTGCTAAAAATCAAGGGTTTTTGTATATTTTTTTGTGATTTTTTTGTAAAAAAATAAAAGTTGCCTTAAAAAAAGCAACCTTTAATAAAAAATTTAAGCGAGGCGTTAAGCCTCGCTATAAAAATTAGTCTTTATTTTCAGTAGTTTCAACAACTTGCTTGCCGTCATAGTATCCGCATTTAGCGCAAACTCTATGAGATTGCTTTTGTGCGTGACATTGTGGGCATTCTACAAGGGTAGGAACTTTTGCTTTGTAGTTACTTGCAAATCTTTTAGCACCTCTTGCTTTGGAAACTTTACTCTTTGGAACTGCCATTTTTAAACACCTCTCTTTTTTACTTACAATCGCAATCCGTTTCGTTTAGATTGCATCCGCATTTAGGGCATAAACCCTTACAATCTTCTTTACAATATATTACAGACGGCGCGTTAGTAATAATGCAATCGTTCACCGCTTCGGTTAAGTCGACTAATCCCCTTTTATACAAGAATTCGTCTTCTTCGGCATTATTTAGCACGTATTTAGCGCTTAACTCTTGACTAAAACTATATTTGCTTTCTTCTAAACACCTTGCACATCTACCAACAATTATGCAATTGACGTTGCAGTCTACGTAAACGGCACTGTCGTGAAGTTCTACAGTACCAACTACGTTTACACCGCCGTCAATAACGGAGTCGAAAGGCAAAAGCAAATCGCTTTGCGCCTCTACGCAAAAAGCAAATTGTGATTCAAGTTTGCCACTATATTTTAACTTATTTACGTCTATAATCATTATATTGCTTTAAAATTATATAATATTTGATTACGCTTGTCAACTTTATTAAAGTATAAAAAAGCAATTATTTAGCCTTTTTAAAACTTTTATTTGCCAAATGCAACTGCAAGCGTGTCTCTTGCAATAACAAGTTCTTCGTTTGTAGGAATAACCAAAACTTTAACTTTGCTATTTTCAGCACTTATTTCGTTTATACCGCTTTTTCTTTCAGCGTTTTTATTATCGTCAATTTCAATACCTAAATATTCTAAACCAGAACAAATAGATTTTCTAATATAACCGTCGTTTTCGCCAACGCCTGCCGTAAATACAAGGCAGTCGATACCGCCCATAACCGCAGAGTATGAACCAACGTATTTTTTAGTGCTATAAGCAAAGATGTCAAGCGCAAGCGCTGCCCTTTCGTTGCCTTCTTTTTTAGCAGAAGATAAATCTCTAAAATCAGAAGAAACACCGCTTATACCAAGAACGCCTGATTTTTTGTTGCAATAGTTGATTGCAGTTGCAATGTCGCAATCTAATTTCTTCATTAAGAATTCAATTATTGCAGGGTCGATATCGCCTGAACGCGTACCCATAGGAATACCGCCAAGTGGGGTAAAACTCATAGTAGTGTCCATACACTTGCCGTCTTTAACCGCGCTAATTGAAGATCCGTTACCAAGGTGACAAGTTACGATTTTACTGCTTTTGCCTTCTAAACCAAGGTATTTGATTGCTTCGCTAGAAACGAACCTATGGCTTGTGCCGTGGAAACCGTATCTTCTAATTTTATAGTTTTCATACGCTTCGTATGGTAAACCGAAGATATAGGCTTGTTTTGGCATTGTGTTGTGGAAAGTCGTATCAAAAACGCCGACCATCGGAGTGTTTGGCATTACTTGTTTGCACGCTTTAACGCCCGCGATGTTTGCAGGTTGGTGAAGTGGCGCAAATTCAGTAAGAGATAAGCACTTTTCAATGTTTTCTTCCGTCATTAAGATAGGTCCGTCAAAAACTTCGCCACTGTGAACTATTCTATGGCCAACGGCACTAATTTCGTCCATTGAATTTAAAACGCCGTATTCTTTGTTAACAAGCGCGTCTAAAACGAGTTTAATTGCTTCTTGGTGAGTTGGCATATCTTGGTTTATAACCGTTTCAACGCCGTTTGCCTTATGTTTTAAAACGGACTTGTCTATACCTATTCTTTCGCAAAGACCTTTAGCGATAACGCCTTCCGTTTCCATATCAATAAGTTGATATTTGAGTGATGAACTACCTGCATTTATTACTAAAACTTTCATAACTTCTCCTTAAATTTGAGTTTGTAAAGCAGTGATTGCTACTGCCGCAACGATATCTTCTACACCGCAACCGCGCGATAAGTCGTTAATAGGTTTAGCAAGACCTTGGCAAAGTGGTCCAACGGCTTGGAAACCGCCAAGTCTTTCAGTGTTTTTATAGTTGCTGTTACCAGCGTCAAGGTCAGGGAAAATCATAACGTTTGCGTGACCTGCAACAGTTGAGCCCGGCGCTTTTGATTTAGCAACGTCAGGAACGATAGCCGCGTCAAATTGCAATTCGCCGTCGGCATTGTATTCAGGCGCAATTTCTTTAAAGATTTTAACAGCGTCAGTAACCTTGTTTACGTCAGCGTGTTTTGCGCTACCCTTCGTAGAGTGAGAAATGAACGCAATTCTTGGTTCAACGTTAGCGATATTTTTAGCACTTTTTGCAGAAGAAAGCGCGATATATGCAAGTTCTTCGCTAGTTGGGTTTTGGTTAAGCCCGCTATCAGCGTAAATATAGCAACCGTCTTCACAATACTTGTTTCCGCAAGGTGGCGCAATCATTAAAAAGTAAGCCGAAACCATTTTTTCGCCCGGTGCAGTTTTGATAACTTGAAGACCTGGACGAAGAGTGTTTGCAGTTGAGTGGCAAGCGCCCGAAACCATACCGTCAACGTCGTCAAGTTTAAGCATTAACGCGCCGTACATAGTATAGTCTTTTAAAATATACGCCTTTGCATCTTCAACCGTTGGATATTCGTCAAGCCCCGTCTTTTTATTTATTTTTCCCTTTCTTAATTCAAAAAGCGTTTGAGCGTAAGTTTCCGTCTTTTCGTAAGTTTCAGGGTCGATAATAGTAACGCCCGTAAGGTCAACGCCTTCGTTACTTGCAAGAATAGTTTTTTCGTTGCCTAATAAAACGATTTTTGCAACGTTTTCTTTTACTGTTTTAACGGCAGCTTCTACTACGCGCTTGTCTTCACTTTCAGGCAAAACGATTGTTTTGCAAAGTTTAGATGCTCTACTTTTAATGTCTTGTAAAATATCTTTCATAAAACTCTCCTCTTAATGCTTTATTATTTTTCAATTTTGGTGTATTATATAAATATAACACAAACACATTATCTATTATATAACAATATTTACTAAAAGTAAATAAATAAAATGGGTATAAAGGGGGTAATTTTGAAAATTTGTTTCGTAATTTGCGAATATAACCCGTTTCACAACGGTCATTTATTGCATTTAAACCACGTAAATAAAAATTTGAAACCCGATGCAACCGTATGTTTAATGAGTGGCAATTTTACTCAACGCGGTGATATTGCCGTTTTAGACAAGTTTACAAGAGCAACCCAAGCAGTGCGCGCGGGTGCGGATATGGTGCTAGAACTTCCAACCGTTTTTGCAACGGCTAACGCCGAAATTTTTGCAAAGGGCGCAATTAAAATTATGGCGTCTATTTGCGCAAACAAAACTCTTTGCTTTGGCGCGGAAACGGATAACCCTAGCGACATTTTTTTTGCGCTTGACGAAACGCTTTACGAAAGCGACGAATTTAAACAAGAACTAAAAAAGCAACTAAAAAGCGGTTCGTCTTTTGCAAAGGCGCGTTCTACGGCAATTCTGTCGCTATCAAAAGTAGATAAAAACGTTTTAACAAAACCCAACAATATTTTAGGGCTTGAATACGTTAAAGCCATTAAAAAATGTGGCGACGATATCGTGGTTAACGTCTTTAAAAGGCAAGGCTCAAATTATAACGACAGCGCGCTAAACGGCGAACTTTCTTCGGCTACGTCTATAAGAAACGCTATAAAAAACGGCGATTACAGTAACTTGTTAAAGGCTATTCCCGACTTTTGCAAAGACGATTTGCCAAAGAGTTTGCCTAATATTGACGGGCTACTTGCCTACGCTTTAACAAGCGCTAAAAAAGAATTTATATCTAGCGTTCAAGATTGTAGCGAAGGTTTAGAAAACTCAATTAAAAAGGCGGTGCAAACCAACTTTACCTTTAACGATATAGTAACCGCCGTAAAAAGCAAGCGGTATACCGAAACAAGAATAAAGCGAATTTTAATTTCTACCCTATTAAAAATTGACAAAGTTTTTATTAAAGACTGTTTATCAAACGACTTATATTACAAAGTTTTGGCAATAAAAAAAGATAGGCTAGACCTTTTAAACGTTTTATCTAAAAGTAAATATCCGCTTATTACAAGAAAAGGCGACGAACAAAACCTTTCGCCCGTTGCAAAACTCTGCTTTTTAAAAGACTGTTTTGCAAGTAGCGTTTACCAAATTGCAACTAACAAAAAACTAAACGATTACGAAATGAAAAAAGTGTAACACCCGTTACACTTTTTTGTTTTATTTCGTTTATTTTACGGTTTTATTTTAAAAGCCGTTTAAATTTAGTTGTTAAAAATTATTATTTATTTTATAATTTATATATGAAAACACTTGTAGTAGCCTCTTCAAACAAGGGCAAATTAAAAGAAATAGAGCAAATTTTTGGAAAGTTTTACAACGTTATTCCTATGGCGGAACTTGGCTTTAACAAAGAAATTGAAGAAAACGGAAAAACTTTTTTTGAAAACGCCTTAATAAAGGCAAAAACCGTTTGCAAAACGCTTAACGTGGACGCGCTTGCCGACGATAGCGGTTTAGCGGTTGACGTTTTAAACGGCGCGCCTGGAATTTACAGCGCAAGGTATTCGGGCGCTCATGGAAACGATGCTTTAAACAGACGACTTTTACTTAAAAATTTAGACGGAGTAACTAATAGAAAAGCAAAGTTTATATCTTCCGTAGTGCTTTATAAAACGGACGGCACTTTCGTTGAAGGCTATGGCGAAACTAACGGAACTATTTTATTTAAAGAAGACGGCGAAAACGGTTTTGGCTATGACAGTTTGTTTTTTAGCGACGATTTGCAAAAGTCGTTTGGCGTTGCTACGGCGGAAGAAAAAAATGCGGTAAGCCACAGATATCGCGCGCTTATCGACCTTTACTCTAAAATAAAATGAGTGCCGTTATAACTGTTTTTTCGGATAGCCACAATAACGCGCTTGCCGTAAAAAGTTTGCAAAGCGATTTTTTACGAAGCGACTATATTTTCTATTTGGGCGACGGAATTTACGATATTAAAGACTATTATTTTGAATATCTAAACAAGTTTTTTGCAGTTGAAGGCAACTGCGACGGTTATAGTTTAAACCCGTCCGAAATTATAACGGAAATTGAAGGCGTTAAAATTCTTGCCGTTCACGGGCATAAATTTTTAGTTAAGCAAGGGCTAGACCGCCTAGTATCTTACGCAAAGCAAAAAAATTGTAGGCTTGTTTTTTACGGGCATACACACTTACCGCTTGTAAGTATTATAGACGGCGTTACTCTTATAAACCCCGGCACGGTATCTTTATACGGAAATACCCCTACTTTTTGCCGTGTAACCATAAAGGATAAAATTATAACCCCTAAAATTATCCCTATAAAATTTTAAAATAAAAAAATTTGCAAAACAAGGCTAAATTTGATTGACAATAATATGTTGTTTTGCTATAATCATTTGGCATTGTGAAAGAAGTGCGGGTGTAGTTCAATGGTAGAACACCAGCCTTCCAAGCTGGTTGCGTGGGTCCGATTCCCATCACCCGCTCCAATCACGGCCGAAAGCAGTCGCCAAGAAACACCACTCAGACACAATATGCGCCAGTAGCTCAGCTGGATAGAGCACCGCCCTTCTAAGGCGGGTGTCAGGGGTTCGAGTCCCTTCTGGCGCGCCAAATATAAATGGCGAGAGTAGCTCAATCGGTGGAGCGCCAGATTGTGGTCCTGGAGGTCGTGGGTTCGATTCCCATCTCTCGCCCCATATATATCAATCGTTGGGGTGTCGCCAAGCGGTAAGGCACCGGATTTTGATTCCGGTATTCGTAGGTTCAAATCCTGCCACCCCAGCCAAAAAAACTTAATATGGTCCACTAGCTCAGGCGGTAGAGCACTTGACTTTTAATCAAGTTGTCCGGGGTTCGAGTCCCCGCTGGATCACCATTTTTAGGGGGTTATCTAACCCCGTAAAAATATATGCGCCTTTAGCTCAGTTGGTAGAGCAACTGACTCTTAATCAGTGGGTCCGGAGTTCGAGTCTCCGAAGGCGCACCAGAAAGCAAACTTTTAGTTTGCTTTTTTTATTTTTCGTTAGAGACTCGAACTACGTCTTGCTTCCCCTTGATGTGCAAGGGGAAGTGTCGCTACAAAGCGACGATAGGGATTAGTCCTTAATGCTAACTGTTTCGCAAATACCTATCACAATCCCTTCCGTCAACTGCGTTGCCACCTTCCCTTTCAGCTAAAGGGAAGGCAAGATTTTTAGGGGGATAGTTGACACTCCCCTTAACAAGGGGAATTACTCCGAAGGCGCACCAGAAAGCAAGTTTAACCGACTTGCTTTTTTATTTTAAATTTATTAAAACTTTTTTCTTTTTTACGGCATACTTATACGCTTTATATGCACCAGAATTTTCTTTTGGCTCTACATAAAAGACCGCAATATCACTTCTGTCTATCATTGCACAATTGCGACAATATATTCTTTGATACCACCAATCAAAGTCTAAATCTAAATATACAAATTCTTCATAATCTTCATCTTTTAGCCATCTTGGTCTTTTACTAACTCTTTGGTGTCTTGGGTCTAATAAACAATAAATTCTTTTTATATGAGGATATTTTTCTTTTAGTTTTGTAACAACTTTATGACACAAATCATCAAACATTCCAAATCCCCCAAAATAAAAGAACTCACAACCTTTATTTATTATATCTTCAAATGTTACAAAAAGTTTTTGCTCTAACTCTTGAGTAATCTCTATTTCACTATGACCAAACACCGAACAAAATTCTATCATAATACATTCCTTTTATAGTTATACATAACCATAATTACTATAACATATTAATATGGTTGTATGCAACCATACATAAATTTTTTCTTTTAGTAAAATATAGTTATATACAACTATAAGGGAATATTTATGAATAATAACGTAAACAGAGCTGTTGCTTTGCGAATTACTCAACTACTAAAAGAAAAGAACATGACTCAATATAGATTGGCAATGAATAGTGGCATCACTCATTCAACTTTAAAAAATATAATACACGAAACAGTGAAAGACAATTTGCTATCTACTGTAATTTTAATTGCCTCTGGCTTTGATATGACTGTAAGCGAATTTTTAGATAGTCCATTGTTTTTAGAAGAAAATCTTAATATATAAATAAAAACCTTTAAACCACCATTAACTTGGTGGTTTTTGTTTGTCTTACACACCTTAAACTTTACTTAACACCCCGCCTTTCAGTTAAAGAAACGGCTTATTTTATCGTGTTTTTGCTTTTATCTATACAAAGTTGTTGACAAAAATAAGCGTTGCTAGTATAATTAGTATGAAAAGTATAACTAATTATACTAATTAAAAATGAAAAATATATTTATAAAAGGTAATACTATGAAAGATAAATTTATAGGAATTTGTAAAGTTGGCGAAAAGGGGCAAATTGTTATACCGAAAGAGGCGCGCGAAATGTTTGACATTAAAAGTGGCGATTCCGTCGTTGTTTTGTGCGATAAAATCAAAGGTATGGCAATAGTAAAATCTAGCGTTTTAGAAGATTTAACAAACGATTTAATATAGGTAAATATGAAAGCAATAGTTGTTGAAAATATTTATAAAAATTATAAACAAGTAAAGGCGCTTCAAGGCGTTTCACTTTCCATAGACTGTGGCGAATTATACGGTTTATTAGGCGTAAACGGCGCAGGCAAAACGACTTTAACTAACGTTTTGTGCGGTTTAACTCAAAAAACTAGCGGTAAAGCCACTGTTTTAGGGTTTGATTTAGACGAAAACTTACATGAAATTAAAAAGATTTTAGACGTTTCGCCACAAGAAACTTCAATAGCGTTAAACCTTACCGTAAAAGAAAATTTAGAATTTTTTGCAAGCGTTTACGGTGTTTTAGACCAAGAATACCTTAACGAACTTATCTCTACTTTTAATCTACAAGAAGTTGAAAGCGTTAGAGCCAAAAACCTTTCGGGCGGATTTAAAAGGCGTCTTTCTATTGCAATCGCCTTAATTTCTAAACCTAAAATTTTGTTTTTAGACGAACCTACGCTTGGTTTAGACATACTTGCAAGGCGTGAACTTTGGAAAATTATTAACAAGTTAAAAGGCAAAATTACCATAATTTTAACGTCACATTACCTAGAAGAAATAGAGGCTCTTTGCGATAGGGTTGCAATATTAAAAAAGGGCAAACTTTTAGCCGTTGGCACTACTGACGAATTAAAGCAAAAAACAAAAACCGCCACCTTTGAAGACGCGTTTGTAAAAATAATAGAGGATAACTAAAATGAATAGAACGATAAATTTTGCAAAAAGAAATTTTAAGGAAATGCTACGCGACCCTATTATATATATTTTTTGTTTAGGGTTTCCCCTTGTAATGCTAATGCTATTTCAAATAATAAACGGTTATACAGACGGCAACACCCCTATGTTTTCGCTAAAAGCGTTATTCCCTGCCGTTATGATGTTTTCTTATACTTTCGTAATGCTACTTATGGCGCTTTTAGTTTCAAAAGACAGGCAAACGTCTTTTTTAAAAAGGCTTTACACTTCGCCTATGAAACCCGTTGAATTCGTGCTAGGCTACGCCGTTACGGGCGTTATTATAGGCGTTTTACAAAGCGTTATAACGGTTGGTGTAAGTTATATTATATCCTTAATAACCAAAACTCAATTTACAAGTTTTTTAGGCTGTTTACTCGTTGTGTTAAGCCAAACGCCTGTGCTTTTAATTAGCGTGTTTTTAGGTATATTATTCGGCGTTTTACTAAACGATAAAAGCGCGCCGGGGATATGCTCTATATTCATTTCCGCATCAGGCGTTTTGGGTGGCTGTTGGATGCCGATAGAAAGTATGCAAGGCTTTGAAATTTTTTGTAGGTTTTTGCCCTTTTATCCGTCAGTTTATATAGGTAGGATATTTTCGGGCGCAACTAATATTTTTAACAGCGCCTACACCTTTAACCAAACGGCGATTTTAGGACTTATTACTATATTTGCATTTCTAGTTTTAAGCGTAATTTCTTGCTTTATTGCGTTTTCTAAAACTATACGAAACAACTAAACAAAAAAAATGGCAAATTCAATTTGCCATTTTTTTTATTAATCAATATTTATTAGTTCTTGTTCTACGTCATAGAAAAGGTTTTGTATTTTTTGATAAATGTAAACTTCCATTGCCTCGTCAAAATAAATGTTTTCGTTAAGCACCTTTTCTATCGTTTTAGCGTTTGCTTCAAAATTATTACTCCAAACTTTCATATCTTCTTTTTGTTCGGCAATACTTTGAGTTGCTATATACAACCTGTCCACTTGATTTTTTAAAGTTTCAACTTTAACAAGCCTGTGCTTATCGTTATCTTTAACGACGTCTTCTTCAAGCACTTCTATGTTTCTTTTAAGATTTTTTATTTCTTTTTCGCCCAAGTCTTTATTTGTTTTTAATTCAAAATATTGAAGAAGATATTGATTGTATTTTATGCCGAAAACCATTTTGTCGTATTTAATATTATCGTGGGTTTCAAAATACTCTTTTACTTCTTTTATTTCGCAAAGTTCAAGCGCTTCTTTAAGTGATTTTTCAACGAAATTATCGTCTTTAGACTTATAGGTGTAATAAGTCGTGCCCATATGCCTTAATGCCCTTGCCTTTAATAAAACGTATTTACAATAGCCTTCGTTGTCGCCACTATCTTTACAGTCGTCAATTTTATAATTGATAAGTTCAAGACCTTTTTCTATATATTCAAAGCCCTTCTTATTATCGCCAAGCAAGATGTTCGTCCAACCCAAATAGTCGACGTAAGCGTCGATTGCCTCGTCTATATTATTAGTGCAAGCAACGACGTATTTGCCAAGTTTTATCCTTAAAGAGTGTTGTTCAAGTTGAAGTAAAATTCTTTGAAACGACGATATGTTTTTATAAATTACGTTGTATACCGCTTGCGCCTTTTCGGCATTACTTCTTTTAATTTTAGAAACGACTTGTTTACAAGGCTCTATCAACGCTTTTTTAGAGTAGTAGTTGTTTATTAAAACCTTGTTTTCGTCCCTTAAAATTTTAACGGCTTGCTTTTCTTCGTTTTGCTTAAAATCGCCGTTAGAATAGACAAGTTTAATAATCTTATTGTTGTTTTTATCTATCTTTTTAAAGTCGGAAATATTGACTTCTTTTAGCATTTGCTTTTGGTTAGCCTTAACTATTTTCCATAAATATTTAGTGTATTTTTTACTTTTATCTATTACGGCGGTGTTAGATAAGTTCCTGTTTGCCTTTGTTTGCGTAATTATAATGTTAACGACTAAAATTGCCAAAACTATGCCTATTATGGGAAAAATTACCATAGCGTTGGCTTCGTTTTTAAAAATACTTAATAAAACGGTTATTGCAAGAGATACTATGCTTAACCAATTTATTTCTGTTTTTTTCATTTGCTTACTCCTTAATTAAACTTTTTTATTAAATTTACAATGTCAATTTGCCTATTTTTTGAAAGTTGTTTAAACCCGTAATTTTTTAACTCTTCGTTTGACGTTGACACTATAAACGGCAAACCGACGTAATTTAGCATTTGAAAATCGTTCATACTGTCGCCAACACCTATCGTGCAACGATAATACCTGTTTAGCATTTTAGATATTAGTTTTACGGTGTTGCCTTTATGTTGATTTCGCTTTAAAATTTCGTAACTGTGCGGACCTGTGCGGACTGCGTTAAGATAGTCGTAGTTTTTTACGATATTTTGCACTTGCAATTCTTTTTCGGGCTCGTCTTCATAAGCGAAAACTAAAATTTTTATAACCGCATCATAGTCTATACCGCTTGGCATTATTTCGTACCACTCGTTATACTTACGCAAATAACTTTCGTTTTTTTGGTTTAACTTTTTATTGCTTATAATTTCAGCATTATTGTAAACGACGTATTCTAATCCATTTTTATCTAGTTCGGTTGCTAGTTGCTTGCTTACGCCACCAACTTTACAAATATCTTTAATAACCGTGCCGTCAAAAATTGCCGAACCGTTTAAAAAAGACGAATAGTTGCCGTTTAAGTCGCAAGGTTCAATTACGTCCATAATGGCGTTTTTTAACTTACCCGTACTTAAAATTATTCTATCTTTACCCGACCAATTTTTTATAAAACGTTGTTTTTGAGAACTTAAAACTCCGTTGTCGGTTACGGTATTGTCTACGTCAAAAAAGTATAGCGGTTTATTGTTTTTAAACAAGTTTTCTATAAACGACTTGTTCACCCTTTTATAAAAACTAGCGTTTTTTCCGCCGTTATTTTTTAAAAAAACTTCAAGCGAAACGGGGTTACCACTATCGTCTACGTGACTAATAAAATAATAATATACCGTTTTTGCCCACTCGTTTTTAATATTAGATAAAGATAGCGATTTCAAATCTTCTTTCTCTTGCTTTGACAAAACGGTATCGTACTCTAAATATTCAATTATTTCACTTTTTAAAGCGTTTAATTTAACGTCGTTCATAAACATACCTATTAATTATTATACTAAACATAAAAATTATTTTCAATACATTTATATAATAATTATGCGTTTTTTAATTTTTGCCATAAAAAAGATTGACGGAACTAACCCCGTCAATCTTATAATTCGTTATTTTATAAAGACTTTGCTTGTTCAAATTCGTCTAAAATTTCTTTGCATGGCTCTTTTGTTAAAAGCGAAACGACTACGATTGCTATTGCCGATAAGATAAACGCTGGCAATAATTCGTAAATTGCAAATACGGGCACGTATTTAGAAAGCAAGTTGTTAAGCACTAATTTCCAAATAAATACCATAGAACCGCCCGTTATCATACCTGCGATTGCGCCTTCTTTCGTAGTGCGTTTCCAAAATAGTGAGAATAACATTAAAGGTCCAAACGTTGCGCCAAAGCCCGACCACGCAAAAGACACTATTTCAAAGATGACGCTGTTTTCGTCCCACGCGATTATTAAACCGATTAAGGCTATAATAATAAGAACTATTCTTGAAATCCACATAACCTTTTTATCGCTAACTTCTTTGCCCTTTTTGATAAAGCCCTTGTAAACGTTTACGGATACCGCTGACGACGCTATTAACAAATACGAATCCGAAGAAGAAATAGTAGCCGCTAAAATGCCCGCCATTATAAGCCCTGCAACGACAAGTGGCAAGTATTCCGTTGACATTACGATTAAAATCTTTTCCGCGCCCGTTTTAGACGTTAATTCTGGGTGGTCGCCTAAAATTGCCCTACCTATAACGCCTATGCAAACTGCGGCAATAAGTGAAATTACGCACCAACTTGACGCTATAATTCTTGAACGCTTAATGTCCTTTGCCTCTTTAATTGCCATAAAGCGAAGTAAAACTTGTGGCATACCGAAATATCCAAGACCCCAAGCAAGCATAGAAAACATATTTAATACGCCGTATGGTATCGCATCTTTAAACACGACTATTCCGTTTTCTACAACGGGGTTTGCCATATTCGTTAAAGAGAAATAACCTTCAATTTCCTTTGCGTTTGCAATTACGTTTGAAATACCGCCTGCGTTAACAGTGCCAACGACTATCATAACTACAAGCGCCGTAACCATAACGATTGCTTGCATAAAGTCTGATACGCTTTCCGCCAAGAAACCACCTATTAAAGTGTAAATAACAACGAAAACCGCGCCCACGATAAGCAACACGTGATAAGAGTTTTCCCAACCGAATAAAGTTGTAAAGAGTTTTCCGCAAGTAACGAAACAACTAGCGGCGTAAACTGTAAAGAACACTAAAATGAAGATAGACGCAATAAGCATTATAACCTTGTTCTTTTCTTTAAACCTGTTGCTAAAAAAGTCTGGCACGGTTATTGCGTTTCCTGCAATTTGAGAATAATTGCGAAGCCTTTTTGCAACTAAAAGCCAGTTTACGTAAGTGCCGATGGCTAAACCAAGAGCCGTCCAAAACGCATCGGCTAAACCGCACCAGTACGCAACGCCTGGTAAACCCATTAAAAGCCAACCGCTCATATCACTTGCTTCCGCACTCATAGCGGCAACCCAAGGGCCAAGCGACCTTCCGCCTAAAAAGTAGTTTTCTGAACTTTTTTGTGAACGCTTATAAAAATACACGCCTATACCTATAACGACAGCCATATACGCTATCATAACTATAAATATTTCGGTGTTTTTCATAAAAATCCCCTTTTTTACTAACGTTTATAAATATACATAGTAAATTATAACACATAAGCACACTATAATCAAATATAAATAAGCATATAATAGTTATAAATAAAATTTATAGAAATATTAAAATTTTTTTCTTATAGTTTGGCTTATTTTTTTGCAGTTTTTCTAAATAAAGTGGCAAAAACGCGGTTATAGAACGGTTTTAGCAAAGTTTTAAAAAGAAAAAAACGTTGAAGTTTCAACGCTTTTTTAACAAAACTGTTTACAAATTATAAACTTTTTTTGCGTTTTCGCTAAAAATTTTGTGATAGTCGCTTTCGTCTAAATTTAAAGAAAGCAAAGTTTCTATCTCTTTTTTAGCGTTCCACATAGGATAATCCGACCCAAAAAGCACTCTATCCGTACCGTATCTGTAAATCATTTCTTTAATGATTTTTTTGTCTAAATAATTAAAACTTGAAGAACAGTCGACGTAAAAATTTTCTATTCCCGCATACTGTTTAGACGCTTCTTCCCAAATACTGTATCCGCCGAAATGCGCGCCTATAACGGTTAGGTCTTTAAACTCTTTTAGAATAGGTAACAGCCTATTAGGGTTAGATAAATCGTACCTATTATCGCCCGTGTGCATAAGTATAGGCAAGTTTAATTTACTGCAAATTTCATAGGCTTTAACGTAGCCTTTATCGTCAACGGCAAAACCTTGAATATCGGGGTGAATTTTTATACCCTTTAAACCTAACTCGTATAGGTGACGAACGTCGCCAAGCATATCTTCACTTCGTGGGTGAATAGTGCCAAGACCTATTAACTTTTGGCTATTATTCTCTACTTCTTTTGCAATAAATTCGTTTATTCTTTGAACTTGTCTTTCCGTAGTTGCAACAGACTGCACTAAAAACTTATCCACGCCCGAACCTTTTGAACTTTCTATCAAATGTTCGGTTATACCCTTTTCGCTTGACTTTTCGCTATAAAACTCATCGGTATGACGTATTGCTAAAAGTGCAATTTTAGGCGGATATATATGACAGTGCGCGTCTATGACGTAGTATTTATTGTTAACCATTATGATTTACCACACTTTATGATTTTTTAATTCCGCATTTTTCTATTGCTTGTTCACGCATTTTGTATTTTAAAATTTTACCTGCGGCGTTCATAGGGAATTCGTTTACAAACAAGAAGTATTTTGGAACTTTGTGCCTTGCAATAGATGCGTTGCCAAATTCACGCATTTCGCTTTCGCTTGAAGTTTCGCCTTTATGAAGAATTATCCACGCGCAACATTCTTCGCCATACTTTTCGTCTGGCACGCCAACGACTTGAACGTCGCTAACCTTTGGATTTGTTAAATAAAATTCTTCAATTTCGCGTGGGTATAAGTTTTCGCCACCGCGAATAATCATATCTTTAAGCCTACCCGTTACTTTGTAGTAGCCGTCAGCCGTCTTCATACAAATATCGCCTGTGTGAAGCCAACCGTCTTTATCAATGGCTTGCGAAGTTGCTTCGGGCATTTTATAATATCCTTTCATAATATTAAAGCCACGCGCAACGAACTCGCCACTTTGACCATTTGGTAGTTCTTCGCCCGTTTCGGGGTCTATAATTTTACAATCAACGCCTGGAAAAGCGCTTCCAACGGTTTCAACCCTGTGGTCTAAATCTTCGTTAACTTCGCCCATCGTACACCCCGGCGACGCTTCCGTTTGACCGTAAACGGATATAATTTCGCGCATGTTCATTTCAACTGATGCCCTACGCATTAAGTCTGCCGGACAGTTTGCGCCCGCCATAATGCCCGTACGCATATACGAAAAGTCCGTCTTTGCAAAATCGGGGTGTTCAAACATTGCAATAAACATAGTCGGCACACCGTTAAAGCAAGTAATATGCTCGTCGTTTACGCAAGCAAGTGATGATTTTGGCGAAAAATATGGAATAGGACAAAGCGTACCGCCATGCGTCATCATAGAAGTCATAGAAAGCACCATACCGAAACAGTGGAACATAGGAACTTGTATCATCATTCTATCCGCCGTTGACAAATCCATTCTATCGCCTATTGTTTTACCGTTATTTACGATATTGCGGTGCGTAAGCATAACGCCTTTTGGAAAACCCGTCGTTCCCGAAGTGTATTGCATATTGCAAACGTCGTCGGGTTTAACAAGCGATGCGCGCCTTTTAACTTCTTCTTGTGGAACAAGAGAAGATCGTGAAAGCATTTGCTCCCAAGTTAAGCACCCTTCCATACTAAAACCGACTGTAACGACGTTGCGAAGAAACGGCAACGCTTTAGAATATAATGGCTTGCCCGCTTCTAAATTTTTAATTTCTGGGCAAAGTTCTTTGATAATTTCTTTATAATTGATATCTTTACAATACTCTATCATAACGAGAGTATGCGTGTCGGACTGCCTTAACAAATATTCGATTTCGTGAATTTTATAAGCCGTATTTACGGTAACTAAAACCGCGCCGATTTTCGTAGTTGCCCAAAACGTTATAAACCATTGTGGAACGTTCGTTGCCCAAATTGCAACGTGGTCGCCCGCCTTTACGCCCAAAGATATTAAAGCGGCGGCGCACTCGTCAACGTCACGACGGAATTGTTCGTAAGTTCTCGTATAGTCAAGCGTTGGATATTTAAAGGCGTATTGGTCGGGGTAGTTTTCAACCATAGTGTCAAGCACTTGTGAAAAAGTTGCGTCTATAACGTCGTACTTTTTCCAAACGAAAGAACCCGTTTTAGCCCTATTGTAATATTTTTGTACGCTATTTTTTTTATCGCGATTAAGTGATGCAACGTAGTTTGCAAAGTGCGTAAGAACTATATCGGCATCACAAATTTCTTCGTTCCAAGCGGCGCAAATAAAGCCGTCGTAATTAAGAGAAGAAAGTGCGTTTAAAAGTTTTTGAACGTCTAAATCGCCGTCGCCGATAAGAACGGTTTTGCCGTCTTTCATATCGCCTAAACGGACGTATTTAATATAAGCGCCCAACGTTTCAATCGTAGTTTCCGCCGATTCTTTAGCGCTAAAATAAGTGCCTCTAACGTTCCAAGACGCACCTATTGAAATAGACGAAAAATGATTGATAATTTCTATAACTTTTTGAGTTTTAGAAAGATAACCTACGGTTTCAAACAAAAGGTTTACGTCCGCTTTTTCAGCCTTTTTAACGGCGGAAGAAAGTTTAGCGTCTAACACGTCGAACGAAACGTTTTCGTTTATATGAACTATTACGCTTTTTACACCCGAAAAAGATGCAAAATCAACGTATTTTTCAACAGTTTCGCTTGTTACGGCATCACTTTCAATAGGTTCGGGCATACGAAGTGCCGAAACGGATAGTCCCCTATTTACAAGTTTTCTTGTAGAATCGGCAACTTTGTCACGCCTTAAAATGCTGTCAAAATGCTCCGTTCTTTCTTTTATGGCATCGTATATTTCAAAACCTTCAAAACCATAATCGTAAGCATAACGGCAAGTATCCAAAAAGGTACTTCGGCTTACGTTTTTGGTAGAAAATACTATTTTCATATTACGCCTCCTCGGCTACGATTTTATTTAGAGCATTTATATACGCCCTTATACTTGCGCTTATTATGTCGGTTGAAGTGCCGTTGCCCGAATAAAGTTTACCGTTGTTGCGAAGTTTTACAAGCGCCGAACCTAACGCCTCTTTACCTTCGGTTACCGATTGCACTTGAAAATCGTCAAGCTCGTAGTGATGCCCAACACATTGTTCAATAGCGCGGAAAGCGGCGTCAATTGGACCGTCGCCTATTGCAACGCCACTAATAACTTCACCGTTGCATTTTAAAGTTATTTGAGCCATAGAAGTCGTTGCGTTACTACTTGTAGTAGTATAAGTTTCAAAGTGATAAGTTGACGGCGCTTGCATTGCGTTACTTGCAATAATCGCTTCAAATTCTTTAGCGCCTATAGCACCCCTTCTTTCGCAAACTTTTAAAAGCGCTTTATGAACGTTGCCACAGTCCGATTCCGTAAGGTCGTAGCCAAGCATTATTGCCGATTGCATTACGCTAGTTATGTTAGAATCGGCATCAAGTAAAATCTTCTTTTTGTCGCTAACCAATTCTTCCGTATACGCTTTTGTGTTTATTTTTGAAAGCGTTTCTTCAATACTTGTGTGTATTTTAGTTGCGTTTAAGTCAATAGTTGCGTTAACGCTTGTACCGCAGACTTTGATAGCATCTGAAAGTTGACCTAATAAAAGAGTATCTTTACCCGCAATAGCACACTTTAAGCCGTCAACCCCGTTGACGATTGATTGTAACGCCGTTGCAACAGCCATATTGATTGCGTTGCTAACTTGTATATAAACGGGCGTGTTAACTTGACTTTTTACCTTTTTTACTATATTTGCAATTTCGTTAGGTACAAAAATACCGGCATTATCGCAAATATTTATTACGGTTGCGCCGTTTTCTTCGGCTTTTTTAGATGCTAAAATTAAGAAATCTATATTTGCCCTCGTAGCGTCAACGGCAGAAAATTCAACGTCTTGACAATAAGTTTTTGCTTCTTTTACAAGTTCGACGATTTTATCAAGCATTTTTTCTTGCTTAACGTGATAGTTGTATTCCATTTGAATAGTAGAAACGGGAAGTTCAATTTGTAAACGTGGTTTTTTTGCTTGTTTAATGCACTCCCAAGCCTTACCAACGCTTTCTTTATCAAACCCAACGGGGATAGAAATTATAGCGTTTTGTACGTTTTGAGCAATAGTTTTATATATGATTGCGTCTTCGCGATAATTTTTTATAGCAGGTAGTTCAATAACGTTTACACCTAACGTATCCGCATTTATTGCAATGGCAGATTTTTCCCTAAAAAGTAACGAGACTTCTCTTTCTTCCGAAAGTTTTTTAAGCGTAATGTCTGAAATACTAATTTTTTTCATAATAAATCTCCTTTAAACCAAGAATACTAACCCGATAGTAACAAAAAAACGTTTCCGCCTCTTTGCTTTAAAGAGACGAAAACGTTAAGACAATTTCCGCGGTACCACTCTTATTCACCCTAAAAGGATGCACTTTAGATGCCAACACATCTTAACTCTATTACGGGAGTTCCCGTTTGCCGTTACTGTTACTTCACAACAACCGCTCCGCGACGAGTTCAACAATACCCTTCTAACGCCTTGCACCACACTAGCGTCTCTCTAAAAGCAAGAATAATACCTACTATTTCGCTTCATTGCGTTTAATTTTATTAAATATTATCATTATATTAACTATTTGTCAAATAATTTTCGCTTTATTTATTAAAGTTTTTTAACCCAGTTATACTTGTCTTCAATCTTACCCCATTGAATACCCGTTAAAGTATCGTAAAGGTGTTGAGTTAAAGCGCCGATTTTATTTTCGTTTATAGCGTACTTAACGTCTTTATGGCAAAGTTCACCGATAGGTGAAACGACTGCCGCCGTTCCGCAACCCCACGCTTCTTCAAGTTTGCCGTTTTCAAGCGCCGAAATAAGTTCGTCCACGCTTATAAGCCTTTCTTCAACGGTGTAGCCTTCGTCTTTTAAAAGTTCTATAATAGACTTTCTTGTAATGCCAGGAAGTATTGAGCCTGCAAGTTTAGGCGTAACTACTTTGCCGTCAATTTTAAACATAACGTTCATTGCGCCTACTTCTTCAATGTATTTTCTTTCAACGCCGTCAAGCCACAAAACTTGTGAATAACCCTTTTCTTCGGCACGTTGACCAGCACGGTTACTTGCCGCATAGTTACCACCGCATTTTGCTTCGCCCGTACCACCGCGAACGGCACGCACGTCTTCGGATTCTATCATAATTTTAACGGGGTTAATGCCTTCTTTATAATAACTGCCAACAGGCGAAGTTATAATTACGAAAGTTGCGTTTTTTACGGAGTGAACGCCCAAAGTTTCGTCGTTGCCAAACATAAATGGTCTTATGTATAAAGATGTTCCTTCTTTTTTAGGCACCCAGTTCTTTTCAATTTCTATAAAAGTCGTTAAGGCTTGTAAAGCGTCTTCTTCGTCAATCGTAGGAAGACACATACGCTCTGCCGAACGGTTAAGCCTTTTGATGTTTTCCATAGGTCTAAAAAGTTGAATTGTGCCGTCGCTTGTTCTATACGCTTTTAAACCTTCAAAAATTTCCGAACCATAGTGAAGAACGGTTGACGCTGGGTGTATAGAAAGGTTTTGAAACGGAACTATTCTAGCGTCGTGCCAACCCTTTCCTTCGGCATAGTCCATAATGAACATATGGTCTGTAAACACTTTGCCAAATCCAAGTGTAGATTCGTCTTTAATGCTACCTAATACTTCTTTTTTAGTTATTTTAATTTCCATAATAACACCCCTTAATAATCTCTACCTAGTTTTAATGCGTTAAGGTTGATTTGCAACATATCTTCGTGCTTTGCCGAAACTACTTTTTTAAGCGCGTTGTAAACGCCTTCTTCGTTTTCAAAACCGCCCGTTTTTTCTAAAACTTTGCCCATAATAATCATATTTGCAAGTTTAGGCATTTTGTTTTCGGACGCAAGCGCCGTTGATGGAATATAGTAAACTTCAACGTCAGTTCTATTAACTTTTCTATCAATTAAAGTAGAGTCTACGAATATTTTACCGCCACTTTTTACGCTGTTTTCGTATGCGTCAAGCGATGGAAGATTCATTGCAATTAAAACGTCTGGTTTAGATACGATAGGCGAGCCGATTGCATCGTCGCTAATAATTACGCTACAATTTGCCGTACCGCCACGCATTTCTGGACCGTAAGATGGTAGCCAACTTACGTTTTTGCCGTCGGTTAAGCCCTTGTATGCAAGCACTTTTCCCGAAAAGAGTATGCCTTGACCGCCAAAGCCCGCAAATAAATAATTAGTCGTACTCATATGCTTATTCCCCCTTTTCACTAGACCTGTCTTTATAAACGCCAAGTGGATAATACGGTATCATTTTTTCATCTATCCATTGAAGTGCTTTTTCAGGTGTTAAACCCCAGTTTGTTGGGCAACTAGATAAAATTTCTACAAGAGAAAAACCCTTGTTGTTTATTTGATTTTCAAATGCTTTTTTAATAGCCTTTTTAGCGTTTTTTACGTTTTTAACGTTGTTTACGGCAACTCTTGTAATAAATTCCGGTCCGTCAAGTTGCGATAACATTTCGCAAACTTTTACAGGAAAACCGCAATCTTCAACTTTTCTTCCGTATGGCGAAGTTTGAGTTATTTGACCAGGAAGTGACGTTGGCGCCATTTGACCGCCAGTCATACCGTAAATTGCGTTGTTTATAAATATAATAGTTATATTTTCGTTTCTTGCGGCAGAGTGTACGGTTTCCGCCATACCGATAGACGCAAGGTCGCCGTCACCTTGATAAGTGAATACGACGTTTTGTGGAAGTGAACGCTTAACGCCCGTTGCAACGGCAGGCGCTCTACCGTGCGCCGCTTCTATCATATCGCAGTTATAATAGTCGTATGCCATAACCGCACAACCAACGGGTGCAACGCCTATGGTTTTGCCTTGAATATCAAGTTCGTCTATTACTTCGGCAACAAGACGGTGTACTATACCGTGCGTGCAACCTGGACAGTAGTGAAGTGGAACGTCTGCAAGTGCCTTTGGTTTATCAAAAACTACCATTATTTATTACCCCCTTTGTTAGCGTCTATTATACTTTGTAATACTTGTTCTGGCGATGGTATCATACCGCCACTGCGGTTGCATAAAGTTACAGGCACTTTACCTTCAACCGACAAGCGCACGTCTTCAATCATTTGACCCATAGAAAGTTCAACCGATATAATTTGCTTAACTTTATCTGCAACTTTCTTGTATGCGTCTTGTGGGAAAGGCCAAAGCGTAATAGGTCTAATTAAACCTACTTTTATGCCCATTTCTCTTGCCATATTAACGGCGTTTCTTGCAACTCTTGACGCAATGCCGAAAGCAGTTACGATAATTTCAGCATCGTCAATCAAATATTCTTCGTGCATAGTTTCGGTTTGTTCAATTTTTTTGTATCTTTCAAACCTTTCAATATTCGTTTGTTCAAGTTTTTCGGGTTTAAGGTATAAAGAGTTTACAACGTTATGCTCTCTTTTCAATTCCGTACCCGTAGTTGCCCAAGGCTTTTCGATAGGCGCGCCTATTTCGTAGTCAAGGCTAACGGGTTCCATCATTTGACCAAGCGTACCGTCGGCTAAAATCATAGAAGTCATACGGTATTTATCGGCTAAATCAAACCCTTTAACGGTTAAGTCCGCCATTTCTTGAACGGATGCCGGTGCAAAAACAAGCATATGAAAATCGCCGTGCGCACCGCCCTTTGTCGCTTGAAAATAGTCCGATTGCGATGGTTGAATACCGCCAAGACCTGGACCACCGCGTTGTACGTTAACAACGAGTGAAGGAAGGTCCGCGCCCGCCAAATAAGAAAGACCTTCGCCTTTAAGTGAAATTCCTGGGCTTGAAGAAGAAGTCATACAACGCTTGCCCGTTGCCGAAACGCCGTAAACCATATTGATAGCGGCAATTTCGCTTTCCGCTTGTAAAAATACACCGCCAACCTTTGGCATTCTTTTAGCCATATAAGCCGCAATTTCCGTTTGTGGCGTTATAGGATAACCAAAATAGTGCTTGCAACCTGCAATTATTGCAGCCTCTGCAATAGCTTCATTACCTTTCATTAAAACTTTATCTTTCATACCATCACCTTTCAACCTTTATGATACAGTCTGGGCACATAGTAGCGCAAAATGCACACGCTATGCACGCTTCGGGTTTTACCGCTTCTACGGGGTGGTGCCCTTTACTATTGATTTTATCTTGCGAAAGTGCAAGTACGCCCTTTGGACATACGCCCACGCACAATCCGCAACCTTTACATTTTTCACTTTTAAAAGTCAACGTTGCCATATAGGTTACTCCTTATAATTTTTTTTGCAATTTTATAGCATATAAATCGTTTATTTTATCTTTTAACGGTTCGTATAGATTTTCGCTAACAGTCGTCATAACGACGGGCAAACCTGTTAACTTTGAAATTTCGCTTGCATAATCTTGACTAGACAAAACGTCATCTATCGTCGTTTCTTGACCTAAATTAGAGTTGTTTATTATACCCGTAAAATTAATTTTGCAAGCGTACTCTATTTCTTCTTTAACTTCTATCGTGCTTTTTGCGTCACTTGTCAAAGGTCTAAATTTATTGACGACGTAGAACATATCGTAGTCGTTTTCGTCAACTATTTTGCTTGAAAGCCTGCCAAGTGCAAGCGCACCGCGGTCGTCTCCGCCAACGTCTAGTATAAACGAAGTGGTTTTATCGTCTATAACGCCGTAAATTTCTTGTGGCAAGGCGGGTATATCTACGTTAGAGTTTGCATATTTAGAACAAATTAGTTTGATATCGTTGCTATTAAAAAGTTCTTCGCTATCTTTCGTTCTAAAATATGGGTTAACTATGTCTATATCCGCAATAGCCACCTTTTGTTTAATTTTTCTTAATTCTAGCGCTAAATTGACGGCGATATTAGTTTTACCGCTACCAAAATGCCCCGAAATAATCGTTATTCTTTTAAAATTCATTTTATAGCCTACTTCTTTGAATTTTACCACTTATAGTTTTAGGAAGTTCGGTTTTAAACTCAATAATTCGTGGATATTTGTATGGCGCAGTACGTTTTTTAACGTAGTTTTGAATTTCAACCTTTAATTCTTCGCTAGGCTCTTTACCTTTAACTAAAACTATGCTTGCTTTAACGACTTGTCCCCTAACTTCGTCTGGGTATGGCGAAACACCACACTCTAATACGTAAGGAAGTTCCATTATAACGCTTTCAATTTCAAAAGGCCCTATTCTATAACCAGAAGATTTAATAACGTCGTCAGCCCTACCAACGTACCAGAAGAAACCGTCTTCATCGCACCACGCTAAATCGCCCGTGTGATAGTAGCCGTCGTGCCAAACTTCAGCCGTTTTTTCTTGGTCTTTATAATAACCTTTAAACAAACCGCAAGGCACTTTTTCGCTAGTTTTTATACAAATTTCGCCCGTTTCACCCGTTCGAACGGCGTTGCCGTCACTATCAAGCAAGCAAACGTCATATATAGGTACGGGTTTACCCATTGAGCCGGGTTTTGTTTTTGCGCCCCTTAAATTACCTATAACAAGCGTGGTTTCCGTTTGACCAAAGCCTTCGGATATTGAAAGCCCCGTTGCATCTTTAAACTGTTTGTAAACTTCTAAATTTAGCGCTTCGCCCGCCGTAGTTATATGGCTTATTGAAGATAAGTCGTATTGCGAAATATCTTGCTTAACAAGCATACGGAGCATTGTTGGTGGCGCGCAGAAAGTGGTTATGCCGTATTTTTTAAACAATGGCAATATGTCGCACGCGTTAAAGCGGTTAAAGTCGTAAGTAAATACGGCGCCTTCCGAAAGCCATTGACCGTATAATTTACCCCAAAGCGCCTTTGCCCAACCCGTATCAGATATCGTAAAGTGTAAACCGTCGGGGTTAACTTTGTGCCAGTATTTTGCGGTGTGGAAATGCCCTAAAACGTATTTATAACTGTGTTCGGCAATTTTTGGATAGCCCGTTGTTCCCGAAGTAAAGAACATAAGCATAGTATCGTCGCCACCAGGGCTTAACGCAGTTCTTTCAAAATGAGTGCTAAATAACGTGCTTTCTTCGTCAAAGTCGTGCCAACCGTCTTTACCGCCACCCGTTAAAATTTTGTGTTTTAACGTTTTGCAATTTGCACTTGCTATATCGACTTGTTCGCTTGCCGTACCCTTTGACGTACAAATTACGGCGCTTACGCCCGCTTGATTAAACCTATACTCAAAGTCTTTTGCTAAAAGTTGGTTCATAGCAGGTATTACTATTGCGCCAAGTTTATGTAATCCTAATATAACGTGCCAGAATTGATAATCTCTACCTAAAACAAGCATTACCCTATCGCCCTTTTTAATGCCAAGCGATTTAAAGTAGTTTGCAGAACGGCAAGAGTATTTTTTGATATCTTTAAAGGTAAACCTTCTTTCAACGCCTTCGTTATCTAAATGTAAAAGCGCAAGTTTGTTTGGTTCTTTATTTGCAATTTCGTCTACGATATCAAAGGCAAAGTTAAAGGTTTCAGCGTTTTTAAACTCAATTTTCGTTGGAGTTCCGTTTTCGTCAACTTCCGCGTCAATAAACTTTTTGTAAACGCGTTCCTTTTTATCTTTTACGTAAACTTGCTTTGCTTGTTTAGGCTCTATAATCGCGCCGTCAATAGGGTTTTCGCCCGTTGGGTTTAAAACTATTGCGTAGAATATACAATCTTTACCGCCAACGGCAATCATGCCGTGTGGGGTTGAACTGTCGTAATAAATACTGTCGCCCGCGTTTAATATTTCTTCGTGGTCGCCGATTTTTATTTTTAAACTACCTTGTAAAACTATGTCGCATTCTTGCCCTGTGTGAGTAGTTAACTCTATGGGTTTTTCTTCCGCCTCTTTACTGTAAGCGTTAACGACGTATAAAGGTTCGGCAATACGCCTTTTGAAAGCAGCCGCAAGGTTATAGTAAGTCATACCGTGCGCTTGCTCTATTCTTTGCCCTTCGCCACTTCTTGTAAGAGTATATGATTTTAAGGTGGGGCTTCTGCCTTCAATAATATCCATAACGTCTACGTTAAAGGCAAGCGCGCACCTATAAATGAACGCAAAGTTAAGGTCGGCAAGTCCGTTTTCGCAAAGTTCGTATTGCTCAACCGTAACGTCCGTCTTTTTCGCCATTTCTTCTACGGTTAAGTTTTCAATTTGCCTTAACTCGCGAATTCTTCGCGCCATTTCTTTAATTTTTAAGTCTAATCCGTTGATGTTTTGCATAAATTTACCCCTTTTTTGAAACGAAAAAAGCCCGTTTCAAAGAATAAACTTTGAGACGAGCTTGTATAAACAAAATCCCGCGGTACCACTCAAATTGTAGTCAAACTACCACTCAGGGTCAAACAACCCGTATGCACTAACGTGGCAATCACGGAAAGGGTCTACTCAATTCTTCCTTTCGGCTCTAAAGTTACAGCAATTGAAAGCGCTTTAACGAATTTCACCAAACTTCGTCTCTCTAAAAAAGTTCTTTTCAACGCACTCTTTGTCATCGCCTTTATTTTAAAGCATTTTAACACAAGTTGTCTCAATATGTCAAACAGTTTTTGCTAGTTTCGATTAAATTTTATTACTATATTATATCTGCACAGTAATTTTTAAGTTTTTTTGATAATTTTAGTTAATCTTTAAAACAAAAGATAGTAGCAAGCGCCTAAAATTCCAGGCATCATATTCGCTATTTTTAGTTGCTTAATTTCTAATAAGTTTATGCCTATCATCATAACGAAAACACCGCCGATAGCCGTCAATTCTTGTTTGAATAGCGGTTTAGACATTAAAAATTCGCCCACGAAACTAGAAGACAACGCTATCACGCCTTGAAGTATAAATACGGGGATAGCCGAACAAGTTATACTAAAACCGTATTTTACCGATAAAATTAAGGCAAAAGTGCCGTCTAATACCGACTTGACGTAAAGTGTTTTATTGTCGCCTAAACCTGCTTGAATACTGCCGTAAATAACCATTGCGCCCACGCAATAAACCATTGTTGCTTGAACAAAGCCTTCGCAAAATTTACCCTTTTCGCTATCTTTTGAGCCGTTTTTATTAAAGAGTTTATTAAAGCCGTTTTCAAAGGCTTCTCCAAGTTTATTAAAGCCCTTTTCTATGTTTAAAATCGCGCCTATAAGTCCGCCCAAAACTAAACTAACTATTACAACAAGCGTTCCCGTAATACCTTCAACAGGGTGTATTGCGTCAATGATACCAACTGCTAAAACGCACATGCCAAGCGCTTGCATTAAAACGTTTTCTATTCTATCGTTTAAAACTTTTTTTAAACACATACCAAGTAGCGAACAAACTACTATCGTAAGCGCGTTCACCGTAACACCTAACATAAATTACCTTATCCTTTTTGTAGACAAATCCGCTTTATAGCACGTTTTTTCTACAAATTCGCTTTTATTTTTTCTAAAAATTTTTGCAACTAATATATTGCTTGCAAACGAGTTATTAACTAGTCGTATTACAATTTATTTCTTTGAATTTTTCCACTTATAGTTTTTGGAAGTTCGGTTTTGAACTCAATAATTCGTGGATATTTGTATGGTGCAGTACGTTTTTTAACGTAGTTTTGAATTTCAACTTTTAATTCTTCGCTAGGCTCTTTACCTTTAACTAAAACTATGCTTGCTTTAACGACTTGCCCCCTTACTTCGTCTGGGTATGGCGAAACACCGCACTCTAATACGTAAGGGAGTTCCATTATAACGCTTTCAATTTCAAAAGGCCCTATTCTATAACCAGAAGATTTAATTACGTCGTCTTTTCTACTTACGTACCAGAAGAAACCGTCTTCATCACGCCATGCCAAATCGCCCGTGTGATAGTAGCCGTCGTGCCAAACTTCGTCGGTTTTTTCTTGTTCGTTATAGTAACCCAAGAATAAGCCACAAGGAACTTTGTCGCTAGTTTTTATACAAATTTCGCCCGGTTTACCGTTTTCAACTTCGTTGCCGTCTGCATCTAACAAGTGAATGTCGTACATAGGCGTTGGCTTACCCATTGAACCTGGTTTACAAGTATCGCCAACAAGGTTTGCAATAGTTAAAGTAGTTTCGGTTTGACCAAAACCTTCCATAATCTTTAAGCCCGTAACTTCATAGAATTGTTTGTAAACTTCTAAATTTAGCGCTTCGCCCGCCGTGGTTATGTGCTTAATTGAAGACAAGTTATATTTTTTGATATCGTCTTTAACAAGCATACGAAGCATCGTTGGTGGCGCGCAAAAAGTAGTTACGTTGTACTTTTCAAACATAGGCAAGATTTCGCTTGCGTTAAACTTATCAAAGTCGTACGTAAATACGGCGCCTTCCGAAAGCCATTGTCCATAAAATTTACCCCAAAGCGCTTTACCCCAACCCGTATCGGATATAGTAAAGTGCAAACCGTCTCTACTTACGTTATGCCAATACTTTGCCGTTATAAAATGCCCAAGAGCATATTTGTAACTGTGAGTTGCAATTTTTGGATAACCCGTAGTGCCCGAAGTAAAAAACATTATCATAGGGTCGCTACCGCAAGCCGTGTTTTCGTCTCTATAAAAATGCGCGCTATATAATCCGTATTCTTCGGTTAAGTTATGCCAACCGTCTTTTGCCCCGCCAACTAAAATTTTTGTTTTTAACGTTGGGCATACTTTTGACGCAATATCTACTTGATTAGCCGTATCGCCGTCAGAAGTACATAAAATTGCCGAAACGCCGGCAGCGTTAAAGCGGTATTCAAAGTCGTGCGCTTGCAATAAGTTTGTTGCAGGGATTGCTATTGCGCCAAGTTTATGAAGCGCAAGCATTACAAACCAAAATTCGTAGTGACGCTTTAACACAAGCATAACCCTATCGCCCTTTTTAATGCCAAGCGATTTAAAGTAGTTAGCGCACATATTTGAAAAACGCTTCATATCCTTAAAGGTAAAACGGCGTTCAACCATATGTTTATCTATATGTAACATAGCAAGTTTATTTGGGTTTTGTTTTGCTATGCCGTCGACGATATCAAAGGCAAAGTTAAAGGTTTCTTCGTTTTTAAAGTCAATTTTTCTTAACGCGCCGTTGGCGTCTTCTAACCTATCCATAAACTTATCGCAAATAAGAGTTTCTTTTTTTGCAGACGAAGTTAACGTTTCGGTTATAACCGTTTCGGCGGTATCGTCGCCAGGTAAAACTACGGCTATAAAGTGACAGTCTTTACCGTCAACGGCAATCATACCGTGTGGCGTAGCGCTGTTATAATAAATACTGTCGCCTTCGCCTAACAACTCTACGTGGTCGCCGATTTGAATTTTTAACTTACCGCTAACGACCATATCAAACTCTTGACCAGAGTGTGTTGCTAATTTTATAGGTTTATTTTGCAAATCTTCGTCGTAAGCGTAAGTAACGGCGTAAGGTTGAGCGATTTTTTTTCTAAATAAAGGCGCTAAACTCTTAATTTCTATGCCGTCTTCTTGCGCAGTAGTTTGACCTTCGCCCTTACGCGTTAAAGTGTAAGACGAAAGGTGTGCGCTTTGACATTCAAGCAAGTCCGTAATGCCTATGCCAAACGCAAGCGCGCATTTATGGATAAATGAAAATGGAAAATCTTTTTTGCCAGATTCGTATTCAAGATAATCACTTACCGAAACTTCCGTTTTTAATGCCATTTGTTCAATAGAAACACCATCTATTTCGCGCATTTCACGAATTCTTGTTGCAACTTCTAATAATGCATTTGGTTCTAATTTAGACATTTTTTTATCTCCTTTTTTCTAAATAATGCAAAAAACCCGCCTCAAATTTCTTTGAGACGGGTAATAAATACTCGCGGTACCACTCAAATTGTAGCATAAGCCACCACTCAGTCAAGGTCCAACAACCTCTATGTTCTAACGCGACAGTTACGGAAAAACTTACTTGCAAACGCTTTGGGCTTTTCGGCTCGGAAGTGATAGGTTGTTTAAAACTTTGACGTCGGTTCGCACCAAACACCGACTCTCTTTAATCTTTGTTTTAAGCCTGTCTTCGTCACAGCCTTTATTTTGCAAAAATTATACACCCTATAAAAATCGTTGTCAACTATTTAAAAGTGGTTTTAAAAAATTTTTGATATTTTTTTAGATGTTTTTTACCCTAATATCCATATTATTTTAGTTTGCCTTTTTTTTCAAAAAAAAATTAGTGGTTTTTTTAATTTTTGCTTGCAATCTTGTGAACTGTGTTTTACAATAGTTTTAACGCAAAACTTTGCGAAAATCTATTTTTTTTAGGTATAAAATTATGAAAGAAAGTATCAAAAAATGGCAAGATTATAAACTTGGATTATTTATTCACTGGGGCTTATATTCCGTTGACGGCGTAGGCTGTTGGGGAATGTGGGCTAACCCTATTGACAAAGACGAATATCGCAACAAATATATGCCACGCTTTACGGCGGAAAACTACAACCCTAACGACTGGGCTGACCTAGCAAAAAAAGCGGGTATGAAGTACGCCGTTTTAACGGCACGCCATCACGACGGTTTCTGTTTATGGGATAGCGAAAGCAGTTTTGAAAACTTCACCGTTATGAACGAAAACTGCGGTTGTAAGCGTGACCTTATCAAAGAATATTGCGATGCTTTTAGGGCAAAAGACCTTGCCGTTGGCTTATATTATTCTCCAACCGACTGGCGTTTTCCCGGTTTCTTTATTCCATTATTATATAAACAAAACGCTATTGCAATGCGTGAACAATGCCATAAGCAAATTAACGAATTAACTACTAAATACGGCAAAATTGACATTATGTGGTATGATGCCGGCGAAGACTGGTATTTATCTTTTGCCAGATGGCCACACAAGGGCTTTTCTCGTATGGACGATAATAAAACTAACCCTATGTGGAAAGGTTTTTGGCAAGAAGCCGTTATCGATAAAATGGTACGAACTAACCAACCTGACCTTATATATAATGAAAGAATAGGTATGAAAGAACTTGGCGACTTTAAAAATGCTGAATGTAGAGTTGGCGTGTTTGATACTACGCACCCTTGGGAAACTTGCGATAAACTTACGGAATACTGGGAATGGATGCCTAACGCGCAACCACGCTCACTTCGTCAAATTATTCACCTTTTAATTAACGTCGTTACGGGTGGCGGTAACTTATTACTTTCTGTTGGCCCTAACGGAAAGGGCGAAATTGAGCCTTTACACGCAAAGCGTTTGCTTGAACTTGGCGAGTTTATGGAGCAATATGGCGAAACTATTTACTCTACGAAAGCAGGCCCTATCATAAACGGCAAATGGGGTGGTGCAACTTATAAAGGCAACAAAGTTTACCTTCACGTTTTAGACTGGAAACTCGACGCCGTACAACTTCCTATTTTAAACGGCAAAGTTACGGGCGTTAGATGTCTTAACGGCGACGGCGCAACCTATGAAATTAAAAACGGCTTTTTATTTGCAAACGTGCCTAGTAACCTTAAAAAAGAAGACGACACTATTATTGAAGTTACTTTTGATAATGACGTTGAAAAAATTTACGAAGGTTACGACCCACGTTCGTTTAGTATGGACGAAGCAAATATCGTTGACAACACTTTAAACGTTGATACTTTAAAATAACTATTTTAAGCGGTGCTTTGTTGCACCGCTTTTTACTTGCTTATTTTCTACGCATAATGTAATATATAGTTATGAAAAACAAAATTCTAACAATTTTATATATTTGTTTGGTTTCGGTTTTAATTTTAACTTTTTGTATAGGCGTGCCCATTTATTTTAGGCCGTTTTACTATGCTCAAATAAAACCGTTGCAACTTGAAAGTGTTTCGGGATATTCTTACGAACAAATTAAGAACGCTTACGATAGCGTGCTTAACTACCTTACCCTTCCGTTTACGGAATTTTCGGTTGGCGATTTTTCATACTCCGAAAGCGGAAAAGCGCATTTTGTCGACTGCAAATTTTTGTTTATGCTTAACTTTTGGGGGTTTGTAGTTTCGCTAATAGGCACCGTTTTATTAAAAGTTTTAGATAAAAAAGGCGTTATTAAACTAATAAACTTTTTTAACTTTAAACCTTACTTTTATTCGTCAATAGTTTCTTTAATAATACCTTTATTTTTAGGTACGGTTGCAGTTATTGACTTTGACGTTGCCTTTACCCTATTTCACTCTATACTCTTTCCCGGAAAAAGCAACTGGGTATTTTACTCTTATTTAGACCCCGTAATTTTAATACTACCCGAACGCTTTTTTATGAATTGCGGAATACTAATAGCAACTTTATTGATTATAATATGCGCCGTTTTAATAACGATAAACATAATAAAAAAACGCAAATTAAAAGATAGCAAAAACTAATTTTGCTATCTTTTTTTAATCGGTTATTATTTGTGGCGTAGTTATCGTTTTTGAATATTTAGGCAACTTGTGGTTACTTATTATATAGTCTACGTCGTTAAGCGAACACAAGTGATATTGCGAAGTGTTTTCAAACTTACTGCTATCGCACAAAAACACCTTTGTAGTAGCGTTTTTTATCATTGCCTTTCTTATTACGTTTTCTTCTTCAAAGCAATCGAAAATTTCGCCGTTTTCGTCTACGGAACGCGCCGAAAAAAAAGCTACGTCGGCGTGGAAATTGCCTATCATTTCTTCGGCATAATGCCCTACTAAAACCGAACGGTTTACGCTTTCAATAACACCGCCCGTAGAATATGCCGTTATATTTTGCTTTGCTAATAGCGAAAGCGTGTCTATACCGTTAGTTATAACCCTTACGTTAGAAAACTCTGAAAGATATTCGGCAATTATAAAAGACGACGTAGTGCCGTCTAAAAATATAAGGTCACCGTTTTTAATGAGTTTTATTGCGGACAATGCAATTTTCTTTTTTTCAAAGTGGTTTTCGTGCACCCTAAAAGTAAAACTAGGAAAAAACTTGCTTTCGTCGTTTGCCTTAACGCCACCGTGCGTTCTTGTTACAAGCCCCTTTCTTTGAAGTTCGTTTATCTTTCGCCTTACCGTTGATTGACTTACGAATAAAATATTAGACAATTCTTCTATCGAAATATATTGGCGTTGTAATATGACTTCTAAAATTTCGTTTTCTTCTTTATTTTTGCTTATCATTTTGCTCATTTACCCCTATTTTTAGCACAAAATTTGCTTATTTAATCAAAATATCTTTCAAAATAACTATTTTTTTTATTTAGTATTGCTCATTTGCTTATTTGTATTATAATAGAATTATAAAAATATGTCAACACTAAATTAAAGGAGTATACGATGTTTGATATTTTGATTATAGGCGGTGGCGTTATAGGTGGAACTATAATGCGCGAAGCTACTAAATATAACTTAAAAGTCGCTCTTTTAGAAAAAGAAAACGACGTTTGTATGGGGCAAAGCAAGGCAAATAGCGGTATTGTGCACGCGGGTTTTGACGCTATGCCAAACACTTTAAAAGCAAAGTTTAACGTTTTAGGAAACCAAATGATGCCAAATTTAGCAAAAGAACTTGGCGTTAAGTATATAAACAACGGCGCTTTAGTAGTTGCCTTTACAAGTGAAGATTGCGATACGCTAGAACGACTTTACTATCGTGGCGTTGAAAACGGCGTTACGGGGCTTGAACTAATAGACAGAGAAAGGCTTAACGAATTAGAACCTAACGTTTCTAAAAACGCGCTTATGGCGTTACACGCTAAAACAAGCGGTATTATTTGCCCTTATGAACTAACTATTGCGTCTATCGGCAACGCTATGGATAACGGTGCAAAACTCTACACTCAATTTGAAGTAAACTCAATTAAAAAAGACGGCGAAGAATTTATCGTTTCTTCTACAAACGGTCAAACGGTAAAGGCAAAAGTGGTTGTCAACTGCGCGGGAATTAACAGCGGTAAAATTGCTAAAATGATAGGCGACGATTATATTGAAGTTAAAGGTAGAAAAGGCGATTATATTTTACTTGATAGAGAAAGCAAAGACTTTGTAAACCACACCTTATTTTTTACGCCAACTAAAAAAGGCAAAGGCATTTTAGTTACTCAAACTGTTGACGGAAATATCCTTTTAGGCCCAACTTCAACGGAAATTGAAGAAATTTCAACTAAAACAGACGGCGAAAGTTTAAATTTAATTATACAAAAAGCAAGGGAAATGACTGATAATCCCCCACTTTATAACTCTATAACTTCGTTTACTGGCGTTAGAGCGTACTGCAATAGGCACGACTTTATAATTGAAGAAAGCAAATCTTTAAAAGGATTTATTCATCTTGCGGGCATAGAGTCGCCAGGGTTAACTTCCGCCCCCGCAATAGCAAAACACGTTATAGAAAACGTTGTTTCTAATATGCTTACGCTTACAGTAAACAGCAACTTTAACGGCAAAAGAACACCCGACTATTTCTTTAAAAACCTTTCTATTAAAGAAAAGAACGAAATAATTAAAAAGGACGATAGTTACGGCAAAATCGTTTGCCGTTGCGAACAAATTACGGAAGGCGAAATTATACGCGCGCTTACTGAAAACCCACCTGCAAACGATATTGACGGCGTAAAGCGTAGAACTCGCGCGGGCATGGGAAGGTGTCAAGGCGGTTTTTGTCAACCTTACGTTGCCGAATTAATAGCAAAAGTAAAGGGCGTTAATTTAGAAGACGTTACTAAAAAAGGCAAAAATTCTAAATTACTTGTGGGGAAGACGAAATGAAAACATATTATGACGTTATAATTATAGGCGGTGGCCCTGCGGGGCTTGCGGCGGCAATATCGGCTTACGACAACGGTGCAACCGACGTTTTAATTATTGAACGCGAAAGCACTTTGGGTGGAATACTTAATCAATGTATTCACAACGGCTTTGGCTTAACTAGGTTTAAAGAAAGTTTAACAGGCCCAGAATACGCTTATAGATTTATTGAAGAATTGCAAAAGCGCAACGTGGAAGTTTTAACGAACACGACGGTTTTAAACCTTTCAAAAGACAAGACCGTAACGGCTATGAACAAAGAGTTCGGCGTGTTCGTTTTAAACGCAAAAGCCGTAGTTTTATCTATGGGTTGTAGAGAGAGAAGTAGGGGCGCAATAAACGTTGCGGGAACAAGACCTGCCGGCATTTACTCTGCGGGAACTGCGCAAAAGTACGTTAATATTAAAGGATATTTACCGGGTAAAAGCGTCGTTATTTTAGGTTCTGGCGACATAGGTTTAATTATGGCGCGCCGTATGACGCTTGAAGGCGCAAAAGTTAAAGCGGTTTTTGAAATTATGCCCTACTCTACGGGTTTAAAGCGTAATATTAGCCAATGCTTAAACGACTTTGACATACCGCTTTATTTAAACCATACCATAATGGATATACAAGGCGACGAAAGAGTAACGGGAATAACGGCTTGCGAAGTTGACGAAAACAAAGTGCCTATCAAAGGTACGGAAATGCAAATTGATTGCGACACGGTTTTATTTTCTATCGGCTTAATACCAGAAAACGAACTTACGAAAGAAGCGCAAGTTGAACTTTCGCCATTTACGAAAGGCGCCGTAGTTTATGAAAATAGGCAAACGCTTGTCGACGGCATTTTTGCTTGCGGAAACGTGTTACACGTCCACGACCTTGTAGACTTCGTTTCGGAAGAAGCCGAACTTACGGGGCGCGCCGTTGCTAGTTACGTTAAAGGCGAAACCATTACCCAAAACAGTATTGCGGTTGTAAACGGCAAAAACGTGGGTTACGTAGTGCCACAAAAAATTCACCTTGACGTTAATGACGACGTTAAACTATTTTTTAGAGTTAAAAACGTGTTTAAAAACTGTAAAATAGTTGCTAAATCAAACGGCGAAACAATAGTTGAAAAGAAAAAGAAAATTGCCGTACCCGGCGAAATGGAAACCTTAATTTTACAAAATTCTAAAATCGCAAACCTTAAAGGCGATTTAGAAATTAGTTTGGAGGAAGTATGACTAAAAAGAGTTTAACTTGTATAGAATGCCCTATCGGTTGCGATATATCGGTTACCATTATGGACGGAAAAGTTACGGAAGTTGTCGGCAACTCTTGTCCACGCGGTAAAGTTTACGCTGAAAACGAAGTGATTTCGCCTAAAAGAGTAGTAACTTCTACGATAAGACTAGATAGTGGCGAAATGGTTGCGGTTAAAACAAGTTGTCCTATAAATAAAAGCGATATTTTTAAGGTTATGCAAATTATCAACGAAACGACTGCATCAAAACCTGTCAAAATTGGGGACACTATAATTGAAAATATTGTAGAAGGAGCAAATTTAATTGCAAGTGGTAACGCATTATGAAAGATTATTTTGGAAAAAGTTTAGAAACGTTAAAAGATAAAAAATTATATCTTTTTGATATGGACGGCACGATTTATAGAGAAAACGAATTGTTTGACGGCGTAATTGAACTTTTAAACTATATTAAAAACAAAGGTGCAAATTTTGCCTTTATTACGAACAATCCAACGAAATCTATAAAAGCATATATTAAAAAACTTAGTAAAATGGGCATTAGCGGTTTAACCGAAGAACACTTTTTTACTTCACTTCAAGCCGCAATTTTAATTTTAAAACAACATTATAGCGACAAGTTAATTCACTTTTTAGGCACTCGTTCTTCTAAAACTGAAATTATTAAAAACGGTTTGAGAATAACCGATAAATACGAAAGTGATATAGGCGTCGTTTTAGCGTCTTTTGACACCGAACTTTCGGGAAGAAAGATAAGAAATATTTGCGAAGTTTTAACAAAATTAGACGTGCCTTATTACGCGACTAATAAAGACCTTGTTTGCCCCGTTAGTTTCGGCGCTATACCCGACTGCGGTTCTATGTGCATAGGCATTGAATACGCTACGGGTAAAAAACCTATTTATATAGGAAAACCCGAACCGCTTATGATAAACGAACTAATAAAAAAATACGGCGTAACAAACAGTCAAACGCTTGTTATAGGCGACAGACTTTATACGGATATTGCTTCGGGAATAAACGCAAAAGTAGATACGGTTTGCGTGCTTTCGGGCGAAGCAACGCTTGACGATATTAAAACAAGCGAATTTCAACCAACTTTCGTTTTAGATAGCATAAAAGATTTAATAATTTAATAAAATTATTGCGTTGAGTATTGACATTGCCCCTTTGCAATGCTATAATTAGAAAACTATAATTTTTTAAGGATAAATTTTATATATTATGGAATCTTTTATTGAACAACTTTACATGCTTCCAGACCTTCTTTTATCGGTAATATTAGGCTTTGTTATCGGTTTAGAAAGAAAACTTCGCTTAAAAGAAGCGGGCATTAAAACTCACACAATCGTGTGTTTAGGCGCATCACTTATGATGGTTATATCTAAAAATGCCTTTAATAGCGACGCTGATACCGCGCGTGTTGCCGCGCAAATAGTTGCGGGCGTAGGCTTTTTGGGTGCAGGTATGATTGTTTATAAACAAAACAAAGTTCACGGTTTAACTACGGCGGCAGGCGTTTGGGCTACTGCCGGTGTTGGTATGGCTTGCGGTGGTCAACTTTATTATCTTGCCATTGGCGCAACGATAATTTTAGTTTTGTCACAATGGATATTTCACTCAAACGTCAACTTTTTCCGTTCAAAAAAATTCTACTCTGTTAAAATTGAATTTAAATACACGGGGCACGAAAACTTAAAAATTAAAGAAATTTTTGGTACGGATAGGTTTAATCACCTTATAATTAAGCGTAAAAACGACGGCGTTTATTATAGCGCAACTATCACGACAAGGCGCGAATATTCTTCTCAATTTTTAAACGATATTTTAATTGAAAACGACTTTATATCGTTTGTTGAGCGTTGCGAAAACGACTAATTTAATACCTTACCACACCTTATATCTTTATACGCATAGTAATTTAACGGCATATTGACGGCGTTTGTATCGTGAGCGCTAACGAATATGCCGTTTTCTATTTTTGTTACTAAAAGCGTGTGATAATAGTTTGCGCCGTTATATAATTGTATTATATCCGCAAGTTCAACTTCTCTTAACAAACACTCTTTAATTTTTACACCAAAATCGCCGTTGTTTTTAATTGCGTAATGCCAAAATTCGTCAACGCCCGTCCAACTAGGCGCGCGCCTATTTAAACTTATATAATACCAACCGTAAGCACTGTAATCCATAGGAATACCGCCATGACGCAAACATTGCGAAATAAAATTAGTACAGTCTCCGCCTAAATTAGTAAAATCGTAGTAATTAGAGTTTCTGCTACTAGCCCATTTTAACGCGTATTCAACGCTTTTTTCTCTATTATACATACTATATTATACGCGCAAAGTTACGGCAAGTGTAAAAAGTAGAAAACTTACCACGCTAAAATAAACGGCAAGGGGTAAATAAATTCTTGCTTCCCCTTGAAGTGCAAGGGGAAGTGGCGCTACAAAGCGACGATAGGGATTAGTTGATAATATAATATTCTTTGCTAATACAATAAGCCACAATCCCTTCCGTCAACTGTCGTTGACACCTTCCCTTTCGGCTAAAGGGACGGCAAGATTTTTAGGGGGATAGGTTGCCTCCTTCCCTTTCGGCTAAAGGGACGGCAAGGGGTAAATAAATTCTTGCTTCCCCTTGATGTTTAAGGGGAAGTGTCGCTACAAAGCGACGATAGGGATTAGTTGA
>JAZRSX010000003.1:0-2275 GCA_045651725.1 Christensenellaceae bacterium
GGGAACAACTCCAAGGTTTTCTACGTATCAACAGTTTATGGAAATGATTAAATATCATTTGAGTAACGGTAGACCTATTATTTCAACTTCTAACACTGGCGCTGCACACTTTATAACCGTTATCGGTTACGACGATATGGGCACGGATTATATTTACGACGACGTCATTATAACCGCAGACTCTAACGATTGTAAAGACCATTTCCAAGACGGATTTACAATATATCCTGCAACGGTTTTTTACCGCCACGACACTAGCGGAAATAAAAACGTGTTACAACAATATTTAGTTATTTACGGAAAATAAAATAAAAATAAAAAATCGGTGGCAAGTGCTACCGATTTTTGTATACGTATAAAAATATTTTACTGTAAAATTATTAAAAAAGTTACGTTATTAAACGTTTTAAAGCAGTAATATTTTTGCAAGAGTATATAATAGGGTAACTTTTACGTTTTTTAATTTAAAATTAGCCGTTTAAAAAGTCTTCTGCTATTTGAAGGTACATAGCCGTGCCTATAACAAGCCCGTCTTTATTAACTTTAAATTTAGAGTTGTGTATTGGATATATTTCTTCGTTTTCAGTTGCTATGCCAAAGTTATAATAACAACCCTTTGAAGCGTTAATAAAACAGCCAACGTCTTCAAGCCCCATAGTTGGAGTTTTATATACTTTAATATTGTTTTCGCCTACGATTTTTTTTGCGGAATTAATAACTAGTTCAGTCATATCTTCATCGTTATAAGTTGAAGTGTAGCCGTTTTTTAATTTAATATCAACCTCTACGCCCATTGCACTTGCAATTCCGTTTACAATTTGCTTAACATCGTTGCTGGCGCGTTCACGCGTTTTTAAATCAAGGGTTCTCATAGTGCCGTGAAGTTCAGCGGTTTCTGGCAAAATATTTGGGGCAGTTCCCGCGTTAAATTGACCTATCGATAATACTAGCGAATCGGTTGGGGCAGTTCTACGGCTACAAATTGTTTGAAGCGCCAAAACTGCTTGACTAGCGGCAACGATAACGTCGTTTCCTATTTGAGGAGAACAGCCGTGACAGCCTTTGCCTTTAAACGTAATAGAAATTGCCGTACTATTAGCAGAAGCCGTGCCTAGTCTTACAGATATGTTTCCCACAGGCGCAAGTGAGCAATGGCTAAAAAACACCGCGTCAACTTTTGGGTTTTCCATACAGCCTTCTTCTATCATTCTTTTAGCACCGCCAATAGTTTCTTCGGCAGGCTGAAAGAAAAGTTTAACGTTGCCTTTTAAACTCGCTTTACGGCTAGATAAAATTTTTGCTAACCCAAGTAAAATAGTAACGTGTGAATCGTGCCCACAAGCGTGCATTACGCCGTCATTTTTAGACTTATAACTTAAATTAGTTTCTTCGGTTATTGGAAGCGCGTCCATATCCGCCCTAAAAGCCACCGTTTTACCAGGCAGATTGCCACGAATTAACCCTAAAACCCCCGTATCTGCAATTTTTTGTGTTTCAATACCCATCTTATTAAGTTCTTCTAAAATAAGTGCTTGGGTTTCAAATTCTTGCGTGCCAAGTTCGGGGTTAGAGTGAAGTTTACAAAAAATTTCGTCTAAATAATCTTTTATTTTTTCTACTTCGTTTAAAATAATGTCGTTCATAATATCTCCTTATTAAAGAATTTTAGGGAGTTCTTTAATTTTACGTTTTACATAAATATTTTACGATAATTACTTCTAATTTTCAAGTGTTTTTGTTAGTATTTAAACATTATATTATAAAAAGCGTTATTAAATAAAAAAATACTCTAAAATTTTTTAGAGTGTAAACCTCACTTGTTAAATAACAAAACGTAAAGCCATTACTTTTTTAACCAAAAACGGCTTTTAAAAGTAAAGGTTTTTGTTTTTAAAGTAAATACAAAAACTATTGAAAAAAGTGGCAAAAAAAGGTATAATAAACTAAAGGAGAAAAATTATGAGAAAGAACTTAAAACCAAAAGCATATATTTATCCGTTACCCGTGTTAATCGTTGGCACTTTTGACGAGAACGGAACGCCAAACGCAATGAACGCTGCATGGGGAACTGTTTGCGATACGGCGCAAGTTTCGTTAAGAAACGGTTAGGCTAATCACCTTGAAGCAAATTATAATAAGCACGCTGATTATTACAATATGAAAAGCGAAGGTAGTAGGCTTATTTTAGAAAAATACACCGTTTTACAACAAACGATGACTAGTTCTTGCGGAATTTGCGCAATAGGTGCCGCAATAAAATATTTAAATAAAGAAG
>JAZRSX010000004.1:0-23641 GCA_045651725.1 Christensenellaceae bacterium
TTCGCATAAGGCGAAATATGGTGGGCTTTTCTTATCCACAAATAATTAAGTTGAACAAGTGATATTTTTAGCCGTGTGGCTAAAAGTTATAAGCAAAACGAGTTTTGCGTTATATTGCGACTTTTAGTCGCAGTTATATTAAATAAATCCTTAACTTGCCGTGAGGCAAATATAACTGCCGTAAGGCAATATCACTTGCGTAAGCAAATCTAACAAATCCGTTCACGGATTTATTTAGTTGCCGAATCCCTTGCAGGGACTCGGCTTGCAAACCTTTTGTTTTTATGAGTTTATAAATTCTTGCACTTTGCTTGACGGTACGGCATAGCCCGAAACAAATTGTTCTTCTTCTATGATACAAGCAAAATTTATTCCCACTATATCGTATGAATAGTCAAGTAAAACACCGCCTGACGAACCGCTGTATATAGGCGCGTTATGCTGTAAAACGCTAAAAGTTACGTTGCACTCTTCTTTTTTAGCATTGTCTACTTCAACGGTGGTATGCTCTGTAATTTTACCAAGCGTAACGGCGTTTATTTGCCCGTTAGGACAACCTATCGCCACAACCCTTTGATTTACAATAGCGTCACTAGAAGAAACGTTTAACACCGTATAATCGGCTACGGCGTTAAAGGTTAAAATTGCTAGGTCGTAATTAGCGTCTTTTTTATAAACCGTTGCGGTAATTTCGTTACCGAAACAGTCGTTTACAATAAAGTAGTTGCCCGAATAAACGACGTGGTTATTAGTTAGCAAATAGTATTTGTATTCGTCGTTTTCAAGTTCTTCTTTTTTATAAAGAACGGCGCTACCCTTTGCAATTTTATTGTAACTTGTAAATATAGATTTATACACGTCAACCGAAAAAGTTGCCGTTATTATTTTATTTTGCGTTACTCCGTTTATAACTTCAACTTCTTTTGAACTTGTTAAATTTATGCAAGAAGTATAAACCGTTAAAGAAACTATCGCAACGACTAAACAAATTATTCTTTTAAAGCGTTTCATAACTTTATTATATCACTTTTTTAAAATATTACAATAATTTTAATTTGTTTATCTTAATATTTATTGCTTTTGCAACCGCTTTTTGACGGGCAATTTTGACAGTTGCAACCACAACCGTTTTTGCCGTTTTTTTTGTCGATCACGCTTTTAACGACGACGCCTAAAACGAATACGCTACAAAAAATTATAAGCAATATCTCTAAAACACCCATTTTACAGTTCCTTTTTTACTTTTTTATTTTTAACAACTATAACGGCAAGTACAAGCGCTAAAACCGTTAGCCATATAAATAAAGTCCACCACCAAGTGCCTATCGTGTATACGGCTGACGAAACAACGTAAGAAGTTACTAGCCAAAATATCATAGTGCTGTTAAACAACTTTTTGCTAGAAAGTTCGCCTTTTGCCGTTGCAACCGACGCAAAACAAGGTATAGTCGTCATATTAAACGCTATAAACGAAAGTAGTGCGGGTATAGTTATATTAGTTGCCATAATCATTGCTTGCACGGCGTCTACGCCGTCTTCGGCTAAAACGTCAAGCCCGCCAAGTTCAAAATTAAAGGCGACTAATAAGCAAGACGCTAACGTAGACATAGTTGCAATAACGTTTTCTTTTGCTATTAAGCCAACGATTGCCGAAAGTATAAACACCCAACCAAAATTACCTACTTGACTGCCAAAGCCAAGTGGCGTGAATATAGGTTGCAAAAGTTTACCTATACTTGCAAGTATGCTTTCGTTTACGGCTTCGTCACTTAAAAATTTCCAACTAAAATCAAAGTGAGTAAGCACCCAAACTACTATTGTAGACGCAAGTATTATAGTAAACGCCTTTTTAATAAAGTGTTGCGCTTTATCCCATAAAAGGCGCGCCGTATTTCTAACTTGTGGCAAGCGGTAGGTTGGCAGTTCCATTATAAACGGCGGATTTTTGCCCTTTAAAGTAGTTCCGCGCATTATTAGTACGCTTAAAATGGCAACGGTTACGCCTAAAAGGTACATAGAGTAAGTTATTACGTCGGCATTTGTAACCCCGTAAAACGCTACTATACCCCCACTTATTGCCGTAAGTATAGGAAGTTTTGCACCGCACGAAAAGAAAGGTATAACCCTTAAAGTTGCTATTTTTTCTTTTTCGTCTACAAGCGTTCTTGTGTTAATCATAGCGGGCACGGAACAGCCAAAACCCATAATCATAGGCATAAACGCTCTGCCCGAAAGACCGAATTTTCTAAAAAGTTTATCAAGTATAAAAGCAACGCGCGCCATATACCCCGAATCTTCTAAAATAGAAAAGAACATAAACAAAATTAGTATCCAAGGCAAAAACGAAAGTACACCGACAACGCCGTCAAGTATACCGTTGTTTATAAGCCCAACCGCCCAAGGTTCAAGTGGACTTTGGATAACAAGCGTTTTTATAAATCCAAAGATTTCTAGAAGTATAATTTCGTTCCAAATATTGTTGACTACGCAACCAAGCGAAAACACAGCGCCGTCGTAAAAACAAGACAGTATTTTTACGCCGTAATTTATAAATTCGCCGTTTTCGTTAACAAGCCCTAATTCTGTTAGCGTAGGCAATTTGAAAATTGCGCCAAGATATAAAAAATCTTCTGAAAAAGTTAGGTGAAATATAGAAAACAGTATAACTAAAAATATAGGTAAGCCAAAGTATTTATGCGTTAGCACCCTGTCTATTTTATCCGATTTTTTATCTTTAAAAATATTAGGATTTTTTCTTTTATATACGGGCGAAAAATGTTTTGTTATGTATTTATATCTTCCGTCGGCAACAAGCGCTTCATAGTCCGTTCCAAAAATATCGTGCTTGTAAACTTCTTTATAGTCTTCAACCATAATCGACGCGCTTTCGTGCATGCTAATTTCAAGTTCGTCACTTTCAATTAACTTTACGGCGTGAAACAACGGATTTTTAACGTTTTGCCCCTTTAATGCAATTTTAACGTCACCTATAATATGGTCAAGTTGCGTTTCGCGTAAAACGGTGCTTCCCTTTCGTTTAGTTTTGCTTGCTTCGTAAACCCTTTGCATTAAAAGGTCAAGCCCAACGCCCTTTAAAGCCGAAACTTTAACGACGGGCAAACCTATTCTTTTTTCTAGTTCAACTTCGTCAATCGTGTCGCCAACCTTTTCAACTTCGTCTATCATATTAAGCGCTAAAACGATTGGCACGTCAATTTCCATAATTTGAGTAGTCAAATATAAGTTTCGCTCTAAATTAGTTGCGTCAATTATGTTTATTACGCAATCGGGCGATTCGTCTAATATAAAATTTCTTGCAACGACTTCTTCTGGCGTGTATGGTGAAAGTGAGTAAATACCCGGCAAGTCTACTACGCTTATAGGCTCTTTTGCTTTTTTATAAACGCCTTCGCGCTTATCAACCGTTACGCCCGGCCAGTTGCCAACGTGCGCCGTTGAACCCGTAAGGCTGTTAAATAGCGTCGTTTTTCCACAGTTTGGATTACCCGCAAGCGCAACTCTTATCATAACTTAACCTCCGTTAAAACGCAACTTGCTTCGCTTAAACGAAGTGTTAATTCATAACCGCGTAGCGTTATTTCAATAGGGTCGCCAAAAGGCGCGCGCTTTCTTAAATACACTTCAACGCCCGGCGTTATGCCCATATCAAATAAACGCCTTTTAACGTTGCGCTCGGCATTTATCATTTTAACAACACCTTTATCGCCTATTGAAAATTTATCTAAAGTTTTTTCCATATAACCCCCTAATTATCTAATATAACGACGCTTTATTTTTGTAAGTTAGCCTACGCTAACCGCAATCTATAAAATAAGTTAGCCTATGCTAACTGTAATTATTATAGTTGATTTTTTTAGGTTTGTCAACCAAAAAACGCGCCGTTTTAAAAATAATTTATAAACACTTGAAAGAATTTAAAACGTGTGCTACAATATATATATTATAGATAAGAGGATTTTATGAATTTGCAAGAATCGGGGCAAATGTATCTTGAAACGATACTTATATTAACGCAAAAACTGCCTAGCGTTCGCGCTATTGACGTTTGCGAACATATGAATTATTCAAAGCCTAGCGTAAGCAGGGCTATGGGGCTTTTAAAAGAAGGCGGATATATTCAAATTGACGCTAACGGATATATAACCTTAACCGAAAGCGGTAAAGAGTATGCTAAAAAGGTATACGAAAGGCACAACGTTTTAAGCGAAACGTTAAAACTTATAGGTGTTAGCGAACAAACTGCGTTAAACGATGCGTGCAAAATTGAACACGTTATAAGTGACGAAACTTTTAATTGTTTAAAAGAATATATAAAGGATAAAAAAAGCGGTACAGTTTAATTAACTGAACCGTTTTTTACTTTTTGCATATAAGTTTCAAGTATGTAAGATGCGGCAATTTTATCTATAAGCGCCTTTCTATCGGCGCGCTTAACGTCGGCTTCAAGTAGTATTCGCCTTGCTTCTAACGTCGTAAAGCGCTCGTCTTGAAAAACAATTTTTATATCCGTTACCGTTTTTAATTTTTCAACGAAAGACTGTGTTTTTAGCGTTTGCTCACTATAAGAGCCGTCAAAATTAAGCGGTAAACCGCAAACGATAACGTCGGCGTTTTTTGATTTTGCTAGGTCTGCTAAATACTTAACGTCTTTTTCAAAGTTTTTTCTATAATAAGTTTCAAGCGGTAAAGCCATAGTTTCAAAAACGTCGCTAACGGCAACGCCTATGCGCTTATCACCTATATCAAAAGCAATATATTTCATAATTCACCTTTTTTTTACAAATTGCGTATAAATTCCGCAAAATACTACATACTGTTTATAGCCTTTAAAGGCTATGGGGGTAAAATGGAAGGAAAAGCATTTATACTAGGTCTTGCGCTTGGTATGATTGGCGGTGCTATCATAGTAGCCAACTCTAATAAGGCAAGAATGCTAGTAACTAATGGACAACAAGAAGTTATGCGTAATTTAGAAGAAATGACGAAAGACGTTTCTAAAGAATTAAACGAACAAAAACACGGTAAGTCCTAAAACTCAATAAAAAACGCCTTACTAAAAAAGTAAGGCGTTTTTATTTTTTCAAATCTAATACTGCCGTTTTTAAAATTTCAACTACCTTGTCTACTTCTTTAATAGTGTTGTTTTTGCTAAAAGTAAAGCGAATTGAAGAAAACGCTTGTTTTTCCGTTAGCCCTATTTCCATTAAAACGTGTGAAGGCTCTATTGAACCCGCCGAACACGCCGCGCCAAGTGAAGCGCAAATTCCGTTCATATCTAATCTTGCAAGTAACGCGTTGCCGTCAACGTCTTTAAACGTAATATTTGCGTTGTTTGCAAGCCTATTTTCTCTACCGCCGTTAAGCGTCGTGTCTTTTATTTCTAAAAGCACTTTGTCTATAAAATAATTTCTTAAAGACTTAACGTATTTGCCGTCTTCTATAAGTGTTTCTTTGGTGAATTTTAACGCATACGCAAGACCTATTGCCCCCGCCACGTTAGAAGTGCCACCGCGATATCCCCTTTCTTGATGACCGCCCGTTATAGTTGGTGAAATAGGCGTTCCGCTTTTTATATACGCACAGCCAACGCCCTTTGGACCGTTAAACTTGTGCGCCGAAAAGCCAAGCATATCTACGTTAAGGTCTTTAACGTTTACGTCAATAGACGGCATAGCCTGTACGGCATCGGTATAAACTAAACAGCCTTTTTCGCGCACTTTGCTTGCCATTTCTTTGACGGGTTGAATAGTTCCTATTTCGTTATTTGCTAGCATAAGTGCGCATACGTAAGCGTTATCTGCGTTATCATAATAATCACTTGCGCATACGTATCCGTCGCTATTTGGCGAAATTAAAACTTTTTTTACGCCTTGTTTTTCAAGTTCCGTAGCCGTCTTTAATATAGCAGAGTGTTCAATAGAAGATATTACGAGTTTATTTCTATTTCCGCCGTTATACAGTCCGCGAAGCGCCAAATTGTCAACTTCCGTACCGCCCGAAGTAAAATATACTTCGCTAAATTTTGCGCCTATTAAACTTGCGGTTAGTTCCCTTGCTTCGTCTAGCCCCTTTACCGCTTGCCTACCCATACTGTGAAGTGAATTCGCGTTTCCGTAAACTTCCGTTAAGTACGGCATCATTTTTTCTAATACGCGACTATCAAGTTTAGTAGTTGACGCATTGTCTAAATAAATGTAATCCATTTTCGTTTCCTTTAAAGTTTTCTTATAAGGTCAACGGGTTTTTCTTTTGCAATTCTAATTATAGGAAGTAACGACGACAATATGCCCGTTACTACACTTGCAACGAAAATTAAGGCAACTTGCCTAAATTCGTAAATAGCAAAGTTTATGGTTAAGTTCATTACTTCTAAAACGTATTTATTTACAAGTCCGCACGCAAAGTACGCTATAATTGATGCTAAAATGCCGTTTATTAAAGAAATTATTAAACTTTCGGTTATAAACATTTGGAAAATGTTTTTGCCGTCCGCACCAAGCGCCCTTAATACGCCTATTGATTGACGTTTAGAAATAATACTTGCCGAAATATAATTAAACAACATAAATACCGCAAAGAACGCAAGTACGATTGAAACGTATAAGAAGAGTTGGAAGAATTGGTCAACGAATTGTTTACTTGATTCAACGCTTTCTAATACGGTGTTTTTATGCCAGTTTAAGTTTATGCCTTGTTCTTTAGACATTAACTTTCCAAGAGTTTTTGTTGAAAAATAAGTGGCGTTATTTATCGAAATAGCCTTTGAATATATGCCTTGTTCAAGCGTTATGCCAAAGTCTTTAAGTCCTTGCTCTGAAAGGACTATTGCGCCCCAGTTTTCAGCATAATGTCTGCCTACGGTGAAGTCTAGGTCAACGTCAAAATACACGCCTTTAACTTTCAAAACTTTTTCTTGATATGGGTATCCGCCCTTTTTAACGGATACTGTTAAAGTTTTATCGTCTACTACGCCGTTGCCGTCTTTATCAAATACACCGCTCGTCTTTCCGTTTTGAAAAAGGCTCATTTCGTCAATTGTACGTATAACTTGATTTAATAAACTTCTTTTTATTTCAATATCCGTACTTTCTTGCGCTTCCTTGATTTTGTTTGGCAAGTCGTCAACTTTACTTTTTAAATCGCTTGGCGCATCGCCGTAATTAAAGCGTTGCATTTCGTTATAAAATAGTACGTTCAAGTTGTTTATGTGAATTAAAGTTTCGTCTTTTTTAAGCGTTGGTTCGGATACGGTGCCACTTCTTAAATCGTCAAACATAATAGTGTTATCAGCCTTAAAATCTTTTACGTTATAGAACCTAAACGACATATCGTTTTGCCTTAAATATAAGCCCGTTCTTTCCGTTCCATCTATAACCGAACCCATATATTCGGTGTTTTCGGTGTAGTTATCTACGTAAGTTACGACTCTCTTTTTTGAAGTAAGTTGATGGTTGGTATAACCTTCGCCAACGAACATATAAAGATAAGCGCCCGAATTGAGATAAGTAGTTAAGTCTTTGGCAAGCGCTTTCGTTTCCTGCGTGCTTTTAACTTCTTTCAACTCGTTGTATTTGCTTGGTAATTTTCCGCAATCAACTACCGCCGTAATTTGATAAATTCTATTTGGCATGCTTGAAATTTTGAACTTTACGCCGATTAAGTCTTGCATCGTTAAAATTTCTTGTTGTTCTAAAAGCGTAGTATTGTTTGCCGAAAGCCAAAACAAGATTGATTCCGCTATATACGAAGAAATCGCAACTTGTATACTTCTTGGGTTTTCAGGGTCGAATACGGGATAATGAGAGTCCGTTAAATCAAGCATTTTATAGTTGAAACCACCTTCGTCTATAACGCCCGTTTGACTGTTGACTTCGCTATTTTTAAACTCTATCATACCGCTAAGGTTAGTTACGTAATAATCTTTGCCCGCTGGATTTTTAGTTCTACTTATGCTGTTAATTGTAACTTGTTCGTTAAAATTGTCGCGACTATCCATATCGGCAACTCTTTCGCTGTCGTCAATATCGTAAACGCCTTTAAATTTATAACCCGTTTGCTCGTTAATGCCGTCTATGTAACTTTGCGACATTTTAAGCGACACGTTACTATAATTATCGTCGTTAATAGTTGCGTGAATTGCAACTTCTTTATAACCGGCGTTTCTTAACATATCGGTAATAACTTTTTGGTTAGAAAACGATGCAACGGTATCAAAAAGACCAAACACCGCAAACGCAACAACCGAAAGTAAAATTGTAACCGCAAGCCTAAAAGGTTTAACAAAAAGTGATTTTACGCCAAGTTCCATAGAACTTTTTATTTTCATTTTACTGTTAATGAATTTTACGGGCTTTTCTGGTTTTTGAATTTCAATATCGCCCGTAACCTTTCTTTCTTTAACGGAAATTTTTTCTATTACGTTTACTTTCTTTTTTCTTTTAATAGCGTCAACAAGTTTTTCCGTTTCAATCTTAGTTAAATCACTACCCGACTTAACGGATATTTCTTGTTCGCCGTCGTATACGTTGCCTTCAACTTCAACGTCGTTTAAAGTTACGTCTTCAACGATTTTGCCGTCAACAAGCCTTACTATTCTGTCGGCATATTTTTCGGCAAGTTCCAAATCGTGAGAAACGACTATTACGAGTTTAGTTTTAGAAAGTTCTTTAAGCGCTTCTATAACTTGAACGCCCGTTGCGCTGTCTAACGCGCCCGTAGGCTCGTCCGCCATAATAATGCTTGGGTTTTTTATGAGCGCGCGCGCTATTGCAACCCTTTGCTTTTGACCGCCCGACAATTGAGATGGACTGCGCTTTCCAAGGCCTTCCATATCAACCATTTTAAGCAAATTTTCAAGTTCTTCTTTATTCGTTTTGCGACCTTGAAGTTCGTTTGCCATACCGATGTTTTTTTCAACGGAATATTCGCCTAAAAGGTTATACTCTTGGAATATAAAACCTACGAAAGTGTTTCTATAACTGTCGTAATCAGCGGTTTTAAATTCAGAAAACTTCTTTCCTTCAATTATAATTTCGCCTTCGTCTATGCCGTCTAGACCACCGATAACGTTAAGCATAGTAGTTTTACCGCTACCGCTTTTACCCGTTATAAATACCATACCGCTTTTTGCAAACTTAATGCTTACGCCGTCAAGTGCTGCGGTGTCGCCCGCTTTCGTCGTGTATACTTTTTTTACGTTTAATAATTCTAACATTTTCCCTTTCCTAAAAAGTAACTATTTTATAGTTACATACTTAAAAAGTATAACACAGCATTATAATTTTTTGCAACTATTTATTTAAAATTTCACAAATTTTAAGTCTTTATGCGTTTTTTTGACTAATTGAATTTAAAAACTCTTTTGTTATATCTTTATTTTTTAGCGTTTTGGTAAGCATTTCTTTGATTTTTGCGTTTTCTTTCGTTAATTTTTCAACGCGCTTAACTAAACGCGCGTTTTCTTGCTTTTGCTCTAAAAAAGCGTCTTTAAAAATTTTGTCTATGCCGTTTTCTATTTGACGTTGCTTTTTTATGCTGTAAGTAGTTTCGTATGGGTTTTTACACCTACCTATTTCACTTTTAACTTCGTCCATTATTTTATACACCAAATCTTTTTTTTCTTTTATTAAGTTGCGGTATTTATTTAGATAGCGAAGCGCTAGTTTTTCGTTTCCACCCGCAATTTCGGATATAGCGCCCCTAACGGACTTTCCGCTAGTTATAAGCGTTAAAACTTGTTTTAAAAGCCTTTCTTCTTCCATTTTTGTAAACTCTAAAACGAGTTGTGGAAACATAGTTTTATCTACGCCAAGTTTAAGCCTTAACTTTTCGCTATTTTTACAGTTTGCTATGGTTTTATAGTAAAAATTTCTTACGCTTCCCTTTGCCTTATTAGTCTTTTTTGAAAATTCATCAAATACAAAAAGTAGACTTTGCCCTTCGCTTTTTGCTTTTTTTACGTCTTTAATCAATTCTTTTTTTTCTAATTCGCTAAAACCTTTCATATCGTTTTATCCCCCTTTTAAAAAAATTATTGACTAAATTTTAAGTTATAATACATACGCAAAAATTTTAGATAATATAATTTTATATGAAGTGTTTTTTTTGTAGCGACAACAGCGCTTTTTTAAAGTGCAACGGCAGTTTTTTAGGCGAAATTAACTGCAATTTAAAATACTGTGAAGTTTTAAAAAACTCTCTTATAGAAGTTTTGCCAACTAGTAAAACTCTGCTTCCTTTATACGTAAATTCTAGCAACTTTCTAGGCACTTTTACCGCTAATTTTAACGAATACCACTTGTTTTATTTTAAACTAAATAAGCGCCGTAATTTGCCGTTTAAACTACTTAAACAACAAAATTTTTACGAAAACGGCAACAATTATACCATAACGATTATTAGCGACGGCGTTTTAAAATTTTATTTAGACGGCGGTGTTTACGCGTTAGACGAACTTCCCATAAACCCAACAAGCGTAGACTTAAAAATTTATGGCAATTATCTTTTTTTGTCTTTTTACTCTAAAAAAGTGGCGATTTTTGTTTACGATATAACAAATTCTAATTTGGTTTACAAAAATTTAGTTGACGCTTTTGAAATTAACGATACTTTTACTACCACCACTTATAAAAATTGCGGTGTTGATATTGTAATTAAAGAAAAATGGCACTACGATAGCGGGTTTTTAAAAAACGAAAAAAGCGTTCAAAAAAACGCTTCAATTTTTAGCATAAACAAAAATATTTTAGCCGTAATTTTTTTAAACCTTTTAAAAGAAGACGGCGACGTGTTAGAGTTTTTGCACCCGTCTTTGCACGATAGAGTAAACGACTTAAAAGAGTTTGTTTTAGACTTTGAAACCGCCTATTTAAACCCCTTTGACTTTGACGAAACACTTGTTATTTATAAAGATAAACTGTCAGTTTTTCGCTTTGAGTTTATAGACGGCAAAATTTCAAACATTGTAGAAACAAATTAAAAAAGTAAAACTTTTTTCGTCATTTTACCGTAGGTGTAACTTATCCCACCCCTTGCCTACCCTTTAACACGGGTGTCATTTTACACCCAACTCTTGCTTGCCCTTTAACACGGGTGTCATTTTACACCCAACTCTTGCCTGCCATTTAGCCGAAAGGGTAGGTGTTAACGATAGTTGACGGAAGGGATTGTGGCATATATTAAAGCAGTAGTTAAATTATTACCAACTAATCCCTATCGTCGCGTAACGCGACACTTCCCCTTGCACGTTAAGGGGAACAGATAGGTGTAATGGGCGACAATTCAAGGTAAAGCAAGATTTTTATTAAAAAATCATAAGTAATAAAAAAATCGCGGGCTAAATTAGTCCGCGATTTTTTAGTTTATATGCAAAATTTATCTATAACGTGTTTTATGGCGTCGCTATTATTATCGGGTGCAACGTAGTCGGTTATTTCTTTAACGCTATCAAGCGCGTTGTTAACGGCAACGGAAAACCCTGCCGTTTTTAGCATTTCCATATCGTTACCCGCATCGCCAACGGCAATAACGTCTTCAACGGTTTTGCCGTAATAATTAGCAATATCCTTTAAAATTTCGCCTTTTGAAACTCCCTTTTTGTTTATGTCTATTTGAAAGGCGTTACTTCTTACTACTTCTAAATTTTTAAACCTGTCTTTAATGTCGTCAAAAATTTTGTCAAGCAATTCTTTTTTGTCAAAAATCAAAATTTTAGGACTTTCGCAACCCGACGCTTTTAAATAGTCGTGAATTGATGGGTGAATTTCCATTTTTGCACCCGTAACTCTTTTGTAGTAATCAGTAAATTCGCTTTCCTTTTCGGCAATAAAAATATCGTTTGGATAGAACATAATGTTTACGTTAAATTTCTTTACGAATTCATAAACTTCAATGCACGCTTTATTGTCTATGGCATTACTTTTTAACACTTTACCCGTCTTTAATTCGCTAAAAATAGCGCCGTTATAAGTAGATAATAAAACGTTAAAATCTATGCCTTGACTTATTAAAAGGTGATTTATGCCCGACGTCATACGCCCCGTATTAACGACGAATTTTCCGCCACGATTAACGAAACCGCGTATTGCTTCCAAATTGTTTTTGGATAAATTTTTATCGTCGTCAACCAAAGTGCCGTCATAGTCAACGGACAGTATTTCGTATTTTTTCATCTTAACTTACCAAGCAACGTAAGGTCGAATTCAACCGCCTCGCCCGCCTTTAATTTTTTAGAGTAGCAACAAATTTCTACAAGAGCTTTTTTATAGGCAACGTTTGTTTCCCTGTCTTTTAAACCAAAAGAAAGCATTTTTAAAATCTTTCCATGTTGGCTTTTATCTTTGGTTATAATAATCTTACTTGCGTTGCAAGTTTCTAGGTCAAAATCATCGCCTATACGCTTGATTAAAACGTCAATTTTAGAGCCGTAAAGCCTTGAAAGTTGATTTTCGTAAACTTCGGTATAGTTGGTTTCAATGCCCGTAAAAATTGCTTTTTCCGTTTCGGCATAAAGCGTTTTAACCGCCTTTTTTAACAGCGAAATTTCCGTCTTTAAACTAGCCCTTTCTTCGTTTAATATCTTTAATTCTTGATTGCTTTTTAGCGACGTATTTTTTCTTAAATTAGCGCATTTTGAAGTTACTTCTTCTAGACGGGCTTTACATATATTTAGTTTACGCGAACTGTCTTTATACTCTTTTAATCTTTTTTCTATGTAATCGTAATTATTAGTTTGCATTAACTTTTATTGCTACCGCCTTTATTTTTTTTGTACTCTTCAGGGTCGCCTAATTGACTTTCTAAATTTGCCCTTATAGCGTCAAGATAAGCGCGCCTTAACTGTTGTTGTTCTAATTTTTCTTCTTCGGTTAAGCCTTCTTCTCTTGCCTTTTTTGCTAAATAATTTATTCTCTTAACGTCTACCATAATTAAGCAAATCCCCTTTTAAACCAAACTTGAAACACCGTAAATCGCAACCACTGCAAACAAGTTTGTAATTTATTTTATTATATAATTAAATGCAAAATTTTTCAACATATTTTGTCAAATTTGTAAATAATTATTTTACACTTTATTAAGGTTGACTTTTTTTAGGTAATGTTTTATCATTATGTATATAAAGAGGCAAAAATATGTTTAGTTTACACAACCACTCAATTTATTCGCACGACGGCAAATCTTCAATTTTAGAGTTTGCTAAAAGCGCGATTGAACTTAATATGAAAGGCTTTGCTATAACCGACCACGTCGACCTTATTCTCTATGAGCAAAGGGATATTTATAACGCCACAAAAAACTGTTATAACGACGTTTTAACGGCCAAAAAGACCTATGGCGATAAAATTAAAATCTTAATGGGTGCGGAAATAGGCGAAGAAATTTTTGCACCGCAAAACGCAAAAGAAATTAGAAGTATAGGCGACTTTGACGTGTTTTTGGCTTCTTGCCACTTTATTCCATCTTTACTTGGCGAATACGACGTCGCTTACGCCGACATACCTATGTGGTCAAACAAAAAGATTAAACGTGTGCTTGACGAATATTTTGACATTTTGTTGCAAACGGTAAAAACTACGGATTTTGACGTGCTTTCGCATTTAGACTATCCACTTCGCTATATAAACAGTGTTTACAAAAAGGGCTACGACGTTTCAATTCACGACAGCGCCGTAAAAGACGTTTTTAAAACTATTATCAAAAAAGGCAAGGCAATAGAAGTCAATACGCAAGGAGCAGTACAGTTTAACGCGTTTTTGCCTAATAAATATCATATTTTAATGTATAAAGAGTTGGGCGGAAAATACGTAACGCTTGGTAGCGACGCTCATTTATGCTCTAACGTATCAAGCGGTATTTTAGAAGGCAAAAAACTTTTAAAAGAGTGCGGTTTTGACGATTACTATTACTTTGAAAACCACACCCCTTACCCCGTTTCTAAACTTTAATTTTATAACGCAAAAACACTCTATAAGTAGCACAACTTTTAGAGTGTTTTTTGTTTTATTTGGTTTTTACTTTTTGTTTTGTTTGATTTATATTTTTGTTTTGTTTGGTTTTTACTTTTTGTTTTGTTTGGTTTTTACGGCGTTTTAGGTAATATTTGCCACGCTATTATACTTCGCTATTTTGCACTTTTATAAAAAGCATAAAAATATTTGATAAATTTGTTTGACAAATTTTGATTAAAGTAGTAATATAACATAGTAACAAATGCCGCTGTGGCGGAATAGGCAGACGCAAGGGACTTAAAATCCCTCGGTGTAACAACCGTGCCGGTTCGACTCCGGCCAGCGGCACCAAAAAAGAGAGATAGTTTTGGCTATCTCTCTTTTTTGTTATACTGATGGCCAAAGGCGAAACGGAGGGGCGTGGTTTTTGCCTAGGGGCTCCCCTTTAGGGGTTTCGGCAAACTCCGGCCAGCGGCACCAAAATCGGTCCAAACCGAACTAGAAATGGTTTTGCTAGGGCCGATTTTTTATTTTCACAAGAGATTATTTCGGCTTAATTTTAAGTTAAAATAGTCAAAAATTCTTGCTTTATGGTAGGCGACAGCGATTTAGACGTGCTTACAGGCAAAAACGCAAACATAAAAACAGTTAGAGTGACCACTGGTCAAGATAGTAAAAACGAGACTACGCCAGACTATACTTGCGACTCTCTCCTTTCTGCAATACAATGGATATTAAAATAAAAAAAAATACAAAAACAGCCGATGCGTCCGCATCGGCTGTTTTGTTTAGTATAAAAGTCTTTATGCTATTTATTCTCTTTATAATATTCAAATCTACCGATAAGGTAATGCCCTACGGTTGCCATATATCTTAAAGATTCAGCACGAATTTCAACGGGAGCATTCTTAAAAAAGGCACAAGCTTCGTAGTTAAGGTCGCCTTTATAATCAATTTCGGCAAGAGCTTTCATAACACTTTCCCAATTAACCATGCCACTGTATGGCAAGGTGTGTTGATCTTTTTCGCCGTTATTATCGTGAACGTGGGTACAGCCTATTCTATGGCCAAGTTTTTTTATTTCTTCAGCAGGGTCTTTGTTTACAAGTAAACAATGTCCAACGTCAAAGCAAACAGTATAAACATCAGTGTCGTTCAACGTATCGTAAAGTAAAGCGATTTTATCTCCACCGTCACACACGTTGCAAGGATGCTTTGAACCAAGATTTTCTAGTGCGATTTTAATGCCAAATTTCTTTGCATAAGGAGCAAGCCTTTTATAGAAATCTATGTTGTAATTAAAATTTGCTTCGTAAGATATAGTTTCTAAATGATAGCAAGGGTGAACGACAATCATAGGTGCGCCAAGATAAGAAGCATTGCGCATTGAAGTTACTATTTCGTTAAATCTTTCTTCGGTTTTTACAGGGTCATCAAAACTTGATGGGAAAGGTGCATGCGCTTGGCAAAACGCAAAGCCCCTTTGGTCTGCATAATTTTTAAGATCTAAGTAAAATTCTTTATCATGCTCGTCTGCACGATAGCCTTCTAAATCGTTATTAAAATCAAGTCCTTCAAAACCCACGTTTAGCAAAACGTCTATCATCTTTTTTAAACCAAACTCGCTATGTATTTTTATCATATTACAAGAAAGTTTCATATTTCATTCTCCTTTTCTATAAATCTTTGCAAATTTTATATCTTCTTTGGTAATTTCTTCAAAGGGATAAAGTGGCTTTGGTAATTTTTTAAAAGGCAATGCTGTTAAATCTGTTCCCGCGGCGCCCGTTGTTTGAGCATTAAAAATCAAATTAGTAATTTGTGAATAACCTGCCCTAAACGAAGTGCAAGCCTTTACACAAACTAAATCCATAAGTTCTGGCTCTACACCAACGCTTCTAAAAAATCCTCTATCACCAATAGTTTTTGCATTGTAGGACAAGTGAATCAGAATGTTATCTGCGCAAATTAACGCTGACTTTCCATTGCTACGTCTTTGCCCACGTTCTTGTGGGCCATACATAAAGAATTCGCCATCGGAAAGCACTTTTACTTTGGCATTTTTTACTAGCACGGGTTTAGAAAGTTCGGGAGCAATAGTTGCTCCTATTACAAAATCGCCCACACCACCAACACCTAATTCATAGGCTTTGTCAACAGCATTTTTATCCACTACTGCGAGTGCACATTTTAACTTTTCTCTATAAGGCAAAAGTTTTTCTAAAACGGTTGCACTATCTCCGTTTGCGCCTGCATTAGGAGAGTCTGCCGAATCGCAAAGCACCACTGGTTTACCACTTTTGTTATTAAGTGCTTCTTGAACAACTTGTTCAACAGAAATTAAATGTTGACCTTGCAAGTCTTTTCTTAAATTAAACTCATCTATAATAAGTTCGTTTGCTATATCTATTGCCGTTTGCTCATCATAACTAGTTATAATAACGGTAGCATAGATTTCTTTAACATCTAGCCAAGGTTGTGCTTGGAAAATAGCATAATCAACGATCTTTCCACTTTCTTTATAAGCCTTTGCCTTGTCCATTAACTTCTTCAATTCTCTGCTCTCGGTTGTATACGCATGTGCAGGTGCAATCACAGGAACTTCTGCTCTTGCCACAAAGGCTCTGCCCTTTTCAAAGTGCTCGATAATTCTTTCTGCCGACCTAACACCCACTTCATATAAATCTAAATGTGGATAGGTTTGATATCCGCTAACGTAATCTACGTTTCTTAAAGTCTTTTGGCTTACGTTTGCATGAAGATCAAAAGCAACGGAAATAACAACGTTGTTGCCAACGGCATTTCTAATACTTTCTAAAACGTCGCCACACACGTCGTCTGAAAGGTCGCTCATGGTCGCTCCGTGCATGCTGATACAAATTGCATCTAATCCCTCAATGTCTTTTAGTTGTTCAACTGTTTTTGTGGTAAAGTCTTGTATAACTTGATTCTTAATAGGAGCCCCACTGCCGGCGCCCATAAAAATCCCCGGTATAAGTTGGTAGCCGGCATCGTTAATGGTTTTATAAATTCCGTTAACCGTAATACCTGCTCTTCCCTTTTCTGTCATAATGTCTTTTGGCTCGGTAATAATAGAAAAATCTGCAAAATCCGTCAAAATGGGGTTAAAACTATTTGATTCTTGACTTAATCTGCAAAAATATATTTTTTTGCTCATATTGTTCAACATCCTTGGTGGCAACTATATCAACACCTGTATCACAAACGTTTTTAATAATTACTTCATAACGCTTTACAGGAAGTGTTGCAACTGTGCTTTTAATAACTTGCATTACCTGTGGTATTTTTTTCATTAGCAATGGCTTGTTTGAACGAACAGGCAAAAGGTCGTTTGCTTTGCCGTCTATTTTAACTAGAGTGGTTAAAATTCTAACAGGAGCAACGAATTCTGTTTTAGCGTATTCTAAACCACGTGGGCAACTATAATTTTCAACACTTTCTATAATACTATTTTCGCCTTTAACCGTCATATGACAACCACGTGGACAAACTGTACAAATGATTTGCTTTTCCATATTTAAGCCTCCTTTACTACACTGACGATTACTTCGCCGTCAACGATTTTAGAAGTGTCTACCACAACTGAACACATTTCGCCGGGGCTAACCCTAAACTCCTTTTTAGAAGCAAGGATTTCTCCACCACTAACAACTACAAGTTTAACGTTCTGGTCAGGTTTAAGCACCCTAAAATACAAGGTGACTTTTTCAGGGCAATCGCCAAGTGAAATAGTTTGTGGGCAAAGATATCTAACGTTATCACCCGTTATGCACTTTGCAACTTGCTTTTGGATAGGGAATTTATCCATAGCGAAAAGTGCAGCATATTTACCAGCTTGTTCGCTTTCTTTACTAACGTTATCAACTAAATCGTTTACGTGAACAACGTTTCCACATGCAAAGATGCCTTGTTTAGAAGTTTGCATATATTGGTTAACTTCTGGGCCGTTGGTTATGGGGTTAATTTTTATTTGCGCTTTTTTAGAAAGTTCGTTTTCTGGGATAAGACCAACTGAAAAAAGCACTGTATCGCACTCAACAAATTGTTGCTTATCTAGTATAGGCTTTTTGTTTTGGTCAACCGGTGCAACCCACACACCTGTCACTCTTTCGTGTCCTTCTATTTTAGTTATAGTGTGTGCAAGTTTTAGTGGTATACCAAAATCATCTAAACATTGAACTCTATTTCTAGTTAAACCCGCCAAACAGTCCATAAGTTCTACAACCATTTGAACTTTTGCACCTTCTAAACTCATACGGCGAGCCATTATCATGCCGATATCGCCCGAACCCAAAATAACAACCTTTTTACCAACCATAACGTTTTGGCGATTGATAAGTCTTTGGGCTGAACCTGCCGTGTAAAGACCTGCTGGGCGAGTTCCCGGAACAACTATGTTAGCTCTTGTTCTTTCTCTACAACCCATTGCAAGAATAATGCTTCCTGCCGTCACTGTGCAAACGCCTAATTCAGAGTTAACAAAAGTTATGCTCTTATTTTCTTGATCTACGTTAAGAACCATAGAATTAAGTATGTATTCAACGCCAAGTTCATTTGCTTGATCTACAAATCTACTGTAATATTCAGGGCCTGTCAATTCTTCTTTGAATCTAGTTAAACCAAAACCGGGGTGAATACATTGTTGCAAAATTCCACCAAGCGCATTGTCACGTTCGATGATAATAACTTTATTTGCGCCTTCTTTTTTAGCAGAAATGGCAGCGGCAAGACCTGCTGGGCCACCACCAACAACTACAACGTCGCATTTAATATTGTTCATTTTCTATCCCCCCTTATCTAGTTTTACCCGTCACCATATTCGAGCCGGGGTTATGTTTGTTTATTTCTTCTGGGAAAACTTTTAATTCCCTTGCAAGAATTTCTATTACTTTAGGGCCACAGAAACCACCTTGACAACGTCCCATACCAGCACGAACACGGCGTTTAACTGCATCTACACTCTTTGCACCGAGTGGACGATGAATTGCATCCATAATCTCAGCTTCTGTAATATTTTCGCAACGGCAAACAACGTTTCCGTAAAGTGGGTTTTCTTTAATTAGTTTATCTTGAACTTCTGGTGTTTGTTCGCTAAACTTTACTATGCCCTTTCTTGTTGGAATAAAATTATCTTTTAACTTTAAGTTTTCGCCATGCATTAAAATTTGTTGAACAACGTATTTTCCCATTGCAACTGATAAGGTTAACCCAGTGGAACGCACACCTGAAAGGTTTACGTATCCCTTCAAGTCATCATACATATCAAAATGCAAGCCTTCTGGATTACGATTAGGACGTAGTCCAGAATATTGCGTAATGGTGTCTCTTAAATTTACGTTAGGAACTAAATTTCTAACGTCGTTAGCAATACTTTCTAAACCTTCTGCCGTAGTGCATTTATCTATTTTTGATTCTTGTTCTTCAGCAGTAGGCCCAACAAGCATATTTCCGTGAATAGTAGGACACATAAGTTTTCCCTTGGTTATCTTGGTAGGGATAGGAAGCACAATGTGTTCTACCTTGCAATCGGTGTTTTTATCTAATATGTAAAACTGACCTTTTCTTGCAACTACTTTGTAATCAGCCTTGCCAACCATTGCAGCAATTTCATCACAGTAAAGAGCCGCACTGTTAATAACGTAGCGAGTTTGTATTTCGCCAGCCGTTGTGACAACGCTTTTAATTGCACCGTTTTCCGTTTTAATATCAATAACTTTTGTTTTAAGCATAAACTCAACGCCATTTGCATAAGCGTTTTCTGCATATGCTTGCACTAAAATAAATGGGTCTATAATGCTTTCTCTTGGAATAACCAATCCACCCTTAACTTCTGGGTTAAGATTGGGCTCCATTTCCAAAAGTTCTTTTCCCGTTTTAAACTCCACGTCGTAAACGTGGTTTTTGAAAGCCTTTTCCTTTATTTCTGGCAATTTTTCAAACTGTTCATCTGTTATAGCAGGAAGAATTGCACCAACTTTTTTGAAAGGCACGTCTAACTCTTTAACTAATTGTTCATACATAGGGTTTGCTGCGACAACAAGTTGTGATTCTAAAGTGCCTGGGGTTGCATCGTATCCCGTATGGATAATTGCACTGTTTGATTTTGAAGCGTCGCCACCAACGTCTTCGTTTTTGTCAACGACTATAACCTTAACGTCGTATTTAGAAAGTTCTCGTGCTATTGCACAGCCAACAGCGCCTGCACCAATAACAACGATATCCGTTTTAAGCATATATATACCATCCTTTTTTGTTGATAAAATGATTATAACAAACCCACAAAATATTGTCAAGATATTTTAATTTGTTTGTCATAACTTTTGATGAAGATATTAAAAAAAGGGCTATCGCCAAAAGCGACAGCACCTTGTGGTTATATTATACGATTATTATTTGAACACCTTTTTTCTCTAGTTTTTTTAATAGTTCTTGTGGATCCTTACTATCGGTAATCAAAAGGTCTATTTGCTTAACGTCACAAACGTTGCATGGTGCTTTTACACCTAACTTACTAAAATCGGCAACGGCAATAATCTTTTGAGAATTTTTAATAACCTTTGCACGCAAACGCGCTTCATCTATGTTATAGTCGGTAATGCCTTCTTCTGTAATACCACCAACGCCTATAATCGCCTTATCAACGTTGTAGTTTTGCATACAGTCTTCTGCAATGCTTCCAGAAACAGCATACTCGCCACCCCTTACCTTTCCACCTGGAAAAATAACGTTTTGGTTTTTATCAGCTAGGCAAATTGCCGTTCTAAAAGAGTTTGTAAACGCAGTAATCTGCTTTTGGGAATCTAAACAAGATGCAACTAATTGAACGGTCGTTCCCAAATCAAAGAAAACAGTTTCGCCATCTAAAATCAACTTTTCTGCTTGTTTTGCTATTGCTTGTTTTTGCGGAGTACTAACGTTTTCACGGCTTAAATATTTAGGCTCTACACTCAAAAACTTCTTTTTTACAGCCCCACCATAAACACGCTCTAACAAACCACGTTCTTCAAGATAAGCCAAATCTCTACGAACAGTTTCTATTGACACGCCAAAAGTGGACATGATTTCTTCGTTAGAAATTGTTCCGTTTTTATTAAGCATTTCTACTATTTGATTTTTTCTTTCTTGATTCATTTATCACCTATAATGCAAAAACCTAGCTTATGGCTAGGTTTTTTGTTTGGTACTCCCTGCGGGAATCGAACCCACAACGGCCCCTTAGGAGTTTTGCGATATATTGCAAATAACTTTTTTAATGTAAATATCGTTAAAAAACGTTTATTTTAGGCAATATCTAGGATTCTTGTGGTTCAATTTTTTAGGAATTTCCAAATAATTTCCCTAATTGTTAATAATTTTATATTAAATTTATACTTTTTTTATACTCAAAAAAGCATTCAATTTTTAATCAAATTTTACTAGATTTTCAATATGATTTAGCACATTATATCATATAAAATTCGATATTTCAAGTTTTTTACAAAATTATAATTCGCACCTTGTTTTTGGCTTTTCGCTCCCTTTTTGTAACGTGAAATAAAATTCGTAATATGACTATTCTATTTCTATTCTAACGCGATTTTTTAAAAATATGACAATTTCCATCATATATAAAAAATTAATCACCCTTACTTGGAACAATTTCCACTATTTCGTCCATTGTGCAGTTTAAGGCAGTGCAAATCTTAACAAGCACGTCGCTTGACACTGTTGCACCGTCTTTTTTCATCTTTGCAAGAGTTGCGGGGCTAATACCTGCTTTTGCAGCAAGGTCCTTACTCTTCATTTCCCTATCAATTAATAATTTGAAAAGTTTCTTATAGCTTGCAGCCATGTTCCACCTCATAAAAATAATTATTTTTACACGTCTATCATTATAGCACTTTCGTTTAAAAATCACAATACCTTTTGTTAAATTAATTACAAGTACGTGTTATTATACAATGTCAATGAAACAATTATTGTTTTCGTTGACATTTTTTTATAAGGACAAAATTATGGTAACAAAAATAACAAAAACAAATAAAAACACGTTATGCAAAATATTTAACTATAAAAAATACGTTAAGCATAAATCATTAAGTAGAATATATGGTAAAGCATATGATTGGCGTATGGATGGTTAAGTGGTGAATTATGAAATCTGGACAATTTATAAAAATACAAGATGGTACAATCATTCGTAAAAATAGTTTAAAAGGTTATCATAAAGATAAGTACGAACCTAAGGCTTTTCATTATTATATCGCTATTAAGGACAACCATAATAACAGTTATTCAATGTATCCGACTTCACATTATATAGACCCTAAAAAGAAAACTGATGTGCGTAAAGGACGTGCGATATTACTTAAAATTAAAGGGTTTAATGAATATTCAACTGTATATAAACAACCACGAAAAAAAGATATTCACGGACAACCTTTTAAGGATAATTTTAATAAATATGAAAAGGCTGGCATTTTAACACCATATCAATTAAAAAGGTTTAAAAATTTCATAAAATAAAAAAGAAGTAGTTCGGGTTCAGACCTTTCGGATACCTAACTACTTCTCAATTTTAAGCAAGCCGACGTATGTTAATACGACTATCAAGGAAAATTTGTTCCATTGAACAATATTATTATATGCAATTTTATAAAAATTGTCAACTAAAAATAATTATGAAAAAGTTAAAACAAATATTTAAAAAAATAAACCATATGCACTTTATAGCAATAAGTATAACGTTAACGTTTTTGGCGTTTAGTGTATTTTTATATAAAAACATTTTTATAAGAATAAAAGAGCCTTTTAGAGACGTTTGGTACAGCATAAAATATAATTTTTTAACTATAACAGATTTAGGTATTTCGCCGGTATCTGTAACGTCAATAAGCGCAATTGATATAGGTAAAATTTTTCCTTTAAATTGGGAAGAGTTTAAAGAAGTATTTTCAAAATGGTTTTACGCTTTGTTTAGTCAAGAAAACATACTGGCGTATTTTGAAAAATTTTCTTCTTTTTATTTGATTGCTATAACGATAATTGAATTAATTGTAGTATTGTTCTTTTTATTAAAAATTTTAATAGAAAAACATATAAGTACGCCTAATAATAACTACGGTAAAGACTCTAAAAATTTAATAGCATATAAAAAGATAGAAACTTATTTAAAGCCTGTTAAACGCTGGTTTTGCGCTTTCTTTAACTTTGTAAACACTAACTTTTATAAAAAACTATGGATATCAATTTGGCTTTATAACCTTAACGTTTTTACAATAGTTTTAGAATTTATAGCCTTTTATTTGTTTTTTATAATTTCTTTTGATTTTTCAAATTTATATATTCAGTTATATAAACTTGTAATTGACGTTGTAATATGCTTAAAAGGTTTACCGCTTTATATTTGGTTTTTAATAGCCTTAATTATATTAAACAAATGGCGTACAAATAAAGCCTATGAACGTTTAGAGCACTTTGAGGCATACGATTGTGGGTTTATAAAGACCTTACCAACGGTTAACGTAGTTTACGGTTTAATGGGCGGTGGTAAAGGTCAAATTATGACGGATATTGTTTTAACTAAAAACAAATTAATGCGTTCTGACGCAAAAGAAACTATGCAAAAGTTTGACCGTATGTTCCCTTACTTTCCTTTTATATTGTTAGAAAAA
>JAZRSX010000005.1:0-63384 GCA_045651725.1 Christensenellaceae bacterium
ATCGTTGCCACCTTCCCTTTCGGCTAAAGGGCAGGCAAGAGTTTTAGGTGGGGTAGTGTAAAAGTTGCCACCTTCCCTTTCAGTTAAAGGGACGGCAAGAGTAAACTATAATTTCTTGCTTCCCCTTGATGTGCAAGGGGAAGTGTCGCTACAAAGCGACGATAGGGATTAGTCGTTAATTTAATAAATTTTGCTATTATAATAAGCCACAATCCCTTCCGTCAACTAACGCCAGCCACCTTCCCTTTCGGCTAAAGGGCAGGCAAGATGGGGGTAGTGTAAAAGTTGCCACCTTCCCTTTCGGCTAAAGGGCAGGCAATGTAATAGAGCAAAAAACTTTTTGTTTTCTATATAAAATAGTATATATTAGTTATTATTTTTTTGCAATAGATTTTAACGCATTAAAAAAGAGGCTTGCGCCTCTTTTTTATTATTTTAATACCATTTGCCAGTAGCTTCGTATTTAAGAACGATAACTAAGTTAGTTTCGCTTGCGTCGTAAGTCCAAGTGCCGATATAATCAACGTCACAAGTTACGTCGCCTTCTTCGTAATGACCTATCTTGTATTCCGTTCCTTCGATTTGGAAGTAACTAAAGAATCTTTCATCTTGCCCTTCAACAACAATTTTATCTTCTATTGGAACGTAATTTTTAATATCGAATGCTCCGCCGTATTCAACAGAAATAGGTTGTTCTGTCAATACCGTGCCGTCATGGTCTTTAATAGTTAAACTGAAAGTTTTTAAAGCCCATTGAGCAACGAGCGTAGCAGTTTCGTCTTCTAAATTCCAAGCGCTAGTAGTGTCAAAATCTTCGCCGTTTAACTTCCAACCAACTAAACTATAACCCGTTTTTGTTACTACTGGCAATACTAATACTTGGTCGTAAATTGCGTCAACCGTGTTGTCAGTAAGTTCGTCACCACCGTTTACGTCAATAGTAACCGTATAAGTTTTAGCAGTCCATTGTGCAACGAGCGTAGCGTCTTCGTCGTCAGTAGTCCAAACGTCGCCGATTTCAAATGCAGTTTCGCCGTTTAACTTCCAGCCAGCAAACGTATAACCCGTTTTTGTTACTTCTGGTAAGGTTTCGATTGCTACGTTGAACGTTGCGTTAACCGTGTTGTTGGCAAGAGCGTCACCGCCGTTTACGTCAATAGTAACAGTATAAGTTTTAACAGTCCATTGAGCAACGAGCGTAGCAGTTTCGTCTTCTAAATTCCAAGCGCTAGTAGTGTCAAAATCTTCGCCGTTTAACTTCCAACCTGCAAAAGTATAACCTGTTTTTGTAACCGTTGGTAAACCTGCAACTACTTGACCGTAAGTTGCGTTAACCGTGTTTTCAGTAAGTTCGTCACCACCGTTTACGTCAATAGTGATTGTGCAAGTCTTTTCAGTCCATTGTGCAACGATAGTAGCGTTATCGTCGTTAGTCCAAGGTTTAGTAGCGTCAAAATCTTCGCCGTCTAATTTCCAACCAACTAAACTATAACCCGTTTTTGTTACTGCTGGCAATACTAATACTTGGTCGTAAATTGCGTCAACCGTGTTGTCGGTAAGAGCGTTACCACCGTTTACGTCAATAGTAACAGTATAAGTTTTAGCAGTCCATTGAGCAACGAGCGTAGCGTCGCCGTCGTTAGCCCAAGCGCTAGTAGTGTCAAAATCTTCGCCGTTTAACTTCCAACCTGCAAAAGTATAACCCGTTTTTGTTACTGTTGGTAATACTAATACTTGGTCGTAAGTTGCGTTAACCGTGTTTTCAGTAAGAGCGTTACCGCCGTTTACGTCAATAGTAACCGTGTAAGTGTTAGCAGTCCATTGAGCAACGAGCGTAGCAGTTTCTGCTTGTTTGCTCCAAGCAGTTGTAGTAGCAAAATCTTCGCCGTCTAATTTCCAACCTGCAAAAGCATAACCCGTTCTAGTTACTGTTGGTAAAGTTAAAGTTTGACCGCAAGTAGCAACTAACGTGCTTTCAGCAACCGCGTTACCGCCGTTTACGTTAATAGTAACCGTACAAGTTTTTACAGCGATATCAACTTCGTGAGTTTGAACTTCAAACGCGTCGTTTTCAAACGTTGCGGTATATATACCCGTACCAACCGCAGTATACGTTGGTTGAGCTGTAACGCCATAAACAGTATTTACAGTTTCAGTTTCAACGTGCGTATTAACTCTTTGACAAATTCTTGTTGCCGTGCACTCTGAATAATCTGCGTTAAAGCTATAAGTTGGCGCGCCAAAATCGTGACCTAACGCGCTACCCGTTTCAAAAGTTTCAGTTCCACTTTCGCCACAAGCACAAGACTTGTAGTAAACCGCTTTCGTAGTACACGTTGCAGCGTCTTTTAAGAATTTTGCTTCAACAACTTCTTCCGTAAATGCGTGAACGTGATTTAAAGTAAACTTTGCATATACCGAAGTATCTTGAGTAATTGCGTTTGAAACTAATGAATCTGCTTTAAATTCTTGTTCAAACGTAGTATCGTCAAAATACCAACCCGCAAAAGTGTGTCCCGCTTTTGTTGGGTCTTCTGGCAACGTTACTTGTTCGTTTCCTTTAGTTTGTATACTGTGATATTCGACGCCGTCAACCATAAACTTTAACGTATACTTCTTGCTTGAACAAGCGGTTACGCCAAATACGGTGCAAAGCGCCATAACTACCGATAAAACTAAAATCGTAAGTTTTTTCATTTTTGCCCCTCCTAGATTATAATATTATATAAAATAATATAATTAGCATATTAGTCTAGTGTAATTATATCATTGTATTTATTATGTGTCAATACTAATTTTATTATAAAATTTAAAAAACGTTTATTCATATAAAAAACGCGGGGGTTTTAGCAAAAAAAATAAAAGGCTGTAAACAGCCTTTTTTATACTTCTTTTTCACAGTACATACACCTTTTAGTTCCGTCACTGCAAATTTTTGTTATTTGTGCTAATTCTTGTTCGGTTTTAGTTATACATTTAGCGTTTTTGCAAACGTGCTTGTTATAGATAATTTCGCCGTCTTTTAAGTTTATAGTCTCGTTTTTATCGTTTGCAAGTTCTAAAAGTTTTAAAATTAAAGCCATTCTTATAAACTTGCCGTTTAACACTTGTTTAAAGTAGCACGCACGACTATCGCCGTCAACGTCAACGCTAATTTCGTTAACTCTTGGTAGCGGATGCAACACTATCGTGTCGCTTTTTGCGCCGTTGAGTTTTTCAAGAGTTAAAACGTAACTGTCTTTTAACCTTTCGTATTGCGCTAAATCGCTAAAACGCTCTTGTTGAATACGCGTCATATACAACACGTCAAGATTTGGCAAAGAGTCTTCTAAACTATCCGTTTCAACGTATTCCATATTGCACTTTTTTAATACTTCGGTTTTAATGTAACTTGGTATTTTAAGTTCTTTTGGAGAAATTAAAACTATTTTTACGTTGTGATATCTTGATAACGCCGAAATCAAAGAGTGAACTGTTCTGCCGTACTTTAAGTCACCGCAAAAACCTATTGTAAGGTCGTCAATTCTTCCCTTTTCGCTAACGATTGTCAAAAGGTCGGCAAGCGTTTGCGTTGGGTGACAATGCCCACCGTCGCCCGCATTGATAACGGGTATTGACGCGTTTAACGACGCAACCGTTGGCGCGCCTTCTAAATAGTGACGCATAGCGATAATATCCGCATAGCAACTTATAACCTTAACGGTATCGGCAACGCTTTCGCCTTTACTTGCCGACGACGTGCTTGGCGAAGAAAAACCTATTACGTTTCCGCCAAGTTCAAGCATAGCCGATTCAAAACTCAACCTTGTGCGCGTAGAAGGTTCGTAAAATAGCGTTGCTAGTTTTTTACCCTTACACTTTTCGCTATATTTTGAAGGGTTTGCCTTAACGTCTTGCGCGGTTTTGATAAGTTCGTCTATTTCTAAAATTGATAAATCACAAATATCAATAACACTTCTCATAAGTTTACACCTTTTGTATCCAACTTTCATCAGATGGGTTGTTTCTAAACTTAATTAACCTGTCTATATCTTCTTTTTTGATATATCCTTCTTCGTAAGCAACTTGCGCGATTGTGTCAAAATCTGTTAAAGAAACGTTCTTAACGTTTGCTTCTTTAAGCCTATCAAGACCTTTTTGCATACCGTAAGTAAAAATACTTACTATGCCTAAAACGTCCGCGCCTGCTTCCCTTAACGCGTCAACGACTTCAATAACGCTACCGCCCGTTGAAATAAGGTCTTCAACTACGACGACTTTTTGCCCCTTTTCAAGTTTGCCTTCTATTCTATTTTGTCTGCCGTGGTCTTTTGCGCCCGACCTAACGTAACCCATAGGCAAGTTTAAAAGGTGGCCCGTTATTGCCGCGTGCGCTATACCCGCGGTTGAAGTGCCCATTAAAACTTCTACGCCTTCGTAAGTTTCTTTTATAGTTTTTGCAAGGGCGTTTTCAACGTCGTTTCTAACGTCAACGGAAGTTAAAGTCAACCTATTGTCGCAATAAACGGGGCTTTTGATACCGCTTGCCCACGTAAAAGGCTCTTCTGGGCGGAAAAATACCGCTTTAATTTTAAGTAAATCTTTGGCAATAAGTTTTTTTATGTCATTCATAATTTTTTCCTTCTAATTTGTAAAAAATTTCGTTTTGGTTTTTAGTTTAAGTTTTTTAACCTTATAAAATCTTTGCCGATTAGTTTATAAAGTCTTCGTCGCCGTCAAATGCGTATTCGCCTTCATATTCGGCAACAAATCTATCAAAAATCTTTTGTAAAAGTGCTTCGTCTTGAATAGGAAGTAAGGCTTCTTTTTCTTCGTCTAATTCAAAGATAACAACGTCGTCAGGGTCAGCACCTTCAATTTCTTCGGCAGGCTGAAAGAAGGCGTATTTTTTGCCCGCTTCGTCAATCGTGCCTAAGTGGTAATATTCGTGACTGTTACCTTCTTCGTCGATAAGTTCAACTATTTCTTCTTCGTAATCTTCCATTTCTTTATCTAATTCTTTATCCATAATAACTCTCCTTGCGCTTTTTTTATATTATAATACATTTTGTTTGTTTTGACAATGTTTTAAAGCAATAAAAAACAAATTATTCGTCTTCTTCTAAACAGTCCAAATCAAAGCACTCTTGCTGTTCAATTTCAACTTTACAGCCTTTATCGTTACGCTTTTTGCAGTTATTGTTTGCGGATATTAAAATTGCATCGTCGCCTATTTTTGTAATTTTGCAATAATCAATTTCTTCACCGTCGCAAGGAATAAAGCAATTTCGCTTGCCGTTTACTACGATTTTTAGGACTTTTCCCGATGATTTTTCAATAATCAAGTCTATAATTTTGCCTAAATTTTTGCCCGTTTCTACGTTTAAAACGTCTTTCTTTTTTAATTCCGAATATCTAATTGACATATTTACACCTTCGTAAATATTTATGCTATAAGGCGGGTTTTTATAAGCAAAAGCGCATAAAAATATCCGCCGATTGTGGCGGATAAAAATATTTATTAGATTTCAGCAAAGTATTTGATTGTTCTTACCATTTGTGAAGTGTAAGAATTTTCGTTGTCGTACCAAGAAACAACTTGAACTTGGTAAGTATCGTCGTCAATCTTTGAAACCATAGTTTGAGTAGCGTCAAATAAAGAACCAAATTTCATACCGATAACGTCAGAAGAAACGATTTCGTCAGTGTTGTAGCCGAAAGATTCAGTTGCTTGAGCCTTCATTGCTTCGTTGATTGCTTCTTTAGTAACGTCTTTACCCTTAACTACTGCAACTAAAATAGTAGTTGAACCCGTTGCAGTTGGAACACGTTGAGCAGAACCGATGAGTTTGCCGTTGAGTTCAGGAATAACAAGACCGATAGCCTTTGCAGCGCCCGTGCTGTTTGGAACGATGTTCATAGCGCCAGCGCGAGACCTTCTTAAATCACCCTTTCTTTGTGGACCGTCTAAAATCATTTGGTCGCCCGTGTAAGCGTGAACGGTAGTCATAATACCAGAAACGATAGGCGCATAGTCGTTAAGCGCTTTTGCCATAGGTGCAAGACAGTTAGTCGTGCAAGATGCGGCAGAAATGATATTGTCTTCTTTAGTTAAAGTATTGTGGTTTACGTTGAACACGATAGTTGGAAGGTCGTTGCCTGCAGGAGCAGAAATAACGACTTTTTTAGCGCCGGCAGTAATATGTGCTTGCGCTTTATCTTTAGAAGTGTAGAAACCCGTGCATTCTAAAACAACGTCAACGCCGATTTCACCCCAAGGAAGTTCAGCAGCGTTTGCCTTTGCGTAAATGATAATTTCTTTGCCGTCAACAATAATAGAATTGTCTGTAGCTTCAACCGTATGACCTTTTGCAACGTAGTTACCTTGCATTGTGTCGTACTTTAAAAGATGTGCTAACATCTTTGGGCTTGTAAGGTCGTTGATAGCAACAACTTCGTAACCTTCGGCATCAAACATTTGTCTGAAAGCCAAACGGCCGATACGACCAAAACCGTTAATTGCAACTTTTACATTTGACATTATTTTGTCCTCCAAATAATTAACTATTAGTTAAATTTTTAACAAATTTGAACGTAGACTAATTACTAGTCTATCTTTTGATATTATAAAGGCTTTGCAAAATTAAGTCAAATATTTTTTGACGCGTTTTTAATTCTTTTAGTTAAAAAACTTGAAATTTGGCAACTTTTATTATATACTATTATAAAATAAAGAAAAAAGGTAACTATTATGCCACTATACGAAGATAAATTAAACTTATCAACCCCTGCTGAAAAAAATGCAGACGTTAAGACGGAAACGCTTTTTAAACAAACTCAAACGGAAGACCTTAACTATATAGAGCCTAAAAACCGCGACTGCACCTTTGACGTTCTTTATAAAGACAAACTTTTAGAAGAACCTTTAAACGGGGATACTCACAAACAACCTACCGTTGAAACGGACGTTCAAACCGAAACTCTTTTTAAAACGGGCATTGAAGACATTAGTCTTGAAGAAGACGCTGTTTTAGAAGAAGAATCGCTAAACTTTAAAGAACCCGTTAAACCCGAATACGTTAAAGAAGAAGTGTTGTTTAAAGGCGAAAACGAACAACTTGTTATAGACGATTTTTCTATTTTGGAAGACGAAGGCGTTTCGCTTGAAACAACTTCACTTACTTCTGAAGACGCGCTTGACGTTGAAACCGACGATATGCAACTTACTTTCGGCGACCTTGACGACGTTACTTCAAGCGTTGAAAGTACGCTTATTACTTCAAAAGTTCAAAAAGCAATTTACGAAAAGAAGAGTTTTGCCGAAAAAATGCTTGCAAGCGAAGGCGAAATTTTAGAAAGATACGACGAATTAAAAAACATTTTACTTTCGTTTAAAAAGGTTAAGTCTAGGCTTTCTAACACTTGCGACACGTTTAAGTTAGGTCAAACGCAAATTGCTAAAATTTCAACTTCCGGCAAGTCTTTAAAACTCTATTTAAACCTTGAACCAAACGAAGTTGAAAGCCGTTTAAAATGTAAGAACGCAGGTCATAAAAAAGCCTATCAAGAAGTTCCCGTATTTTTAAGGGTGCGTTCGCCACGTTCTATGAAAAACGCAAAATACCTTTTAAACCAACTTGCAACGAAGTTTAACTTGCAAGACAATAAAAAGGCGGTTATGGTAAATTCAACCGAACTTTTAAAAGCAAAATTAGATGATTAAAATATTAAAAATGCCCAAGATTTCTTAGGCATTTTTGTTGTTTTTAAGATTTTTATTCTACGATATTTTGTTTAAGTTTACGTCGTTTAATTGTTTTAATTCGTAAAACTTGCCTTTTTTGGACATCAACTCGTCATACGTTCCCTCTTCTATTTTTTCGCCGTTTTCCATTACGATAATTTTATTTGCATCTCTTATAGTAGAAAGGCGGTGCGCAACTATAAACGTAGTTCGCCCTTTTATTGAAGAAGATATCGCCTTTTGAACGTTGTATTCGGAAATATTGTCAAGCGCGCTTGTCGCTTCGTCTAATATCAAAATTTTAGGGTTTCTTATAAGCGCCCTTGCAATAGTTATCCTTTGCTTTTGTCCACCCGAAAGTTTATCGCCCCGTTCACCTATTCTCGTTTCAATCCCGTCGGGTAAAGTATCTAAAAATTCGTTTAGGTTTGCCTTTTGAATTGCAACTTGCAAGTCTTGTTCGGTATAATTTTTAAGCCCATAGGTTATGTTTTGACGTATCGTTCCGTCAAACAATATGCTGTTTTGCGGTACTACTGAAATGTTGTGGCGATACTCACTTAAATTGTAACTTGTAAGTTCTTTTCCGTCAACCAAGACACTTCCTTTCGTGGGGTTTAAAAAACCTATAATCATATTCATAAGCGTGCTTTTGCCACTACCTGAACTGCCGACAACCGCCACACACTCGCCCGCCGAAACTTGCAACGAAAAGTCTTTTATAACTTCGCTTTTAGTATTAGGATAAGCGTAACTTACGTTTTTAAACTCAATGTTTCCTTCTATTTTAGGCTTAACGCCATTTTTTAGGTTGACTTCTATTTCGCTTGACAGCATAATTTCCGATATAGAGTCAAGCGACTCTGCACCCTTTGAAAGCATAGGCACAACGTTTATAAGCCCTGAAACCGAATTTCTTATAGACGTAAAAAGCGATTCATACAAAACGATTTCACCCACACTTATAACGCCGTTTAAACACAAAACCGTACAAAATATTAAACACGTCGCGCTAAGCAAAGTATTTACCGCGTATACGCTTGCACCAAAAGTTGCAAATATTTTGTCTAAATTTTTACTAGAAATTAAAAGTTTAGTGGCGTTTTCGTTAAAATCTAGCATTTCGCTTTCTTCTAAACCGTGTGATTTAGTAACCGGCAACATATCTATCATACTAGACATTTTAGAACTTAACCCTTCATAGTCTACGCGATACGCCCTATTGCTATTGCGTATTTTCGTTCTAAAAATCCTAGTTAAAATAACGTTTATAGGAATAACCAAAAGGAAAAACAGCGTTACTATTCCGCTTTTATATAAAGATATGCTAGTAGTTACGATAAACGAAATTATACAAGTAATTAACACTTTAAAAACTTGGTCCATTAAGACTTCGACGGCATCTACGTCCTTTAAAAACTTTGACTGTATTTTACCCGTTTGCATATCTTTATGATAAGTTATAGATAGGCTTTGAAGTTTTCTAATTACGGCGCTTCTAATTCCCGCGCCCGTTTTTCTTACGGCATTATTTACTATTTTTAAACGCCAAACCGTTGTAGGCACGTTTTGTAAAACTAAAACTAGTATCAAAACGCCGTCCATTATAATTTTGTTTACGCTACCGTCTTTAAACCCTTGCGTTGCAATATCAATAATATCCGCCGTAATAAGCGGAATTATCCAAACGGGCGACGCTTGAATTACGTAAATTAAAGTTGACGTTATTAGAGAAACAATATTTATTTTTAGCAGTTTTTTGAAGACGCTTGCGCCTTTTTTATTCTTTGATTCTTGCGTAAAAACGTGTTCGTAATTTGGAATATAGTTTTCTTGTTTTTTAGATTGCCTTGCCATATAACTATCCCCCTAAAAATAAAAAAGTTTAGTTTTAAGACTAAACTTTTTATTCCCTAGTTATATGTTATACCGCTAAAAAACGGTTGTCAAGCGCTTTTAAAAAATAATACACGTTTTTTATTTTTTTTGTTTTTTAAACAAATTCGTCCTATCTTCGTTAGTTAAAGCGTTTAAAATATTTTCGCTTGCAAACGGTATTTCCACTCGCACTTGCTTTAACAAATCTTTAACGTATTCCCTTTTAGTGTGCTTGTTTGCAGGGCAAGGGTTGTGAAGTATGGGCTTGCCTTTTGAAAAGGACGCTATATCTCTTTCCCTAGCGTAAATCATAGGTCTTATAACCGACAAATCGGCGCGTGAAAGCGTAGTTATGGGGTGAAACGTTGAAAGCCTGCCTTCGTAAAGCATAGATAAAAAGAAAGTTTCAACTAAATCGTCGCCGTGATGCCCTAGCGCAACCTTATTGCAACCAAGTTCTTTTGCAGCGCCGTTTAGCGCGCCCCTTCTCATATTCGCGCAAAGCGAACAAGGGTTACTTTCTTTACGCATTTCAAAAACGACTTTTGCTATTTCCGTTTTTACAACGAAATACTCTACGCCTAAACTTTTAACGTATTCTTCTAGGGCGCGTTTTTCGTTTTCGTCAAAATCTAAACCCGTATCAATAGTTATTGCCACAAGCGTAAATTTTTTTGGATAAAAACGCCTTATGCCCGCAAGCGCGGATAACAGGGCGATACTGTCTTTACCGCCCGAAAGACCTACGGCTATCTTGTCGCCTTCGCTAATCATTTCGTATTCGTCAATTGCCCTACGAATAGGACTCATAAGTTGTTGTAGCGTCATTTTTACCCCTTTAAAATGCTTTATAGATACATTTTACAATGATTTTAGCGTAAAAATCAACTGTTTTTTAACACAAACGAATCTTTGCGTCTAATTTATAAGTTAAAGTTGATAAATTTTATTGAAAATTGCGTCGTTTGTGTTATACTTAATATATAAACTTATATATAAGGAATTTATTTTATGAATATTGCAATTATTACGGGCGCATCGTCCGGTATGGGAAAAGAATTCGTTTGCCAAGCAGACGAAAGGTATAATTTAGACGAAATTTGGGTTATAGCAAGGCGAACAGATAGGCTTGAACTTTTAAAAGATTGCTGTAAAACTAAAATCGTGCCTATTTCTCTTGACCTAACCGAAAACCAAAGTTTTGAAACGCTAAAACAAAAACTTGAAAACCAAAAACCTAACGTTAAACTTTTAGTAAACGCAAGCGGTTTTGGTAAGTTTTCGGAATTTTCGGTTTCTAACGAAACTTCAAACGCAAATATGTGCGACCTTAATTTAAAATCTTTAATTTTAACCACTCAAATAGTTTTGCCGTTTATTAAAGAAGGTGGAAAAATAATACAGGTCGGTTCGCTTTCTTCGTTCGAACCCGTACCGCACCTTTCCGTTTACGCCGCAACGAAAGCGGGCGTATTAAGTTTTTCGCGCGCGCTTAATCACGAATTGAAAAAGCAAAAAATTAAGGTTTTGTGCGTTTGTCCTTATTGGGTTAAAACGGAATTCTTTTTAAGGGCGGACGAAAAGGAAAAAATCCAAAAATTCGACTGTATGTACTCTGCCGATTTCGTAGTTAAAACCGCGTTTAAAACGATAGACAAGACGAATAAAGACTACGTCGTACCCGGCGCATACGCTAAATTTATAAGATTTGTTGCAAAGTTTATAAGCCACAAACTTATGATGAAAATTATGGACAAAACCTTTAAGTATCAAGACGTTAATAAGGATAACTAATAAATGCTAAACTACTCTTTAATCAACAAGGGCGACACTATTGCGGTTGCGCTTTCGGGCGGTAAAGACAGTACGTTTTTACTGCACCTTCTTTTGCTTTGTAAAGACGAGTTGCAACTAACGATAAAAGCCGTTAATATAGACCACTCAATTAGGGGCGAAGAAAGTAACCGCGACAGTGAGTTTGTAAAAAACTATTGCCAAAAATTAGGCGTGCCTTTATTTTTTAAAAAAGTTGACGCCGTAAGTTATAGCAAACAAAACAAAATTTCGCTTGAACAAGGCGCAAGAGAACTTCGCTACGGCGTTTTTAAAGAAGCCGTTTTAAGTGGGTTTTGTAATAAAATTGCAACGGCGCACCACGCCGAAGATAATTTTGAGTCCGTTTTGTTTAATCTTTTTAGGGGTAGCGGTATTGCGGGCATTTGCGGTATAAAAGAACGCGTCGACTATATTATTCGACCTATTTTGCAAGTTGAAAAGTGCAAAATTGATAAGTTTATACAAGAAAACAACGTGCCTTTCGTTACAGACAGCACTAATTTTGACGACGACTATACGCGCAATTTTATTCGCCTTAACCTTTCCCCACTTATTAAAGAAAAGTTCGCAGGCGCTATAAATTCGGTTTCAAGGCTATCGCAAACCGCCACGAAAGAAGACGAATTTTTAAACCTTTGCGCTGAAAGTGCCATTGATAAAAAAGGCGAAAACTACTGCTTACCTATCACTTTAAACGAAGTTGTTTTTAACCGCGCAACCATTTTAATTTTCAAAAAGTGCGGACTTATAAAAGATTACGAAAAAGCGCACGTAGATAGCGTTTACGGTTTAACTAAACTAAAAAACGGCAGTCAAATCGTTCTTCCTAAAAACATACTTGCCGTTAAGGAATACGACTATATCACCTTTTATTCAAAAGAGTTTAAAAAATGCGAAGCCGTTTACGATTTTAGTCTAAACAGTTTTGATTTTATTTACAGTACTGCAAGCGTTAAAGCCGTAAAAAGTTTAAAGCAAAATCAAAACGCGCTTTTAATTGACGGCGACGCAATACCTAAAAACGCCGTTATAAGAACGCGTAGAAACGGCGATGTTTTTACAAAGTTTAACGGCGGAACAAAAAAATTAAAAGATTATTTTATAGATAAAAAAATCCCTAAACTTTATAGAAACTGTATCCCACTTATTGTTTGCGAAAACCAAGTTTTAGCAATTTTCGGCGTAGAAATTAGCGACGCGATTAAAGTTACCGATAGCACCACTAACCTTTTGGCGCTAACTTTAAAACAAAAAAAGAACAACGACGAATAAAAAATCATAATATAACGTATACGCACTAACCAAATAATTTTGAAAAACTAAATAAATTTTGTTGACACATTCGTACCAAGGTGTTAAAATAGCACTAATTAAATACAACAATTAGGAGTAGAGGTGCATTTATCAAAGAGTATCGCGCTATAAACGGTTGCCAAAACCGCGCGAAAAAGGTGATGAGTGCCGAAGTGTATAAGTGTGGCAACTTGTATGCTGGCAATTTAGATAACATCTATCTTGTTGTCGCAGAAATGCGGAGCGCTATTCTGTTTTTCCATAATGGTTTTAACGGGGTAGCAATTGTTACCCCGTTTTTTGTAGTTAAAATTGTAATTTGTTAGGAGATATATAATTATGAAAAAAACGATTTTTACAGGTGCAGCAACGGCAATAGTAACGCCTATGGACGAAAACGGCGTTAACTATAACGACTTTGAAAGGCTTATTGAATGGCAAATTCAAAGCGGTATTGATGCAATAGTAGTTGTTGGAACTACGGGCGAAGGCTCAACTCTTACCGACGACGAACACAAAGAAGCAATTAGATTTTGCGTTGAAAAGGTTAACGGACGCGTTCCCGTTATCGCAGGCACGGGCTCTAACGATACGGCATACGCTATTGAACTTTCAAAGTACGCTTGCAAAGTGGGTGCGGACGCGCTTTTACTTGTTACACCATACTACAACAAGGCAACTCAAAAAGGCTTAATTGAATCGTTTAAAGTAGTTGCCGACGCAAGCACCGTTCCTTGCATTTTATATAACGTTCCATCAAGAACGGGTTGCAATCTTTTACCCGAATCGGTTGCAATTTTAGCCGAACACGAAAATATCGTTGCTATTAAAGAAGCAAGCGGTAATATTTCTCAAATTGCTAAACTTGCACAACTTGTTGGCGACAAAATTGACATTTATTCCGGTAACGACGACCAAATCGTTCCTGTTTTATCGCTTGGCGGTAAAGGTGTAATTTCCGTTTTATCTAATATTATGCCATACGAAACAAGCAAAATGTGTAAACTCTATTTAGAAGGCGACACGCAAGGCGCGTTAAAAATGCAACTTGACCTTTTACCACTTACTAACGCGTTGTTTAGCGAAGTTAACCCTATCCCCGTTAAGTATGCAGTTTCTAAAATGGGTTATTGCAAAAACTATTTAAGACTTCCACTTACGCAAATGGAAAGCGCAAACGCAGAAAAACTTGAAAAACTTATGCGCGAACAAAATCTTATAAAATAAGGTGAAATTATGAAAATTTTATTAAGCGGTTTTGGCGGTTTTATGGGCAAAGAAGTTATAAAACTTGCCGAAAAAAACTATTTAAACGCAAGCGTTACAATGGGCGTTGACGCATTTTTTAACGAACAAAGCGAAATTCCTTGCGTAAAAACCTTTAACGAAGCAACTACGAACGTAGACTTAATTGTAGACTTTTCGCACCATACGGTAATAAAAGAACTTTTAGAATTTGCCGTAAAAAACAATATCCCAGCAGTTATTGCTACTACTGGGCATACCGAAGAAGAAAAGGCTTTAATTTACAATGCAAGTAAGTCTATTCCCGTGTTTTATGCGGCAAACTACTCTATAGGCGTATCTTTGCTTGTAAACCTTGCAAAAATTACGGCTAAAACTATGATGGGCGCGGATATAGAAATTATCGAAGCGCATCACAACAGAAAAGTAGACGCGCCAAGCGGTACGGCTTTAATGCTTTTTGAAGGTATAAAAGAAGTGTTGCCAAACTCTTTTGCCGTTATGGGTAGAAGCGGTAGCAGTAAGCGTACCGAAAACGAAATAGGCATTCACTCACTTCGTATGGGCAACGTCGTAGGCGAGCACGAAGTTATAGTTTCAACTGCAAACCAAACGATTACTTTAAAGCACGAAGCACACAATCGTTCTCTTTTTGCCGAAGGCGCGATTGTAGCCGGCGATTTCCTTTTAAAACAAGGCGTTGGGCTTTATAATATGAAAGATTTATTAAAGGACTAATTTTTTATGAACGTAGCAATTTACGGTTACGGCAATTTAGGCAAAGGCGTAGAACTTGCCGTAAGAAACGCAAACGATATGAATTTAGTGGGCGTTTTTACAAGAAGAAATCCCGAAACCATAACGACTTTAACAAACGCTATGGTTTATTCGGCAAACTCTTTAGATGAATTTACGTCTAAAATAGACGTTTTAATTATATGCGGTGGCAGTGCGACGGATTTACCCGTTTTAACGCCAACGCTTGCTAAAAAGTTCAACGTGGTTGACAGTTTTGACACCCACGCAAAAATACCCGAACATTTTAATAACGTTAATAAGTCGGCAACGGAAACGAATCACGTTGCGCTTATTTCGGGCGGTTGGGACCCTGGCATGTTCTCTATTGCGCGCCTTTATGCAGAGGCAATTTTACCTAACGGAAAAGACTATACTTTTTGGGGTAGAGGCGTAAGTCAAGGGCACTCTGACGCTATAAGAAGAATTGACGGCGTGCTTGACGCTAGGCAATACACCGTTCCCGTAAAAGAAGCGCTTGACAGCGTTAGAAACGGCGAAATGGTTGAACTTTCAACGCGTCAAAAACACACGCGCGAGTGTTACGTCGTAGTGCAAGAAGGGGCGGACTTAAAAAGAATAGAAAACGAAATTAAAACTATGCCCAACTATTTTGCCGATTACGACACGACCGTTAACTTTATCTCTATGGACGAACTTATTAAAAACCACAGTGGAATTCCACATGGCGGAAGCGTTATAAGAACGGGAAAAACGGGGCTATATAGCGAAAACACGCACGTTATAGAGTATAATTTGAAACTTGATTCTAACCCCGAATTTACGGCAAGCGTTTTAGTCGCTTTATCTAGGGCAGTTTATAAATTATACAATCGCAAGAACTACGGTTGTAAAACTATTTTCGACATTGCCCCTGCCGATTTAATTGACAAAGATTATATAGATATTATCACTCACCTACTATAAACGGATAAAAAAATGAATAACAATAATTTAATTTGCAACAACTTAACAGTTAAAAACAACCACCTTTGTTTAGCTGGGGTGGACACGCTTGATTTAGCGCGTCAATACGGCACGCCTTTATACGTTTTAGACGAGGCGCGCGTTCGTGAGCGCTGTAAAACATACGTTAACGCGGTCAACGAAGCGTTTGACGGTAAGGCAAGCGTTTTATATGCGTCAAAAGCACTTTCTTTTAAAAGAATTTATGAAATTATAAATGAAGAAGGGCTTAAAACCGACGTTGTTTCGCAAGGCGAAATTTACACTGCTAAACTTGCAAATTTTCCTATGCAAAACGCATATTTTCACTCTAACAACAAAACTGATGAAGATGTCGAATTTGCATTAGATAACGGCGTTGGATATTTCGTTGTTGACAATATTGAAGAAGTTTTGGCAATAGACGAAATTAGCCGTAAGCGTAACGTTAAAAGCAATATATTACTTCGCATAACCCCCGGTATTGACCCGCATACTTATAGCGAAGTGGCAACGGGTAAAGTAGACTCTAAATTCGGCTCGGCAATAGAAACGGGGCAAGCAACTGAAATAACCAAACAAACGCTTTTACTTAAAAACGTTAATTTGGTTGGGTTTCACTGCCATATCGGTTCGCAAGTTTTCGATGCCGACGTTTACTTAAAAGCAAGCGACGTTATGCTTAACTTTATTAGTCAAACTAAAAATCAATTAGGCTATGAGCCACAGCAACTTGACCTTGGCGGTGGTTTTGGCGTTAGATACGTTAGTAGCGACGATTATATTGATATTGCAAGCAGAATTTTTGAAGTTGCAAACTTTATTAAAGAAAAAGTTAAAACTTTAAATATCAATATGCCACAAATTCTATTTGAGCCGGGAAGAAGTATCGTTGCCGACGCAGGCTTAACGCTTTACACCGTTGGCACGCTTAAAAAAATTCCCGGATACAAAAATTACGTTTCGGTAGACGGCGGTATGGCGGACAACCCCCGCTACGCCCTTTATAAATCCAACTACACGCTTTTACCTGCATACGATATGAGTGCAAATTGTGATATGACTTGTTCGGTTGTAGGCAGATGCTGTGAAAGTGGCGACGTTTTACAAGAAAACGTCTTAATGCCGTCAACCATTAAAAGGGGCGACGTTATCGCTTGCTTAACTACGGGCGCATACAATTACGCAATGGCGTCTAACTACAATAGGCTTGTTAAACCTGCGGTAGTCGTTGTTAAAGACGAAAAGTCTTATATTGCGGTTAAAAGGCAAACTTTACAAAACTTAACGGAATTAGACGTGTAATTTAAAAACTTTGGCTAGGCGATTTTGCCTAGCCTTTTTATAATATTTTTGCGATATTTATTGCAAATAAGAATAATATAGTATATAATGAACTTACTTGTAAAAAACGTTTAATCAAGGGCTAATCTATTATGAAACTATTAAAAACTATTAAGTCTACTTTTATATCTTCTTTACCACTAGCAATAGTTATAATTCTTTGCTTGTGTTTTTTTCCGCTTAATAGTTTTACAGATTACGTTAAAATTATAATGGGTTACCTTTCCGTAATAGTAGGTCAAGCGCTATTTTTAGTTGGATTAGACGTTAGCATTTTACCTATCGGGCATATGGTGGGCAACTCTTTTTCTAAATACAACAACCTATTTTTTATTTTGGGCTTTGGGTTTGTTTTTGGCTTACTTGCAACGGTTGCCGAACCTGCCCTTTCCGTTTTAGCAAGGCAAGTAACGGGCATATTGCCACTTGTTAATAGCACTTTGTTTATTTGGATAACGGGTGTAGGAATAGGCGTTTTTGTTGCAATATCTCTTTTAAGAATGGTTAAAAACATCAACTTAAAGGTTGTTTTTGCCGTATTTTATATAGTAGTGTTTATTCTTATTCCGTTTGCGCCACAAGAGTTTATTTCTATTGCGTTTGACGGTAGCGGTGCAACTACGGGCGACGTTTCCGTTCCCTTTATTTTGGCGCTTGGCATAGGTATTTCGGCATCGATTTCTAAAAACAAAACTAACGACGATTCGTTTGGTATCGTGGGCATTTCTTCAATAGGCCCTATAATTTCCGTTTTAATTTACGGAATAATTTTAAAGGCTATTAAAGGCGAAAACGCTTTTGTTGAAAACGAATACGTTATGAGTACAAACGGCGAATTTTTACCTATTGTTTTGAACAATTTGCTTGACGTGTTACTTGCCGTTTTACCCATAGTTTTAATTTCAATTCCGTTCTTAATTTTTGCAATTAAAATACCTAAAAAGCACTTCTTAAAGTTGATTGTGGGCGTAATACCCGTATATTTAGGGCTTTTAATTTTCTTGTCGGGCATAGATTACGGCTTTCAATTTGTTGGGCAATATATAGGTCAAGTATTCTTTAACTCTAAATTTCCATCTTGGTTCCCTTACCTACTTATAATAGTCGGCTTTGTTTTGGGTATTGCAATTACCGTTTCCGAACCTGCGGTTACCGTTCTTGGCAATCAAATAGAACACATAACTAACGGCCACATCAAGCAAAACACCATAAAAATAACGCTTGCGCTTGGTATAGGCATAGCGTCGGCTTTATCTATATTAAAAATTCTTACGGGCATAAATATTCTTTACTTTTTAGCGCCACTTTATATAATAGCGCTTGTTATGATGATATTTACGCCTAAACTTTTCGTAGGGCTTGCTTTTGACTCTGGCGGTGTTACGGGCGGTGCGCTTACTTCGGCATTTTTAACGCCTTTAACTTTAAGTATAGCGCAAGCGGTTGCCGTTAACGCGGGCGAAACGGCGTCAATTTTAACTAACGGCTTTGGCATTATTTCGTTTATTTCGGTAACGCCTATAATCGCAGTTCAAGCACTTGGTATAATTTATAATATTAAGGCAAGAAAATCAACAAGTTATAACGAATTTGAAGATTTACAAGATTACGTTAAAATTACCGAAAAGAACTTTTTTAAAAAATTAAAAATAAGGGGGCGCAAAAAAAATGGAAAATAACAGCGCAAAAACCTTGCAATACTACACTGTTATAACAAGCATTAAAAGTAAAGACCCTATTATTGAGTTATTACAGCAAAACGGCGCAAAAGGCATTAACGTAACTTACGGACACGGCTCGGCAAAAAAAGGCGTTTTAGCGCAAGCATTTGGTTTTGATACGGAAGAAAAAAAACTTATCGTAACTTGCCTTATTCCAACCGAAAACGCAATTACGGTAACAAAAACGCTATACGAAAGTTTCAATTTTAACAAGGCAAATACCGGAATAGCCTTTGGTATAAAGGTTGACGCTTTGTTGTTTTAAAGAGAGGGTTATATGAAAGAATTAAAAGCATTATACGTTATAGTAAACGCAGGTTTTTCTGCCGAAATAGTCGACATTGCGCGTGCAAACGGCGCAACGGGCGCAACGATTTTAAACGCAAGGGGCTCGGTTGCTAAACCAAAGACTATTTTAGGCATAACTATTGATAGCGAAAAAGAAATAGTTTTAACGATAACCGAAAAAGATATTGCCGTTAAGATTATGGAAGAAGTAAAAGAAAAGGCAGGCATAGGCACTCTTGCACACGGCTTATGTTTCTTTATGCCCGTTGAAATGACGACTTTAAACGTTTAATTTAATAAACTTATATAGGTAAATATAGTTAAAGCACCACAAAAGTTTGGTTACTTTTGAGGTGCTTATTTTTTTATTCAAAATATCCTTTATATAATACTTTTAACGGACTTTTCTTGAACAAATAGTTATATAGTTCTATAAAATAATCGTCCGTCATACTAGCGATATAGTCTACTACTATTTGGTTTGGCTCTGTGCTATCGTAAGGCGTTTCGCGTTTGTAATAAGACTTGTTTATATAGTTTATATGATGCTTTATAATAGGCGAATTTTGGTTGTTTGAAATTAAGTCTTCGTAAAGTTTAAAGTATAAATCTTTAAACATAGGCTTTATCGTTTTTTCAAAAAACTCCTCGCTTTCTTTGTTATAATATAAGTTTTGGTAGTTTTCACGCTTACATTGTTTAAGGGCTAAAAAATAATCTTCGTCTAAAAGCAAATAGTTTTTGCCATAACTGTTTTTAACTAGGTTTACCGTTAAGTTGTTTACGATTTCGGCGTTTATACTGCCTATCGTGGTGGCTACAAAGTCGTTTTCGTCATACACCTTCACCCTTGTGCCGTCTTGCCTATCTTTGCCTAAATATGCGATTATATCCGATATCCTAACGACGCAACCTTCAAGAGTAAACGGCGAAAGTTTTAACGCGCAAGATTGGTCTTGTTGACAAGAAGAAATTAAAGCGTCTAAATCGTTAAAACGATAAGGCTTTTGCGGTTTATATTTTTTTCGTTCTATTTCGCCGTTATGCCCGATTATGCCGTCAAGCGTTTGCAAGGTTATATTATAGTTAAAAATTTTATCAAGCACCCTAACCGATTGAACGTTATGCTGAAAGTGTTTTTTTGCGTTTTGATAAAAGAGTTCGTCTAAAAACTTTTCGCCTATATGCCCAAACGGAGTATGCCCTAAATCGTGCCCAAGCGCGATTGCTTCTATAAGTTCTAGGTTTAAATTAAGCGCCTTGCCTATCGTTCTTGCTATTCTTGAAACAAGTTGAACGTGAAGTGACCGCCTTGATATATCGTCGTTTTTATAAAGCGAAAAAACTTGCGTTTTGTCGGCATACCTATTGTAGTAAGGGCAGTTTAAAATTTTATCGGTATCGCGAATAAAGGGCGAACGGATAAGGCTTGCCTTGTCGTGAAGTTGATTGCGTCTTAATGCGTTTTCGTCTAAACAAGCGTATTTATTTTTAACGTTGTTAATATTGTCTTTTTCTATTTTTTTCTTGATATTTTGGGGCAGTTCGTCGTATTTAGCCATAAAAAAACCTCTCTATTTATTCTACCACAGTTTTTTTTGGGTGTAAATAGAGAGATTGTTTTTATTTAATTATTCATAGTTATGGAATAAGCGTAACTATTTTTTCAATAAAGCCAGAAACGGTGTACTCTTTCCAGTCGCCATATCCTGCAAAATCAAACGCACCTTCAAGTTTATTTTCTTGTTCAGGTGTAAGACTAACTACGCCACAATTCATAAGCGTACCTATGGTTGCATTTGTAACGCCGTTTTTCATACTAGTTGCAACGTTTTGAACGGAAACGTTCTTACGCGCCTGAATTCTTTGCGCTTCCGTTGTTAAGCCCGTTGTGTCAACGTTTAAAAGAGCAAACATACCCTTATCGCCAAATTGAGATTCGTCGGTTATAACGTCGCCCAACGTAAACTCGCTTGCGGTAAAACCGTTAGTAGCAAACGTTTTAAAAGTATAGTTGGCTATTTTTGCGTTTAAACCCGTAATAAGCGTCGTTCCGTTATACCAACAGCCGTCACAATCTTCGCTGTTTGTGTGTATAGCGCAATTTTCGTCGTTTGAGCATAGCGTATAACCCATAACTTCGCCAAGTTCTAAATCGTTAATGGCGCCAGAAATATCTTGAATTTCAGAATCTTCTAAAAGTTTTAAGATTTTAGGCGTATCAGGCGCATCGGTATCTATAATTTCGCCAAGTTTAACCGTTTTTATAACGTCGTTAATAGCGCCGTTTTCTAATTCGCTTATTGTTTTGTCTTCCAACTCGCGTAAAATAGCGTGAGGGTCATTGCCCATCGTTATAATTTCGCCAAGTTTTAATTCGTTAACTTTTTCGTTAATATCAAACGTGCCGTTAAATACAGTTTGTAACCCAACGTCGGCAAAGACTTTTTGCAACTCGTCTACTTTTGTAGTGCCGTCATACCAACAGCCGTCACACTCTTCGCTGTTTGTGTGTATAGCGCAATTTTCGTCGTTTGAGCATAGCGTATAACCCATTAAGTCACCAACTGAAAGTGGGGATATAACGCCTTTTATATCTGTGGTTCCGTTAACTAATTCGCTTACGTTAACGTCGTATAAAGTTACGTTGAGTTTATCGGTTATTTCGGCGTTGCTACTATCTAACCACTTGTCGCCATTTTTTGTGTAGCCCATAAGTTCGCCAAGCGTAATGCCTTCAAGCAAGCCGTCAAGTTCAAGCGTTCCGCCTGACAAATCGGTAACCGTCTTATCAAAGATAGAAAGCATTATTTTATCCATTGCCGTTGCGTCGCTAACAGGCGTATCGTCTTCGTTATACCAAACGTCGCCTTCTTTATGCTTGCCAAGTAATACGCCAAGCGAAGAATCTTCTATCGTGCCTTCTAAATCGATTTCGCCTTTCATAGCGTCTTGAAGCGCTATGTTGGCTAGTTGACCGTTTATGCCTTCGGCTGGATTGTTGCTAGCGTCTATCCAATAATATTCGTGGTCGTGGTCTAAATCACAATTTTTATCGCAATAGCCGTCTGGAATAGTAACGTTTGATGAAGACGCTATTTTATAGCCAAGCGAGTGACCTAAATAAATGCCACTAACTAAATCCGTTGGGTCTAAACCGCCACCCATAACGACGTCTAAAACGTTGATACCCGCAAGGTTTTTATGTATAAGCCCTTCGGAATCTTCGGGGTCGAACAACTTGTATTTATCTTCTTTATTTAAACAACCGCTGTCGCCATGAATAGGGCAAGACGAATTTTTACTGCACTTTATATACCATAATCCGTCACAACCAACGCCGTCTTTATGTATTTTACAACCGCTTGTTTCGGTACATTTTTCGTAACCCAAAAGCACGCCTACGGAAAGCAAGCCCACAAACGCATCGTAACCGGGTTCGTATTTGCCCGTTTCTTCGTTAAACTTATAAACGTCTTTAACCTTAATGCCGTCAAGCATTGATAAATCGGTAGAAGACGAGCCTTCTTGACCGCCCGTAAGCAAGTCGTTTAAGAAATCGTCTAGTTCAAGTTCGCCTATTCCTTTTAAATCGCCTTCGTGAAGTTCTTTACCTATATCAAACTCTTCGCCACCCGCAACCGTATCAGTCAATAGCGAAATAGGTAAGTTGCCAAGCGCTTCAAAAGCACTTTGCTCGCTTGTATACTTATATTCGGCTTTTGCGGTATCGTAACTTTCGTTAAACGTTGCAGGGAATAAACAGCCTATTTTGAAACCTTTAAGTTCGTGGAATAAGCGTAGTTTACCCGTTTCTTCGTTAGTTTCAAGCAAATAGCCCAAAGAGAAGTTCCTAAGCCACTTTCTTGCACCTTCGCTAAACAACGAATATTTGCCTTCTTCATTTTTTGGAATTAACGCAAATATAGCCGAAAAACTAATTTCGTCAAGACCTTTGCCCGAAAACAATAACAAGGGGTTTATATCCTTTATATTATCCATATCTACGGTTTCGGCTTTTGACAAGTCTAACCCCATAGAAGTTGCAAAATCAATTATGTCTATACCTTGTTCTTGCAATTTTTTAATTGTAAAAGATTCTGGGTCGTTTTGCGCGTTCATAACTAATGCAACCCACTCTTCAACAGTAAATTCGCCTATACCCGAAGTATCTTCTTGCATAACGCCAACTTTTTGCAAAGTAAGGTTTTTAAACGCCCAGTATGCTATTCCCGCCGTACCGCCTAAAACGGTAACCAACGCAAACACCATACCGAGTATAAACGCTAACGACCTTCTAAAAAAATTACCCATACTATCTCCATAAATGCCTATTAAACGGCACTTTTACAACTTGATAAAAGTTTTGTTTACTAATATAATCGTCTATTACGACAGTTTTGCCATTTTTGAATTTAACTCGTCTTCCGTTTGCGACATAGCCTTTAATACGTCTTCAAAAAGTTCGTCTAAACTAACGCCCATAAGTTCCGCGCCTTGCCTTATTACTTCGCGCGAACAGCCTTCGGCAAACCTTTTATCTTTAAACTTCTTTTTTAAAGAACTAACTTCCATATCCTTTACGCTTTTGCTTGGACGCATCCTAACCGCCGCGCCTACTAGCCCCGTTAATTCGTCTATCGTAAAAAGAACTTTTTCCATAACGTGATTTGGCTTACAGTCCGTACCCGTCAAGCCGTAACCGTGTGAGCAAATTGAGTATATTATATCTTCGCTTACGCCGTTTTCTAATAGCAAATCTCTTGCTTTAACACAATGCTCGGTGGGATACAACTCGTAATCTATATCGTGCAACAATCCTACTATTTGCCACAATTCTTTATCGTAGCCGTATTTGTTTGCAAAATATCCCATCGCAAGCGAAACCGTGTATGCGTGTTGCAAGTGGAATACTTCTTTATTATATTTTTTTAATACGATTTCCGCTTCGTTTATATTCATCGCGCCACCTTTTAAGCCTTTTCTACAACGACTGTGATTTTTGCAACCACGTCGGGTAAAAACTTGATTTCAACGGCATAACTGCCAAGTGATTTTATAGCGTCTTTTAACAAAACTTTTTTCTTATCAACGCTAAAACCAAGTTCGTTTACGGCATCGGCTATTTCTTTTGAAGTTATAGACCCGAAAATTTTACCGTTTTCGCCACATTTAAGCGCTAATTTAACGGTTTTGCCGTTAAGGTTACTTGCTTCTAACTTCAACGCCTTAATTTCTTCTTGACGGTGATAATCTTGCGCGCCTTTTTTTATGTTAAGACTATTTATTTTAACGGCGGTTGCTTCTTCGGCAAGACCTTGCTTTATAAGACAGTTTCTTGCATACCCGTCGCTAACTTCTTTTATTTCGCCCGCTTTACCTACGTTTTTAACGTCTTTAAGAATAATTACTTTCATTTGTCTCTCCTAAATAAAGATATAATTATAGTTATAATTATACCATACAAATATAGTTTAGACCATATTAAGCGATTTGTCAATAATTAACGCGTTTTTTAGCCCCTTAAAGAAAATATATTTGCAGTTTTTGTTATAAAGACTAAACATTTTTAAAAAAATGTGGTATTATACTTAAAAGGTGTTTTATGAAAGTGTATAATTCTATTGAACAATTAATCGGCAACACGCCACTCGTTGAACTTAAAAATTTAGAAAAAGAGTTTGATTTAAAGTGCAAACTTTATGCAAAACTTGAAAGTTTTAACCCCGCGGGTTCGGCAAAAGATAGAATTGCCAAAGTTATGATTGACGAAGCCGAAAAATCGGGGCTTTTAACTAGCGGTGCAACCGTAATTGAGCCAACTTCGGGAAATACGGGCATAGGCATTGCCCTAATTTGCGCAAGTAGGGGTTATAACGCAATTATAGTTATGCCCGACAATATGTCAAAAGAACGCATAAAACTAATTTCCGCTTACGGCGCAAAAATAGTTTTAACCGACGGCGCGTTGGGCATGAAAGGCGCGGTTTTAAAGGCGCAAGAAATTCACAGCCAAACTAAAAACTCTATAATTGCAAGTCAATTTACAAACCCAAACAATCCAAAAGCGCACTATCTTACTACGGGCCCAGAAATTTTTAACGACACCGACGGCAAAGTTGATATTTTCGTTGCGGGAATAGGTACGGGCGGTACGATTTCGGGCGTAGGCAAATATTTAAAAGAAAAAAAGCAAGGCGTTAAAATTTATGGCGTTGAGCCTTACAATTCGCCACTTATTACAAAGGGCGAAAGCGGGGCGCATAACCTACAAGGTATGGGGGCAAATTTTATACCCGAAACGCTTGACTTATCGGTGATAGATAAAGTGCTTACGGTTAAGGAAGAAGACGCTTACCGTATGGGGCGATTGCTAGCGCAAAAAGAAGGTGTTTTAGTTGGCATTTCTTCGGGCGCAACGCTTGACGCAACTATAAAGATTGCAAAGCAAAAATGTAGCCAAAACAAGGTTATAGTGGCACTTTTAAGCGATACGGGCGAAAGATATTTGTCTTCAAACGAATATTTTACGTAGAAAAACGCTTGGCTTTTTGCCAAGCGTTTTGGTTTGTTTAAAGTAAAAAAAATCGTTGACTTTTTAGGTCAACGATTTTGTTTTTTAAAATTTTTAGTCTGTAAACTTTGGTATTTTATCTTCATAAACAGGCGAACTCGTTAAGTTTACTCCGAGTTTTCTTAACATTTTTACGTCGATATGTGGAAGTAAAACGGAAGAGTGAACTTCGCTGTTTTTTATTTTTTTAAGTTGCTTTATTGCAAGTTCTGCGTTTTTGTTCGTTGCGCAACTTGAAGAAAGCGCAATTAGAGTTTCGTCTATATGCAGTCTTGGAGTTTGGCTTTGAAGATAGTTTACTTTTAACTCTTTTATGGGCAATATTCTTTCGGGTAAAAGCAAATTTTCTTCGTCGGGTATATTCGCCAAATATTTAAGCGCGTTTAAAAGCATTGCGCTTTGGCTTTCAAAAAGGTCGCTAGTTTTGCCCGTTATAATAGTGCCGTCGTAAAGTTCAATTGCCGTTACGGGAACTTCAACTTTTGCTTGTTTTTCTAAACATTTAGTATACACCGCCCTATCGTTAACCGAAACGTTTAACTTATTCATAAGCAACAAGATTTTTTCGGATTCAAAAGCGTCTAAATTGTTGCGCCTTTCGTTTTCAAGCGCCTTTAAGTAACGGCGTATAATCTCTTGCTTTGACGCCTCGCAACAAACGGCGTCGTCACTTATTGCAAAACCCGCCATATTAACGCCCATATCCGTTGGCGACTTGTATGGCGAACTGCCCATAAGTTTTTCAAACAACGCATTGAGTACGGGGAAAATTTCAACGTCTCTATTATAATTAACCGCCGTTATGCCGTAGTTTGACAAGTGATACGGGTCTATCATATTTAAGTCGTTTAAGTCGGCTGTTGCCGATTCGTAAGCAATATTTACGGGGTGTTGAAGTGGCAAATTCCAAATAGGGAAAGTTTCGTATTTAGCATAGCCCGCTTTTTTGCCACGCTTATAGTCGTGATATATTTGCGATAAGCAAGTTGCCATTTTACCGCTACCCGGACCCGGCGCGGTTATAACGACTAAATCGCGCGAAGTTTCAACGTATTCGTTTTTGCCGTAGCCGTCGTCACTAATAATAAGCGGAATATTCGTTGGATACCCCTTTATAGGATAGTGTAAATACACCTTTAACCCTAACTTTTCTAGGCGTTTTTTGAAGATTAAGGCAGGTTCGTTGGTTTCGTCAAATTGAGTTATAACAACGCTACCTACGTATAAGCCGTAACCCCTAAACACTTCAATAAGCCTTAACACGTCAACGTCGTAGGTTATGCCTAAATCGGCGCGGACTTTGTTTTTAGAAATGTCAAAAGAACTTATTACGATTACAATTTCCGCCCTATCTTTAAGTTTTGAAAGCATTTGAATTTTGCTATCGGGTCTAAACCCTGGTAGCACGCGCGAGGCGTGAAAATCGTCAAATAATTTACCGCCGAATTCAAGATATAATTTTCCGCCAAAATCGTCAATTCTTTCTATAATCTTTTCTGTTTGTACGGATAAATATTTTTCGCTGTCAAATCCTATTTTGTTCATAAGTAAAACACCTTAAAAAAATAAATTACAAATATTATACCAAAATACTTTGAGTAAAGCAATAAGTTTTTAGAAATAAAAAATAAAAATCCCACTTGCGCGCAAGTGGGAAATTTTTTATAACGTAATTTTTTCTTGACCGTTCATAAATGGTCTTAAAACTTCTGGTATGGTTATAGAACCGTCGGCATTTTGGTATTGTTCTACGATTGCAGGGAACACGCGTGAAGTTGCAAGCCCCGAACCGTTAAGAGTGTGCACGAATACGGGTTTGCCCGTAGTTTTGTCACGATATTTAGTGTTGTTTCTGCGCGCTTGATAATCGCGTGCGTTAGAAACAGAAGAAACTTCTTTGTAAATACCCATTGACGGTATCCAAACTTCAATGTCGTAAGTTCTTGACATTGATGCCGAACAGTCGCCTGCGGCAAGTTTAGATAAGCGGAAGTGAAGACCTAACTTATCCATAAGCGAACAAGCCTTGTTTACAAGTTCTTCAAAGGCTTTATCCGAACCTTCGGCGGTTGTATATTGAACCATTTCAACTTTGTTGAATTGATGACCCCTTATCATACCCCTTTCTTCAGCACGAGCAGAACCTGCTTCTTTACGATAGCAAGGCGTGTATGCAAAGAGTTTTAACGGCAACGCGTCTTCGTCCATAATTTCGCCACCATATAAGTTTACAAGCGCAGTTTCAGCCGTTGGCAACATAAATCTGTTTTTCTTTTTATCTTCGTTTACGTCAAGCCAATAAACTTCGTCGCTAAATTTAGGGAATTGACCTGCGCCGAAACCACAGTTATATGAAAGTTGGTGTGGCGGAAGAATAAATTCGTATCCGTCTTTTAAGTGTTCGCTAATAAAAAAGTTTAAAAGCGCCCATTCAAGCCTTGCGCCGTCGCCACGGTAAGCCCAAAAGCCGTTGCCCGAAAGTTTAACGCCCCTTTCGTAGTCAATCATTTTAAGAGAAGTGCAAAGGTCAACGTGGTTTTTTAACTTAAAGTCAAATTCAGGCTTTTCGTTAAAAACTTTTACAACCTTGTTGTTTTCTTTTTCGCCTGGTAAAAGGTCGTCGTCTGGCATATTAGGAAGACAGGAAACTATATCGAAAATTTCTTGGGAAAGGCTGTTGATTTTAGCATCGCCTTCAACGATTTCTTCGCCAAGTTGACGCATTTTAACGAAAATTTCTTCAACGGGTTTGCCTTGTTTTTTAAGGGCGGGAATTTCCGCCGAAACTTTGTTTCTTTGAGCCTTTAATTGTTCGATTTGATATTGAAGTTTTCTTTTTTCTTCGTCCTTTTTAATCAAATCGGTAAAGTCAACGTCGTAACCTTTTTTAAGTAACGCTTCTTTAACGTAATTTGGATTTTCAATTATAAGTTTAACGTCTAACATATATACCTCTAAAAGTTTTATTTTATAAAGTATACCCCATAAAACAAAATTTTGCAATGTTTTTTAAAGCAAAAAAGTCAAAACAAATTAAAATTGTTAAAAAATATTTGCAATTATTTACAAGTTATGATATATTATGAATAATATATAATAAAACCATTAGAAAAAAAGTAGCGTTTGCTTTTGTTTTTAGAGAACAACGGTTGGTGTAAAGTTGTAGCAAATTAAACGTGAAGTGCGTTTTCTTGTTAAGGGAGATTAACAGTCTACGGGTTGCGCCGTTATGCGCTATTAGAGTGCCGAAAGGCAAAATTAAAGTGGAACCACGCCAAAAAGGTAAAGCGTCTTTAAACAAGGCGCTTTTTTTATATAAAATTTTAAGGAAATATTATGTTTAAAAATTTAAGATTAGATATTGATGCCGCAATGGCAAACGACCCCGCTGCAAGAAGTCGTTTTGAAGTATGGCTTACTTATTCGGGAATTAAAGCACTTTCTGCGCATAGGCGCGCCAACTTTTTTTATAGGCACAAGTTTAAACTTCTTGCGCGAATAATAAGTCAAAACGCAAAGTGGCGTACGGGTATAGAAATTCACCCTGCCGCTAAAATTGCCCCAGGCGTGTTTATCGACCACGGCGCAGGCGTCGTTATAGGCGAAACTGCCGAAATTGAAACGGGCGTCGTTATATATCAAGGCGTTACGCTTGGCGGTACGGGTAAAGACAAGGGCAAAAAACGTCACCCTACCATAAGAAAAAACACCGTTTTGAGCGCGGGCGTAAAAGTTCTTGGCGGTATAACGGTAAACGAAAACTGTAAAATAGGCGCTGGTAGTGTCGTTTTGTCGGACGTTCCGCCAAATTCAACCGTCGTTGGCATACCCGGTAGGGTTATAAAAACTAACGGAAAAAGAATTTCAAAAGACCTTGAACAAGATAAGCGCGACCCTGTTTTAGACGAAATTAACGCTTTAAAACAAAAAATTGAAGAACTTGAAAAAGAGGTATATAAAAAATGAAACTTTACAACACTTTAACAAGGAAAAAGGACGAATTTAAAACGCAAGACGGCTCTAACACCGTAAGAATGTACTCTTGTGGACCTACGGTTTACAACTACGCGCACATAGGAAATTTGCGTACCTATATTTTTATGGACTTATTAAGGCGCGCGTTAAAATACGACGGATATGAAATTAAAGGCGTTATGAATATTACGGACGTTGGCCACCTTATGTCCGATGGAGACGACGGCGAAGATAAAATGGCAAAAGCGTCTCGCGAACAAAAGAAAGACCCTTGGCAAATTGCCGAAATGTATACGAAAGTCTTTATGGAAGACTTTGAAAAATTAAACGTTGATAAGCCAGAAATAGTTTGTAAAGCAACCGAACACATAAACGAAATGATAGACTACGTCGTTGGGCTTTGCGATAATGGTTACGGCTATGAAACCGACGACGGCATTTACTATGATATTTCTAAATTCAAAGATTACGGTATGCTTTCGGGCAACACTCTTGACGATTTAAAAGCAGGCGCAAGAATAGAAGTTAACGACGGCAAACGCAACCCTTACGACTTTGCCATTTGGAAAAAAGCGCCAAAGGAACACATTATGCAATGGCCTAGTCCTTGGGGGCAAGGTTACCCAGGGTGGCACATTGAGTGTTCGGCTATGTCTAAAAAGTATTTGGGCGAAGTTTTTGATATTCACACAGGCGGTGTAGACCATATACCTATCCACCACGAAAACGAAATTGCGCAAAGCGAAGGTTTGACGGGTAAAAACCCTGCAAAATTTTGGATGCACGGCGAATTTATGCTTGTTGACGGCGGTAAAATGAGTAAGTCGCTTGGCAACACTTATACTATTAGCCAACTAGAAAAAATGGGTTATTCGCCTATGACTTTTAGATATTTTTGCTTAAACGCTCATTACAGAAAGAAATTAAACTTTACTTTTGAAACGATGGACGCGGCTAAAACTTCTTACGAAAGACTTTTGCAATTACTTCAAAAGCACAAGAATTCTAGCGCAAAAACCGACGAAACTAAACTTAACGAATACAAAAAGCAATTTAAAGAAGACGTGCTTGACGACCTTAACGTACCGTCCGCACTCGGCGTTTTGTGGACTATGCTTAAAGAGCCATACTCTATTGACGTTTACAACACCGCCCTTGAATTTGACAAGGTATTCGGTTTGAGTTTAGACGCCGTTTTAGAAGAAAAACCTAGTGATATCCCTAGCGAAATTATTAAAAAAGCCGAAGAAATGCAAGGCGCAAGATTACAAAAAAATTACGCTGTTGCCGACGCTTTAAGAGCCGAACTTTTAGAACTTGGCTATATCGTTAAAAACACGAAAGACGGTTACGAAATTACCAAAAAATAATAAAAAGGACGTTATTTATGAAACAATTAACTTCTGACACGTTAAGGCAACTCTTTTTAAAATTCTTTGAAGAAAAGGGGCATAAAATTATCCCTTCGGCAAGTTTAATTCCTGAAAACGACCCGTCGGTTTTATTTACTACGGCAGGCATGCACCCACTTGTTCCATATCTTTTAGGCGAAAAGCACCCGCTTGGAAAACGCCTTACCGACGTTCAAAAATGCGTTAGAACGGGCGATATCGACGAAGTTGGCGACGCTTCGCACTGTACTTTTTTTGAAATGCTTGGCAACTGGTCGCTTGGCGATTATTTTAAAGAAGATATGATTGCGTTTAGTTATGAATTTTTAACTAGCGAAAAGTATTTGGGCATTCCCGTTGAAAACCTTGCAGTTACCGTTTTTGCTGGTGACGAAGACGCACCGCGCGACGAAGAAAGCGCGAAGTGTTGGGAAAATGCGGGCATTCCAAAAGATAGAATTTTTTACCTTCCTAAAAAGAACAACTGGTGGATAGCGGGTAACGTTGGCCCTTGCGGTCCAGACACCGAAATGTTTATAGATAGGGGCATAGAAAAGTGTTGCGAAACTTGTTCGCCTGCTTGCGATTGTGGTAAGTATCTTGAAATTTGGAACGACGTGTTTATGGAATATCAAAAACACGCCGACGGCACTTACACTAAACTTAGCCAACGCAACGTCGATACGGGTATGGGTCTTGAAAGGACGCTTTCTATTTTAAACGGCGTTAAAACCGTTTACGATACGGACGTTTTTGAAGGCGCAAAGCGTGAAATTGAAATTTTGACGGGTAAAAAATACGAAGAAAGCGAAGAAATTACCAAGGCGTTTAGAATAATTTTAGACCACGTTCGCACGGCAACGTTTATGCTTGGCGACGCAAAAGGCGTAACTCCGTCTAACGTAGACCAAGGCTACGTTTTAAGACGACTTATAAGGCGCGCCGTTAGATACGGTAGGCAGTTGGGGTTAGAAAGTGGCAGTTTATCTAAAATAGCCCAAAAATATATTGAAAAATACCAAGGCGTTTACCCTGAACTTTTAACTAATAAGCAAGTTATAATTGACGAACTTAACAAAGAAGAAGAAAAGTTTTCTAAAACACTTCAAGACGGTTTGAAAGAGTTTAACAAGGTTATAACTCATATTCAAGGCAACGTCTTCCCAGGAAAAACGGCGTTTAGGCTTTTTGATACTTTCGGCTTTCCAATAGAAATAACTACCGAACTTGCAAGCGAAAAGGGCTTTACCGTTGACGTAAAAGGTTATGAAGACGCTTACAAATTACACCAAGAAAAATCACACGCTGGTTCTGAACAAAAGTTTAAGGGTGGACTAGCCGAGCAAAACGACACTACGGCAAGGCTTCATACGGCAACTCACCTATTAAACTGCGCGTTAAAGGTAGTTTTAAACGACGAAAATATCAACCAAAGGGGTTCGAATATTACCGTTGAAAGATTGCGTTTTGACTTTAATTTTGATAGAAAGTTAACCCCCGAAGAATTAAAGCAAATTGAAGATTACGTCAACAAAATTATTAAAGAAAACGTGCCCGTAACAATGGAAGAAATGAGCGTTGAAGACGCTAAAAAACAAGGCGCAGTAGGCGTGTTTAGCGATAGGTATGGCGACAAGGTTAAAGTTTATACCATAGGTTCTTACAGTAAAGAAATTTGCGGTGGCCCACACGCTAAATCTACGGGCGAATTAAAAGAGTTTAAAATCAAAAAAGAAGAAGCAAGTTCTTCGGGCGTAAGAAGAATTAAAGCCGTTATTTTTGATAATTAAAATATGCTAAAATATACTAAAAACACTAACGATTTTGCCGTTAGTGTTTTATTTTTTTCTTGCTTTTTAATTATATTTTTTCTTGCTTCCCCTTGATGCGCAAGGGGAAGTGGTGCGTTTAAGCACCGATAGGGATTAGTTGTTTATGCAACCACATAGATTTCTTGCTTCCCCTTGACGTGCCACCTACTACACCATCTTGCTTCCTCTTGATGCGCAAGGGGAAGTGGCGTGCATACGCCGATAGGGATTAGTTGCTGGTATTTTAAATACCGCCTTAATATATACCACAATCCCTTCCGTCAACTTCGTTGCCACCTTCCCTTTCAACTAAAGGGACGGCAAGTTTTTTAGGGGGATAGGTTGCCACCTTCCCTTTCGGCTAAAGGGACGGCAAGGTTGCTTTTTTATAAAAGCAACAACTAAATAAATCCTTGCGGATTTGTTATATTTGTCTATCGACAAGTTATATTGCTAACGCAGTTTAATTTGCCTAACGGCAAGTTATAGATTTATTTAATATAACTTGCAAACAAAGTTTGCAAATATAACGCAAAACTCGTTTTGCATATAACTTTTAGCCACAAGGGTAAAAATACAACTCATAAAGGCAAGGCAAGATTTTTATAAAATAAAGCAAATAAAAAAGCACTAACTAGCGTTAGTGCATTTTTTTGTTTTTTTTTATACAAGTTCGATAATTGCTACTTCTGCAGCATCGCCACGTCTTTCGCCTTTAAGATATCTTCTTGTATAACCGCCACCTTGACCAAGTTCTTCCTTGCGTTCAGCGTACTTTGGTGCGATTTCGTTAAAAATCTTTTCTACAAGTGGGTGATTGATACCTTTTGTTCTTGCTCTAAATTCGGCTTTAGATTCTTTTGCCTCTTTAACGAAAGGAACGTCGTATACAAGACCCATAATTTTTCTTCTTGCATTAAGTTTTTTAGCACCGTCTTTAATAACCTTTTTAGTAACTTCTTTGCCCTTTGCATCTTTTGTTGTTACAGTTGTTTCAACAGTATCTGCATAAGTGTTAACGGCAAGAGTGATGATTTTTTCTACGTAAGACCTTAACGATTGAACGTGGCCTTCAGTAACTTCTATTTTACCATACCATAAAAGGTTAGACGCTTGGTTGCGAAGAACCGCTTTTCTTTGTGTTGAAGTTAAACCCATATTACCTGGCATTTTCTTATTCCTCCTGTTCTTTTAATTTAAGACCGTAACTGTTGAGTTTAAGAATAACTTCATCAAGCGATTTTTTGCCCAAGTTTCTTACTTTAAGCATTTCGTCTTCGGTCTTTTGTGTTAGGTCTTCAATAGTATGAATACCTGCGCGCTTTAAGCAGTTGTATGAACGAACCGAAAGGTCCATTTCTTCAATACTCATATTAAGTATTTTTGGTAGTGGGTCGGTTGGTGGTGCAACTAAAATGCCTAAACCCGTCATAGCCTCTGAAAGATTTACAAAGATACTAACGTGTTCTTGAATAATTTTAGCGGCAAGAGAAATAATTTCTTTGCCTGTGAACGCACCGTTCGTCCATACTTCTAAAATAAGCCTGTCTCTATCTATATTTTGACCAACTCTTGCATTTTCAACGTTGTAACTAACTTTTGTTACAGGTGTGTAAATAGAGTCGATTGCAATATAACCGATTTCGCCCGTTTTATTGTATTCCGCGCCCTTATAACCTCTACCTCTACCGATAGTAAGGTCTACGTCAAAAATTCCGCCATTGTCAATAGTGCAAACGTATTGGTCTGGATTTAAAACTTCAATTTCCGCATCACTTTCAATATCGCACGCTTTGACAACTGCTGGCCCTTCTTTGCTGATTTTTAAAATCTTTTTAAAATCAACGTCCGTAGTAGTGGTTTTAATTGCTATGCTTTTTAAATTGAGAATTATTTCCGTAACGTCTTCTTTGACGCCCTTTATTGTAGAAAATTCGTGTTTTACGTCAAGACTTGGCGCAAACTTTATGCCTTGAATTGCCGCACCTGGAAGCGCAGACATCAAAGTCCTTCTTAAACAGTTGCCGATTGTAATACCAAAACCCTTTTCAAGTGGTTCTACAACTATTTTGGCATAACTTTTGTCTTCATTTTCTTCTACCGAAATCTTGGGCATTTCTATTTCCATCATAGAAACTCTACCTCCTAATTTTTATTTGATAAGCATATTTTTGGTTAGCGCTTAACGATATTTTTATGCAATTAAGCACTAACAAAACTATTACTTTGAATACAATTCTACTATCATGTATTCTTTGATTTGACTGTCTATATCCTCTCTTGTTGGGAGTGCAATAACTTTTCCTTCAAGTTTTTCTGCATTATAGTCAAGCCATTTAGGAACGTTTGTAGATTTTTCTGCACCCTTGAACGCCTCAAAATACTTGCTATCTCTCTTTGTTTCTTTAACGGCGATAACGTCACCAACGTTTACTTGATATGAAGCAATATCTACGTTTTTACCGTTAACAGTAAAGTGAGCGTGTGTTACAAGTTGACGTGAAGTAGAACGCGATGGCGCAAAGCCAAGCCTGTATACTACGTTGTCAAGCCTTCTTTCTAAAAGTGAAAGCATGTTTTCACCCGTAACGCCTTTCATTCTATCGGCAGCCTCGAAATAACCTCTAAATTGGTTTTCAAGAACGCCATAAATTCTTTTTGTTTTTTGTTTTTCACGAAGTTGTTGACCGTATTCGGAAACTTTATGTCTGCCAGCACCATGTTGACCTGGGGCAACTGGCCTTTTTTCAAATGGGCAAGAAGTTTTATAACACTTTTCGCCTTTAAGGAAAAGTTTACAGCCTTCTCTTCTGCATAAACGACATTTTGCATCTGTGTATTTAGCCATTTTTGTAACCTCCTATTATACTCTACGGCGTTTTGGTGGACGACATCCGTTGTGTGGGATTGGTGAAACGTCTTGAATTAACGTTACGTCAACGCCACATACACCTAACGCTCTAATTGCGGATTCTCTGCCTTGACCTGGACCTTTTACGTAAACTTCAGCACTGCGAAGTCCGTGTTCCATAGCCGCTTTAACTGCAACTTCCGCTGCTTGTTGCGCTGCAAACGGAGTGCTTTTTCTTGAACCTCTGTATCCAAGACTACCTGCACTTGAATGCGCAATTGCGTTTCCGTTCATATCCGTTACCGTTACTATCGTGTTGTTGAACGAAGATTGAATATGAACTTGACCTTTATCAACTTTTTTAAGTTCTTTACGCTTTTTTGAAACAACTGTTTTAGCCATTTTATATTAATCCTCCTTCAATTACTTCGTAGCAGTCTTTTTCTTCGCTACCGTACGGCGTGGGCCTTTACGTGTTCTTGCATTTCTCTTTGAACTTTGACCTCTTACAGGTAAGCCCTTTCTATGCCTTACACCACGATAACAGCCTATTTCCATAAGTCTTTTTACGTTAAGGTTAACTTCTGAACGAAGTTCACCTTCAACTTTGTAGTTGTGGTCGATATATTCTCTTAATTTAGAAATATCTTCTTCCGTTAAGTCTTTAACCCTAGTGTCTGGGTTAATTCCTGTTGCTTTTAAAATTTTTGTTGCGGTTGGTCTTCCGATACCGAAAATATAAGTGATACCGATTTCAACGCGCTTTTCTCTTGGTAAATCTACACCGGCAATACGAGCCATATTTAAACCTCCGAATTATTTTTGAATAATTTTATTTTTTTTATTTTTTGATTTTTGGTTTTAGAAGTAATTAACCTTGTTTTTGTTTATGGTTTTTGTTCTTTGAGCAAATTACCATAACTTTACCTTCTCTTCTAATGACTCTGCATTTGTCGCACATAGGTTTTACTGATGGTCTTACTTTCATTTTTATATCCTCCGATTATTTCTGTATTTATAAAATTAGTTTTTACTGCGCCATACAATTCTGCCTTTGGTTAAGTCGTATGGACTCATTTCAATTTTAACGCTATCACCCGGTATAATTTTAATGTAGTTCATTCTTAATTTGCCGGATATATACGCCGTTATTAAAAATCCGTTAGACAACTTAACTTTAAACGTTGCATTTGGCAAGGCTTCTACTATAACGCCTTCTGCCTCTATAACATCATTTTTTGACACCGTTTTACCTCCATTTTATAAACATACGGGTTTTGCCCGCCATCGTCTTATATGCTTTGCTTCTTCCTTAAGGCATAAAGTTTACGCTTTTTACCACCAGCGTTTAAGCATATAAATTTAATTTGCTTATAGCGTTAGTATTTCTACTCCGCTATCGGTAATAACTACCGTGTTTTCGTAGTGTGCAGACGGCAACTTATCACGCGTTACGCAATTTAAACCGTCTATCACAACTTGATGCGAACCCATATTTATCATAGGTTCTATGGCAATCGTCATATTCTTTTTTAACCTAACACCCGTACCCCTGCGTCCGTAATTTGGAACTTGTGGGTCTTCGTGAAGTTGACGTCCTATGCCGTGCCCTACCATTTCACGCACTACCGAGAAGCCGTTTTTTTCGGCATGCTCTTGAATTTGAGCACCTATATCGCCGAGCGCGCTTCCTATGCAAATGCCTTCTATCCCTTTAAAAAAGCACTCTTTAGTTACGTCTATGAGTTTCTTTTTTTCGGGGCTAATTGTACCGACGTAAAAACTTCTAGCGCCGTCGCCGTGAAATCCGTTTTTATACGCACCCACGTCAACTGAAACAATTTCGCCTTCTTTAATTACACGATTGCCCGGTACGCCGTGCACGACTTCTTCATCGATTGAAATGCACGCCGACGCGGGAAACCCGTATTTACCTAAAAACGAAGGTTTTGCGCCACTGTTTATTATATAGTCGTGTATAATTTTGTTTAATTCGCCCGTAGTCATACCAACTTTGATTTGTTCTTCTGCTAGCAAAAGAACGTCTCTTACTATGCTACAAGGCTCACGCATCAATTTAATTTCTTCGTCTGATTTAACGTAAATCATTTTAGCCTAATACTTTAACAATTTGATTGAAAGTTTCTTCTATGCTGAAATTACCGTCTACGTTTACAAGTTTGTTTGACTGCTTGTAATACTCTATTAAAGGTGCGGTTTGTTTGTTATAAACTTCGATGCGACTTTTTACCGTTGCTTCGTTATCGTCTTCACGCTGTATTAAATTGCCACCACATTTTTGACAAGTGGTTTTGCCGTTTAATAGCGATACGTGATACGACGCCTTGCAATCACTACAAACACGCCTACCCGTAATTCTATCAAGAAGTTTGTTAAGGTCTACGTCTACGTTTAAAACTATATCAACATTTGAAAACTCGTCAAGTGCTTTTGCCTGATTTAGCGTTCTTGGAAACCCGTCAAGAATATAACCGTTAGTTTTGCAATCTTGCTTATCTAACCTTTGCTTAACTATTTCGATTGTAACGCTGTCAGGCACAAGTTGCCCTTTATCTATATAACTTTTTGCAACAACGCCGATATCAGTTGAGTTTTTGATGTTCTCTCTAAAAATATCGCCTGTTGATATATGCGGAAGCCCGTATTTTTCCGAAAGCCTTACGGCTTGCGTACCCTTTCCCGCACCAGGTGCGCCAAGTAATATGATATTCATTTTATTTTAAAAACCCTTTATAGTTCTTCATCATTATTTGAGATTCAAGGGCTGTGTTGAATTCAAGTGCAACTGAAACTACGATTAACATACCCGTTGCCGTAAACGCACCTGAACTAGACGCGTCTATCGCCTTGAATACAAGCGATGGAACAAGTGCTATAAGCGCTAGGAATATTGCGCCGAAAAGCGTAATTCTTCCGCTAATCTTCTTCAAGTAATCCGCTGTTGGCCTACCTGGTCTTATACCCATAATAAAGCCACCGTTTTGTTGGATACTTTTTGAAATATCGTCTGGGTTGAATTGAATTGACGTGTAGAAGTATGCAAAGAATATAATAAGCAAACTCAACACGATTGGATACACCCAAGAACTAGCACCCATATAAGTTGCCCACCAAATGCCAAATTTAGAAGTTCCTAAATTGAAAAGTGTTAAAATAAGTTCTGGGAAACTTAATATAGAGAACGCAAAAATGAGTGGGAGTACGCCGTTTGAGTTAACCTTTATAGGAATAACCGTTGACTGACCGCCATACATTTTTTGGCCCCTTATTTGTTTTGCATATTGAACAGGAATCTTTCTTTCTGCAAGTTCAACAGTAACTATACCAACGAATACCGCTAATAACGCAACGAGCATTATAACGAATTTCCAGAAATAGTTGAGTGATTCGTCGCCACCATTGAAAATGTTTTGAACCATTTGTACAAAGGTTTGACCTGCTGTTGAAATGATACCTGCGAAAATAAGCATTGAAATACCGTTAGAAATACCATAGTCGGTAATTCTTTCGCCTATCCACATTGTAATAACCGTACCAGCCGTAAAGAAGATAACTACAACGACGTAAGCAAGCCACTCTTGGTTAAAGAGTATAGCCGATAACGGCGTGCCGTCCGCCGAAATAGTAAGATTGTCGCTATAATTTAACAAAATACCTACTGCTTGGATTATTGCAAGAATAATCGTAGTGTATCTCGTATATTGTGCTATGCGTTTTTTACCTTCTTCACCTTGCTTTGAAAGTCTTTCAAGTGATGGGATTGCAACGGCTAAAAGTTGCATTATAATTGACGCGTTAATATATGGACCGATACCCATTGCAAACAACGTTCCTTGCGCAAGTGAGCCACCCGTCATCATATTCATTATGTTAAGGTAAGTTAAATCGTCTAATTTAGTTCCTGCTATAAGCCCGTCGCCGATACCTGGCACAGGGATATAACAGCCTAATCTATATATTAAAAGAAATAGTAAAGTAAACCAAATTTTTACACGAATTTCTTTTACCTTAAACGCTTTTTTTAATGTTTCAAACATCTTTTACCTCCGCCGTTTTAGTAGACAGAAAATTAAACTTCTTCTGCTGTACCGCCGGCTTTCTCAATGGCTTCTTTTGCAGATGCCGAGAATTTGTTTGCCTTGACAGTGAGAGCAACTGTGAGTTCTCCGTTTCCTAAAACTTTAAGTCCTACAGCGTTTTTTACGTCTTTAATAAGACCTTCGCCGTAAAGTGTTTCAAAATCTATTACTGCACCGCTTTCAAATCCGTTAAGAACTGAAACGTTTACGATTGCATATACTTTTCTGAAGTAATTATTAAAACCTCTTTTTGGAACTCTACGCGTAAGTGGCATTTGTCCGCCTTCGAAACCAGGTCTAACACCGCCACCGCTTCTTGCCCATTGTCCTTTGTGGCCTTTACCACTTGTTTTTCCAAGACCAGAGCCGATACCACGACCAAGTCTTTTTACTGATTTTCTACTACCTTCTGCAGGTTGTAATGTACCGATTCTCATTTTGCACCTCTTACACATTTTCTACTTTTACAAGGTGGCTTACAACTTTAAGTTGTCCTTGTAAAGTAGCGCTGTCAGTAAATACTTTTGATTGACCAACTTTTTTAAGACCAAGTGCTGCAACTGTTCCTTTTTGAACTGCGGAACAAGATATTGTGCTTCTAACAAGCGTAACTTTAACGTTCATATCTTCCTCCTTAACCCTTAATCTCTTCAACAGTCTTACCACGAAGTGCGGCAACTTGTTCTACGGATTTAAGACCGTATAAACCAGCCAACGCAGCCTTCACCATATTGATAGGGTTTGACGTGCCGTGTGATTTAGTTCTAATGTTCTTAATACCAACTGCTTCCATTACCGCACGAACAGGACCGCCGGCGATAACACCGGTACCTTCTTCGGCTGGGAGCATTACGATAGAACCTCTACCGAATTTACCAACAGTTTCGTGTGGAATTGTAGTTCCTACAAGCGCAACTTTTGTCATAGCCTTTTTTGCTTGCGCAGTTGCTTTATCAATTGCTTCTGGAACTTCGTTTGCCTTACCCATACCGCAAGCAACTCTACCGTTTTCATCACCAACAACTACGAGTGCGGCAAAACGCATTTTGCGTCCGCCCTTTACAACTTTCGTAACGCGGTTAACGGATATAAGTTTTTTGCAAAGACCGTCTTTTTCTTCTTGCTTTCTTGGAGCTTTATTTTCTCTTGCCATTTTAAAAGTCCTCCTTAGAATTTAAGACCGGCTTCTCTTGCGCCGTCTGCTACGCTTTGAACACGACCCATGTAAATGTAACCGCCTCTGTCGAATACGACGTCAGTGATACCTTTTTCAAGTGCGCGTTTAGCAACTTCTTGACCAACTACTTTTGCAGCCTCTGATTTAGTGAGGTCTTTGATAGTTTCCGTCAATGCCTTATCCATCGTTGAGCAAGCAACTAAAGTTTTACCTGCTACATCGTCTATTATTTGAGCATAAATGTGGTTAAGACTTCTATAAACTGAAAGTCTTGGACGTTCTGGCGTGCCAGAAACTTTATTCCTAACTCTTTCGTGTCTTTTTAATCTATCCGCATTTTTATCAATTTTAGATATCATATCAGTTTACTCCTTATTTACCCGCTGTCTTACCTTCCTTACGTTCGATTACTTCATCGCTTAAGCGAATACCGTATCCGTGGTAAGGTTCTGGTTTTCTAATTGCTCTAATTTTAGCGGCTTCTGCACCAACAAGTTCTTTGCTAATGCCTTCAACTACTATTTCAGTTGGAGAAGTGCAAGTAAGTTTAACGCCTTCAACTGCCTTGTATTCAACAAGGTGGCTAAAACCTACTGAAAGGCTCAAATCTTTACCAACTTGAGTAACTTTCCAACCTACGCCGTTAACTATAAGAGTTTTCTTGTAACCAGTTGTTACGCCAACAACCATATCGTAAACAAGCGCTCTATATAAGCCGTGTTTAGATTTAGTTGTGTTTTCTTCGTTAAATCTTACTACTTGAATTTCGCCGTTTTCAACGTTAAAACCGATGTTCGCAGCGTCAAATTCTTGAGTTAAAGTGCCAAGTGGACCTTTAACGGTAATAAGATTGCCTTCTACTTTAAAATCTACACCAGCAGGAACTTTTACGGGTGCTTTACCTATTCTTGACATAGTTTCAACCCCTCCTTACCAAATGTATGCAAGAACTTCGCCACCTTGGTTGCTCTTTCTTGCTTCTTTATCCGTCATAACGCCTTTTGAAGTAGAAATGATTGCTATGCCAAGTCCACCAAGAACTTTTGGAAGTTCATCACAACCTGTGTAAATTCTTAAACCTGGTTTAGAAATCCTTTTCAAACCGCTAATAACTCTTTCGCCATTAGGGCCGTATTTAAGTGTTATAACTATTTTGCCTTGTACGCCGTCTTCAACGACGTCATATGATGTAATGTATCCTTCTTGCAAAAGAATTCTGGCAATTTCTTTTTTGATTTTTGATGCCGGAACTTCAACGTTTTCGTGTTTAACAACGAGCGCGTTTCTAATGCGAGTAAGCATATCTGCAATAGTATCTGTCATTATCTGTTCCTCCTTTTACCAACTAGACTTTTTCACGCCGGGAATCTGTCCTTTATAAGCCAAATTTCTGAAACATATACGACAAATACCATACTTACGAAGTACAGAGTGTGGACGACCACAAATACTGCATCTCGTATATTCTCTTGTTGAGAACTTTGCTGTTTTTTGTTGTTTATTTATCATTGCTTTTTTTGCCATGACCGTTCCCCCTTAATTAAGCCTTAAAAGGCATACCCATTGCTTTGAGTAATTCGTATGCTTCTTCATCTGTTTTAGCAGTAGTTACAAAGCATATATCAAAACCTCTTATTTTTTCTACTTGGTCGTATTGAATTTCAGGGAAAATAAGTTGTTCTTTAATGCCCATTGCATAGTTGCCTCTTCCGTCAAAAGACTTATCTGGAACACCTTTAAAGTCTCTAACTCTTGGAAGTGCTATTGATACAAACTTGTCAAAGAATTGATACATTCTATCATTTCTTAAAGTAACTTTAATGCCTACGTTCATGCCTTGTCTAACCTTGAAGTTAGCAACAGATTTCTTTGCTTTTGTAAGCACTGGCTTTTGACCTGAAATGAGCGAAAGTTCTTTTTCAACAAGTTGAACGCTTTTAGCGTTGTCTTTAATATCGCCAAGACCGCCGTTGATAGTTATTTTAACTAACTTTGGAACTTGGTTTACATTTTTATAGTTAAAACGCTTCATAAGATATGGTACAACTTCTGTTTTGTACATTTCTCTTACTCTGCAATCTGAATCGGTTGCAGTTACTTTAGCAACCTGAGTCTTTCCTGCCATAATAAGTTCTCCTTAATCGATATTACGCTTGCGCGTCAGCTGTACCATCTTTCTTTACAGCCTTTTTTCTAGTAGAAGTCTTCTTTTCTTCTTTAACTTCTTCTACTTTTTCTGCAGATTTTTTAGTTGTTTTCTTCGTTGCCTTTTTAGGTGCTTCTTCAGTTGCAACTACTTCTTCTGCTACCTTTTTAGTTGACTTTTTAGTAGCCTTTTTTGGCGCTACTTCTTCTTGTGCAACTTCTTCTTTAACGGCTTTCTTGCTTGCTTTCTTTGCAGGCGCTTTCTTTTCAGCCTTAACGTCTAATACAGCACCGCATTTCTTACAAATTCTTGCTTTCTTGCCGTCTACGATTGCATAGCCAACACGAGTTGCCTTATCGCAAGTTGGGCAAATAACCAATACGTTTGAAGCGTCGATTGCGCCTTCTTTCTTAATCTTTTGGCTAGTTTCTTGTGCAGTACGAGCCTTGCGATTTTTTTCTTGGATATTTACGCCTTCTACGATAATTCTATTTAATTTGGGAAGTGCCGTTAAAACTTTACCAGTTTTTTTAACGTCTTTACCCGTAATAACTACAACGGTATCGTTCTTTTTAACTTTCATAATTATCTCCTTACAACACTTCCGGAGCAAGTGAAATAATCTTCATAAAATCTTTTTCACGAAGTTCCCTTGCAACAGGTCCAAAAATACGAGTTCCTCTTGGTTGTTTTTGATTGTCTATAACAACAGCGGCATTTTCGTCAAATCTGATGTGCGTGCCGTCTGGCCTACGAAGACCTTTAGAAGTTCTAACAATAACAGCCTTAACTACATCGCCTTTCTTAACTGCGCCACCGGGAGTAGCGGTTTTAACACTTGCAACGATAACGTCGCCTATGTTACCACACCTTCTGAAAGAACCGCCTAAAACCCTAATACACATAATTTCTTTTGCGCCAGAGTTATCTGCAACTTTTAATCTTGTTTGTGGTTGTATCATCTTCGCTTTCTCCTATTATTTAGCCTTTTCAATAATTTCAGAAACTCTCCAATTTTTAGTTTTGGATAACTTTCTTGTTTCGACTATTCTTACTTTATCACCGATTCCGCAAGCGTTTTGTTCGTCGTGAGCTTTAAACTTAACGGTTCTAGTGATAGTCTTTTTGTAAAGAGGATGTTTTCTTTTTTCGGTTACTTCTACGACAACGGTTTTGTCCATTTTGTCAGAAACGATTAAACCTACTCTTTCTTTTCTTAAATTTCTTTCCATTTTATACTTCCCCCATTACGCCTTCTTTTCTCTTTCACAAATAATGGTTTTTACTCTTGCAATATCCTTTTTAACGAATTTAAGAACGTTAGGATTTTCAAGTTGACCAGTTGCGTGACGGAAACGAAGGTTAAACAATTCTTCTTTTAAAGATTCAAGTTTTGCAACTAATTCGTCATTAGTCATTTCTTTTATTTCTTTTGCTTTCATTAACCTTCACCGCCTTCTTGTGAAACTTCTTTCTTCATAAACTTCGTCTTGATTGGTAATTTGTGACCTGCAAGACGCATAGCCTCTCTAGCAGTTACTTCGTCAACACCAGCCATTTCGAATAATACTCTGCCTGGTTTAACAACTGCTACCCAGTATTCTACTGAACCTTTACCAGAACCCATACGGGTTTCTGCTGGTTTTTGAGTTATTGGTTTGTGTGGGAAAACGTCAATCCAAACTTGACCGCCACGTTTAATAAACCTTGTCATCGCGATACGCGCTGCTTCTATTTGATTTGACGTAATCCAAGCAGGCTCCATAGCAACAAGACCGTATTGACCGTAAGCAATTACGTTGCCTTTGTTAGCCTTACCTGTCATTCTGCCACGATGAACTCTTCTTCTTTTTACTCTTTTGGGCATTAACATATTAAGCCTCGCCTCCTTCGGTTGCCTTCTTTGCACCGCCTAAAACTTCGCCTTTGTACACCCATACCTTAACACCGATAATACCGAAAGTCGTGTGTGCTTCGGCAAAACCGTAATCAATGTCGGCACGAAGTGTTTGAAGTGGAATTGAACCCTCGTGATATTGTTCACTACGGGCAATTTCCGCGCCGTCAAGTCTTCCGCTAACCATAATTTTGATACCCTTAACGCCAAGTCTAGTAGCCCTTGACATTGCTTGTTTCATACTTCTTCTAAAAGATGCTCTCTTTTCAAGTTGAGCTGCAACGCTTTCAGCAATAAGTTGAGCATCACAATCAGGTTTTTTAACTTCAACGATATTTACTGCAATTTGTTTGCCTTTTGCAATCTTTACAAGGCTGTTCTTCATAATTTCGATTTCAGCGCCTGCTTTACCGATTAAAACACCGGGTCTTGCCGTAAATACTGTAACCGTAACTTTGTTTGCCGCTCTTTCAATTCTTATAGAAGAAATTGCTGATTGGAAGTATTTGTCTTTAATAAATTTTCTTAATTCGTAATCTTCTTTAAGGTTTACTGAAAACGCTTTCTTATCTGCGAACCATTGAGTATCCCAATCTTTGATTACGCCTACTCTTAATCCATGAGGATTTACCTTTTGTCCCATTACAGCCTCCTACTTCGTAATCACATCAAGAATAACCGTGATGTGACTTGTACGCTTTAAAATTCTAAATGCTCTTCCGTGCGCCATTGGCCTCATTCTCTTTAACGTAGGACCTTGGTCAGCATAGCATACGGCAATTTTAAGGTCGTCTTTATTCATACCTAAATTGTGTTCAGCATTTGCAACAGCGGATAAAACGACTTTCTTAATTGGTTCTGCCCCTGCTTTTGAAGTATTTTCTAAAATAGCAACGGCGTCGTTAACGCTTTTTCCTCTAATATTGTCAAGTACAACTCTTACTTTATAAGGTGAAATTCTAATAAATCTAGCAACTGCTTTTGCTCTTTTATCTTTATTTTCCTCAATGCGTTGAGTTTTTAATTTCATATTCTTAGCCATTTTCTACCTCCTACCTTGCGTCCGAAGTCTTTGAGCCTGCGTGCCCCTTGAAAGTTCTTGTAGGTGCGAATTCGCCGAGTTTACAACCTACCATGTCTTCCGTTATATAAACGGGAACGTGCTTTCTACCATCGTGAACCGCAATAGTATGGCCAACCATTTGGGGGAATATCGTAGATGCTCTTGACCAAGTTTTTAAAACTGTCTTTTTATTTTCGGCGTTAAGCGCTTCTACTCTTTTTAATAATCTTTCTTGGACGTATGGTCCTTTTTTAACACTTCTACTCATGTTTTAGTCCTCCCCTTAATTTACCCTTTTAAGAATAAACTTGTCGGTTCTGTTTTTCTTCTTTCTAGTCTTGTAACCAAGTGCTGGCTTACCCCAAGGCGTTACAGGTCCTGACCTACCTACCGGTGCTTTACCTTCACCACCACCGTGTGGGTGGTCGCATGGGTTCATTACAGAACCTCTTACCGTAGGTCTAATGCCCATATGCCTCTTCTTACCAGCCTTACCGATTCTAATAATTTCGTGGTCTAGGTTACCAACTTGACCGATAGTTGCTTTACATTTAACAAGAACGAGTCTCATTTCGCCACTTGGCATTTTGATTTGGGCATATTTGCCTTCTTTTGCCATAAGTTGCGCTGCCATACCTGCCGCTCTTACAAGTTGACCGCCTTTACCTGGTTGAAGTTCGATGTTGTGAATCATAGTACCAACGGGGATATCTTCAATAGCAAGCGCGTTACCTGGTTTAATGTCTGCATTAGCACCGCTTAATACCTTGTCGCCAACGTTTAAACCAACCGGTGCAAGAATATATTTCTTTTCGCCGTCTGCATAAACTAAAAGCGCGATATTTGCAGTTCTATTTGGGTCGTATTCAATAGTTTTAACAATAGCAGAAATACCGTCTTTATTTCTTTTGAAGTCAATAATACGATATTTTCTTTTATTTCCACCGCCGTGATGCCTTACGGTAATTTTACCTTGAGCGTTACGACCGGCTTTGTGCTTTTGGTCTTCAAGAAGCGACCTTTCTGGTGTTGTACAAGTAATTTCTTCAAACGAACTTACCGTCATGAAACGGCGCGCAGAAGAAGTTGGTTTATATCTTTTAATACCCATTTACGTCTCCTCCTTAATTAAGCCATGGAATCGAAGAATTCGATACCCTTGCTGTCTGCCTTTAATTGAACGATGGCTTTTTTATAAGCGGGTGTATAACCTTCGTTTCTACCCATTCTCTTTAATTTGCCACGACAATTTACTGTGTTAACGGATTCAACTTGCACGTTGAAGAGTTTTTCAATAGCAAGTTTGATTTCCGTTTTGTTGCTTGATTTAGCAACTACGAAAACGTATTTCTTGTTAGAAATATCAGCATAACTCTTTTCTGTTAAAAGAGGTCTGATAATAATATCTCTTTCTTTCATTATTCTCCGTAAACCTCCTCTAATTTAGCAACGGCACTTTGCGCGATAACTACAACTGCGTTTTTAACAACGTCGTACGTGTTTAATTGTTCAACAGCGATAGTTTCAAGTGTTGGTACGTTTGCGGCTGCCCTAATTACGTTTGCGTCGTTATTGCCCATTACGACAAGAACGGTTTTGTCAAACTTGAACGCGTCCATAAACGCTACCATTTCTTTAGTTTTGCCGTTTTCTACTGCAAGATTGTCAATAACGACGAATTCGTTGTCTGCAATCTTTTTAGAAAGTGCGCTGAAAAGTGCAACGCGCTTTGCAGTTATGTTCATCTTTTTAGAGAAATCTCTTGATTTTGGTGCGAATACTACGCCACCCTTAATCCATTGTGGTGCTCTTGTAGAACCTTGACGCGCATTACCCGTGCCCTTTTGTCTCCAAGGCTTTTTACCGCCACCCCTTACTTCTGACCTAGTTAAAGAACTTTTAGTTCCTTGACGTTCATTAGCAAGTCTAGTAACTACGGCTTGATGTATTAAAGGTTCGTTGTATTCAATTGCGAAGATTTCGCTAAGTTCCATAGAGCCAGTTTCTTGGCCTTTCATATTATAAACTTTAATGCTTGGCATAGAATAACTCTCCTTTATGCTTTAACGCTATCAGAAATAACTACGATTCCGCCCTTTGGACCAGGGATAGCGCCTTTAATAAGCAATGCGTTTCTAACCGTATCGACTTTTACGATTTCAAGGTTTTGTACGGTTACTTTTTCGTTACCGTATTGACCTGGCATATGCTTGTTCTTGAAAACTCTTGATGGCGCACTGATTGAACCCATAGAACCTACTTCTCTGTGTACAGGGCCAACACCGTGTGTCATTTTAAGTCTTTGTTGATTCCATCTTTTGATTACGCCCGTAAAGCCGTGACCTTTCGTTTGACCTGCCACGTCTACTTTATCGCCTTCTTTGAAGGCTTCAACAGTTACAGTTTGGCCAACAGCGTATTGCGAAACGTCTTCAAGTCTAAATTCTTTTAAAACTTTTTGACAAGCAACGCCTGCTTTCTTAAACTGACCTGCTTCGGGTTTGTTAAGGTCCGATTCTTTAACTTCGTTAAAACCGAGTTTAACTGCTTGATATCCGTCTTTTTCAACTGTTTTAAGTTGAACTACTGGACATGGACCTGCTTCAACGACGGTAACGGGAATTACTTTTCCATCTGCGGAAAAGATTTGCGTCATACCTAATTTCTTTCCAATGATTGCTTTATTCATTTGATAAAGTTCACCTCCATAATATTTACAATTTGTAATTGTATTTTGTTTTTAATTAAAGTTTGATTTTTACGTCAACACCTGCTGGCAAATGTATACTGTCAAGTATTTTAGCGCTTGCCGATGTTGAATAGATGTCAATAAGTCTCTTATGAGTTCTTATTTCAAATTGTTCTCTGCTATCCTTGTACTTATGAGGTGATCTCAAAATAGTAACGATTTCCTTTTCAGTAGGAAGTGGGATAGGTCCGCTTATTTTAGCGCCTGCTTTCTTCATTGTTTCAACGATTCTTTCAGTTGCTTGGTCAACCATCTTGTGGTCGTATGCGGCTAATTTGATTCTAATTTTTTGTCCTGCCATAAATTTACTCCTTTTTTATACTAACTTTTTAATGTAGTCAACATTGCCGTGTGTGTCGCGCTTTAAAGAAAATAAAAAATCACTCGCTACTGTGTTGTTTTGCTGCGAATGACTCTAATTTCTTGCACGGTTAGTCGCGGAAGTTAAACTTCCACATTTGTCAACGAAAATTATCTTCTTCTGCCCTTGCAAGTTCCGGATTTGCGTGGCGGGCGAAAGTTTAAGTAACTTTTCGTATCAACCCAATATAAACACAGCCTCTATATTTTATAAGAAATAGTAAATAAAGTCAAACGTTTTTACGCTATTTTTTAAATAATTTTTAAATAATTTTTTAACCACAATATATAGTTGTTTAAACAAAAAAAGCCCACTAAAAATGGGCTTTTAAAATTAATTTATTTTTTGAAATTTAACGTAATTGTTCCGTCTTCGTTGTAATTTACGCACTCTTTTGACATCTTTATAGAGTCTTTGTGTTTAACGTACTCGTCTACGCTATTAAACACTGGCTTATAATTAGCGATAACGTCTTTTGCTTTTTCGGCGTTGTTTGTAAGAAGTTCATATAATAAAGCAACTTGCATTTTAGCGTTTTCTACACAGGCAAGATACGGATTGTCAACGTAAAAATCTATGCCGTGAGCAGTTCCTATCGTTCCGCCAACGTAACAGTGGATTGCTGGGAATAAGGTGCTAATATCGCCCATATCGGTTGAAGATGGAAGCCATTTATCATTATAACTGTAACCGTCTTTACCTGCAAGGTTTTCAAAAACACCAAGCGCAACTTCTCTTAAATTAGCGTCTTCATTAAGCGCTTCCGAGCCTGGAAGGTCGGTTATAGTTACGTTTGCTCCAATAGCCGCAGCGCAGGCAGATATAGTGCGGTTTACCGCGTCGTTAATCTTTTTGTGAGCAATAGGGTTTGCAGCGCGTACGTAAGATTCAATTTTAACTTCGTCCGGTACGGCGTTAACAGCCTCGCCACCCTTAGTTATAATTGAGTGAACCCTTGCATAAGTGTCTTCCGTAAAAGTTTCTCTTAAAGAGTTGATTGCAAGAAGCATAAGGTTGGCGGCGTTTAAAGCGTTTATTCCGTTGTGAGGGTGAGCGCCTGCGTGAGCCGACTTACCTTTAACCACTATGCTTTTTCTAATTACGCCGTTATGCCCTTTTGTTAAACTGAACTTTTTACCGCTGGTCATATTAGTGGTATGCACCATAAAGGCAACGTCTACGTCGTCAAAATACCTTCTTGAAATAAATTCGGCTTTGCCGGAATTGTATTTTATAACGCCTTTGTCTATAAGAGATTTTCTATATTCAATTTCAATACCTTCTTCGGCGGGAACTAAACATAATTTTATTTTACCGCATAATTTAGATATAACTTCTTGTCTTTTTAAAGCCGCCGCAACGCCTAAAATAGCCGCGCATTGAACGTGATGACCGCAAGTGTGCACGTATTTAGTTTGACTATTGCACTCTGGGTGATTTGCGTTTATTAAAGAGTCAAGTTCGGCTAAAACCAAAATCGTTGGACCCTCTTTTTTTGTATCAACTACCGTATAAAAACCAGTCGTGCCCTCTGCCCTTACGATATCTTCTTCTTTATAGCCTAATTGATTAAATTGAGAAATTAAAAATTCAGTAGTTTTATACTCTCTATAACCAGTTTCGGGATTTTTCCAAATATGCCTTTCGGCATCTAAAATCATTTGTTTGTAATCGTCAATTACTTTTAAAAAATCATACATTATATTATAAACCTCACTTAAAAAATATTATATCACAATAAAAACGTTTGCGCAACAAAAATATCGATTAGAAATAATTTTTATGCGCGCCGATTGTTGCCAAACAAAATATTTTGTGCTACACTAAAATAAAGGAGTTAATTATGAGTACAGAAGGCAATCCCCGAAGTTTTAATCTTTGGGTAAAATCAAATTACGAATACTTACGCACTAGGCTTATTAGGGCAAATTTTTATATGCCTTAATACTCGCGCGCGATTCTATATATAATAGTGCGCTTGCCTAGTGCTTTAAAGCATTAGGCATTTTTTATGCCTATCAAGAAACGAATACGGCATTTTTTATGCCAAAGTTGAGGTGTAATATGGACGAAGAAAGAAAAGTTTTAGAAGAAATCGAAAAATTCCCCAAAAAGCGCGACTATACCGAAGAACTTTTACAAATTGTTAAAAGTTCCGATGCTCAAAAAATTAAGCGCGAAAAAATTAGCGAATATCACGATAACGATATTGCCGAAATCATACCACTATTAACGCAAGAAGAAAGAAAAACGCTGTATAAGATTTTGGGTCTTGACGCAACGTCAGCCGTGTTTGCTTACGTTGAAGACGCTAGCGAATACCTTGCCGAATTAGACAACGAAAAAGTTGCCGACATATTAGAAAATATGGATGCTGACGACGCCGTTGACGTGTTAGAAGACTTAACCGAAGAACGCGTTAACGAACTTTTGCCTTTAATAGAACCAGAAGTCCAAAAAGATATAGAACTTATATCTTCTTATAACGACGACGAAATCGGTAGCCGCATGACAACGAATTATATAACGATTAAAAAGTCTTATACGGTAAAACAGGCTATGAATTCGGTTATTAGTCAAGCGGCGAATAACGACAATATTTCCACTATTTACACCGTTGACGACGACAACAGTTTTTACGGCGCTATTGAACTACGCGATTTAGTCGTTGCAAGAGATACCACGCCCCTTGAAACGATAATAACAACGAACTACCCTTATCTTTACGCGCACGAAACTACGGCAGAGTGCATTGAAAGTTTAAAAAACTATTCCGAAGACAGTATTCCCGTTTTAAACAAAGACAAGCAAATTATCGGCGTAATTACGGCATCGGATATCGTTGAAGCGGTTGACGAAGAAATGAGTGACGACTACGCTAAACTAGCCGGTCTTACTTGTGAAGAAGATTTAGACGAACCGCTATTAAAAAGCATTAAAAAACGCTTGCCTTGGCTTACGACTTTGCTAGTTTTAAGCGTTTTAGTTTCTTCCGTTATACAAGCGTTTCAAACGATTATTCCAACTTCGCTTATTATTATTTACACTTTTCAAAGTTTAATTTTGGGTATGAGCGGTAATAGTGGAACGCAAAGCCTAGCAGTTACGATTAGGGTTTTGAACAACGAAAGATTAAGCGTCAAAGAAAAAAATAAATTCGTATTTAAAGAAATGCGCGTCGGCGCGCTTAACGGATTTTTAATAGGTTCTCTTTCATTTTTGCTTATAGGGTTATATATTCAAATTTTTGAAAGCACTTTTGCAAGCGACGTGGGAATATCGGGCTTTGCCATTTCAGGTTGCATAGGCATTTCGCTATTTTTATCAATGTTAGTTGCTAGTTTAGACGGAACGCTTATTCCTATGCTCTTTAAAAAAGTGGGGATTGACCCTGCAGTCGCGTCCGGCCCGTTAATAACTACCGTTAACGACTTCGTTGCCGTTTGCATTTATTACGGCGTTTCACTTTTATTGTTAGTAGGCATATTGTAAAAAGATATTATTAAAAAACTCTCATGGCAACAGCCGTGAGAGTTTTTATTTTATGGCAACAAAGCCACTTTCGTTTATTTTTGTTTTAAAATATTATTGACGCAAGTTTTTATAATTTCAATTTCTTTTTTAGATATTTTTTCGTCAAAATCTTTAAATTTGTTGGCGGTTACGTCTTTATCAAATAAAACGCCGTACCACAATAATCCCAAAGCGTACCTACCTAGTCCTAGCGATGCGTGATAAGTATCTCTATAAAGATTTTTAATGCCGTTTTTTAACAACGCGTCAAAAAGTTCGCCACTTCTTATAATTTTGCTTGCGCCTATAAGTTTAACGGCTTTATCGTACGCAACTACTATATCTTTAGTCATTTCTGAACTAGTATTATATTTGTTAAGGCTTTGAAGCATTTCGCTTCCGTTTTCGTACGCCCAAGTTTGATGAACGTATATTTTAGCGTTAGGGCAGTGTTCTTTAACGTAACTAACAAGAGTTTCTAAAAAAGGCACGTAAGAGTTAAAGTCTGCACTAAATTTACTTGCTTGTTGAACGGTTATAACGTCCCACGCCCTATTTTTAAGCGCAGTTTTTAAATTTATCCAAAACCACGATAACTGACCGTTTATTTCTAAACCGTAGCATACTTCTTGGGTTTGTATAAATTTACAATGCCTTTCTAGCGAACAACCGCTAGAATATAAATTGACTATATTGATTTTTTCGCCGTCTTTTCTTGCTATTTCGTAAACGTATCTAGTTGCATCTTGCGAAAAACTATTTCCTATACATAAAACTTCCATATATGCCCTCTTATTTTTAAAAACTTTTATAATATTTTAACATGGCGCACATTATATTTCAACTAATTTTTAAACCTTTAAAATTTTTTATTGAAAAGCAAATTTTAATATGATATAATTTTTTTAAATAAAAGAAAGGGGTTTTTTATTATGGATTTTCAAAAAATGTTTTTAGGTATTAAGCCTAAAAAAGCGCTAGCAAGATTTAAGTCAACTTTAAAAACTATAAACTTTGCATACGCGCCTTACAACTACAACAAAAAGAACATAGCGTACAACTCGTCTTGTGACGATTATGACGCAACTTTTGAAGTAACCCACCTTTTTGCAACTCAATATCACAACACGTTTACTTCAAGCGCATATTTTTCAAGAGACAGAAGATATATTAAAAAGAAAGTGTTTGGCAAAGAAGTTGAAAGATTTGGACCTTGGTATTACTACGCAAGGGCATCTGCAATTTTCCACGGCTTACCATTAAAGGAATATCCTAAAACGAAAGCAAAATTGCAAGAACTTTTTCCACAAGTTAAGTTTAATTTTTATAACGACACCGTTGAAGTTTTTTACGGGCGCAACGTAGACACGCTAAACGAAGTTAACAACATAATTTGGGAATTTAAACGCATTTACGACGGTATTCGCAAAGATTTAGTTTCTAATATGAACTATATTCACGATGAATTACATAAAAAATAAAATATAAAAACATATAAAACGGGGTTAGTTTTAAACTAACCCCTATTTTTTATTTTTATTTACACGGCTACAATTTCACCGTCTTGAGTTGCCTGCTTTTCGTCCGCAATTTTTTTTGCAAGTTTTTTAATGGTTGGGAAATAAAAGCACAAGTTTGACGAAATGCAAAGAGCCCATCCAACTGGCCAAACGAGATATAAAAACAATATGGTTGGCCATAACGGATATATAACATATATCCAGAAAAATCTAAATAGGCACATAAACGTAAACGAAGAAATAGTTGGTATAATCGGCTTACCCAACGCCCTTAAAGACGCAACCAAAATTTCGCTTATACCTTGAACGAAATACAAACTAGATACTACCATCATCTTTTGGCGTGCGTACATTATAACTTCTGGGTCGTCAGTCATAATATCCGCTAATTGCCTTGAAAACCCTGCCGAAAGCGCACCTGCTGTTCCACCGATAATAACGGTTATAATCATTGACCTTGCAATTACTTGCTTTACCCTTACTAAATTCTTTGCGCCTATATTTTGCGCTATATACGGCATTACCGCAAGCGACGGCGCTATACAAATTTGATACATTAATCCGTCGTACTGATTTGCTATTCCAACGCCCGTAGTTGCATTATCGCCATAGCCGTTTACAACCTTTGTTATAAGAACGTTTGCTATTGAATAAAACATACTTTGTAGCCCCGTTGGTATACCTATATAAAACATTTCGCCAACAAGTTTTTTATAGAATTTTAAATTATTAAACCTAAAACGAACTTTACCTTTATTCCTTAATAAAGTAATAAAGGCAAGCGAACTGCTAGTAGCGTTTGCTATAATTAAAGCGATACCTACGCCTTGTACGGTAGTATGGAAAAATCTTATAAAAACAAAGTTTAATATAACCTTTAACACACCGCTTATAAGAAGGAACATCATTGGTCGTCTAGCGTCACCCGACGCCCTTAATATTGACGCGGAAAAGTTATACAATAACGTAAAAGGCAACGCGCAAAAGTAAAGCCTAAAATACGTAGTTGCGCCAGCGAGCTTCCTTTCGGGGCAGTCTATTAAAATTAAGAACTTTTCCGCAAAAGTAACGCCTACAATAAGCAATATTATGCCACCGCAAATACTTACGAGTATTGCCGAGCCCATTGCTTTTTCCGCGCCTTCTATATCGCCTTTACCGATATGCCTTGCAACTACTACGTTTGCTCCCGAAGAAACGCCTATTATTATACTTGTAATAAGTGTAATTAAAGTACCGCAAACGCTGACCGAGCCGACGGCGTCGTCCCCTACCATGTTGCCTAGCATAGTCATATCTATTATGCTAAACAACTGTTGACAAACGTTCATTATCATAATAGGTACAGCCATTGCTAAAAGACCTTTTACGATAGGACCTTCAAGCATATTAACTTCTTTTGCTTTCATAACCCACCTTAACACTTAATAACTTGTATTGCATTTTAGTATACGCCCTAAAAATATCAATGTCAACAAATAAACACCATTTTATAAATAAAGTAAAGTTTTATTTTAAAATATTAATATACACGATATTTCTCCTTTAAATTTATAAAGCGCGCATAAACTTTGTTTTGTTTATACACGCTTTATTTTATTGTTTTTAATTGTTTTATGCAGACGCAACTTCGCCGTCTTGACCGTTAATTGCTAGTTTTTCGCTTGCTATTCTTTTATTAAGTTTTTTGATAGCAGGAAATAGCAAGCAAAGGTTTGCTAATATGCAAAGCACCCAACCAACAGGCCATACAAGGTATAAGAAGAATAAGGTTGGATATAATGGGTAAATAAAGTAAATCCAAATAAACCTAAGCACGCACATAAACATAAACGAAGTTATCATAGGCGCAATAGGTTTACCCAAAGCCCTTAACGTTGCAATTAAAATTTCACTTATTCCGCAAATAAAATATAAACTTGCAAGTAATACAATTCTCTGTTGCGCATAGTCAATAACTGCGGGCGTACTTGTCATTATTGACGCTAGTTGTCTAGAGAATATTGCCGTTGCCGCACCAATCGTACCACCCACGATAGCGGTTAATAGTATTGATTTTGAAATGGATTGCTTTACCCTTACTAAATTCTTTGCGCCTATATTTTGCGCTATATACGGCATTACCGCAATAGACGGCGCCATAATTATTTGATACAATAGTCCATCAAAATGAGACGCTATTGAAACGCCCGTAGTAGCTTCTTTGCCAAAGCCGTTTACAACCGACGTTATAAGTACGTTTGCTAACGAGTAAAACGCCGATTGAAGCCCAGTTGGTATGCCGATATAGAACATTTCGCCAACAAGTTTTTTATAAAACCTAAAATATTTAAACTTGAAGCGCACTTTACCCTTATTTTTTAAAACCGTAAAATACATAAGCGAAGATGCAATTAAACTTGATAAAATAAATGAAATACCAACGCCTTCAACGGTTGTTTTAAAAAATACTATAAATATAAAGTTAAACAAGACCTTTGCGCCACCGCTTATTAAATAGTATGCCATAGGGCGTTTTGTGTCGCCCGTTGCCCTTAAAATTGACGCGCTGTAATTGCCAATTAACGTAAAAGGCAAAGCGCAAAAATAAAGTCTAAAATAAACGACTGCGTCGTCTAAAAGGGCTTCGTCACAGTTTATCCACTTAAGTAATTCTCTTGCAAAAATAAAGCCTAAAACAGACAAAACAACGCCACAGCAAATACTAACGAGTATCGCCGAACCAGTCGCTTTTTCCGCGCCTTCAATATCGCCTTTACCGATATGCTTTGCAACTACTACGTTTGCGCCCGTTGAAAGACCTATAACCACACTAGTTATAAGCGCACAAAGTGAACCGCAAGCGCCAACCGAACCAACGGCATCGTCGCCAACAAGATTGCCTAGCATAGTCGTGTCTATAATATTATATAACGACTGCATTACGTTCATTATCATAACAGGTATTGCCATAGACAATATGCCTTTTACGATAGAGCCTTCAAGCATATTAACTTCTTTAATTTTCATAACCCACCTTTAAAATATAAAGTGTTGTGTTAGTTTTTAGTATACGCCCTAAAAATATCAATGTCAACAAATACGTTCTTTATTTTTAATATTATAAAAACGTGAAATATTATCTTAATTTTTTAAAAAAAGTAAAGCAAAAATATATGCACCCAAAAAGCGCCAACTTTTGGGGTGCATTTCACTTTTAAGTGATTTTTTATTTTTCGTTTTTATAAATTTCTTTAAAGTATTTATAAGTGTCAACTTTCAATTCGCCACAAGCGGCTTCGTCGCAAGCGATTATGCCGTCTTTATGCATTTGAAGTGCGCTTATAGTCCACGCGTGGTCTACACCGCCTTCAACACAATGACGAAGTGCGCGCGCCTTGTTGTGTCCACTAATTAAAAGCATAACTTGTTTAGAATCACAAACTGTTCCAACACCAACTGAAAGCGCCGTTTTTGGAACTTTATTTGGGTCGTTATCAAAGAAACGTGAGTTTGCAATTAAAGTATCTTCCGTTAAAGCGCGAACGCCCGTGCGTGAAGAAAGTGAAGTAAACGGTTCGTTAAACGCAATGTGTCCGTCAACACCGCTACCACCCATAAACAAATCAATACCGCCGTAAGAAGCAATTTTTTCTTCATAGCGCTTGCATTCTTCTTCTAAATCACTTGCCATACCGTTTAAAATGTTAACGTTTTCTTTTGGAATATCAATGTGATTAAAGAAATTGTCGTGCATAAAGTACCAATAACTTTGTTCGTGGTCTCTTGGTAAACCAACGTATTCGTCCATATTAAAAGTTACAACGTTTTTAAAAGTAACCTTGCCCGCCTTATTCATTTCGATTAACTTCTTGTAAACGCCAAGTGGTGAAGAACCTGTTGGCAAGCCAAGAACAAACGGGCGATTTTCTTTGTGATTGTTTATGGCGCTTGCAATGTGATTTGCAGCCCATTCACTCATTTTGTCGTAGTTATCTTTAATAATTAGTTTCATTTTAAAATACCTCACATAATTATAATTTTATTTTGTTGCCATATTCTGTTTGTTAGATTACGTTACAAATTGTAAAAACTTTTAGTTTTGAAAAGATTTTGCGCCAGCAAAATATTTTTCTATTATTATTATAATACAAGAAGTTAGAAACTTGCTTGCAAGGGTTTATAACTTCGCAGTATTTCAATATAGAAAGGTAAAAACGCTAGTTTTTACACAAAACTTTTAGTTTTGAAAAGATTTTGCACCAGCAAAAGATTTTTCTATTATATATTATACACTTGTAAAAATTATTTGTAAACACTTTTTTTGGCACTTTTTAGTTTGCAAAAAACATACAAATTTGCAATTTTTTGTTTACATATAAACTGTTTTTACTATTTATTTTATGCTTTTAAATATATTTTAAGAAGTTTTTTCGTCAAAAGGCACGTCTTTTTCGTCAACTTTCTTATCCTGCACTTCGTTTTGTTGTAAGTTTTTGCTTAACAACGAACTTTCCGCCGTCAACGTCGTTTCTTCAACAAGGGGCACGTCTGTTGAAAGCGTTTTTCAACAAATTGACCATGCCGTATCCACCGTTGCCATTTGGTATAACGCTATCTAAATTCTTTTTAGAAAACGAAACTTTTAAGTGGCAACCGCATAAATTCTTAATGAATTGTTGCAATATCTTCTTATTTCAAAATCTTTTTAATTATCCAAAATTGAACTTTTTTAGGTAAGGCGTTTAATAAAAGCAATAGTTTATTTCTGTTTACGTTATAAATAAACTTGGGCTTTTTCTTTTTAAGAATTTTACTAGTCTTTTTTGCAATTTTTTCAGGTGAAACACACTTTGCTTCTACCCCGTTTACAATTTTTTTAAATCTCTTTGCGTTACATTGATAGGTGTCGGTTTTTTTGCAGAATTTATCTAAAGCATCCGTTGAAACGCCAAGCATACCAGTTGAAACGGCGCCTGCACGAATTACTGAAACTGAAATATCTAATAATTGCAATTCCATTTTTAACGAGTATGCATATTTATCTAATGCGCTTTTTGTAATTGCATATATTCCTGTAAACGGCAAAGGGTCTAACGGCGCAAGTTCGCTAGTGGTAATAACTATTTTACTACCCTTTTGCAATAAAGATTTGAAAATTTTATTGATTAAAAATGCTCCGAATAAATTTATTTTAAATATTTTCTCAAATTCTTCTATAGGTATTTCTATTAAAGAATCTAGCATATAAACTCCTGCAAAATGAATTATTGCAAATAAGTTGTCGGTAATGGCTTTAACCTTTTCAAAGGCTTTTGTTACGCTTTCAACGTCAGTAACGTCAACCTCAATCGGAACAACGTTTTCTTCGGCTTCTTTAACCTTTTTATCAAGTGCAAAAACGGTATAACCTTGCCTAGCAAGTTCTTTCACCGTTTTATACCCCATTCCACCATAGGCACCGGTTATCAATACGTTTTTCATATATCTTCACCCCATTGTCGTTATAAGTTTTCGATTAATATATTTTTCTTTATAGATAATTTATAACACAAAACCTTAATATAATCAACAAAAAAACATAATGCCCACGAAGTAGGTACATTATGTTTTACGACAGTTTTGTATGTGTGCCACCTTTGATGGCATGACGTACGCCTAAAAGCACGTGATGTATATTTTGCAACAAGTCGCAAAATACTTAAAAAAAGAACGATTATATAATCGTTCTTTTTTGTATGTGCGAGACTAAATCTCGTTTTTAGCCATAGTGTGTGGGACAAAATCTGTCGTGGAATTTTTCTAAAAAATTTGCATTAAAAAGGGCCTATAAAAGCGTGAAAATGCTCTTATAGGTCTTAATTTTTGCTATAAAACTCTTATTTCGGCGTGAAAATAAAAATAATGCAACGCAGTTCCTATAATGCACCGTTAGGCGTTATCATGCGAACGATAGTGAGTTATAATTCAAATTCGCAAAAGCGAAAATGATCTATGATTCTTTTTTTACTTCTTGTAAGCCAACAGTTCTTCTAAATACTTTGTAAATACCACATTTCCAACAAAGAATCATACCCATTATAGCACCAACTACTGCTTGTAGTATTTGATAAGGTAATTTCAAAATTGCATATTCAGGTGTGCTATATATGAACGCTCTACCCAACGAATACCCTACAATCATTATGATTGCACCTATCGCCACACCTATCCCCGAAGAAACAACGGGGTGTTTTTTCATTATGTAGTGAGAAAAAACCGAAATTATAATAGCCTGTAATCCGTGAGTAACGAGCGAAACAAACATTGGTGTAGGATAAAAGAATAAATCCCCAAGAAATGCACCTACACCACCAACTAAAAAGGCTGCAAACGGATTTAGCATTATTGCGGCAAGACAAATAATTACATCATTCATATAAAGGTGTCCACCTGGAACGGGAATACCAAACGAACTCATTGCAATATTCAAACCCATTAACATTGCGGTTACACATAAATATACTGTGCTTTTCTTAATATTTTTTTGCATAATATATTTCTCCTTGACTTTTCTTTGACAGTATTATACAATAATTTTGGTTATATTGAAATAGTCAGTTAAGGAGAATTTTATAAGACCAAAATGAACTATAAAATAGATATAAAGAGCGATATTCCTGCATACATACAACTTTATCAATATTTTAAAGATGATATAGTGCAAGGCGTTTACCCTTATAAAAGCAAATTACCTCCCAAAAGAATCACTTGTGCAGAAACAAATTTAAGCCTTATAACGGTAGAACATTCTTACGACTTGCTTATACAAGAAGGATACGTAGAATCAAAAGAACGTAGTGGATATTACGTTATCTTTAAGCCGAATACGGGTTTTGCCTCCTATTCTTCTACTGAACACTTGCATAAAAATTTTTTAGATAGGCAAAACTCTACTAACGAACAATCATTCCCCTTTTCTGCAATTTCAAAATCAATGCGAAAAGTAATAACCGATTTAGAAGAGAATATTTTGGAACGTTCTCCAAATTTTGGTTGTTTAGAGCTTCGTAATAATATAAGTTTATATCTTGCTCGTAGTCGTGGTATTCACGTTTCGCCCGAACAAATAGTGATAGGAGCAGGTTCGGAATATCTTTACGGGCAAATCACTTCTCTTTTAGGACGTAATAATTTAATTGCAATAGAAAGTCCGTCTTACAAACAAATAGAACAAGTTTATAAATCTTTGGATATAAACTACGTAAAATTAAAACTTGGAAACGATGGCATTGATAGTTCTGAATTATGGAACTGCAATGCAACCATTTTACACGTTTCGCCCTATCGTAGTTTCCCAAGTGGAGTTTCTGCAAGTGCTTCTAAAAAGCACGAATATCTTTCTTGGGCTAATGATAAAGGCAAATATATTATTGAAGATGATTTTGAGTCAGAGTTTTCCATATCTAAAAAACCCGAAGAAACGCTTTTTGCCACAACGAAAGCAAATAACGTAATATACCTTAATACGTTTTCTAAAACTATATCTTCTGCTTTGCGTATTGGATATATGGTATTACCTACCCAACTTGTTCCCGTCTTCCAAGAAAAACTTGGCTTTCACTCTTGTACCGTGCCAACGTATATTCAATATCTCGTTGCAGAACTAATCGCCAACGGCGACTTTGAAAGACATATCAATAGAGTAAGACGACAAAAACGACTTAATGAAAAATAGACATAACCGATAAACTATTTACTGATAGTAAATGTGTATTTCGTGTTAAAAGTAAATCTTTTTTGATAAGTCTTATTCTTAAATATAATTTAGAACCTACTTGTGTTTATTCTTGTAAGGGCGTGTATAGTAAAAAGCTAAATGCAGTCATTGTAAGTTTAGATGAATCTAATTTAGATTTATATAACATAATAGAGCCACAAGAATAATAAAAAAACGGTCAAAAAAAGTTGCCGTTTCAGTTCAAACCCTATATGTTCTGGAAAAACGCAAAATGACAGCTATAAATCGTAACATTTTTGTCCAACTTTTTGACTGCGTAATTATTCTATTTTATATCGTTTTATGCGGTTTTTAATGCATAAAAAAGACGAGATTGAATAAATCTCGTCCTTTTTATGCACGTCAGCTTTTTTATGAGTGCAAGATGTGTTAGTCGTATGAAAAGTCTATTTTTACCCTATTTTAAAGGGTTGCACTTACAAAAAGTCAAAAAATAATTTTTGGGTTAAACTTCATTAACCATTAATTATATCTACTTTTGCTATATTTTCTTCAACTCTTTTTAATTCTTCTTCCAATTCTTTGATTTGACGCTTAATCGGTCTTATTTTATCAGGTAACCTACGAATCTTAGCTCTTAAATCGCTAAGTTTATTCTTTAATTCCTGTTGCTCTCTAACTGTAATATCTAAACTCTTTAATCTTTCTTCTAAATTTTGTATTTCTAAACTTGTTGGATTATTCTCTAAGTCGTTCAAATCCTTTCTAAAATTTTCCAACTCAATTAAAATACTTGATTTTCTCGATATGTTTTTCTTGTATTCATCCACAGCATCTGTGCTAAAAAATTCTAAATGCCCACAATCAAAACAAGAATAAATAGCCAATGTTTTGTCTGCATAACTAGTAACGTCTTGTCCCCAAGAACCAAAAGGTGTTCCTGTCTTTATCAATTTCTTACAACCACAGTTCGTACATCTCATAAAATTTAATATCCCTTTTTTGTAAAATTTTATGATTAAATTATACACTTATTCTAAATAAATGTCAAGTATATTAAAATTTAGGTTCAAGTCCCGTCGTGGGAGTGTAAAATGTTGGAGTGTGCTTAGGTTAGTTATTAAAAAAGTCAAACGGCGCTTTTAGGAATTTAGACAACCTAATTACGCCGTTTTTGATTTCGCATTATCAAAAATTTATTAAATCAATTAAAAAAGGGCTTTAAAAGCCCTAAAAATGCAAAAAAAGAAGTGAAACCGTCGTTAGACAAATTTCACTTACTTTTTGGCTCCCCGTGCAAGATTTGAACTTGCGACCCATCGGTTAACAGCCGATTGCTCTACCGCTGAGCTAACGAGGAATAATGAAATGCGGCAACTCCCTATCCTCCCAGGTCGTGTCCAACCAAGTACTTTTAGCGCAATTGAGCTTAACTTCTGTGTTCGGAATGAGAACAGGTGGATCCTCAACGCTATCGTCACCGCAATGG
>JAZRSX010000006.1:0-61911 GCA_045651725.1 Christensenellaceae bacterium
ATGATGCCGAATGATGAGGGGCAGGAAGAACCTGCGAAAAAGGTGGAGGACTTTTTATTATCAAAAATGGATTTTACTGAACATTACGTTGATAGAGAAGTAATTAAGAAGTTCGTTCACACGATTGTTCCAACAACGGAGACTTGTTTTAATTGGTATATGAATTTCGACTTGATTGAAAAGCCCAACGATATGAGAAAGTTGGTATGGGAATTTACGATTGATTTTAAACAAGCAAGGTCGTACCGAAAGGAAAAAGAAGGTATGCTTAGACCTAACCAATGGCACGACTTAACAGTGAGAGTATTTATGTAAAAGCGCAAAAATACTCCATAAAAAGCAAAAAATTAAAATAGAAAATAGCGTGTTAGTAGTATAGTTAGTGACCCCGAAAATAAGACGCTCAATATATCGCTAGCACGATAAAATATACAGCACAAGCAAACATTAAAAATCCTAGATAACTAGGCTAAAAAAGTTTTAACTACGATTAAAATTAAACAAAATTTAAGTTGCCACTCTTTTATAGGGTGGCTACTTTTTTGTTAAACGCCTTAAAATTAAAATAAGATAAAATCTTGGATAGCGACGAAGAGTAAAAGCCTATAAAAAATAAGTTTCTCGTAAAAACTAATAATATTTGCGAGAAACTTTTTCGTTTTAAGGGAAAGCCTATTGACTTTTCTCGTAAAAAGTTTTATAATTTAGGAGAAAGTAATATAAAGAGGTGTATTTTATGAGAGATTTTAATTACTCTTTACTAAAAGACCTAAAATGGGATTCCGAAATTATTGGTTATTTAACGGCTATTCACGAAGCGAAGGGCAAACAAGAGTTTTACTTAATAGGGCAGCCTGAAAAACTCAATAAACTTGTGGAAATTGCAAAGGTCCAAAGTACGGAATCGTCTAACGATATAGAAGGCATAAGAACGACGAATACGAGATTAAAACAACTTTTAACGGATAAGACTACGCCTAAAAACCGTGACGAAGAAGAAATTGCAGGGTATAGGGACGTTCTTAACGTTATACACGAAAGTTTTGAGTATATTCCTATGACGCCTAGCTATATCTTGCAACTTCATAAAATTTTGTATAGTCATTCAAGCAAGAGTATTGGCGGAAAGTTTAAGAACGTTCAAAACTATATTACTTTAACCGAAAACGGCAAGGAAAGTATTTTGTTTACACCACCTGCGCCTTACGAAACTCCCGACGCAATAGATAAGATTTGCAATGAGTTTAACATAGCAATTTCAAAGTGCGAAGTAGACCCGCTTATCTTGATACCTATTTTTATTCACGATTTCTTGTGCATACACCCGTTTTCGGACGGTAATGGTAGAATGAGCAGACTTCTCACCACGCTTTTATTGTATAGAAACGGTTATATGGTTGGTAAGTATATTTCTTTGGAATCTAAAATCGCCAAGAATAAAAATGCTTATTATGATGCGTTAGAAAAAGCGCAAGTAGGTTGGGATGAAGGGAAAGAAGACGTTGTTCCGTTTATCAAGTATTTACTTGGCACGATTATTTCGGCTTATAGAGATTTTGAAGACAGAATGGAAATCGTAAGTGAAAGCGAGTCGGCGCTTGATATGGTTAAAAAAGCCGTAGCAAATAAAATAGGAAAGTTTACCAAAATGGATATCGTAGCAATGTGTCCGTCGCTTAGCAATAGTTCGGTAGAAAGTTCACTCAAAAAACTTGCCAAAGAAGGCTATATCGAAAAGAAAGGCGCAAGCCGTGCAACGTATTACGTTAGAGTAGAAAAAATCTAAGAACTTTTATAAATATGACGGTGGTTGTCATATTTAGTGTGGTAAAATACAATAGGAGAAAAGAAAAATGTCTAAAAAGATACAATCGGTAGAACCAAATATTGCAGATTTAGTTAATGGTTGGTTAAAATCATATAAGTTAGATTATAAATTAGAACAAGAATCTTTGAATGCAGAAATTGACTTGGCGCTTAATGATTATTATTCAAAAAGTGGTGGGAAAGGCGGCAATAGACCAGACGCTAAACTTTTATTGCGTTCTAAAGAAGGTAAAGATTATCCCATTTTAATCGAATACAAGGGCTATAAAGATAAGTTGATTAAACTTGATAATGAAGGGAATATTGCTAATAGGAAGGCGGATGGTCAACCTGATTATAACAATATTAAATCTTTTGCTGTAAACGGTGCGGTGCATTACGCAAACGCTATTTTGCATTACACGAGTTATACCGACGTTATCGCCATAGGCGTAACGGGTTATAAGAATCAAAACAATGAACTTGTTCATTCAATAGGGGTATATTACGTTGCAAAAAGCAATTTTGGTATGGGTCAAAAAGTTTCAGAATATATTGATCTTTCCTTCTTGAAAAAGGAACATTTTAGCGATTTTATTGAAAAAGTTAAATATTTATCACTAACTAAAGAAGAAATCGAAAAATTAAAAGAACGTAGAGAAGAAGAAATAACGGCAAGCCTTGTAAAATTAAATAACGACATTTTCAAAGAGGAAAAAGGACTTAGCGAAAATGACCGCGTATATCTCGTTGCGGCTTCTATTATGTCAACACTTGGCGATGCAGATAACAAGGTTTATCCTTTAACTAAGGCGGATTTGAAATCATCTGATGAAGTCGGCAATACCGATGGCGACGTTATGATAAGAAAAATTGAAGCTTTTCTTGGTGCTAAAAAATTACCGAAAGACAAAAAAGATTTGATTGTTAGAACGCTTAAGAACACTTTGACTACGGATAATATCAATAAGTCTATTAATGGTGAAAGCCAATTAAAGAGAGTATTTATAAAGATTGTTGATGATTTAGGCATTTATTATAAAATCGGTTTAACTACTGACTTTACGGGTAAATTATTTAACGAAATGTATTCGTGGCTTGGGTTTTCACAAGACCAACTAAATGACGTTGTTTTAACGCCGTCTTATGTTTCAACGCTTCTTTGTCGTCTTGCAAGGGTGGATATGGACTCTTACGTTTGGGACTTTGCGACTGGTTCTGCAGGACTTTTAGTTGCGGCAATGAACGAAATGTTGATAGACGCAAAAGAAAAAATTCAATCACCTGAAGAAATTGCCGTAAAATCCGCACACATAAAAGCAAATCAATTATTAGGGTTAGAAATTCTTTCAAACGTGTATATGCTTGCTGTGTTAAACATGATTTTAATGGGTGACGGAAGTTCTAATATCTTAAATAAAGACTCTTTAACGTTTAATGGTAATTACGGTTTCGGTAAAACTAACGAAAAATTCCCAGCAACGGCGTTTGTTTTGAATCCACCTTATTCTGCACCAGGTAATGGTATGGTGTTCGTAGAAAAAGCTCTTTCTATGATGAATAAAGGTTTTGCTGCAATTATTATTCAAAATTCAGCGGGTTCAGGTAAGGCAACTGAATTTAATAAACGTATATTAAAACGTAGCACGCTTCTTGCAAGTATTAAAATGCCTATTGATTTATTTGTCGGAAAATCAAGCGTTCAAACTTACGTTTACGTATTCCGTGTTGGTGAGGCACACCAAAAAGATGATGTTGTAAAGTTTATTGATTTTTCTAATGATGGTTATACAAGAACAAACCGCAAAAAAGCAAGCAAAAACTTATTTGATGCCGACAGGGCAAAAGAACGCTATCAAGAAATCGTTGATTTAGTTCGCTACGGGAAAGGGAAATTAAGTATTTATACTGAAAAAGAATATTATGAAGGTAAAATCGACCCTAAAAATGGTGCTGATTGGAATCAATCGTCTCCTATCGATACAAAACCGACTCTTGAAGATTTTAAAAAGACTGTAAGTGACTATTTGGCTTGGGAGGTTTCAAGTCTATTAAAAGGGCAAAATAATGAGGACGACCGCCTGGGAAAATAGATGCCTCACTTAGCGACGCTCTCCAAAAGGTTGAGTGGGGCGAATATAAACTTGGAGATTTATTTAAGATTTTATCTAGTAAAAAAATATTCCACGCTAATGAAATCGATTTAATACTTAGAGAAAGAAAAGATGGATTCTATCCTTATGTTGTTAGAGCAACAACTAACAATGGCATTCGTGGATATATTAATGAAAATGAAGTGTATTTAAATGATGCACATACACTTTCATTTGCACAAGATACATTCACTGTGTTTTATCAAAAAGAAAAATATTTTACTGGAAATAAAGTAAAAGTATTAAAGCCTTTGTTTAATAGTGTTACTGATAGAATTATGACCTATTTAGTGGCTTGCTTTAAAAAATCATTAGAAACGCTTTCGTGGGGCACGGGCTCTACTGTAGAAAGTATTGGTGAAACAAAAATTCAACTTCCTGTAAACTGTGGAAAAATAGATTTTGAATTTATGGAACAATTTGTCGCCGAGCTGGAATCTCGTCGTGTCGCCGAGCTGGAATCTTATTTATTAGCCACTGGATTAAAAGATTACGTTTTAACAGTAGATGAAGAAAAAGCGTTAAACGATTTTAATAGCCTTGAATGGAAAGAATTTAATTTAGAAAAACTTTTCGGTAAGGCAACGCGCGGTAAACGATTAAAAAGCGACGATAGAATTATAGGTGCATTACCTTTTGTAACCGCAGGTGAAGCGGACGAGGGTATATCAGCGTTTATAGGAAATAAAGTTGAGGTTTTTGAAAGCAATACAACTACCATAGATATGTTTGGTTCTGCAAAATATCGCAATTATATATACGGCGCAGACGACCACGTAGCGGTAGTTCATACGGAAACGCTTCCTGTAAAATCTGCTATATTTGTAACTTCAGCAATTCACAAAGCAGCGCATACAGGCGAGTTTAATTACGGGCATAATTTTTATGCAAAAGATGCCGATGCTCTTAATATTATGCTTCCCGCAAAAGGGGACGTTCCAGATTATGAGTTTATGAAAAACTATATATCGGCGATACAAAAACTCGTCATTAAAGACGTGGTTTTGTATGCCGATTCAAAAATCGAAGCAACAAAAAGTATAGTTAAAACAAGCAAATAACAAAGGAGGAAAATAATTGGATAACAGAAAAAAATTAAAGTTCATTAAAAAGTTGTTATTAGAAATATTAAAAGACCGCATAGACTCGGAAGAGTTAAAAAATTTAATCGAGGATGTTGAAACTATAAAAGAAATTAACGAGATATTGCTAAACAAAAATTTGACACCATTAGAAAAAGATATTGAATTTGTAAAAAAGGATGTAAAGAAGAATATAAAAGATAACCGTTCTATTGGTATGAGTTCAAAGCTTGAATTAATATCCATTATCAATAAAAATCAGCCTGTAAGAAATATTGTTTTAGATCTTATAGTATATATGAGCGCAAACGATTTAAGCAGATAGTAGAAACTTTTACAAAAAAGCGGTCAGATGTCCCAAAACTTGGACGTTTGACCGTTGCTATTTTTGGCGAAATTTTATATAATATATGACGCAAGTTGTCATATCTTGTCCGTGGCGACTAAGTCGTTGATAGAACTTGCGTAACAAATAGGGGTAAAAGTTTATAATTAAAATTTAGTAACGATAAAAAGGCACGACAACTATATTTGCCTTACGGCAAGTTATATTGCTAACGCAGTTGGCGTTTGCAACGAAAGTTGCTTGGCTAAACTAAAAAATTCAATCTATTGTAAATAAGAAAAGCACACTACGTTTCACTTTAAGTGAAGTATAGTGTGCTATACTTTTATCGTGGACTAAAATTATTTACCTAATTATACATTTTTTATAATAAAATTATAAAAAGTTGTAAAAATTTTTGTTGTGTGCTATACTTAAAAAGGTGTTATATGGAAAGAAAATATATTGTTGAGGGTATGAGTTGTTCGGCTTGTTCAAGTTCCGTTGAAAGAGTTGTTAAAAAACTAGACGGCGTAGATTTGGCAAGCGTAAACTTAACCGCAAAATTATTAATAGTTAGTGGCGACAAAATTAGTGACGATGCCGTTATAACCGCCGTTAAAAAAGCGGGGTTTAGCGCAACCGTTTATAATTTAGACGCGCAAAACACTACTCAAAACAACAAGCAAGGCACAAAACAAACCGTTAAAATGAGGCTAATTTTATCAATAGTATTTTTAGCGTTTTTAATGCTTGTAACTATGCCTAATATGTTTAACGCTAATATGCCGTCTTTTATATCAAAAACGAAAAACCCTATAAGTTTTATAGCAGTACAAATCGTTCTTGCAATTCCCGTTTTAATACTAAACAGAAAGTTTTTTATAGGCGGAGTAAAGGCAGTTATTAAAAAAGCGCCTAATATGGACACTTTAATTGCATTAGGTTCGTCTTCGTCGTTTATATTTGGTATTTTTGCCTTTATAATGGTTATTATAGGCGTAAAAAACGGCGATATAGAAGTTGTAAACAACTACGTAAACAACTTGTATATAGAATCTTCGGCAATGATATTAACGCTTGTAACGATAGGCAAGTTGCTTGAAGAAAAGTCTAAAATAAGCACTCAATCGGCAATAGAAAAATTAAAAAAACTAGCACCGCAAAACGCAACGATTATAGTTGACGAAGAAGAAGTGCTTATTGATATTAAAGACTTAAAAGTCGGCGATATTTTATCAATTAAAGAAGGCGAAAGCATATCGGCGGACTGTGTTATAACAACGGGCGAATTAGAAGTTGACGAAAAGGTTTTAACGGGCGAAAGTATGCCCGTATACAAACGGCAAGGCGACGTTTTAAAAGCCGTTACGACCGCAACAGGCGGTTACGCTAGGGCAAAAGTAATAGCGGTAGAAGGCGAAACGGCGTTTTCAAAAATAATAAGCCACGTTCTTTCGGCGCAAGGCTCAAAAGCGCCCATACAAAAACTTGCCGATAAAGTTAGCGGTGTTTTCGTGCCTATCGTAACGCTAATTTCAATAATAACGCTAATCGTGTGGCTAATTTTAAAAGAGCCGTTTGACTTTGCTTTATCTAACGCAATATCGGTTTTAGTTATTTCTTGCCCTTGCGCGTTAGGGCTTGCAACCCCCGTTGCCGTAACCGTTGCTATGGGCAAGTGCGCTGAAAACGGCGTGCTTATAAAAAATGCGGAAGTGCTTGAAAGCCTTGCAAAAATCAAGGTTGCGTATTTTGACAAAACGGGCACTATAACCAAAGGCAATTTAGCCGTTTCTAAAACGTATAATTTAGACGAAACAACTTTAAGCGAAGTTTCTAAAATTGAAAGTTACAGTTCGCACTTAATTTCAAAAGCTATAACGAACTATGCAAAATGTAGCCAAAGCGAAGTTTCTAACTTCGTTTCAAAGGTTGGCGGTGGCGTTAGCGCAACGATAAATAACAAAAACTATAAAATAGGCAATAAAAACTTTATAAATATAACAAGCGATAATATTTTAGACGGCGCAAACGATTATATCAATCAAGGCAAAACGATAGTTTTTGTTGAAGTTGATAAAAAGGTTTTAGGCTATATCGTAATTGAAGACGAAGTCAAGTCTTCTAGCGTTTCGGCAATCAAAAACATAAAAGCGCAAGGTATAAAGACCGTTATTTTATCGGGCGATAATACGGCAAGCGTAAACGCTTGTAAACAGGCGGTAAACGCCGATAGCGCTTATGGCGAAGCCTTGCCCGAAAAGAAGGCGGAAATCGTTAAAAACGGCGAAGTTTTAGGTTATACGGCATTTGTTGGCGACGGTGTAAACGACAGTTTGGCAATAACTACCGCAACCGTTGGGTTTGCCGTATCTAGCGGGGTTGACGTTGCAATTTCATTTGCCGACGTAGTGCTTTTAAAAAACAATTTAGAAGACGTTAATTTTAGCATTTTACAAAGCAAGCGTACTCTAAAAATAATAAAGCAAAACTTATTTTGGGCGCTTATTTACAACGTTTTAGGCATACCGTTAGCGGCGGGCGTATTCTATTTTTTAGGGCTTTTATTAAACCCTATGATAGCGTCAACGTGTATGAGCATAAGTAGTTTATTCGTTGTACTAAACGCATTAAGATTAAAAAAATGAGGTAATTATGATAGTTAAAATTGAAGGAATGAAGTGTATTCATTGTAAAAACAGGGTAGAAACGGCGCTTAAAGAAATAGGCGCAAGCAATATTTGTGTAGACCTTGAAAAGTGCGAAGCGCAATTTGACGGCGTAAATTACGAAGTCGTAAAAGAAAAAATAGAAGACCTTGGCTTTGAGGTAAAGTAATTTATTATGACTTTTAAAATATTTTTAGAAGTGCTACTTGACGCTTTAAAAGACAGCGCGCTAGTATTTCCATTTTTGATAATCACTTATATTTTAATAGATTTAATAGAGAGAAAGGCGAAATTATCAAGAAACGGCAAAATTTTAAGTGGCACGCACGCGCCTTTACTTGCGGGTGCTTTGGGCGTTTTTCCACAATGCGGTTTTTCGGTAATGTCGGCTAAACTTTATGAAAATAAACTGATAAAAGTCGGCACGTTGCTAGCCGTTTTTATAGCGACTAGCGACGAAGCCTTTGCAATACTTTTAACAAACGGAAAGTTTTTGCAACTAGTTCAACTTTTAATTTTAAAGTTTTCTCTTGCGGTGGCGGTAGGGTATTTAGTAAACGCGCTCGTTAAAAAAACGCTTTTTATAAAGTATAGAAAAATTCAATTTTCTCACGAAGAATATTGTACTCAATGCGGTAACTCTAAAAACGCAAAAAATAAAGCCGAAGCGTATTTTTGGTATCCGTTATTGCACGCTTTAAAAACCTTGCTTTTTATATTTATAGTCAACTTGGCATTTGGTATAATAATAACGCTTGTTGGCGAAGATAACATTATGAACTTTATGTCTAAAAGCAAGTTTATGCAACCGCTTGTAACTTCTTTAATAGGCTTAATTCCAAACTGCGCGTCTTCAATTTTAATAACGCAACTTTATATCAAGGGCGGAATAACCTTTGGCGGTATGTTTGCAGGACTTTGCTGTAATGCGGGCGTAGGTCTTGCCGTTATTTTTAAAGGCAAAAACCTAAAACGCGCCGTTTTAATAACGCTATCTTTATACGCAATAAGCGTTGCTAGTGGAGTTTTATTAAATTTATTCGTGTAATATGCAAAAAGTATACTATATAATTAAAAAGTTTAACGACGAAAAAACCGAATACGACTTGCCAACTGCCGTTATAGAGCATTGTAAGTCTAGGCATAGTGGAAACGCTTTTAAAATTAGTTTGTTTGCCTATAATCTTTTATTCGACGCGTACTCTACCGTTTATAAAAAGGCTTTGACGCTAGATTTTTTGCCGTCTAATAAACCGATATCAAACGGGGCTAGCGTTTCGGTTTCTCACTCTAAAAACGTAGTTGCGGTTTGCTTTGTAGACGAGCAAGAAAATATCGGCGTAGACGTGCAAGAAGTAAAGGGCGAATTTAGTGGAAACTTAAAAAAACTTTTAAACGACGGAGTTAATACCGTTGTAAACGACTACGTTTCGTGGTGTAAAAGAGAAGCGTATATAAAGGCAAACGACCTTTCAATGCTAACGAAGAAAAAAATAGAGTTTAAAGGCGTAACGAAAACGCTAGAACTAAACGGAACTTATTACGCGTTTGCCTTGCATTGTAATAACGTCGTAGATTTCGTAGAGGTAAAAATATGAAGATAACTTTTAATAGCGATGAAAAAATAGTAAAGGCAATAAGAGAAGGCTTAAAAAGAAAAGACGGCTACTGTCCTTGTAGAATACAAAAAATAGAAGATAACGTTTGTATGTGCAAAGAGTTTAGAGACCAAATTGCCGACCCTAATTTTGAAGGCTTTTGCCATTGTAAACTCTATTATAAAGAAAAATAAATCTAGCAACAAAAATCCAAAAAAATTTACAAAAATGTCAAAATTTCTTTTTTATTTGACAAGCATATGTCATATTATATAGCATAAAATAGTGGTGTAATCAAGGAGAGCCACTATGAAATTTATTGAAAAAATTGTAAATTGGTGTTTAAAAACAGAAAAAATAGAAAATAAAGAAGAAAAGTTTTATATAAACTGCCGTGATTATTTTTTACACGCTAAAAGTAAAGTTAAAAGCGACGAAGTTGAAGAATTTTTAAATGAAGTTTTATTCGTTGAATAATCATACTATTTCGCCTGTGTCGGCACTTTGAAAAATAACGAAATAACCCCTTTTAATAGGTTCGCCTGTTTCAAGGGGTATAAATTTGCCGTTTTCTTTTAAAGAGTTTGGCGTTTCGCCATAAACACCCGGCACGCCGTAACAAACGTATTTAGGGGTGTCAAACTCTTTAATTATCCCAAAAATATAGTGTTTGGTTTGGCTATAATCAATTTTTACGAACTGACTTTCGGGTATAAGATTTTTAAACCCGTAAAAAGCGTCGTAACTAGATAAAATATTGCTAATTGCCGATTGATTTTTTATATAAAATTCTGCGATTTTGCACTTGCAATCGTCCGTTTCATTTTGCAAAATTTTATCTTCAATTTCTTTTGGCGTTTCTTTTCTAAAATAGTCCGCTGTAAAAGTGTCATTTTTAGTAAGTAAGCCGTTTGATAACTCTTTTTCATAATAATTTTCCGTAGCGATTTTTTCGTCGTCATAGCACGCGTTATAATCGCTTTTTATTTTTATTTCGCTTTCGTTTTCGTAAAGGTAAAAAAGTTCGTCAAAACCCTTAAAAGCCTTTCCGCTTTCGCCGTATAAAAGCAAAAACTCGTCTTGACTAACAACTAAAATAGAAACGCCTTCGTCGATGCTACAATTAGTTGCAAATTGCGAAGAAAATATAGTTGCTCTATTAAAAGTCTTGTAAAAAACGCCGTCTTTCGTAGCAATAATTGCGGTCATAGTTTCAAAGGTTAGATTAAGCGCGTTAACAAGTTCAAAGTCCGCCGTTAAAGTATTGCCGTCAGTCGTTATTTTTGCCGAGCCTTTAACCCTTTCGTCTTTGCCTAAATTTTTTAAAATTAAAATGCGTTTAACAATATCCATACTTTTACCAAAACGCAACGAAACCGTTACGTTTATTATATATATTAAAAATTGTTACAAAATATGTTTTTTAGTTAGTCTTTGGCATTTTTTAGCAAAACAAATAATAAAATTTACATAAAACAAATATAAAAATAATTATAAAAAGCGTTTACAATTTTACAAATATATGATAAAATAAAAATCGTAGAAATTTGCGCTTTAAAAAACGCTTAAAGGCAATCAAAATTTTTTCAAAAAAATTTAAAATTTATAAAAAATTAAAGGCAAAAATACATTTTATGCAAAATGAATAATTAGGAGGCAAAAAAATGACTAACAATCAACAAGTTTTAAAATTTGTTAACGACGCCGTTAACCTTTGCAAACCAGAAAAGGTAGTATGGATTACGGGCGAAGAAGAACAATATGAAGAACTTAGAAAAGAAGCGCTTTCAACGGGCGAACTTATCAAACTTAACGAAGAAAAACTTCCAGGTTGCTATCTTCACCGTTCAGACGTAAACGACGTAGCGCGTGTAGAAGGCAGAACCTTTATTTGTTGCAAGAATAAAGACGATGCAGGCCCAATCAACAACTGGATGGACCCACAAGAAGCATACGAAAAAGTCGGCGCTATATTTGACGGTAGCATGAAAGGTAAAACTATGTACGTTATCCCTTATTCTATGGGTGCGGTTGGTTCTACTTTTAGTAAAATAGGTATCGAAGTTACAGATTCTATCTACGTCGTAGTTAGTATGAAGATTATGACTAGGGTAGGCAAAGAAGTTTTAGACGTTTTAGGGGACAGTAACGATTTCGTACGCGGTCTTCACTCTAAAGCGGAACTTGATGCTGAAAAGAGATATATTCTTCACTTCCCAGAAGACAATACTATTTGGTCGGTTAACTCTGGTTACGGCGGAAACGTTCTTCTTGGTAAAAAGTGCTTTGCACTTCGTATTGCATCTTATCAAGGTAAGAAAGAAGGCTGGATGGCTGAACACATGCTTATTTTAGGCGTTCAAAACCCTAATGGCGAAATCAACTACGTTTCGGCTGCTTTTCCATCGGCTTGTGGCAAAACTAACCTTGCAATGCTTATCCCACCTGCTTTATATAGAGAAAAGGGCTATAAAGTATGGTGTGTTGGCGACGATATCGCTTGGATAAGAGTTGGTAAAGACGGCAGACTTTGGGCTATCAACCCAGAAAACGGTTTCTTTGGCGTTGCTCCAGGAACTAACATGCACTCTAACCCTAACGCATTATTATCTACTAAAAAGAACGCAATATTCACAAACGTTGCTCTTGACGAAACTGACAATACGGTTTGGTGGGAAGGTATGGAAAAAGACGTGCCAGGCAAAGTTAAACCTGCTAAACTCATTGACTGGAAAGGCAATCCTTGGACTCCTGAAACTGTTGACGCAAACGGCGCTCCTGTAAAGGCTGCTCACCCTAACAGTAGGTTTACTGCTCCTGCAATTAACTGTCCATGTATTTCTAGCGAATTTGAAGCACCGGAAGGCGTGCCACTTACTGCTATCGTATTCGGTGGTAGACGTGCTAAAACTGCTCCGCTCGTATATGAAGCAAGAGACTGGAACAGCGGTGTATTCGTAGGCTCTATTATGGCATCTGAAACTACTGCCGCTGCAACGGGTGCTGTCGGCGTCGTTAGAAGAGACCCTATGGCAATGCGTCCTTTCGTTGGTTACAATATGGCTGACTATTTTGCGCATTGGATTGATATGGGCAAAAAGATTACGAACAAACCAAGAATTTTCAACGTAAACTGGTTTAGAACAGACGATGAAGGCAACTTCATTTGGCCAGGCTTTGGCGATAACTTACGCGTATTAGAATGGATTTTAAAAAGATGTAAAGGCGAAGTTGACGCTAAAAACGTTGCTATCGGTTATATTCCTTACGCAAAAGACATTAACGTTGAAGGTCTTGATATTGACACAAGCGTTGTAGAAGACCTTTTATCCGTTGATAAAGAAACTTGGCTTGAAGAAGTTAAGGGCATTAAAGAATTTTATAGTCAATTTGGCGATAGACTTCCAAGCGAACTTAACGAAAAACTTAAAGAACTTGAAGAAAACCTTAACAAATAATAATTAACAAATATTTAACCCCGAAAGTTTAACGGCTTTCGGGGTTTTTATTTAGTAAAAGTGCGCCAAAATTATTGCTTTACAAATTTTTTAAAAAGGTGTATAATACCTTTATAGTTTATAAAAAAGAGGTTGAAATGAAAGGCGAATTTGTTATAAAAGGAAAAAAACAGCCTATTTTTAAGTGCTTTAAGGCAATTATTAAGCCGTTTTATAAATGTCAAGTTATTTGTGAAGAAGAAGTGCCAGAAAAAGCAATAGTAATATCTAACCACTCCGCAAAAATCGGCCCTATGGCAATGGAAATAAACTATCCAAAATATAACTATAAATGGGGCGCACACCAAATGCTTGGCAACTATGCGTCAAGGTATAACTATTTAAGAAACGTGCTTTACATACAAAAATGTAAAACAAACAAAGTTAGCGCAACTTTAAAAAGTATTTTTGAAGCGTTGTTTTCTAAAATGGTATACAAGGGCATGAAAGTTATGCCAACTTATCAAGACGTTAGGCAAACAAAAACAATTAAAAACAGTATGACTGTTTTAGACAACAATATATCCGTTATGATTTTTCCAGAAAACTCAAACAGCGGGTATTTTGACGAACTTACCGAACTTTTTGCGGGTTTCGTTATTCTTGCAGAACAATATTATAAAAAGACGGGTGAAGACGTGCCCGTAATACCCGCATACTATCACCGCAAGTCAAGAAAGTTAATCGTTGGCAAAAAGCGCTACGTTCAACAACTAAAAAACAGCGGTTTAAGTAGAGACGATATTTGCGAATTTTTTAGAAAAGAAATAAACGATTTATACTATAAATACGTTCTAAACAAATAAACTAAAAGCCTATTTTTCGATAGGCTTTTTTAATGCAAAAAATTTTGAAAAAAATCTTTTATTTTATCAATAAAAACGACTTGTTTTTTAAAAGGATATTTATATATAAATATAAGTAAAACAATTATCATAAAATGTATTGACAAATTATAAAAGGTTTGGTAAAATTATTTTTAAAGTAATAATTGCCAAATTATGTGCAATTTTAAGGGGATTTTAGTTATGTCAAACGGCAAAAACGGCATCGTTATAGCGGGCAATTTACTTGTTGATATCGTAAAGAATATTGACTCGTACCCAAAAATCGGCATGCTTTCACATATTACGGATATTTCGCTTGCGGTTGGCGGTTGCGTTCCTAACGTGGCAATCAATTTAAGTAAAATTGACAGGTCTATCGATATCTCCGCCGTTGGTATGGTCGGCGATGACGAAAACGGAAAATTCGTAGTTAAACAACTTAACGATAACGGCATAAATACGGATATGGTTAAGTTTTCTAAAACTGTTCCAACAGGCTTTTCAGACGTTATGAGTTTAGCAGGTGGCGAACGCACTTTCTTCTTTAAAAAAGGAACTAACGAAGTGTTTGCCCCAACCGATATTGACGTTGATAAGTTAGATTGCGACATATTCCACGTCGGCTACATTTTATTGCTTGATAAATTTGATGAAGAAGACAGCGAATACGGAACTAAAATGGCGCGCCTTTTACGTCAAGTACAACAAAAGGGCATTAAAACTTCCGTAGACGTCGTTAGCGATAATTCCGCAGATTACGGCAAAAAAATTATATCTTCGCTTAAATATTGCAACTACGTTATAATAAACGAAATTGAGTGTTGCCACATATTCAATCTTGAACCATACGATAAAGACGGCAAGTTAATTAAAGAAAACGTTAAACTTGCTATGACCAAAATGATGGAAAACGGCGTTCAAGATAAAATCATTATCCACTGTAAAGAAATGGGCTTTGCGCTTGACGTTAAGACTAAACGATTTACCGAAGTTGCATCGCTTAAAATTCCAAAGGAAATGATAAAGGGTAGCGTTGGCGCGGGCGACTCTTTCTGCGCAGGTTCGCTTTACGGCTTGTATAACGGTCTTAACGACGAAGAAATTTTAAAGTTCTCATCGGCTGCCGCCGCTTGCAACTTGTTTGAAGCAAACTCTATTGACGGTATGAAGAATAAACAAGAAATAGAGAATATGGCAAACACTTGGGAAAGATTAAAATTAGACTAATTTAAAAGGGCGTAAAATCTAAAACAAAAACGAAATGTTTTAACTTTTGCAATTAAGTTTGCGTAAAGTTAAATTATATAAAAAATAAAAAAATTGATTTATTCAAGGAGGATAAAGTATGCCAGTATATGAATCCATAAAAAATGCTGACAACAAAATCGTAATCTCTAATAAAAATAGAGATTCCGTAACTTTCGGTTGGGATAAGACTATTGAAAAATTAGCTTCTTTAATTGACTCAACCAGCAAGAACATTGCCATCGACGGTTGGTATGGTATTGATTTTGAAAAGATTGCAAAAGCACTTTGCGAAAAGATTTCTGCAAAGGGATTAAAAGTTGAACTTTTACCTGCTAATGAACTTTACAAAACAAGAGAAGAAATCATCGCTTACAACGCACCATACGTTACAGATGACCCAGGCTTTGGTAAAGTAAACAAAACGGGTGTTATTGAAGACCTTATGAACGCTGAAGCAGTTGCAAAAGCAAAAGCAAAATTAGCTTGCAACGACGCAGTAGTTATCATTTACGGCGAAGGCGCGTCTATTAAAGAATTTGCCGACCTTTTAGCAGTTAAATGCTACGTTGATAACACACACCAAAAAGTTCAATGGGATATGTGGGAAGGCAGACTTAATACTTTCGGTTGCAAAGAACCTACTAAGGGCTACAACTGGAAAGAATACAACTACTCTGACTACTATATGTTAAAACGCCAAAAAGACTATATGTATGGCGCAATGGATTTCTATATTGAAAACTACTTTGAAGGTGACCTTGTATTAGTACCAAGAGTTGCATATGACGAAATTATGTCAACACTTGTTAAATATCCTATCCACGAAGTTAAAATCTTCAGCCCAGGTCCATGGGGTGCGTATAGATATTTAGATATGGATTATCAAGTTGAAGGCCTTGCAAACAACGCATGGAACAAAATTGCTGGTCCAGAACTTCGTATCTTAATCGATTTCGGTGGCGAAAGAAGTATTTCTATGCCTATGCTTAACGCTATGCAATATGGTAAAGAACTTGTTGGTGAACTTATCGATAAGCAATACCCAGGTCTTTTCCCATTAGACATTTGGCTTGACGACGGCTACCACGCTACACCACAACCTGCAGAAAGAATTTCTATGCCTATGCATATTCACCCAAGCAGTCACTACGTTCAAACTCACTTTGACGAACCACTTGGAAGATATGAAACTTACTATATAGCAGAAGCATACGAAGGCGCTAACACTTGGATGGGTTTCCACGATGGCGCTGACATCGAAGAATGGGAAAGACTTTGTGAAAAATCACAAAACATCACTCCTATCGAAAACTGGAAAGACTTTATCGCTAACTGGCCAAGTAAAGAAGGCGACCTTTACCTTATCCCTCCAGGGACAATGCACGGTCACGGCGGTAACCAAATGGTACTTGAAATGGATACTAACCCAAGTATCAACGGTACTGAATATTCTTTCTTTGAATATGACTTTGCTAGACCATCTTGGGACGATAACAAAAAGACAATGACAGGTAAGCCATTAAAGATGCACCTTGAACATGGTAGAAACATGGAAAAAACAAGAAGAGCATCTTGGGTTAAAGATAACCTTTTATCTACACCTGCAGTTGTTAAGTGGACAAAAGATTACTACATTGACCGCTATAAAACAACTCCTGTTATGCCATATCACGTTGAAAGAATTCACTTTGAAAAAGTTGGCGAATTCTCAACTGAAGGTAAGTTTATGAATATGCTTACTTTAACCGTTGGTTCAAAAGTTACAGTTCGTTCTAAAACTAATAAAGACCTTTTCGCAGTTTGCGATAAGTTCCAAACGTTAGTTGTTCCTGCTTGCTTTGGCGATTATGAAATCATCAACGAAGAAGGCGGACGTGCAACTTGCGTAATTCAAAGATGGAAACAAGGTTAATAAACCTATAAAAGTTATATCATAACAAAATAAATTAAATTAGTATGAGCCGTAGCAAAATTTTATTACAATTTTCGCTATGGCTCTTATTAAAAAAATGGAGGAAATTATGAACATTTTAGCAATCGGTGCTCACCCAGACGATATTGAAGAATCTTGTGGTGGAACACTTGCAAAATACGCAAAATTAGGTCACAAGGTTTTTACTGCTACGGCAACTAACGGAAACATTGGTTCGGCAACTCTTTCTATGGAAGAAATTGCAAAAATAAGAAAAGAAGAAGCGCGTCGCGCAGCGTCTATAATCGGCGCGGAATATGTTTGCCTTGATTATGACGATGAAATGTTTTTTGAAGATAGAGCCGCAAGAATTGCGTTTATCAACCTTGTTAGATACTGCAAGGCGGACGTTATACTTACTCATAACCCAGAAGATTATAACCCCGACCACGAACTTACAAGCAAAATTATAAACGACATAGCAGTTATGATTCCCATTGAAAAAATCAAAACTAAATCACCTGCTTACGATAAAATTCCTATTATTGCATACTTTGAACCTGTAAACGGTCTTGGCTTTATTCCTACGGAATACGTAGACATTACCGAAACTATCGAAATTAAAAAGGCAATGTGCGCTGAACACAAAAGTCAAGTTGAATGGATGCAAGCCAACTATAAAGACACTTTTGGCGACGGCAAAAACTTCTTTGACGGCGTGCTTACAACCGCAAAATATAGGGGTATGCAATGTGGCGTAGATTACGCTGAAGGTTTCCGTATGGCAAACGACGCTTTCCGCGTTGTACCTTATAGGGTTTTACCATAACCACTATGAAAACTTATATTGAAAGCCATAAAGATTTTGGTAAATGTCTTTGCATAGAAAATAAAGATATAAAAATAAAAGTGCCACTTGATTACGGCATTAGAATTGCGTATTTATCATATAAGGATAGCGAAAACTTGTTTTTCGTTCATCCCAGCGATATGACGGATTTGTCAACCGACGAAGGTTGGCGTGTTTTAGGCGGTCATAGAGTCTGGATAGCGCCGGAAAGCCCCAAAAACTATATGCCCGAAACACAACCTATATTCTATGAAGTAAAAGACGATAAAGTTATTTTAACGCAAAATGAAGACACTTGGCTTGAAGTTATAAAATCGGTAGAAATAGAGTTTGTAAACGATAATTGCGTTCAAGTTACAAACGTAATTAAAAACGTTAGCGACAAAACGCGTCAATTTTCCGTTTGGGGCGTTACTACTATGGCAGGTGGCGGAATTGAGTATATACCTTTAAAGTATCGAGACGACGGTTACGACCCGTTGCATAGAATTTCTATGTGGGACTATACGAGTTTAGGCGACGAAAGGGTAAAATACGAAAGAGAGTTAATAACTTTAACGCACAAGCCAACGTCTAAAAAGTATAAAATAGGCGTGGGGCATCCCGCAGGGCCTGTAAAATATATAAACAAGGGCGTTGTGTTTGAAAAAATTTACGATATTAAAGAAACTTCAAAATATCCCGATGGCGACGTTTCTTTTGAAACTTTTATGTGCGACTATATGCTAGAAGTTGAAAGTTTATCGCCACTTTATACGGTAAACAAAAACGAAAGCGTAAAGCACGTAGAAAAATGGCTTTTAACAAAAGTATAATAAAATAAAATTTTACCTTTTAGGTAAAAACGGAGATTTAATATGAAATTAAATGTAGCAACAGTTGCGCTTGCTTGTCCTTTTGAAGTTGGTTACGAAGAAGCAATGCCATTACTTAACGAAACGGCAAAAGCGCTTGAAAAACAAGGCGTATGCTGTCAAAACACAGGCGTAGTTATGCACGACCTTGACACTGTTAGACAAGCCGCTGAAAAATTAAAAGGCACTAATGCAGACGTTTTAATGATTTGTATTGCAACTTGGAGTGAAGACCACCATTTATTAGACTTGCTTTCTTACGTAGATATGCCTTTAATACTTCGCGCATATCCTGCGTTTGATACGGGTTCTCTTTGTTGCGCACACCAAATCGGCGCGGTGTTTAGAGATATAGGTAAAACTTGCGAATTCGTTTACGGTGAAGCAGACGACGTTGATTGCGTAGAACAAACTAAAACTATCGTTACGGCTTACGCGCTTAAAAACTCTATGGCTAAAACTAGAGTTGGCGCAATAGGTGGACGCGTTAAGGGTATGACCGAAATTGCCTATGACGAATTTTCAATTAAACAAAAACTTGGTTCAAGAGTAGTTAACCTTGACGAAAAAGAAATGACTAATAAAGTCAACGCTATGTCTGACGAAGAAGCACAAAAATTGCTTGACAGCAAGAGTGATATTTTAAAACCTTGCAAATGCACTTCTTCAAAAGAAGCAATGCTTGAATCAATTAAGTATTATAACGCACTTAAAGAACTTGCAAAAGAGTATGAACTTCAAGCACTTTCGGTAAAATGCTATACTACTTATATGGGTAAAATTTGCCTTGGCTACTCTCTTTTAGCCGAAGAAGGCATAGTTGGTTCTTGTGAAGGCGACGTTACTAACGCGCTCACAATGAAACTTATGTACGATTTAAGTGGCAAGCCTATAAATAATACGGACTTGTTATATTTAGACGATAGCGCAAACACGATATTATTTGCGCACTGCGGTTCATCGGGCTTTTCTATTGCGGAAGGCGAAATCGACCTTTGCCCCGTAAGACTTGCTGAAACGGGCGTATGCACTAAATTCTTGGTTAAACCGGGTAAAGTTACGGCTGTTAATATTTGCGGTCATGGAGAAGAATTCCGCCTTTCATTTATGGTGGGCGACGCCGTTCCTTGCGGTATGGAATTCCCAGGCAACCCCGTTAAAATTAAGTTTGATAAACCTGTTTCGCAAATCAATAAAGAAATTATGCAAAACGGCATAGGGCATCACTGGATGGTTGCATACGGTGATTTTAGCAAAGAGTTAAAATATTTCTGCAAAATCAACAACATTTGTATGTACGAAATCTAATAAAAAATTACAAAAAAAACAATAAAAAAACCACTAGAAAATCTAGTGGTTTTATTTTGTAAAAAAATAGTCGCTAAAAAGGGGCGGAAAATAAAAAAATATTAAAATATATATTAAAATAGTTGACAATATATATTACTATTTATATAATTAACTTGTTTAGTTTTATTAAACAAAAAGTTTACAGTCTCTAATCTTCAAGGTGTTTATGGTATTAGGTGATAAAATTAAAGAATTAAGGTTGCAGTGCGGTTTTACGCAAGAAGAACTTGCAAATAGGTGCGAACTTACAAAGGGGTATATTTCTCAACTAGAAAACGACTTAACAAGCCCGTCTATAGCAACTCTTATTGATATTTTGTTTGCGCTAGGCACAACTTTAAAAGACTTTTTTTCGGAGCAAGAAGAAGCAAAAATCGTATTTACGGAAAACGATTTTATAGAAAAGAAGACGGAACAAAGCGTGGCTAACTGGCTTGTTCCTAACGCGCAAAAGAATATGATGGAGCCTATGCTTTTAGAGTTAAATCCTAATTCGGCAACGGAAGAAGACGTACCGCACGAAGGCGAAGAATTCGGTTACGTTTTAGAAGGCGAAATCGTAATTCATTTAGGCAAAAAAAAGTATAAGTGCAAAAAGGGCGAAAGTTTTTATTTTGCATCGGATAAAAGCCATTATATTATTAACGTTAGCAAAGATATTGCAAAATTTTTGTGGGTTTCATCGCCACCAACTTTTTAAGTTTTAAAGGAGTATTATTATGTTTCAAGAGTTTAAAAACGATAAATTAGATATTATTATTTTAGCAGGTCAATCAAACGCCGAAGGTCAAGGTAGGGGCGAAGTAACTAAAGAATATGAAGTTTGCGACAGAATTTTATATATGAACGACGATAATAACTCTCACTTTATAAAAGACGGAGATAATTATAAACTTGTTTTAAAAGAGCCTTTAACTTCTTATATAGAAGTTGCAAAAGTTGCCGTAGATAAACTTGGCAAAAGGGTATGTTTAGGGTATACTTTTGCCACTCATTATAAAAACGAAGTTTTAAAAGAAGGCAGAAAAGTTTTAATTTTAAACGCCGCTATTGGAGGAACGGGTTTTTCTAGAAACGAGTGGGGAATAAACAGCACGCTATATCCAAGACTTAAAAAAATGGTTGACGAAGTTTTGGCGCTTAACAGCGAAAACAAAGTCGTTGCGTTTTTATGGCACCAAGGCGAGCACGACGCGTTTGAAAGAGCCGAGTGGGGCGTAGAAAAACGCTATACCGTACATAGGCAAAACCTTTTAGAAATGATGCAAGATTTTTATAGTATTTACGGCAAAAATATACCGTTTATTGCAGGTGGTTTTTGCGACGAGTGGTATTTAAAAAACAAAGACGCGTGCGACGCCGTTTTAAAGGCAATTAAAGAAGTTTGCCAAGAGTTAAACGGAATTTTTGTTCCAACAAACGGGCTAAAAAGCAATAATCAAGCAACTAATAATAAAGACGAAATACATTTTTGCGCCGAATCTCAAAACGTTTTGGGTGAAAGGTATTATGAAGCATATAAAAAATTAATAAATACAAAAGAAGTATAAAGGGGAAGTTATGGCGAAAGAAGTAGAAAATAAAATTATAGAACTTGTAAACGTAAGCAAGGAATACGACGATACTCCCGCTGTAAACAACGTAAATTTATACGTTAAAAAGGGCGAATTTATAACCTTTTTAGGACCTTCGGGTTGCGGTAAAACGACCACTTTGCGTATGATTGCGGGTTTTGAAAAGCCAACGTCTGGCAACGTATACTTAAACGGGCAAGACATAACTAATATTCCCCCGTATAAACGCCCTGTAAACACGGTATTTCAAAGATACGCATTGTTTCCACACCTTAACGTATACGACAATATTGCCTACGGCTTAAAACTTAAAAAAATTAAAGTTACTTACGAAGATTCTTTGGGTAATCAAATAGAAAAAATTGAAAAATATACCAAAGAAGAAATTGCTTTAAAAGTCAAAAAAGCGCTTAAAATGGTTGACCTTGAAGACTTTGAAAAGCGTAGCGTAACGACGCTATCGGGCGGTCAACAACAACGTATAGCAATAGCGCGCGCTATCGTTAACGAACCCGAAATTTTGCTTTTGGACGAGCCACTTGGCGCGTTAGACTTAAAAATGCGTAAAGAAATGCAACTTGAACTTAAAGAAATGCACAGAAAGTTGGGCATAACTTTCATTTACGTAACTCACGACCAAGAAGAAGCGCTTACAATGAGCGACACCGTTGTCGTAATGAAAGACGGCAAAATTCAACAAATCGGCACGCCACAAGATATCTATAACGAGCCAAAGAACGCCTTTGTTGCAAACTTTATAGGTGAAAGCAACATATTTAGCGGTACGATGGTTGGCGACAAAAAAGTCCGCTTTATGAACAAGGTGTTCGATTGTATAGACGATTTTGAAAAGAACGAAAAAGTAGACGTCGTAGTTAGGCCGGAAGACGTTGAAATCGTGCCTTGCGAAAAGGGAACGGTTTGTGGCGTTATAGACAGTTGTATCTTCAAAGGCGTTCACTATCAAATGACGCTTATGGTTGGCAAAACCGAAGTAGAAATTCAATCTACAAAGTGCTATGAAAAGGGCGAAAACGTAGGCATCGTTATAGCGCCTGAAAATATCCACATAATGCAAAAAGAATTCGTTTCTAACGTATACGACGGCTATATTACTAAAAACAATACCGTTAAGTTTGCAGACGGCGAATTTGCTTGCGACGTAACGCAACTTTACGAAGGCTCACACCTTGACGAAGAAGGTTACCTTATAACTAAAAAAGGCGAAAAATTAGACCTTACCGACGTTGACGTTGTAGTTGAAGTTGGCTTAAAAGATATCGAAATTATAGATAACGACGAAGACGGTAACGCCTGTGGTTCAATAATTTCAATAGTATATAAAGGCGACCATTATCAAGTTATTATTCGTACCGACGATGAAGAAGAAGACTTCGTTTGCGATACCGAATACACTTGGAACGAAAACGATAGGGTAAGCGTTAAGATACCAAAAGAAAAAATCAAACTTAAATTAAAGGTGGATGCAAAGCGATGAAAGGAGCAAGGGTAATTAAAAAAGAGCCTTTCAAATCGCAAAAAGTTGTTAGGGGTATAGGGTTTACTAGAAGTCAACTTTGTATACCTTACGGACTATTTTTATCGTTGTTCGTAGTATTTCCGTTGCTTTTAATAATCTACTACGCTTTTACTTCTAAAACGGGCTCTTTTACTTTTAATAATTTTATAACGTTTTTTACAAACCCAACCAACGTAAGCACTTTAATAATAAGCATATTCGTAAGCATCGTGGTTACTTTATTATGTCTTTTAATAGCGTACCCCGTTGCCTACCTACTATCGCGTATGAAAGATAGCGTTGCTTTTATATTATTGCTTTTGTTTATATTACCAACGTGGCTTAACTTCGTTTTAAGGGCGATGGCTATGAAAGAACTTCTTTCATTTTTGGGAATACCGCTTGGTAGCGGTGCGGAAATTATAGGGCTTGTTTACGACTTTTTGCCATTTATGATACTTCCGCTTTACTCTACTTTAATAAAAATAGATAAAAGTTACGAAGAAGCCGCCTTTGACCTTGGCGCAAGTAGTGTAAAAGTGTTTACTTCGGTAACGTTACCACTTTCAAGACCAGGCATTATAAGTGGCGTAACGATGGTATTTTTACCCGTAATGAGTTGCTACGTTGTAACCGACGCGTTTTCGGCGGGCGGTGCGGCAGGCTTTTCAATAATAGGTAAGTTAATAGCACAGTGTTTCTTGGGTGAAACGGGCGCGCAAATTCAAATAAACGAAGGCGCGGCAATTTCACTTATAATGCTTGTTATTATGGTTGTAACTATGCTTTTGACGGGCGGGTTTAAAAGTTCGGAAAATACAAGGGGTAGAAATTTATGATTAAAAAGTTTTTTTCAAAAGGTTATATCTTTTTAGTTCTTGCATTTATCTATATTCCCATATTTTTGCTTGTAATTTACAGTTTTAACAGTGGTGATAGGCTTGGATTTTGGGAAGGCTTTTCTTTTAAATGGTATAAAAGGCTTTACGTTGTTAAAGACGTTGTTTTAAACACCGTACTTCTTGCGGTTATATCTTCAACGATAGCAACTATTTTAGGAACTTTGGGCGCAATAGGTATTTTTTACAGCAAAGGTAAATTTGGTAAATACACTAATATGGCGTCGCAAATTCCAGTAGTCAATTCAGAAGTCGTTACCGCGTGCGCTTTGGTAATGTTCTTGCTTTTACTTGGTGGCGAAAATAGGTCGATTTTCGGCTTGTATTTAGGGCATATAGTTCTTACCGTGCCTTTCGTAGTTTTGTCGGTTATGCCAAAATTAAAGCAAATGGATAGTAGTTTATACGAAGCGGCGTTAGACCTTGGCGACACGCCTATAAAAGCGCTTTGGAAAATTATTATACCACAAATATTGCCGGGTATTTTTGCAGGTTTTATGCTTGCTATAACTTTGTCGCTTGACGACTATATTATAACCGCAACGCTTTCGCCACTTAATTTTGACACTATAAGTACGGCGGTATACAAATCGCTCGTTCACTCAAATGCGCAAACGGTAAAAGAAGTTGCAACTTACAGGGCGCTTACAACTATTATATTTTTAATTACGGTTTTAGCAGTTGTAATTATGAATATAAGGAGTTCAAAAAAAATAAAAAGTAAAAAATAAGGAGAAAATATGTTTAAAAAAATTATTTCAGTTGTTTTTATAGCAGTACTTTCACTTTCCTTATATAACGGCAAAATAGAAACCGCAAAAGCGGATACGAACACGACGATAACCGTTTACAGTTGGGAAGACTATATAGATTTAGGCTACGAAGATAGCGACGTAGAAGGCGGATTGTCCGAATCTTTAACTTCGCGTTTTAGTAACGACGAACTTAAAAAAAGCGTTATAGAACAGTTCGAAGAAGAAAGTGGAATAACGGTAAATTACGTTACTTTTGCCACTAACGAAGAAATGTATAACGAACTTAAAAACAATCCGGACGGCGCTGACCTTGTTTGTCCATCTGAATATATGATATTAAAGATGAAAGACGAAGGCATGCTTACCCCTTACGCCGTTCCTGCGAATTGGAATTTAAACGGCTCGCCTTACATTAAACAAGTGTTTGCCGACCTTGGTCTTACTAGTGGCGCGGAAACTTACGCAACGGGCTATATGTGGGGAACTATGGGTTATATTTATAACACCGCCGTTACAAATAGTCAAGAATTAAAGAATTGGGACTCTATTTTAGACGAAAAGTTTAATAAAAGGGCAACGATAAAAGATAGTATAAGAGACACTTATATTTTAGCCGTAGGCGCGGTTTATGAAGAAGAACTTAAAGCACTTGATAAAAACGACGCTAACTATTCAAATAAAATAGCCGAAATTTTTAATAGAACGGACGAAGAAACTATTAGCAAAGTTGAAGAATTTTTAAAGAACTTAAAGGGTAAACTTTACGGCTTTGAAGTAGACAGCGGTAAAAACGATATGTTAAACGGCAAAATAGACGTTAACTTTGCTTGGAGTGGCGACGCCGTGTACGCAATAGATACCGCCGAAGAAGAAGGCTTAACTTTTGAATACGTCGTTCCCGAAGAAGGCTCTAACGTTTGGTTTGACGGTTGGGTTATGCCTAAAAATGCCGACAAAGTAAACGCCACTAAATTTTTAGATTTTATTTGTAGTCCGGAAATTGCAATAAGAAATATGGAATATATCGGCTATACAAGTTGTATTTCTAACGGCATAGAAGATTACGTTTTAGAAAACGGAGACGAAGACGGCGCTTGCACCCTAGACTTATCTTACTTTTTCGGTTCTGATTTTACCGTAAAAACTACAAGCGAAACGGGTAGGCTTGCAACTCAATATCCAGACTTTAATACCGTAAAAAGATGTACGGTTATGAAAAACTTTAACGACGAAGAATTGTCAAAAGTTAACGAAATGTGGAATAGAGTTAAATTCGTAACCTTTCCAACTTGGGCAATTATTTTAATAATTGCGGTTGTGCTTTTAGGCGTTGGCGGTTTCGTGGTTTATAAGTTTAGAGATAAAATCTTTGCAAAAGCAAAAAGAAAAGGTAAATTAACGGTAGTTAAAAAAGAAGAAGTTAGATAATTAAGTAGCAAAATAAAATGGCGTACGGTTAAACCGTACGCCATAAATTTTTATAAATTATTTGTTTTTAGTTGCTAAATTTCTTATAAGTTTTAACATTTCCGTAAATGGAATTATAAGCACTGCAAGACCCGTAGCAATTAAGAATTCAACAAAACTAATTGAAGTAAACTCAAATATAGAGTTAATTCCAGGGATATAAATTACGGATATCGTAAGTAACAACGAAAGCACGAATGCGCCCCAAAGCCACTTATTTTGCTTTTTAACGCTAAATAACGAGTGGTTGATAGAACGCGCGTTAAGTGAGTGGAAACTCTCTGTTAACGAAAGTGTTAAGAACGCCATTGTCATACCGTCGTTTGCAAGGTCGTTTACGTCGTGGAAAGACCATTCCCAAACACCGCCTTCAATGTAGTGACCTATTAAGAAAGAAAGTAACGTTACTAATCCTATAAATATACCTTGCGCAACTACGTTAACACCTATACCGCCTGCAAAAATGCTTTCGCTAGGATTTCTTGGCTTGCGTTTCATAATATCGCTTTCGCCTTGTTCCATACCAAGTGCAAGGGCAGGGAAAGTATCTGTAATAAGGTTTATCCAAAGTAAGTGCATAGGTTTTAAAAGTGTAAAGCCAAGCATCGTTGCCATAAACATTGCCACAACTTCGGCAAGGTTACTTGAAAGCAAGAATTGAATAGCCTTGCGGATATTTTCATAAATTCTTCTTCCTTCGCCAACTGCGTCAACGATTGTTGCAAAGTTATCGTCTTGAAGGACCATATCGGCAGCGCCTTTGGTAACGTCCGTACCCGTAATACCCATACCAACGCCGATGTCGGCACATTTGATACTTGGCGCGTCGTTTACGCCGTCACCCGTCATAGCGGTAATGTAATTAAGTTTTTTAAACGTCGTAACAATTCTAACTTTATGTTCGGGTTGAACGCGGGCGAATACCGAAAGAGTCATTAACTTCTTTTCAAATTCTTCGTCGCTTAATTCGTCAATTTCGTGACCCATCAACGCTTCGCTTGCGTCAGTTATAATTCCAAGTTCTTTTGCAATGGCAACGGCGGTGTCTATATGGTCGCCCGTTATCATAATAGGGCGGATACCCGCTTCTTTACAAAGTGCTATTGCGTCTTTAACTTCTGGTCTTACAGGGTCAATCATACCCGTTAAGCCCAAGAATAAAAGTTCGTTTTCAATTTCGCTTGGTTCGTTAAATTCGGGAACTTCTTTATAAGTTTTTTCACTTGCCGCCAAAACGCGAAGTGCTTTATCAGCCATTTGTTTGTTTTGGTCAAGTATTGCCTTGCGAACTTCGTCGGTAAGTTTAACGGCTTTACCGTCTTTTAAATAATGCGTGCAACGTTTTAAAATTTCGTCGGGCGCGCCTTTCGTGTATTGAATAATTTTGCCGTCGTTACTATGTAGCGTAGACATCATTTTACGCATACTATCAAATGGCGCTTCGGCAACTCTTGGATACTTCGCGTCGGCGTCGTTTTTGTTAATACCAACGCTATAAGCAAAGTTTACAAGCGCACATTCGGTTGGCTCGCCTTTTGCCGTAAGAGTTTCTTTATCTAAAACAGCGTCGCAACATTGAGCCATAGCGTTTGCAAGGCGTTCTTTGTCTTCGCCATAGTGTTCAACAACGGTCATTTTATTTTGAGTTAAAGTGCCAGTTTTATCCGAACAAATAATTTGCGTACAACCAAGCGTTTCAACAGCGGTAAGGCGTTTAACTACGGCTTTGTTTTTAGCCATTTTAGTCATACCCATAGATAAAACTATGGTAACAACCGTTGCTAAACCTTCGGGTATTGCCGCAACCGCAAGCGATACTGCCGCGATGAAGCTTTCAAGGATTGTTTCGTATCCAAAGTCCATATCCATAAGGATTTTAAACACGAATATAAACACGCAAATGCCAAGAACCAAGAAACTTAATATTTTAGAAAGAGAGTTTAATTTCTTTTGAAGTGGTGTAACTTCGTTTTCGGTTTGGTTAAGAACGTTTGCAATCTTGCCCATTTCGGTATCCATACCCGTTGCAACAACGACTGCTTTTGCTCTACCGTAAACAACCGTACTACCCATATAAAGCATATTTTTTCTATCGCCCAAGGTTATATCTTTCGTTTCGCCAAGGGTAAGAGTGTCTGCCGTTTTGTTTACGGGTACGCTTTCGCCCGTAAGCGCGGCTTCTTCACATTTTAACGATGCGCACTCTATAACGCGTAAGTCGGCAGGTACAGAGTCGCCCGCTTCTAAAATTACGATATCGCCAACTACAACGTCTTCGTTTTTAATGGCTTTTAAAGTGCCGTCACGAATAACTTTACAAGTTGACGCGGTCATTTCTTTTAACGCTTCTATTGCTTGCTCTGCTTTACCTTCTTGAATAACGCCAAGTATCGCGTTTAATAAAACAACGCCTACGATAATAAAGAATTCCGCAAACGATTCGTCGCCACCCCTTGTTCTTTCAATGATAACTGTTACAAGGTTTATTGCCGCGGCAATAAGCAAAACGATTATCATAGGGTTTGCAAGTTGAGAGAAAAACCTTTTAATTAAAGTGGTTTTTTTAGCCTCTGCAAGTTTGTTTTTGCCGTTTTCTTCAAGCCTTTTTTCTGCTTCTTGAGTAGAAAAACCGTCAATTGAAGATTTTACTTCGGTTAAAACTTCGCTTGTGTCGTGTAAATAGAATTTCATTTATCTACCTCTATAAAAAATTTATCTATCATATAATATAATATAAATAGATTAGAACATATTATACATCTAATAAACGTAAATGTCAATGTTAACAGCGTGTATTATTTTCAAAATCTTTGTGATAAGTTGTCAAATAAGCATTGACACAAAACGGCTTGTGTGCTATTTTAAAATAAAAAAGTGTATTTTTTTAAAAACTGTACGATATTTATATACCGTATAAATTGCGGGGGTATTTTATGGGTGATTGTTCTTGCAATATAGAACTAAACAAATACGATAAAAAAAGTTGGCTAAAAAGCGCGCTTTTAGGGTTTTTAATAGGAATAGGCGTCGTTGTGCCGGGAATCAGTGGCTCAACGATAGCAATAATTTTTGGGTTATACGCGCAAATACTTTTCGCTATGGGAAACGTCTTTAAAAGTTTTAAAAAATGTTTTACTTTTTTACTTCCTATAATTTTAGGTATGCTTGTCGGTATATTAGTTGGATTTATAGCCGTAAAAAGTATTTTAGACCTTTTGCCGTTTGCCATAATTTGCCTATTTGCAGGGCTTATGTGCGGTGCTTTTCCCGCCGTAACCAACGAAATTAAAGACGTCAAGTTAAACGCCAAACTCTTTATTTTAATGGTTTTAGGCGCTATCGTGCCCGTTGCTCTTGGTGTTGTTTCCGTCGTTTTTGCAAGTAGCGATTCCGCGTTTAATCTTTCAAACGCCTTTGCAAGTTGTAGTTGGTGGTTTGTTGCGCTATGCGTCGTTATAGGCTATTTAGTCGGCGTAACGCAAATCGTACCCGGTTTAAGCGCAACTGCGCTACTTATGATGTTCGGCATTTTTAAGGTGCTTGTCGATAGCATAAGTTTTTCGTATTGGCAAGTAAGTCCGCAAGTATTTTTAATTTACGTTGCGCTAGGTATAGGATTTTTGCTTGGTATAACTACTTTTTCTAAACTTTTAACTTGTGCTTTTAATAGAGCAAAGTGTACGGTTTTTACTTTTATAGTCGGCCTTTCGCTAGGCTCTATAATATCAATGTTTTTTAATCCAGACTCTTTTGAGGTATATCAAAATTGGAATTTAAACGGCATAGTAGTTCTAGATTTAGTGCTTGCAATAGTCCTTTTTATAGGCGGTTTTATCGTATCGTATATGCTAGTTTTAAAAGAAATAAAAAAATAAACGAAATTAAAAAATGCCCAAGATTTCTTGGGCATTTTTGCATTTTTAAATATATCCGTTTTCTTTTAAATATTGTTCTAAAATTTCACTAGCAGAACCTACGAGTTCAACGCAAGGGCGCTTTTTATAATATTCGGCTGTTCGCTTTTCGGGGATAGGCGAAGAAGTTTCTTCGGGAAGCCCTAAAAGGTCTTTGCAAATATAAGAGCCGTTTTCTTGTTTAAACTTGTTTATAAGTTCTTGCGTAACGGCGTAAAGTTCGGCTTTTTTATCGGCGTCGCTACTTGAAGAAAAGCCTTTTAAACTTCCTATAACCATAACCATACCAGAAACGGCACCGCAAACTTCACGCAAGCGACCAAAACCACCGCCAAATGCCGAAGATATCATTGCAACTTTTTCTTCGTCTAGTTTTAAAACGTCTGAATAGGCAAGGGCAACCGATTGAGAACAGTTAAATCCTTGTTTAAAATAGTTTTCTGCAATTTCTTTTCTAGTCATTGTTTATTTCCTTCTTTTTGTTTAATAGTTTTATTTTAGACGTGTCTAAATTAACGTAGACAACCGAGCCTATAACCAAGATAATGCCAACAATTTTTAATTCGGACGGTATTTCGCTAAAAAATATAAGTCCTAAAATTAACGACATAACGATTTCTACGCTACAAAGTATCGACGCGGTGCTGTTTTCTACGTTTTTTAAACCTACCGTAAACAAACAGTAAGGCGCAACCGTACTAACGAGCGCAACGCCCAAAACGTACCATATATAAGGCGAAGTTTGTTGAACGTTTACAATCAACTTGTCAAAAGGAGTAACGAAACAAGAGCCTATGCAAGCAAATATTAAAGAGTAAACGAGTATCGTTTCCGACGAATACTTTTTATTTATTGCAATTTTAGAGAATATGCTGTATAAAGCGTAACTAAAACCCGAAAGCGTGCCTATTAAAATTGTTACAAAGTCTAACGGCTTTCCGCCACTTTCATAGCAACACAAAACGCAACCGACGAAAGTAACGACTAAACCTATTATCTTTTTAGGAGTGAGTTTTTCTTTAAATATAATAACGGCAAAAATAGGCACGAAGATAAGCATTGTGTAGTTTAAAATACAAGCCGTTGCCAAAGAGGCGCGCGCTTGCGCAATAAACAAAAACAAACCGCAACAAAAAATACCTAAAATGCCAGAGCCTATAAACACCCAAACGTCTTTTAATTTGATTTTAAACGCTTTTCTATCGGTAATAAGATAAAAAATTGCAATGGCAATTGACGCAAAAAGCATTCTTAAAAAGACGATTTCAAAAGAGTTAAAGCCCAAATAGCCTAAATTTTTAACAAAAAAGCCTGACGTTCCCCAAAATATGCCTGCAAGCAAAACAAGTATTGGACTTAATTTTTTCATACTATTTACTCATATGGTCAGCAATAAAATCTAAAATTTTATCGTGACAACCCCCGCAACCTGTTGAACAGTGTGTAACTTCTTGAACTTTATTGAAAGCGTCGATTGCATCGCTAAACTTTTCGCTTGTTTCAAGCACTCTTTCAATTTCAGAAGCGGATACTTGTTTGCAATTACAAATCATAATGTTTTCCATAAATAACTACCTCTTTGTGTAAAATAAAAATATTAAAAATTTCCGTAAAAAGCCGTTGTTTTTTAGTATAAAACTAGTTTTTTAACGCTAAATCTTTTATAACTTCGCCCGAAAGAATAAGCCCCATAACCGATGGCACAAACGAAACGCTTGCTATTTGTTTGCTAGCATTTTCATCGTTTGAAATAGGCTTAACGGGTTGTTCTTCCGAATATACTACTTTAACGCCGTCAATACCTTGCTCTTTTAAAAGTTTTCGCATAACTTTACAAAGTGGGCAAGTTTTAGTGTCTTTTATATCGCTAACTTTAAAAGCGGTTGCGTCTAGTTTGTTTCCCGCACTCATAGCGCTAATAACTTTAACGCCGTTTTGCTTTGCTTTTTTTATAATTTCAAGTTTACCGCTAACGGTATCTATCGCGTCGATAACGTAGTCAAATTTACAAAAATCAATATCTTTTAAAGTTTCCGCGCTAATAAAAAGGTCGTGCGTGTAAACTTTTAAGTCCTTATTGATTTCTAAAATTCTATTTTTGCAAGCATCAACTTTTTTAACGCCTATCGTGTTTAAAGTAGCGTAAAGTTGGCGGTTTAAATTAGAAGGGGAATATTCTTCAAAATCAACGATAGTCAAAGCGCCAACGCCACTTCTAACAAGGCTTTCAACGGCATAACTACCAACGCCACCAAGCCCAAAAACGGCAACGTGCGAGTTTTTTAAATTTTCAACGCCCGCACTAGAAAACACCATTTCGGTACGGGTGTAAAAAGTTTCGTTTTGCATATACTCACCCTTTATTCGTATCAATTTTTAATTATATCACACCAAAAAACGTTTAGCAACTTTTTATAATGATTAAAAGCGGTAATTTTTCAAATTTCGTCAAAAATTTTAAAAAGTTATCAACTATGTTAATAACTATGTCAATAACTTTTGTTTTTGTTACGTTTTTGATAAAAAAGTATGTAGCGTAAAAACTAAAATTTTTATCTTTGTGGCTTGAAATATTGCGAAGTTGTAAACCCTTGCGCAACTGTTTTAAACCCATATTATAACCCACAAAGCCAAATTATATCGCTACGCTTATAATTTTGCAAAACAAAGTTTTGCATTAAAACTATCGTTTTATCTTTGTGGCTTGAAATATTGCGAAGTTGTAAACCCTTGCAAGCAAGTTTTAAAGATTTATATTATAACCCACAAAGGCAAATTATTTCGCTACGCTCATAATTTTGCAAAACAAAGTTTTGCATTAAAACTGTCGTTTTATCTTTGTGGCTTGAAATATTGCGAAGTTGTAAACCCTTGCAAGCAAGTTTACAACTTCTTATATTATAGTGTTTTTTCCTATATGTTAAGCAATTTAGTTTTAAACATTATATATTTAAACTAGATAATTATTATATAAATATTATTTTTTTTTACGCGCGCGCTGTATATGCACGTTTACGCGCGCATTGTATATGCACACGCGCAAGCAAAAAACGTGTTAAAAACGGACGTTAAATAACAAATTAAAGATTTTTCAAAAGGGATATCCCTTTTGTTTTGCAAAGTTTTGCAAAACAATCGCGTCTTGTCAGCAAATTATAAAACGTGTATTGCGTGGTTAGATTAAAAGTTTCAGCATTGTATCTATTTGTAAAATGTCGTTCAAATAAATTTACTTTACAATGCTTTTCGTTAGAGGTAATAGATTATGAAAAATAAAACTAAAAATTTGCTTATTGTTATCTTATCGGTTATGCTTTCACTTTTTGCGGTTATGGGACTAACCGCTTGTGGTGGTGGCGATGGTGACGGCGGTTCGTCTAATACTGTTACCGTTAATTTTGATATGGGCTATATGCCTAGTGACGGAAACAGGACTATCGTTAAAAGCATTTCCACAGAATCTACTTATCAACTTTCAGGTTTAGGCATTTCTACTGTAAGAGAAGGTTACGACTTTTTAGGTTTTTACGATAGCGCAACCGCAGGCGTTCAAATATTTAATGCAAGCGGTCAACAATTACATAATCTTACGCAAAACGCAACGTTATACGCGCAATGGCAAACCCACGTTTACGAAAAGAGTTTCATAACGGGGAACGATTTAATTGCGGACGTTTCAACTTTAGCGTCAAAAGAAATCGAGATAGGCGACGAAATTATGTCTTTACCCGAACCAAAAATGAGTGAGGGCTACGATTTTATCGGTTGGGCATTTGAAAACGAAAACGGAACTTTAATTTCGGACGGCACTTCGGTTAAAAGCGATTATATACGCGTTGGCAAAAACGGAAACGGCACTATTTGGCTTAACGATACTCCGTTATATGCCGTAACAAAAATTCATAGTTACACTTTAACTTTACGTTACAATAACGGTACGGGCGATACGGAAGAAAAAAGTATCGTTTACAATACTGCGGTTGAAAACTTGCCTATTCTTGAAGACGATGAAGAAACGTGTCGTGAATTTGTTGGTTGGTCAACAAGCGCAACTGTATACGTAGACTATAAAAACGATGCGGACTATAACAACGTAAAAATGAACCTTGAACTCTATGCGTTTTGGGATATGTACAAAATCGTTAACTTCTATATGGACGATAAAGCCGAAGAAGGTATACCCGTAAAAGTTTACAAACAAAGAGACGGTTTAGACGATTTCTCTTGGCCCGACATTGAAAACCCTGGAAAAGAGTTAATCGGTTGGTATAGAAACAAACTTTACAACACTTCTAAATTACAAACTCTTTCTTATAGCGACGGTATTAAGTCGGTATACGGCAAGTGGGAAATTATAACTTATAAAATAACTTTCGACCTTAACGGCGGTAAGACTGTTGAAGGCGGAAAAACGGAACTTCCAGACATTGAATATACGGTTGAAAGCGAAAAGAGTTTAGAAACGCTTGTAAAAGATAGATATACCTTTAAAGGTTGGTATAGGGGTGGCGACGAAACCAAAACAACAATAACAAGCATAAAACCGGGAACTTACGGCAACCTTAACTTAATTGCAAAATTCCAAGGTGACGATAGAAAGGTTATATATCACGCAGGAATAGGAAACGTTCCCGTTGACTATAAACTTGTTGAATACGATGCGGAATATAGATTAGACGTTCCCGTTTGTGACGGTTACGGTTTCTTCGGTTGGTATTTAGACGAAGACCTTACTATTCAACTTACCGATTACGACGGCTACGGCATTTCTTCTAAAAAATGGACTTCTTACGACGAAGAAACCGAAGTTTACGCAAAATTCCTTGAAAAGCGTTATATAACGGTTACTCACTCTTGTTTAGACGCGGGAACGGTTGAAATTAAAGAGCACTACGTTGCAGGCGAAAAGGTAAGAATAGAAGTCGTTACCGCTTCGCAATATACGGTAGAAGGCATTGAACTTAACGGCACTAAAGTATCGGAAAACAACGTTTACGAATTTACAATGCCTGCAAGCAACGTTTCTATTCACGTCGTTTACGACCCCGTTGATTATTTAGTTACTCTTTCGGTTGGCGAAAACGTTTATTGTAGCAAAACTCAACAAACGATAGGCTACGGCGAATTTTATATTTTACCCGTTGCTTATAAAGAAGGGCATAAATTCGTTGGTTGGGAATATAGCGACGGCATTAGTTCGGAACTTATAACAAACGGTAACGGCGAATCAAAATCGGCTTACTTATACACTACTAACGCTACTTTAACGCCTTTCTTTATTGCAGACGCTAATAATAAAGACGTTATCGTTAAATCGGTTAACGACTTCTTGGATATTAAAAACAACCCGTCGGCAACCTATCAATTAGTTGCAAACATTAACTTAACGGGTCGCGATTGGCAACCGTTTGATTTTAGCGGTACGCTTAACGGCAACGGCTATACGATAACTAATTTAAGTATTGAAACTGACGAAGATATAAACCTTGCTATGTTTAATACTTTGTCAGGAACTGTAAGTAACCTTAATTTCAACAATTTAAGAGTTGTAAGTGGAAGTTACGAGCACGTTTCTGTCGGCGGTATAGCGGTAACTCTTACGGGAACGATAAGCAACGTAAACGTTTTATCGGGCGTAGTTACTGCCGATGACGGTACGACGGGTGGCTTTGTGGCGATATTAAACGGCGGAACGATTAAAAATTCAACTAATAATGCCCCCGTTACGAGTTTTGCCGATGCTGATGGCAGAGGCACGGGTGGTTTTGTAGGTTATTCTTACGGCGGAACGATTACAAACTGTGAAAATAACGGCGACGTTAGTGGTAAAAAATTTACCGCAGGTTTCGTTGGTAGAACTAGCGCAAATGCCACGTTAACACTTGGAAACTTAACGAATAACGGTGATATTTTAAGTGAAGGTGCATACGTTGGCGGAATTGTAGGTTACTATGACCGCGTGCGCGCTTATTCTCTTGGCGATTTTACAAACACGGGTAGCGTTATGGGAACAACGCACGTAGGCGGTATTTTTGGAAGATTATCGAATAGTTACGTTAGTGGGGACAATTCTGCAAGGATAGTAAATTTAAACAAACTTTCAAATAGCGGAAATATTACGGGTACGGGTAATTACGTAGGCGGAATATTCGGCTCGATATACACAAACGCTTCTAATAGTGGTTATAGTAAATACTATGATGGAACTCAAAGCGTAGTAATGAGAGAATTTGTAAATACCGGCGATATAACGGGTAATATTTACGTTGGCGGATTAATCGGTGAAATACAAACTGATACCATTAGTACGGAACTTATTTCTGGCGTAAGTAGTGCAAAAATTACGGCAACTGCTTACGTTGGCGGTGTTATCGGCGTTTCAACAAACTTAACGGCAACGTCGCCGTCTAATATCGGAACTTCTTTCGTACTAGAAAGTTCACACGTAGACGGTTCAAATAGATATGCGTTCGTGGGTGGATATATAGGTATTGCTAATAACACGAATATATCTGACGCAACGAATAATACGAAAATTATTTATGGCGACGTTACGTGTACGGGCGATTATTTGGGCGGTATTTGTGCACAGTCTTCGGGAACGTTTAAAAATTGTTATAACGAAGGCGAAATATATGCGCCAAACAGTAATTACGTTGGCGGTATTTGTGGCAATTCTAATAAAGGATACGCTTTTACAAACCAAAGACTTTCTAACACGGCAAACATAACGGCTATATCTCAAGTTGGCGGAATATACGGAAGATTTACGAACAGTTACGTAAGTGGCGACAATAGTAATAAAACCGTAAACCTTAACGTTTTAACAAACAGCGGTAATATCGTAGGTACAGGCAATTATATCGGTGGTATTATTGGTTACGTTTATACGGACGCAGCAAACAGTGGATACAGCAACTATTATGAAGGCATGCAATCAATAGTTGGCAGAGAGTTTGTAAATAACGGCGATATATCTGGTATAAATTACGTCGGCGGTATTATGGGCTACATAAGAACCGATAGTAGTACTACTGAAATTATCAAACCAAAAAGTATAAGTGACGTTAGAGGCGTTGCGTATATGGGCGGTATGATAGGTTATTCAGAAAACCTAATATTAACGAGTGCCGAAACGCAAGGCTCTACGATAATTAGTTCCGGCGCGTATATAGACGGCTCAAATAAATATGCATACATAGGTGGCTTTGTAGGATTAGCGCAAGCAACAAACGTAGTAAATGCAATTAACACTGTTGAAATTGATTATTCAACAACCGATAATACGGGTAACTATATCGGCGGTATTTGCGGTAAATCTTCCGGCACGTTTACTAATTGTGAAAACCAAGCGTTAATAAATGCGCCTAACAGTAGTTACGTTGGCGGTATTTGTGGATATAACGACAAGGCATACGGTTACACTTCAAAAGAATTAAAAAATACGAGCGATATAATTGCAATTTCTAACGTCGGCGGTATATTCGGTAGAATTTCAAACACTTACGTAAGTGGTGACAACAACATTAGAACGATAACTTTAACGAAGTTAGAAAACACTGGAACAATTACGGCAAGTGGCGATAACGTAGGCGGTATTATAGGCTCTATATATACTGACGCAAGCAACAGTGGTTACAGTAATTATTACGAAGGTCAACAATGCTTAATGGGAAGAGAAATCGTTAATACCGGCAACGTCAAAGGCAATTATTACGTCGGCGGTATTATAGGTTACGGCAGTACGGATTGTTATACTACCGAACTTATTTCGCCAGTAAACAATTCAACTATTACGGGCGTAAGTTACGTGGGCGGTATGATGGGCTATTCGCATTTGTTTATATTGTCTAACGCAACGACGGAAGGAACGACGATAAACTGTACGGGCGCGTATATAGACGGCTCAACTAAATACGCATATTTAGGTGGTTACGTTGGAAAATCAACGGAAACACATTTTAAGAACGTAGTAAATACCGTTGAAATTAATTATAGTGGAAGCGACTGTTTGGGAAGTTACGTAGGTGGTATTGCCGGCACGTCTACGGGTACGTTTACTAACTGTAAAAACTTGGCAAGAGTTTATGCGCCAAACAGTAATTACGTTGGCGGTATTACGGGATACCAAAGCAAATTGCACGCTTATACGTTAGATACGCTTGAAAATACGGGCGACGTAACTGGTCTTGATTACGTTTCGGGATTATTTGGTAGAATTTCGAACAACTACGTAAGTGGCGATAACGCTAGCCGTTTCGTAATTTGCAATAACTTTACGAATAGCGGAAATATAGTTGGCGTAAACAAAGTAGGCGGTTTAATAGGTCAATACGATGCAGACGCTTCTAACAGTGGATACAGTAAGTATTATGACGGTCAACAAGGTATAACGGTTAAAGAGGCGTCAAATAGCGGAACCGTTACGGGAACTGATTACGTCGGTGGTTTGTTTGGTCGTATAGCCAACGATAACACGGCTTCGGAAGTTCTTTCTTACACTCAAACGGGCGAAGTAATAGGCACGAGCAATACAAACGGCGTCGTAGGTAGCATTACGAACTTAATATTGCCAGCCGTAAGTGAAGAATAATTAAAAATAGCCTTAATCAAGCGACGTTTTGATTAAGGCTAGCAAATATAATATAAAAATTTTAAGCACTCTATTAAGGCGATTAAACAAGTGCTTAACGAATAAGGATGCAAAAATGAAAAAGTTTATAGCGATAGTAGTTTTATTAGGTGCTATTTTGCTTACGATGGGAACTTGTAGCGCAATGTGTGACGGCGGTTGCGATTCGTCTAATAGCGGTTCGGGTTGTGGCACAGGCTGTGATACGGGATGTTCTAGTAGTGGTTGCGATTTAAGTCAAAATAATAAAACTTATTACGGCAATATTACGTTTAATATTCATACCCACGACGGTCAAGTTATTACGGTTTCAGGGCATAGAAATGAAGGCGTAGACGGCTATATCGTAGACGTTCTAGAATCGTATAATAATTCGTCTACGCTAACGGGTTACGATATACCATATAGACGTGGCTATTGTTTTTTTGGCTTATATTATGAAAAGCGTGGCAACAAAGAACATTTAATTCATAGGCAAGGTCGCCAAAAATATCAAGTAGATACAACGTATTTGCTAAATTTTGAAGACAATTCTACAATCGACCTTTACGAAGAGTGGGAATCTAACGGTTATTACGTAATTTATAAAGTAGACAATTCAACGCTTTGCACAAAGACGTATTACTACGGCTCAACCGTCGAAATACCAAATGAAGTGGCGTCTTATTTAGAAAATCGTGACAGACCAAAAGAAATTCTTGCAGGTTGGAAAGTAACAAGCGTTCGTTGGGATTCTACTTTTGAACCCGTACCTTGGACTTTCGGCACGTTTGATGACGAAAAAGACGAAATCTTTAAAGGCGCTTATTATGACGAAATAGTAGTTGAAGCAGTATTTGAATCTATAAAAGTAAACGTAAAATTGCATTACGATTTTGAGTCTAAACCCGACGAAGAAAAGCAAGTTTCGTACGATCAAAACTTATCCGTATACTTTGAGCAAAGGGAAAGCACTCAAACGGAAGTTGGCGTTGAGTTCTTTGGCTGGTATTTAGACGAAGAAAGAACGCAAAAATTCACGGGCGAAATTGACCTTATTTATCAAACTCAAACCCTTAATCTTTACGCGGACTGGAAATATTACAAAACTATTAAAATAAATTATAAAAACGGCGAAGCGCCTAAAACTGTAAAAGTGTATGACGACAACACGCTTTCACGCAATATGCCTGCGGACGCGTATGGAATTTCAGAGCAATCAGAAGGAACTTTAAAAATAAACGAAGGTTTCTATTATACGTCGATGCAAGAAGGCAAAACGTATTACGTGGTTTACTTGTCGGATTTAAGTTAGGATAAAAAAATGAAAAAATTTATTGCAATTTTATTGTTAATAGTTTGCGCCATTATGCTTGTAAGCGGTTGCGGTAACGATAGAATACTTTATTATGGCAAAGTGACGTTTAATATTCACACGCACGACGGAAAAGTTATTACTATTATGGGCGAAAGGCACGCTAACGAGCATAGCGAAGATCATATATTTAAATTGCTTGATAATTATTACGATTTTAAACGCGCGCCAGAATATGAAAAACCCATAAGAAAAGGCTACTATTTTAACGGTTTGTACTACACTAATGAAAACGGTGAAAGATATTGTATATTTGACGGGTGGAACGGCATTGATGAAGACGTAATTTGTTCTATAAAAGACGATTCCGTAGTGGACGTTTACGAAGATTGGGGAAAATACTACTATCACTTTAAGTTTATCGCTTACGACCCGACTATTGAAAATTCGCCCACTTACAGTTGTTCTTTCGAACGTCAAATAGGCGAAACTATTTTGGAAAGCGATATAAACTTTAACCATTTTAAAATGGAAGACTATCAAGAAAGGCACGGAAGATACACTTACGGTGGCTTTGAATATAGCGACGGAACGAATACTTATTCTTGGGATTTTGATAGGTCGCTTGATTTAGAATTTGCCGAGTTTATATACGATAAATTCATTAAAACTATTGATGACGATAATTTTTTAGGCAACTACGAAAATCCCGTCAACGTATATATTAAATGGGTGCCCGATAACGTTAACGTTATATTTAATTACGGCGATTTGGCTAATCCAAGGGAACAAGCAGTTCCTTTTAATAGCGAATTAAACGAGTATTTTAATATAGACCAAACTAACGTAGAGTTTTTCGGTTGGTATTTAGACGAAGATTTACAACAACTAAAACCAAGCGAATTGCCAGACACTAACGAAGTTGTTGAACTTTACGCGTCGTATAAGCGCTTTAAATCTATTAAAATCGATTTAAGAGACGGCAACGGCGAGCAAGACGCAAGGGTGTATGAAGACGAAACTATTTCGTTACAAACCCCGCAAGATAAAATTTTACTTGGGTTTAGCGCGTCAAAATTTAGTTCGGCAAGGATTAACAACTTTCATCAAAATGCCGAAGAAGGCAATACCTATTACGCAGTTTACGTTGAGTAAACTATATAAAAACAAACTTTTTATACGTCTATGCGAAGTTAAAACTTTTTAGTAGGGGTTTAACTTCTTGCACAAATAATAAACAAAAATTCATTTTGGAGGAATAAGTAAATGAATGCAAAAAGAAAAATTGTTCTAATGATTCTTACCGTATTTACTACGATATTTGCAGTTACAGGGCTTACCGCTTGCGGTGGAATTTCCCTTGAAGCACCAACGAATATCAAGTATGACGGCGAGTATATCACTTGGGACGCGGTTGAAAACGCAACCGGCTATACCGTTCAAATAGGCGAAGGTACGCAACTTTCTTACGCATCGCCAACAGCCGCTTACGGCGCAAACGGCGAAGAATTTACCGTTACGATTAAAGCAACGGCAAATACGGGCAAAAAGAAAGTAGAATCTGAACCTATATCTATGACGTTTAGGCCATTAGAAACTATTGACGATATAACCGTTTCGGAAACAGGCGTCGTTTCTTGGTCGCCTATTGGAAGTTGCCATTATTTAATTAAAGATAACGGCACGGTTCTTCCTAACAGCATAGGTGTTGCTAAAATAGAAACTCACACTGTTGGAGAACATCAATATAAAATTCGTCCTATTATGCCAAACGACAATTCTTACTATTCATACTGGTCAGATTCAGTTGACGTAACACAACTTGCGCAAGTTTCGGCAGACGATATCCTTTATAAAGACGGCTACATATGGTTTGAACCTGTTAACGGCGCACACCACTACAAAATTTTTGTTGACGGTACGTTAGAAGCGGACAACGTAACTACTAAAAAGTATTTATACAATGCCGATGAAGAAGATTTTAACGTCGTAATTCAAGCAATCGGCAACCACGAAGATACTTTTGACGGCGCAAAATCGGAAGTTAAAAAGTTTAAATTCTTGCCTATGGTAACGGGTTTAAAGGTTGAAGGTGGCGCGCTTTCTTGGACGGAAGTTATCGGCGCAACGGGCTATGAAGTAAAAGTTAAAAAAGGCGATAGCACTAAAACTTATCCAACAAAAGAGCCAAGTTTTGATAACAAAACGGTTTTAGCAACGGCAGTAAACCTTGATATTAGCGTAAGGGCAACGGCATCTGACGACGTTACTTATTTTAGTAAGTTTACGGACGAAAAGAGCATTTACATCTTGCCAGCGCCTATTATCACTTGGGACGAAATGACGTCGCTTGACGGTGGCGAAAACAGTATTCGTTGGGATTTAGTTGGTAGTGCCGCAGGCTATAAGGTTACGGTTATCGACCCAGACAACGTATCTCAATCATACGATTACGGCGCAGGTCAACAAAACTACGCTAACGAATACGACAAAGTCGGCTTATATCAAGTTTCGGTTTCGGCTGTTGCCAACGAACAAATTGATAGCACTATTTATTCTTCAAGACCATCTAACGTTATAAAAGTTAGACGTCCAGGTCCAGCCGAAAGAGTTTCTAACGGCGAATTTATTACAAGCCAAGCATACGACAATTCAAACGGCTTTACCGTAACTTGTCAAAACGATAGCGGTTATTCTTATAGAATTTTAAAGAACGGCCTTGCATTTACGGACGATAGCGATAGACCACAAATTTCGGTTGCTTTTGCTGAATTCTTTGAAAACACCGATTCTACGGGCGTTGCAATTAACTTTGCCATTAAGAAAATGGGTCAAGGCGCAACTTATAACGGAAGTGATATCAACGTATTCTTAAACTCTAAAAACGAAGATAACTTATCGTTTACTATAACGGTATTATCTACGCCAAAGAACGTAGTTATGGACGGCTATAACGTTAAATACGATAGCGTACCTATGGCAAACAACGGCTATGCTATTAGCACAAGTTCAAACAGCAATCCATTGAATAACAGCACGTTAACGATGGATTTAGACAACGCTTTACAAGTTGGCGAATATGAAGTTATGGTTGCCGCAAAAGGTAACGGCAGAGACGTTTTGGCGTCAAATTACAGCGCGCCTATAAGAGTCGTTCGTTTAGACGCGCCTACAAACCTTAAAATTTTAACGGACGTTGACGGTGGTAGACTTCAATTTACTGCGCCACAATTAGGCAATGCGTCGGGCTATGAACTTTTATTAAACAACAACATTGAACAAACTAACGTTACGGTTATTTCTAATATGAACAAACTTATCTCTACCGCAGGAACGGACGTAGCTTTAAGGGCAATAAAAAATGCTTACGACGACGGCGTATACTATATGACTTCGCTTCCAAGTTCTTCAAAGAGATTCGTTAAACTTAACGCTCCGTCTAACTTGTCGTTTAATAACACTCACTTAATGTGGAACTTAACGGGCATTAACGAAAACGAACTTGGCAAAATCACGTATAGAGTGTATAACGACATGAACGACGCTCAAATTTCAAGAGACGGTAGTTTAAAGAACTTTGATTTAAGCGCTAACAAGAACTTTGCTGGCGGTCAAAAATATACGTTTACCGTTCAAGCAATCGGCGATGGCGAAACGTACGTTAACAGTGAAATTTCAGAACCGGCAACCGTAACTAAACTTGCAACGCCAGAAGTTGAAAAGAAAGACGGCAAATACGTATGGAAAGGCGTAACGAACGCATCGGCTTACGCAGTTACCATTGACGGCGTTGTCGTTGATAGACAAACTCACGCAGGCATCAAGGAATATTCGTTTGACCCTAACGCAATCTTTACGGAAATCAAGTCGCTTGAAAGTGGCTATAACGTTGAAATAGTTGCAGTAGGTAATAATGCGGTTGGCGAACTTCCTACGATAGACTCCTTCCCAAATCAAATTAACCAAGCAACGATGCAACTTCAAACACCAGAATTCAAGGTTGAATACAGCAAGACGGCTTACGCAGTTGACGGAGAAATTATCGTAACAGTAACAAAAGAAAGCCCATTTGCAAAAGGTTATAAATATACCGTTGGCGGAAAAACTCAACCAGATAGCGAAAACATAGGAACTTCATATAGGCTTAATCCTAACGGCCCAGGCACTTTTGAAGTAGAAGTTTACGCTGTTGGCGGTACGTTTGACGACCAAGGTTACTACACGTTAAACTCTCAAAGCAAGGGCATTCAAAAGATAACGTTGCTTTCTCAATTAAACGCTGACCAAATTCAACTTAACCAAAACGACGGCAACGTAACTTGGACGCCTGTTGCAAACGTAATTACTTATAGAGTAGAAATTTATAGAGACGGCGCAAATACTCCTGCCGAAGTATTAGAAAACGTAACTCAACCAGATATTGACGTAAACGACCATTTAGACGCTTGCTCAATTTTAAAAGTCGTAATTACAGCGGTTGGTAACGGCTCTAATATCATTACGGGTTTAGGCACGGAAAAAACTTGGACTAACGTATAAGGCAAAAGATTATGTTTAAAGAAGTTTTAAACAACGTGTTGTTTCAAGCAGGCGTGTTTATAGTTTTCGTATACGTTATAGGATTCGTTATATCCTTAATAAACAGAACTTTTTATAAACTAACGGGCAGTGGTAGGGCGGTATGCCTTGCCACAGGCCTTATAGGTACGCCTATACACGAACTTTCACACGCGGTTATGTGTCTATTGTTCTTTCATAAAATTGAAGAAATAAGACTTTATCAAATAGACGATTCTAACGGTGTGTTAGGTTACGTTAATCACTCATACAACAGAAAAAATTTATATCAAGTACTTGGCAATTATTTTATCGGCGTAGCGCCTATTATGGTTGGCGCGGTGGTTTTATACTTTTTAATAAAACTGCTTATACCGAGCGCGTTTGACGAAATAAATGCCGAAATTAGCGTGCTAGTTGCCTTTCAAAAAGACGGCATAGACGGTAACATAATATCTTATCTATTTTCAGTTTGTAGCGTGGCGTTAACTTCAATTTTTACGACGGATTTTAGTTATAAAACGATAATATTTTTGGTAGTTTGCCTTTGTATTGCGTTGCATATGAATTTAAGCAGTGCAGACTTAAAAGGCAGTTTTGGTTCTATTCCTCTATTTATAGTTTTACTTTTTGTCGTAAACTTTGCATTAAGCGTTATATCTAATTTATTAAAAATAAACACTTACAGCGTGTTTTTAGGCTACGTTTCAACTATTAGTTGTTACCTTATAACTATTTTAACTTTAAGTTTAATATTTTCTATTTTGCTTTTAGTTTTAGGCTTAATAGTAAGAGTATTTAAACGCTAAATAAAGCAAAATAAAATGGCGAAAGACGGTTTGTCTTTCGCCATTTTTATTTGTAAAATTTTTACTTTTGAATGCTCTTTAAGATTTTTGAACCGTATTCAATAAAGCGTTCTGCCGTGCCTTCTTTAAAAGTAGCACCACACGCTTCGTAACCGCCTTCTTGATAAGAGTCTTTCATAGGGTAATATCCTTGATACGAGTTCGTACAGCAACAAGGAAGTATCATATCGTAGCCTTCGGTTTTCTTTAAACCTATACCAACGCCGGCAAAAGGTTCGCCTGGAAGACCTGCAAAGGCAACGTTGCCTATTCTTATTGCTGAAAACGGAAGTTTAGTAGAGTCGGGGCTATTTTTTAAACTAACCTTTCTACGTGCGCCCGCAATCATAGTAGTAAGCATCATACCTTTGTATGGAAGTTCATCGGCTTTGCCTTCTTTATACATATTAAAAATATATTCTGCTTCTTCTAATTCACTTTCGTCCGCTTTATTGAAAAAGATTTCTACGTCTTCAATTTTATAATCAATAGAATCAACGTCAACGTAATTAACTTTTTCGTAAACTACCATAGCGGAAGCAGCCATAACGTTACCTATATGGCGTGAGTGGCTGTAACCCCTTGAAACGTCGTCAAAGTCCATAAACATACCGTTAAAGTCGCCACCTTTTGGCGCAACGTTAACGTGGTTAATATCGCCTTGCGCTCCGTTAAATACGATACATTTAGAATTATCAATAGCCTTTTCAAAAATTCTTCTTGTAAAGCCTGGCCAGTCAGCCGAAATTTTATTTCCGCCTATACAGTCAGGGTGATTGCCAAAGTTTACTACAACAAAGTTTTCACCGTCTTCACGAGTAAATCTTAATACGTTAACGCTTTCGTCAAGCAAGCCCAAAGACTTAACTATATCTGGGTTGTTAACGCCGGGGTTTGTTCTAGTTGTGCCGTCTTTCATAAGATAACGGCGGTTAAACGCAACCTTTTCTGCTTTTGAAAAAGCATAACCCATTTTGGCAGGTTTTAAATCGTTTATTGCCATTTTGCAAGCGTCGGCAATTCTGTCGCCTAAAAAGTCAGTGTATTTAATTTCAATTTCACGCGATTTTTCGTCTACTTTTAAAAACGGACCGGTGTGTATGTGCGTTGCGTGAATAAATATGGCTTGTTCGTCAAGTTTAGTTAATTCGCAAACTTTACCTTTAATTTCTTTTATTATATATTTGTTTATTCCGCAGTTGTCAACGGAAACTAACACAACGGTTTTATCGTCTTTGTTTACGGCTAACGCGTTTACTTCTAAATCGTCTAAAAAACCTTCGTTAAAACGGTCTATTAAATAACCGCGAATTTTAATATTAAGTGGTGGGTTGATGTTAACACGACTAAATCCAACTTTTATATCGTAATTCATAGTAATCTCCTAAATAGGTAAAAGTTTAGCGTTTCTTGAAAGAAACGCTAAACGATATTTTTTTGTAATTAAAAATTAATAACCAACTTTTTCCCAACAATCAAACGGAGCAGCGAGTTCTTCGCTTACGTAAACTTGAGTTTTCATAGTTTGAAGCATTGAGCTTGGAATCAATGGAGTAACAGGTCCGTGAAGAACAAGACGGCTTGTCATTCTTTGCCAAGAAGAGAACGTACCGTTAGTTAAAAGTGCGTGTACTTCAATTCTTTCTCTTGCGTTCTTAACGTCAACAGGGCCGATTGTTGCAGCCTTTGGTGGAACGTCTGCAATATAACCAGATTGACCAAATACACCGTGAAGTGAGTTTTGCGCAACTGTAAGTGGGTGAAGACCAACAACTCTTGCCTTCATGTTAAGCCATTCGTCAATGTTGTAAGAACCATCACTGTTTAAACTTGGCATAAATTCGGCTACTGGGTCGATAAATGCCATGTGGCCAGTCCAACCAGGTGAAGAAGAACAAATATCTGCACCGCCTTCGCCACATTCAGTAATCATATCAGAGTAGTTTGCAATGTTCTTGTTCGTAGGATAGTGTACGTTTTCAAGAGGCATACGAAGTTTTTCGTCAATTTGGTAAACCAAATATTTAAGCATTGAGTGCGCAAAACCTGCTTTATAAGTTTCAGGCGCAATGTTACCGTCTTGGTCAGCCCATTCGTCCATAGCAAAGATGTGAACGTTTTTGCAGTCTACTTTGAAGTAGTTGATAAGTTGAGCAAGTGGAATATACGTATCAGGTTCTGGGTTACCTAAAATAAGCGTAATTTTTCTATTGTTGTCAGATGCTTCTTTAATTCTTTCAAATAAAGTTGCAATCAATACAGGGTGTGGGTTCATCATAACCTTGATGTTGAAATCAGGGTTAGGGTGCTTTTCTAAATCCGTACCGCTAATTTTTCTTAACTTTTCGCAAAGTTCTCTGTCCTTGAAAGGAACGTAATCGGCAGGGACAAACTTAAAGTCTGTTGCTGGGTCAAAAATAGTTTTCATTTTACTTCTCCTTTAAAAAGTGTTTTTTTAACGTTAAATTTATCGTCAACTATCGTCAAGTTGGCGTAATTACCTTCTTCAATATATCCAACGCCTACAAGCGACAACGCGCGCGCAGGGTTATAAGAACCAAACCTAAATGCGTCAACAACCGAACAGCCCGTATGAACCATAAAGTTACCGCACGCAACGTCAAGCGTTAAGCCCGAACCTGCAATTTCACCGGCATTGTCAAAATGGATATCAGTTGCTTCTTCAAAGCCTTCTGGAATAGGACCGTCGCAAACGAATTGGTCGGCAATAAGAATAATTCTATCGTCGCCTTTAATTTTGCGAACGAGCCTTTGCATATAAGGAACGACGTGTATGCCCATTTTATCCGAAATAAGTTCGGCGTAAATTTCTTTGTTGTAGTTAACGGCTTCGTCAACGCAAACGCCCCTACATTCAGAGTAGTGTGGGATAGTGCCCGTAGCGTTAGTGTGGTGAGTTGCAATTTTTAAACCGTAAGGAATAAACTTTTCAACTTGCTTTGGCGTTGCTTCGCTGTGCGCTACTGCAAAAACAATATTTGGAATTTCTTTCTTTACGTCTTTAACGAACTCTTCAATGCCTTCTCTTTCAGGGGCAAAACACCAAACTTTTGCAGTGTCTTTAACCCTTTTAACTATATCGATATATTCTTCTTTAACAACCGCGTCTTTCCAAACGTTTTTGTCGCGTTCGCAACCAAAGTTTGGCGAAAGGTAAGGTCCTTCCATATAAAAGCCAACGAAGTTGTCAAAATCGCCGTTTTCGTTTGCTGTTAAAATACTTTCAACGGCTTGTAAGTAAGCGTCTTTATTAAGGTTGTTGTAAAGCGCAGGGGTAACACCCGTAACGCCGTGTTTAAACAAAAATTCAGACGTTTTTTTAGGTTCTTCATATATCCACATATTGTCTACTGCGTGAGTGTGAATATCTATAAGACCGGGGCCAACGTAGTAATTTTCAGCATCAATAATTTCGCAATTGTCAGGAATTTTAACGTCTTTTGCCTTACCATAGGCTTTAATAACTTCGCCGTCAATTAAAATAGTACCGTTTGGTATAAGGTAATCTTGCATTACGATTGTAGCGTTGATAATTGCTTTCAAAACAATACCTCTTTCTATATCTAAAATTTATTATTATCATTATAATATATAAAAAAGTATTTATCAACTGTTTTTCTAAAATATTTTAAACTAAATGCCTTCAAAAATTAAAAACTTTATAGAATTTGTCAATATCATTGACATTGACGTTGCCTTGATATATAATAACTTTATCAAAAAAACAAAATGCTTAAAGGCGGTAAAAAATGTTAAATAAGTGGAAAGAACTAATAGGTAGTCCTAAAAACTACGATTATAAAAAAACGTTTGAATTTGTTAAAAAATATGAATTAGACGGGTTTGATTGCGAAGTATATTTGCAAGCAAACGGCGTAAGACCAGACGGAACGGTTACTTATCAAAGAGTGTTTTTTGCAATACCTAAAAACGCAACGGGCAAATTGCCTGCAGTAGTGTTGCCATTTTACTTCCCCGAAGCGACGATGGCTTACGACCCCGAAAAAAAAGAGCATTTACCTTATGCTGGTTACGCTTCAAACTTAATGCTTGTCGACCTTGTTGAAAGGGGCTTTATCGTAGCCACTGCCGACGCGTATTATAGAACGTATATAGACAGCGATTTAGATAACGACGCTTGGGAACGTTGGGAACTTGCAGGCACTGCAATTATAACTGATTATCCAGAGTGGACGGGTATAGGTAAACTTGTTTACGATACTCAACTTGTAATAGACGTAGTTGAAAAAGACGAGCGTGTAGACAGCGAAAATATCGGCATTTACGGTCACTCTTTGGGCGGAAAAATGGCGTTTTACACGGGTTGTTTAGACGATAGAATTAAAGTTATCGGCGCAAGCGATTTTGGAATTGTTTGGGAAAGGTCTAACTGGGACGACGTTTGGTACTGGGGCAAAAAGTTAGAAGAAGTAAAAAAAGCAGGGCTTAATAACCAAGATTTATTAGCGTGCGTTGCTCCAAAGCCGTTCTGTTTAGTTGCAGGGCACTACGACAACGAAGAAAGTAAAAAAGCGCTTGACACCATAGAAGGTTATAAAAAACATAAAGATAAATTGTTTATCGTAAATCACGCAACGGGGCATAAACCAACGCCTTATGCAAAAGCGGCGGTTTACGGCTATTTAGAACATTACTTAAAAAAATGACAATAAAAAAACGCTGGAAATCCAGCGCTTTTTTTATTTCTTACAAAAAGATTTGCAAAAATGTGGTGTTGCCACAACGTCGTCGGCAGTTTTTTCGTGGGTAATTTCAATGCAATCTAAATTGCAAGTATTACAACTATCGTTGTGGATACATTCGCAAACGTTGCATTTTACTCTACAATTACAGTTATTACAATTATTCATAACAATACCTCCTTTTAAAGTATTAACTTAAAAAAGTTTGTTTATTCTAAAACTAACAATTTTTTATAGGAATTTTTTTAGTTTTTGTTCGTACGTCTCTTCAAGTTCTTTTAGTTTTTTTGCGTATTCTATAATGTTTTTATCGGTAATGTGTTTAGAATTATTTATAATTCCGCAAAGTTCCGTAATGCCCATAACCGTTCCTTTTATCATTAGTTCGGCTATGTGCTTTGGCGTGTCGTCAAAAGCGGTGTTTACCTTTATTGCAGAAGACATCATAATCTTTTTAAAAGCGCCCACTTCTTTTGATTCATAGCCTTTTTCTTGCATATAGGCGGATATTTCGCCTATTATTTTTTCATAACCTTCATACTCACTTGCAATTTCCTTTTTTAAAGGGCAATCTTCAAGTTCGTCAATTACGTTAGTTATAGAAAGTAACGCAACGTTTGCGTTGCGGTACACTTCGTTTAATGCGTCTTGATTTATCTCTTTTTCAACCATAATTCACTCCTTGTAAATAGTTTGGCTTGTTGTTTAAAAACTATGCTTAAATAGTTGACAAATTATAAAAAAAAATGTAAAATCATAAAGAACCGCTCGGAAAAGGCTAAAAAGTTCGTTTTACGGCGCCTTTGCATTATGCGAAATTCGGCGAGATTAGACAGGAGGTACGATGTAGATGTACGCAATTATTGAAAATGGCAACAAGCAGTACAAAGTTGTTGAAGGCGACGTTGTAAAATTTGAAAAACTTGATGCCGAAGTCGGTGCTACCGTAGAATTCAACGTTTTATTAGTATCCGATGATGAAGGAATTAAAGTAGGCGAAAGCGCAAAGGCTTTCACAGTAACTGGCGAAGTATTAAAGCAAGATAAGTTAAAAAAAGTTATCGTGTTCAAATACAAAGCAAAGAAGAACGAGAGAAAGAAGCAAGGTCATAGACAACCTTTCACTTCCGTTAAAATCTCTAAAATCGCATCTAAATAAGGGAGGTAGAAATTTATGTTTTTAATTAGATTATTCGCTCACAAAAAAGGTGTAGGTAGCAGTAGAAACGGTCGTGATAGCGCAGCAAAGCGTTTAGGTATTAAACGTGCAGACGGTCAAAAAGTTAGCGCAGGTTCTATCCTTGTTAGACAACGCGGAACAAAGTTCTACCCAGGTAACGGCGTAGGCATCGGTAAAGACGATACTTTATTTGCAACGGTTTCAGGCGTAGTTAAGTTTGAAAGAGTTGGTAAAGACCGCAAGCAAGTTTCAGTTTACGAAGCTTAATAAAAAGCAAACGAAAAAGATAGCAAAAATTTGCTATCTTTTTTATTTTTACAAATCTAATAATTGCTAAAAAATATTGATGATAACGCAAGCAGTAATAATTGTGTAAGTAGAACGTTTACTAGTTGACAATACTAATTCAAAACCCCACAAATTTTAAAAAGTTGCGTTATAATGCGCGACTTTTTACGCGTTTTTTGTTTTAAATTTTACCTTTTGCGTCAAATATAACGTTGCAAATTTCGCTGGCAAAATCTTGTTCGTGGCTAACTAAAATTATTGCGCCTTCGTACTTTATAAGCGCCTTTTTTAAGGCTTCTTTTGCTTTAACGTCTAGGTGGTTGGTAGGCTCGTCTAAAATAAGTACGTTAGACGGCGTGTTGTTTAATATAGAAAGTTTAGCCCTTACTTGCTCGCCACCACTCATATCTTTTATAGGTTTAGTTGCAAGTTCGCCTTTTAGCCCCACTTTTGCAAGTTCCGTGCGTTGTTCTTTGTAATTTGCCCTAGGAAAGTTTTCGTTAAAGTATTGCATTGCGTTCATATTAGGGTTGTCAAAGTCAAGTTCTTGGTTTAAAACTGCCTTTTTAGTTGCTATATGAAAGTTATAACTACCTTTAAGCGCAGGAATTTTGCCCGTAATAGTTTTAATAAAAGTCGTTTTACCAACGCCGTTAGTTCCGCGTATCCAAAGTTTATCTTGGCTAGATAAGTGAATATTTATAGGGGGTATCAGCGTTTTTGTGTATCCCACTTCTAAATCTTTAATAACTAAAAAATCTTTACTGTTAAGCGGTATTGACGGAAAATTAAAAACTGCTTCGTAAACGGTTAGTGGTTTTTGCATAACTTCAATTCTATCAAGCATTTTTTTTCTAGAATTTGCCATACCCGCCGTTGCGGCACGCGCTTTGTTTTTGTCAATATAATCTTGCATGCGCTTAATTTCTTGTTGTTGGCGGTTGTAGTCTTCTTCGTATTGCCTTGCGTTCATTTCGCGTTGAACTATAAAAGAAGAATAGTTGCCCGAATATTTTTTTACGTTGCCGTTTTCTATGTTAATAACGAATTTGCAAACGCTATCTAAAAAAGAAGTGTCGTGCGAAATAACCATAAAGGTCTTTTTATAAGTGTTTAAATATTTTTCAAGCCAAGCGATATGCTCAATGTCTAAAAAGTTTGTCGGTTCGTCAAGTAACATAACGTCAACTTCTTCAAGCAATAGTTTTGAAAGCATAAGTTTAGCCCTTTCGCCACCTGAAAGCCTAGAAATTAAAGTGTCAAGCCCAAAGTTTAACGCACCTAGTCCGCCCGCAACTCTTTTAATTTTAGAGTCTAAATCATAAAAACCTTCGTTGTCTAAAATTTCTTGCATATACGAAGATTTTTTAATAAGCCTGTCCATTTCGCTATCGCTTTGCGCCGTTGCCATATCTTCGTAAACCTTTTGAAGTTTATTATCTATTTCGTATAAATAGTCAAACGCAGAACGCAAATATTCTATAACGGTTAAAGACTTGTCAATTTCAGCGTGTTGGTCTAAATAACCCCACCTAATATTAGATTGACGCAAAACTTCGCCATCGTCTTGCGAAAGTTTGCCCGCTATAATGTTTATAAAAGTCGTTTTTCCAGCGCCGTTTAAACCAACAATGCCTAAATGTTCGCCGTTGTTTATTGAAAGCGATGCGTTGTTAAACAAAAACCTGTCGTCATAGCGGTGCGTTAAGTTGCGAATTTCTAAAATACTCATAATAATTTCCGTAAAAAATTGAATTTTTGCAATATATTATATCATATAAGATTTACAAAAATTAGTCAAGTTGATTGTATTTGTTTTTAAACTGTGCTATAATTAAAAAAAGCGTAAAAACGCGCTAAAAGGTGTTTATGAAAAAGTATAAATATAAATTTTCTAACTTAATTATTATAGTTTTAATAGTCGGTTGCGTTTTGGCACTTGTTTCGGCAGGGTTAAACGTATACCGCTTTATAAGTAACGTAAAACTAAACAACGAACTTGCTATTTACGATTATATGTCGCTTATATTAGTTGTAGCGCTATCAATAGGCTTTATAATTTGCGCAATATTCGCACTTTTTAATTCTTATTACGTAATAACGGATAAAGCCGTTATTTTAAAGTGGGGCGTTATACGAACGACTATGCTAATTAGCGATATATCGCAAGTTAAGTTAACGACTTTTAAAAATAGGCTAGAACTAGTGTTTAAAGACGAATCGTATTTTATAATAGTAACGCAAAGTGGAAACTTTAACGAATTTATAGACGAATTGTGTTCAAAATCTTCACAAATAACGTTTGTTCAAGTTAGCGAAGAAGAAGCAAAAAAATAAAAATTTACGTTATATAATGCCACAGTAAAATTGCAAACTATTAAAATTTAATACTGTTTACTTGCAAATATTTATAATAAAATATATAAAAAATAACCCACAAAATTTCACGTTTAGTAAAGTTTTGTGGGTTTTATATATAATTTTAACTTAATTTTTGGTTAAGCAAAATTAGTATATTCTAACGTATAATATAAATTTTTACGCAAGTTTAACAATGGTTAAGCCAACGTCTTGATAGGTTATCGTATTCGCACCCGTGTTTACAAGGGATAAAGTAGTAGGCGACGTAGACGCAAAAATAAGCAAAGTTTTAGAAAGTGTATCACTAGTAGTTCCGCTAGTTATTGTTGATATAGTAGTTCCGTTTTGATTAAGCGATAAACTTGTGTTTGGCGAGTTTTCCGTAATTTGATAGGTTACTAGATAATATCCAGGTGTTAAATTTGCCGTTCCGTTTACGATGGTGGTAGTGTTATTAGGAGTGAAAATAGAAGCCACTAGCGGAATTTGCGCACCGCTTGCAACCGTACCAGCCGTTGCCAAAGCGTAAATGGCGTTTGATAATGCGTCTGCACCTTGTGGGCCAACGGGACCTTGCGGACCAGTTAAACCGATAGGACCTTGCGGACCCGTTAAACCTTGTGGGCCTTGCGGACCGATAGGACCCGTAGCACCGGTAGCACCGGTAGCACCCGTAGCGCCCGTTAAGCCTTGCGGACCTTGTGGACCTTGCGGACCGATAGGACCGGCTGGACCTTGCGGACCTTGTGGACCAACGGGGCCGGTTGGACCAACGGGACCCCTTGGACCTATCGTGCCAACGACTATTTGTCGTCTATTTGGGCAGTTGTTATTTTGATTATTGCAACATGAATTTAAGCACATAAGTTAAAATTCCTTTGTAAATTATTAGCCGTAAGGCTATTATCATAATATGTTTGTTTTATGTTTTTTGATAATATATTTTTTTATCCGCCGTATATATTACAGTGTTTTTAAATAAAAAATTCCCTAATAATGTTATTAGGGAATTTATATCGTTATTACGTTTTAGTCGCTTTACATATTAAAGTTTTTAGTTTTTAAAATTTAGGGGTAGGTATAAAAATTTTATCTAAAAGTTTACCAGCCAAAGAAATTATAGGGGGTATAATTAAACTTGTTATTAAAGTTGGTGCTTGTGGGACTTACCCGTTCAAATCCCTTTAACATACAAAACAAAATGCTATTTAAACCGCACGGGTTCAAATAGCATTTTTTTGGCGGAAAAGTGGTGATTGCGTTTGAACTTTTTTAATTTAAATTTAAAAAAACTTGCGTTTAATTGTTTATGGTGTTATAATGATAGTGCCAAATCAGTTTCATACAAAGCAACAGTAGGGATATTTCTATTTTTAGGGATATTTATGCTTGTTTTGAGCATGCTAAAATTCTTAGAATTTGATAAAATGCAAATTCCATCAGGATTTTAGTATGGTTATCCTTACTTGCTTGAAATTGGTTTGGCGACTATCGGAGCTTGCTTTTTTGTGCGATAACTTCGGTTGTCGCACTTTTTTATTTTGTTATATTTTAGGAGGCTTTTTATGAAGAAATTTTTAACGGTTATTTTATCTGTCATTTGCGTTACGTGTTTTAGCTTGTTTTTTGTCGGTTGTAACAATAATAATGACGATAATAGCACAAACAATAATAATGAATATAAATATGAAAATGACGTTGAATTGTTAGAGGTTGTTTGCCTAACAAAAGAATACTTAGAAGAAGCAAGCGTATTTCATAATTGTTTACTAAATGACGACAATTATAAAAACAATAAAAATTTTACGTATGACGATGGTGTAGAATTTGTAAAAAATAACTATAGAACAGTATCTAACGTTAACGCAATTTTTTCTAAAATTTTAAACAACGTTCATAAAATAGGTTACTACGAATACTATTCAGGTTTAGTTTTAGACTTGGCAAGTTCTATTGAAGACTCAAAACAAAGTTTGCTTGACGTAAAGTGCGACGTATTAGTTTACGAATCAAATATAAAAAGCAAATTAGAAGAAGTTAAAAAAAGTTTAAATTTACTTGAATCAGTAGTTCTAGCAAATAGTTTTACAGACTTGGAAATGTATGAAAATGCAAAAATAGACAAGTCGCAAGAAGTTGAATTAAAAAGTTTTATTCAAAAAGTAAAGGTTATAAAACAGGGAATAGTTGAACTTGTAAGTATGTTTGACGAATTTACAGACGGATTGCAATTATTAGAAGAAAACATTACTACGACAAATTTAGTATTAAAATATATTAGTGAAATAAGCGATAGTAAGGAAGAGTTGTTAGCGAAATATGACTCGAGCTTTACAAAAGAAAAAATCAATAATATTTACAATGAAATAGACAATCTAATTGTTAATTTTATTGATTACAAAAAAGAAAATAATATTAATGAAATCAATGAATCAATAAAACAACTAGATGTAAATATAGAATTGCTAATTTATATTGATAACATTTAATTATTTGTCAAATTACATATTAATAAAAAGAAAAAGGGTGCGAAATTTTCGCCCTTTAAGACAAATAAAAAAGGCAGAATTTGCTCCGCAATTTTGCTAACGCAAAACTTACGCACCCTTGGCGTTGCTATCACGCCGGTGTGGGCAAGCAGTGGGCGTTTACTGTTTGCCCACAAGCAAATAAATAAAAATTAAACTTGGTGCTTGTGGGACTTGCCCGTTCAAATCCCTTAACCTACAAAATAAAATGCTATTTAAACCGCAATGGTTCAAATAGCATTTTTTGGCGGAAAAGGCGGGCGTTCTGCCCCTTGATAAGGGGAAAATACAAGAAGCGTATGAGGGGGCCGTCCGTGGCTGGCGATTGAACCTTGGTGAAAATACCGACTTACAACAAAAGCACACCAACTAGGTGTGCTTCTAGGCGGAGCAAGTAAAATGGAAAATAAATATTTTTTTAAAAAGTTTGGCTTAAATACATTTAAGTCGTATTGAAATTTAATCAATAAAAATTAGCCAAATTCATGTAGCGAATATGATTTACTTTTACTATCATGTAATCCAACAACCTCGTAATTTGAATTAAATATAGGAATTCCTAATGCTGTTTCTTCTTCCCACATACTTGTATCTATATATTGTGGTAAATCAATATTATGTCCAAAACTGTAATTATCTATATATATTAATTTTGATTGTTTAATTTTATCTCCTTTTAAATATTCATTACTAACTGCTACTAAATTGTCATTTTCTAATAGGGGAGTTTCACTTATTTTTGCATTATAATATTCCCGTTTGGAATTGAATGACATCCTTATTATTTTTTTACCAGGGTACTTTGTGTACATATTAATACTATATTTACTGCCTAATGAATCATAAATAAACCATTCTCCCGTGTAAGAGGTGTCGAAAATGTCTAAATGAGAATATACGGTGTGGACATTATTATTAGATTTAACAATAACCCCATATCCCATTTTATATGCGACTAAATCTTTTCCTCCCCACCAACTTGTTGAATATGCCGCATTCCACACTTCCACAATGCAACTTTCCATATTAGATTTATAATAAGAAATAAATTCAGTATAATCAAAAGGTTTATTAACTTTAATGCAAAGTCTAGTTTCTTTTAAACCCGTAAAATCGGTTGCTGGTTTTAGTGTAATATAAGTTACCCCTTCTTTTAGCCCTCTTATTATATTGTTTTCAACACTAATTATATCTTTATTTTCTACTATTATTTCTAAATCTTCATTAAAATTCACTGGCGAAACACTATAATCAAGAACTATTTCTTGTCCCAAATCAATTGCGCAACTTCTATTTTTTATTGTAATGTCATCTATCAATATTAATTTTTTTCCAATATCTTCCTTTAAATTATTATTCATAACTATTTCAGGTTTATTGTTTGAAACACCTAATTGACGAACTTTGATATGGTCTATATTGTCATATATATATTGTGATACCTCAAAAGAGAATATGATATTTTTGCCTTCCATTTCTATTTTGCAAGCATCTGACCCTAAAATTATCTCATTTTTAGAATGAAACTCAATTTCACTCTCATATTCAATTAAATCAACCGAACAGTTGGAGTTAATCTTTATATAGTATTTATATCCTTCACTAGGATGGCCATTAACCCCTACAAAATGAGAAACACTTTTATCAAATGTGGGTTTTGAAAAATACTCATTTGTTACCACGAAGGGTTCTTTTGGAGATGAACAAGCTATATTGTTAAATGTTAAAAACAATATAAAAATAAAGCATACTATATTAGTGAATTTTTTCATTAATTACCCTCTTTCTTAAAAATACTTATTTAAATTTAAAGCAAAATTACTGAGTTTTTGTTTGTAATAAAAAAGTGCCGAACTGCGAACAAGCTGGCACTAGCAAAGTGACTTATTCGCAATTTTATTTTAGCACTATTATAAAATAATTGCAATTATTTTTATAATATAACAAAAAAACAAGGCACAATGAAATGCAACTCCTTAAAGTGTCTAGCTTTTGGGTTCACATCATTTAACCTTGCTTTTATCGTTTTAAATTTTATTCAATTCTAAATATTATACCTGCATTTCCTTTAACGAAGATATATTTAATTATAGTAATAGAAAAAGCGACTCTATTTGGGTTCAAATAGAATCGCTCTTGGCGGAAAAGGCGGGATTTGAACCCGCGCTGCGATTATCTCACACTACTCCCTTAGCAGGGGAGCCCCTTGAGCCACTTGGGTACTTTTCCATAACTCAATAACTGTTTTTATTTTTTTAAAGTGATTTTGGATCCACTGATAAGGGAACCGAAGCAGGGGCGCGACTCGTTAAGCAAACAGCCTAGTAGACTGTTTGTAGACAAAGCGGCGAACAAGCTGTGCTTGGAGCTGGCACGCAGTGACCATGAGCCACTTGGGTACTTTTCCATAACTCAATTTATAAAACGTTTATTTAAAAATAACTAAAATTATCTTTTAGCCTTAACATAATAACATATAAAAGCCGTAAAGTCAAAATATTTTGTAAACTTTTTATAAAAAATATGCAATTATGTTTTTAAGGTTTACAAAAAATCGCAAAAACAAGTTTTTAAAGATAAAAAATTTACAAAACAAGTAAATTTAAGTTTAAAACGGCATAATATTAATCTTTTATGCGCCATTATTTTATAAAATGCCGTAAATTAAGTTTACAAAATAATAAAAATATGATAATATATCAAAGATAAATTCACACCAACTAATTCGCCGTACACTGTACCTAGCAAAAAAAAATCTATCGGCTAGGCTAAACGGGCATAATCGTAAGGTTGGGAGGAATAACGGAGGTATAAAAATTATGGCAGTATGTTCTATGAAACAATTGCTTGAAGCAGGTGTTCACTTTGGTCACCAAACAAGCAGATGGAACCCAAAAATGAAAAAGTATATCTATGGCGCACGCAACAACATTCATATAGTTGACTTGCAAATTACCGTAGATGAAATCGAAAAGGCGTACAAATTCGTCGTTGACCTTGCTAAAGAAGGCAAGTCACTTTTATTTGTAGGCACTAAAAAGCAAGCGCAAGAAGCCGTTCAACAAGAAGCAGAAAGATGTGGTCAATACTATATCAACGCTAGATGGCTTGGCGGTACGCTTACTAACTTCAAAACTATTCGTTCAAGAGTTGAAAGACTTAACAAACTTGACAATATGGAAAAAATGGGCGAATTCGACCTTTTACCAAAGAAAGAAGTTATTGAATTAAAAGCAGAAAGAGACAAATTGCAAACAGTTCTTGGCGGTATTAGAGAAATGCACACTCTTCCAGGCGCACTTTTCGTAGTTGACCCACACTGTGAAGAAATTGCTATTAAAGAAGCAAAGAAATTAGGTATTCCCGTTGTTGCTATTACGGACACTAACTGTGACCCAGACAATATCGATTACGTAATTCCAGGTAACGACGATGCTATTCGCGCCGTTAAACTTATTGCATCTATAATTGCAGACGCTGTTATCGAAGCAAACCAAGGCGCAGACGCTGTTAAACACGACGTTGACGAAGAAGTTGTTTCTATGGAAGAAGCCGTAGAAGCAAAGGCTGACGATACACAAGCCGAATAATTTGTAAAGGAGAGTATTTATGAGTTTTACAGCAAATGACGTTAAGACGCTTCGCGAAAAGACGGGCGCAGGTATGATGGATTGCAAAAAGGCACTTGTTGAAACTAACGGTGACCTTGACAAAGCAGTTGACTATTTAAGAGAAAAGGGCATTGCAAAAGCCGCTAAAAAAGCTACAAGAATAGCCGCAGAAGGTATTGTTGACAGTTATATCCACATGGGCGGTAGAGTTGGCGTTTTACTTGAAGTAAACTGCGAAACTGACTTCGTTGCTCGTGGCGAACAATTCAAAGAATTAGTACACGATATTGCTCTTCAAATTGCAGCATCTAACCCACTTTACGTTACTAAAGAAGAAGTTCCAAGTGACGTTATTGACCACGAAAAAGAAATTTTACGCGCTCAAGCATTAGAAGAAGGCAAGCCTGCAAATATCGTTGACAAAATGGTTGAAGGCAGAATTAAAACTTACTATGACGAAAACTGCTTATTATGTCAAAAATTCGTTAAAGACCCTTCTAAAACTGTTGAACAACTCGTTGTAGAAGCAACTGCTACTATCGGCGAAAAGATTTCTATTAGAAGATTCGTTCGTTTTGAAATGGGCGAAGGTCTTGAAAAGAAGAACGAAAATCTTGCTGATGCGGTTGAAGAACAAATTGCAAAAATGAAACAATAATTATAAAAAAGGAACTTCGTGTTCCTTTTTTTTAAAAAATTAAACAAGGGGTTAAAAATGTCAAACATTAAGTATAAAAGAGTTATTATTAAGATAAGTGGAGAAGCGTTAGCAGGCGACAAAGGTATGGGCTTTGATATGGAAGTCGTTGACAAAGTCGTTAAACAAATTATAGACGTTCACAAACTTGGCGTACAAGTTGGCATAGTAGTAGGCGCTGGCAACTTTTGGCGTGGTAGACAAGGTACGGATATGGACAGGGCAACAGCCGACCATATGGGTATGATTGCAACGGTTATAAACGCACTTTGCTTGCAAGACGCTATTGAAAGAAAGGGCGTAGACGTAAGAGTTCAAACGGCGTGGGATATATTGCGCGTTGCCGAACCTTATGCGCAAAGAAAAGCCGTTTCTCACTTACAAAAGGGCAGAGTCGTAATTTTTGCGTGCGGAACGGGTAATCCTTTCTTCTCAACCGATACGGCAGTTGCGCTTCGCGCTGCGGAAATAGGCGCAGACGTAATACTTCTTGCTAAAAACGTAGACGGAATTTATGACAGCGACCCTAAAACAAATAAAAACGCTAAAAAATATAAAGAAATTAAGTATATAGACTTTATTTCGCAAGAACTTAAAGCAATGGATACGGCTGCGGTTGCCATTTGTATGGAAAATAAAACGCCTATTCTTGCCTTTGGTTTAAACGAAAAAGACTCTATCGTAAGAGTTGTTCAAGGCGAAGAAATCGGCACTTGGATACGATAATCAAAATAGTAAACGCTAGCAAAAAAGTGCGTATCTCATAGGGATTTTTAACCCATAATAAAGCGTAGCCCACTATACTTCGCAAAAAGCGAAATATAGTGGGCTTTTCTTATCCACAAAATATCGAACGGTAAATAGTGATATTTTTATCCTTGTGGCTAAA
>JAZRSX010000007.1:0-19826 GCA_045651725.1 Christensenellaceae bacterium
GTTGCGTAAGTTACGCCTTCAACTTCGTTACCTATAACGTCTTTAACAGCAATAGTGTAAGTGTTGCCAACGTTAGTTCTATCTGCGGCAATCGTATAGCCGTCTGCAATTTCTTCACCGTTTGCAGTAACAACTAATTCACTTTCCCAATATGCGTACACGGTCTTGTTTTGTGCAGGCATCGTAGTGTCGGTATAGAGCGTAGAAAGTGCCAAGTCGGTATACAAGCCACCAAGGATGTATCCATCTCTCGTTGTCCAACCGGTCGTATTGATTGCAGACTGATATTTCTGACTAATTGTATTATTAGAACCTCCGTTACCTACTATGGTTACGGTATAGTAGTTTCTCGTATAGTAATAGTTAACGACACGACATCCATCGGGATTAATCGTTACAGTCTGAGTCGTGGGCGAAGTAAAGCCTGTGTAGGTGTTTACGCTCGGAGTAACAGAAGCATCGGAGGTTCCGGTGAGATTCTGCGTTGCATAAAGCGTATAGTTATCGTCCTCAATGTTCTGCTGATAGTGATTTACCTTGTATGCCGTGTTAGTGTTAGCATCCCACTTCGCCGTCAGAGCAACATTGTTAGCCGTTTTCCAAGTTCCACCGCTATACTTTGTATCTCCGTTGTACCAACCTGCAAAGGTATAACCTGTCCGGGTAGGCGTAGGCAATGTATAGGAAGCATCGTACGTTACGGTCTTGGAGCTTTCGCTTACCGTACCGCCGTTTGCATCAAAGGATACATTGTAGATGTTAACATCCCACGCGGCATAGAGCGTTGTTGCTGTTGCGCAATCCCAATTGTGAACGCCCTCCATATCTTCATTGTAATACTGCGTTCCCTGACCGTTAGGCTCGGAGAAATATCCAGCGAAAGTATAGCCTGTTCTCGTAGGCGCGGTTGCCGTGGGCATTGTAGCTGCAAATGTTGCATTAATAACATTTGTACCACCTGTGCCATTTTGTTTATCAAATGTAATAGTTATGGTGTTAGCAATCCACTTTGCGTAAAGCGTAGTATTTTCTGCCTTATCCCAAACCTTTACACTTGTCATTGTGCTATCGTAGTACTGAACGCCATCGGCATTGTAATAACCATCAAAGGTATATCCTGCATAGGGATTCGGTGCGACAGCTTCCGGCATAGCAGAACCGAAGGTTGCGGTAACGGAGTCAGTACCACCGTTAGATCCGTTTCTGTCAAGTATTACGCTATAAGTGTTAGCATCCCACTTCGCATACAAGGTGATAACATCGCCCTGCGTTTCCGTGAGGTTAAAAATCTCGTTTGCGTTATTATACGCTGTACCTGTACCGTCGGCGTTTGTAGTCCAACCAACAAAGGTATATCCAACTCTCGCAAAGAGATTTGAGGTCAAGCTTTGAGTCTTGTTATATTCAAACGCCTGATCGTTCATCGTTCCGGTTGCGGAAGATGCGTTTTTATTGAATTTTACGGTATATGTAATAGGAGTCCACTTTGCATACAGATCCTTATCACCCGTACTACCCATAGTGATTACGATAACTTTCGAGTCGGCACTAAAAGAATTACTCGTATACCAACCACCGAAGATGTAACCGACACGAGAGGGATTTTCAAGGTAAATGTTTGCAGAGTCAATGTTGTATCCGTCGGGATTGTTTTCGTGGTTTATACCACCATCCAAGTGATAAGTGATATCGTATCCGTCGTAATCCCAATTAGCAACGTATTCTTTGTTTCCGATGCTACCGGTGTAAATAATCACCGACATAGTAGGAGTGCTTATATCTGTTCCTGTCCACCCAAGGAAAATATAGCCAACTCGTGTGGGAGCTGTCAAAATAATATTATCGCTCGCTATGGTATAAACGGCAGGGTTATCTGTTGCAACAGAACCGCTTTTAAGGTCGTAACTAATGGTATATTCGCAAATATCCCACTTTGCAGTCAAAGTGATGTCAGAAGCAGTTTGCCACGTTCCGCTTTCAATCTTTTCCTCGCCAAGATACCAACCAAGGAAATCGTAACCTCTGCAAGTAGGCACTTCCAGTGTGTACTCGCTGTCATAAGTCACCGTAGTAGTATTGTTTGCAACGTTACCGCCATCAGGATTGTAAGTGATAGTGTATTGTTTAGCAGTCCAAGACGCCACTATGATTTTGTTCTCCGTCACAGGAGCAGTAAAATCATAATTCCATGAGGAAAAGTCGTAGCCCACTCTTGTTGTTTGGGGAGCTACCGCAAGCGCACCTTCTTCGATTTGCTGTGCATCAACGCTCGTACCACCTGCCGTGTCAAAAATAATATTGTACATCGGCTTTCTTCTGATTTTGAGCGTGTAGAGTTGCGTTGAACCATTTTCAGCAGTTACCAATGCATAGTAAGTGTTATCACCAACGGTCAGCGTTGCCGTTCTACTTGCAATCGTCTGATTGCCGTAAATGTCGGTTGAAAGCGACCACGAGCTGCGAGAATTGATAGACACGAGAGGTTCAAGTGATATCGTAGAGGTTGCATTAGAAACCTTTAGCGAATATTCGTTATCTCCTGTTTTCTCAAACGTGCTAAATTCCGCCTGGGTTCCAGTCAAAGATTCAATAGTAGCCCATTTTGCATAAACCGACATATTGTCAGACAAAGGGGCATCAAGTAACGAATTTGCCGTAAACGGTTGTTTCCAAGTATCCTTATCCCAATACCAGCCGTCGAATATGTATCCTTCTTTCTCCGGATCGTTCGGCATTTTGATTGTTCCTTCGCCGCTTGTATTTACCGTCGCATATACTGCGCCATCAACAACAAAGTCGACCTTGAATTCGACCTTACTACACGCAGTCAAGGTCAAAATAGAAGACAAGACTACTAGCATCAAACATAAAATGTTATTGTATGACCTTTTAGTATTCATTATAATACCTCCAACAACAAAAAGTGCGCCTACTGAAGTAAACGCACAAAAACGCAGACTCCGATAGTCGCCAAACTAACTTTACGCAAAATGGTGTAACCACAATAGCACAAGTAGAATCTGCATTTTATCAAATTCAATAATACTATTGTGGTAAAAATAGATATAATTATCCTTATAAAAAAGAAAATTACACCGATAATGCGCTTATTAAGTTAGTTTGGCTATATTTAGTATAGCACTAATAAGAATTTATATCAAGTATTTTTTTATTGAAAAAAGAAAACTCGACTTATGAAAAGTCGAGTTTTATAAACTATTGAATTTTAATCTCTAAGAGTGACGCCCTTTATCGCACACTTTTTATATTTCCATTTTTATAAACTCGCCTTTTTTTAGCGTGTAAACGCTTTTAAAACCTATTTCTTTAAGTTCTTTTATAGTTTCGCTAAAAGCATAGTTAAGCGTGTTTGCGCTGTGGCTGTCGGCTGAAAGCATAATTTTTCCGTTATTATTATAAATTATTTCTAACAGTTCTTTGCTTGGGAACGGATGCGTTCTATATCCCCTTGCCATAGTGCCCGTATTCACTTCAAATATACAGCCACTTTCTAATGCTTTAAGTAAATACTTTTTGGCAATTTGCCTATATTCACTACTTTTACAAGCACCGCTAATTATATCGATATATTTAACGTTATCTTTATACGGCGTGTTTTCTATTTCGTCAAACTTTGAAATAACGTCAAAATGCCCTACGACGTCCGGCTTTTTATTTAGGATATAAGAAGTAAAATTAGAATAGTAAATTTCCGCTAGTTGTAAAAAGTCAAAGTTAACGGCTTTTAAAGTTTCGTCTATCGCCATTACGTTATCTACTGCGTAATAGTTTTGCCCTATTTTACAATAGTGGCAAGAGCCTATTATAAAGTCGTATTCGCTTGTATCTTTTATAGCGTTACAATCTTCTTCTAAACCTAAATAAATATCAATAACGCCCTTATATTTTTGTTTTAGAGCGGTTATTTCGGCTTTATAACCTTCTTCGTCTTTCATACAGTAACGCAAATCGAATTCTGTGTAGCAATGCCCCGAAAACCCTATTGCTTCCGCACCTTCTTTTATTGCTGTTAAAACCACTTCTTCTGCCGAATTTTTACCGTCGCAAAACGTTGTGTGAGTGTGTAAATTTGTTATCATATAATAAAACTTCCTTCCCAACGACTAGGCGCTTCTACGCCTAAAATTTTAAGCGAATAGGCACTTTTTCTTAAAAGTTCGTTTATATACGGGGTTTACGTTGCAAAACCCGTCTAGACGCATGCCTTCAATACAAATTAGAATTGCTTTTTTGCATAAAATCGCCTTTTTTAGTTTATAAAGCGAACGTTACCAAAATTTGTTGCAAATTTTTATGTTTAATACGTTGATTATATCACAATAATTTAACCAAATCAAGTATTTAATATTGCCAAAAAAAATAAACTACGCCTATTTCTATAATAAAAAGCATAAAAAAGCACTTGCGACGACGCGCGCCAAAAGTTTAGAAAAAATTTAAACGCATTAAGATTGAGTTCTATATTTTGTCGGACTCATTTTAAATTTTATATCACGCAATTTATAGTTTACGTTGTAAAAGTTAAAAAATTTCTCATATTATATAATATGAGCACGATAGTTTTAACGGGCGGTGGCACTGCAGGACACGTTACGCCTAATTTTGCAATTTTAAAGTATTTACAAAAGAATTTTTCTTCTATCTATTATATAGGTAGCGAAACGGGTATTGAAAGGCGTTTGGTTAAAGAAAAGAATATCCCCTATTATTCAATACCCACTGTAAAACTAGTTAGAAGTTTTACTTTAAACAACCTTAAAATACCGTTTATATTTGCTAGAAGCGTAAGTGAAGCGACTAAAATTTTAAAAAAACTAAACCCTAGCGTAGTTTTTTCTAAAGGCGGATACGTTGGACTTCCCGTTACAATAGCCGCTAAAAAACTTAAAATTCCCGTTATAATTCACGAATCGGACTTAACTTTAGGTTTAGCAAACAAAATTGCATCTAGGTTTTCTTGCAAGGTTTTAACTACGTTTAAAGAAACGGCAAATTCTGTTAAAAACGGCGAATACGTGGGCGCGCCTATACGCGAAGAATTACTTAAAAACCCTTTAAAAATCACCAAAGAAAGTTGGGGTTTTTATAATGATTTGCCTTTGCTTTTAGTTATAGGCGGTTCAAGTGGCTCTAAAAAACTAAACGAACTAATTTATACGTGCGCAAGTGAACTTACAAAGCAATTTAACGTTATTCATATCGTTGGCAAAAATAACCTTTTTAAAACGAACTTTAAAAACTATAAGCAAGTTGAATACGCCGATATGCAAGCCGTTTACCCTATTTGTGACGTCTGCGTTTCAAGAGCTGGCTCTAACACCGCGTTTGAACTTATTTTTAATAAAATTCCAACGCTTTTTATTCCACTTCCAAAAGGCAATTCTAGGGGCGACCAAGTTGAAAATGCCAAATATTTTAGTAGTTTAAACGTGTCTAAAACTTTAAGCGAACAAGATGCTAATAAAGACGTTATAATTAAAGAAATAACTTCGCTTTATAAAAACGGCGAATATTATAAAAATAATATTAAAAACGCAAAATTTTTGCTTGCAAATAAAAAAATAGCCGAAATTTTAAGTAAATATTGACATACTGTTGTCAAAAGTGTATTATATAATCTATACAAAGTTATAAATTCTTAAATTATAAAAAGAAAATTTAGGGGGTATTTATGAAAAATCAAATTCTTATTGAATTACTATTTTTACTTTTATCACGCAAATTTATAACCGCAAAATATATAGCGCAAAGATACGAAGTTTCAGAAAGAACGGCGTATAGGTATATAGACGAACTTTCTTTATGCGTGCCTATCTATAATACGCGCGGTAGAAACGGCGGTTTTTCTATTGCGGACACTTTTAAAATCCCCGCAACGTTTTTTACCGAAGAAGAAAGCGAATTTTTGCTTAACGTATTAAGCGGTGTAAATAACGATATAAATTCGGACATGCTTACCAAAATTATAGAAAAATTCAAGGCAATTTCCAAGAAAAAAGACGAACAATTTACGATTGATTTTGGCAACTTAATTATTGACGGCGGTCCTTGGGGTAGCACCGAAAGTTTTAAAGAGTCAATAATGTTTTTAGAAAAAAGCATTGAACAAAAAAAAGAAGTTTCACTTGTTTACGTTAGTAAAGACGGCGCCGAAACTACGCGCACCATTGAGCCACACATTTTGATTTTAAAACAAGGCTTGTGGTACGTTTACGCCTTTTGTAACTTACGAAACGAATTTAGGCTTTTTAAAGTTGGGCGTATTGAACGCGCAAAACTTACGGGCAAGACTTTTGAAAGGCGCGTAACCCCTAACGTCAAAGAAATTTTAGAAAAGTGGTATGACGAATTAAAAGCCGTTACCATTGAACTTGAAGTTTCTAAAAACGCAAAGGCGGACGTTGAAGAGTGGCTTGGCATAGACAACGTTTACACTTTAAAAGACGGCACTATTTTAGCGTCTTGCGAACTTCCTATTGACAGCGTTTTGGCAGGCAAGATTTTAAGTTTTGGCAAAAACGTTAAGGTTTTAGCGCCACAAGAACTTAAAAAAGCCGTTTTAAATATCGCAAAAGACGTTGAAAATATGTATTAACAACTAATAGTCAAAAACCGCGCTTTTAAAAAGAATAATTCTATAATTAAAAACTCTCTTTATGCAGTGTGCGAAAGAGAGTTTTTTAATTGTAAATTTTAAAATATGCGACCTAAAAATTCTAATTTAAAGGCTTTTATTCAAAACAGTTAATGCAGTTTTTTGCATTTACTTTATTTACTTGACCACATTTTGTACAAGTCCAAGTTACTTCTTTTTTTACGGTAGGCTCTTGTTTTACGCTTTTACCAGCATTGTAGCTTAAAACCCATTTTTAGTTTTATAACATTAATTAACACTAGATTCTTTTTCTTTGACCTTGTCTGGCAAAAAGCAAGCTATTAATAAGGCTATAACTGAAAACACCATGCTAATCATTAGCCAACAGGTATAATCATACCCTTTTTTTTCGGCGATTAATGCAGTTTCCAAAGGCACAAAGGCGTATAATGAAAATAACAACCCCCAAAAACTCCACCAGTTAAAGCTATGATTATTCTTTTCAGCATTTAGCGCCACGTTTAGCATTATATAAGAATTTAAGCCGAATATAATTGCAAAAAAGCACCACGTGCCAAAGCTATGCCCTTCTCTATCAGCAAGACTACCTATAAAACTTGCCCAAAGATATATTACGTAGACAAAAATAGCCACTATAATTAATCCAACTACTATTGAAAAAAACGGGTCTGCATCTAAGCAAGATTTTATAAAACTACTTGAATTTGCATAGTTATTATCATATGAATAATTAGTATACATAAAATTTCTCCTTTGAATAATAATGTAATTATAACTAACTGTTGGTTAGTTGTCAAGCAAATTCTAACCATTAGTTATATAATTTATTTATGAGCAACGTTATCAAGAAAAGATTAAGTGAAGAACTAAAAATTAGCGGTCTTACAACCATTGAAATTGCAAAGCGTGTCGGCGTTTCGCCAGAAATGATTACGCAATATTCAACAACAAAAAAACTACCTAAACTTGATACCTTTGCAAAAATTTGCAAAGAACTTGACCTTGACGCAAATTACCTTTTAGGACTTACAAATGAATAATTCTATAATTAAAAACACACCGACTTCGGTGTGTTTTTTTTGATTTAATCTATATCTAAATTTTCAAAGGCTTTTTTTGTGGCAGTCATACTATCGTCATAATTAAAGCCTTTGCTTATTAAATGCTTATAGCATTTTACAAAATTCTTTTTGTCTTTTTCTTTGTTTTTAGAATACTTTTCGGCTAATTTTATTGCAACTTCTAGTTCGCTTTCTATATTATTTAGCGCGCCGTCTATCAAGTCTTCGCTAACGCCTTTAAACTTCAATTCGCTTTTTATAAGGCGCTTACCTTTATAACCCGAATACGTTAAAACGTATCTTTCGGCGTAGTTTTTATCGTCTAAAAAACAATAATTTTTTAACTTTTTTATAACTTCGTCAACGATTTCTTCTAAATAGCCAAGTTTTAAAAGTTTATCTTTAACGGCTTTTTGAGTTTTATAACTGCGTTCTATTTGTTTTAAAGCCTTGTCAAAAGCCGAAGAAAGTTCACTTTCTTTTTGAATATCTATTAGTTTTTGCTCGCTAATTTCGTCGCCCACCTTAATTCTGTTTTTCAAAACTGTTAAAAGGTCTAAACCGCAATAAAACGCGCCGTCTAAATAAATACTAACCCTTTTTCCATTTTTAACTTGTGGCTTTATGTCGGTTATAACTTTCATATCAATACTCACAAAATTCGCGTTTTACAAGCAAAACGGGGCACTTCCCAGCAGAATAATTTAAAAAACTTTGCGTTATTTCGCCTTCTAAATTCGTAGGTACGCAAAACTCTAAATTTACGCCGTCAGCAATAAACTCTACGTTTTTAATTATGCTTTTTTGCCCTTTAAGATATTTTAAAATTATGGGGTATAGCGAAAAACTAACCCTGCAAGAATAAAATGCCGAATAAACGTTTTCTACAATTCCTGCAACGTCTAAAACCTTGCTAACGCTATCGCCATATGCCCTTGCAAGTCCGCCCGTGCCAAGTTTCATACCGCCAAAATACCTTGTAACGACAACGGCGGTATTATATAGGTTACGACCTTTTAAAACTTCAAGCATAGGCATACCCGCCGTGCCTTGCGGTTCGCCGTCGTCAGAAAACTTAATAAAAAACCCGTTTTCGTCCGCAACGAAGGCATAACAGTTATGGCTTGCGTCTTTATATTTAGACTTTACGCTTAAAACGAAATCTTTTGCTTCGTCTTCGGTTTTTACCCTTTTAACGCTAGCGATAAACCTAGACTTTTCTATTACAATTTCGTTTGTAGCGTCGCCTTTTACACTTAAAAAACTTTGTTTCATTACTTTAAAATTACTCTAAAATGAACTTTTTTACCCTTGTGTAGTATAAATTCGCCGTTGCTGATATAAGGCGCAATCGCCATATTGTTAAGCGTAATTTTTTCGTCGTTAATCATAACGCCACCGCCTTCAATTAAACGCCTTGCTTCCCCGCGTGATTTACATAAACCTATAACGTTTAAAACGTCTATAACGGTTTCGGTATTTTTATCAATTTCTTTAACGGGCATATCTTCAACGCTACCGCCACCGAATACCGCTTTCGTTTGCTTTTCGGCGTTAAGCGCTTCTTCTTCGCCGTGAACGAGTTTTGTAAGTTCAAAGGCTAAAATTTCTTTTGCCTTGTTTAATTGTTCGCCTTGCCAATCGTTCATTTTGTTGATTTCTTCAACTGGAATAAACGTAAGCATTCTTATGCACTTTAACACGTCGCTATCGCCAACGTTACGCCAATATTGATAGAATTCAAACGGGCTTGTTTTGTTAGCGTCAAGCCAAACGGCGCCTTTTGCCGTTTTGCCCATTTTTTTGCCTTCGCTGTTCATAAGCAAAGTTATAGTCATAGCGTAAGCGTCTTTACCAAGTTTTTTACGAATAAGTTCCGTACCGCCAAGCATATTCGACCACTGGTCGTCGCCACCAAATTGCATATTGCAACCGTATTCTTTATAAAGGTGATAAAAGTCGTACGATTGCATTATCATATAATTAAACTCTAAAAACGACAAGCCTTTTTCCATACGTTGTTTATAGCATTCCGCCCTTAACATATTGTTAACCGAAAAACAACCGCCAACTTCCCTTAAAAGTTCAACGTAATTGAGTTTTAAAAGCCAATCGGCATTGTTTACCATTATTGCAGGGTTTTCGCCGTCAAACCTTATAAACTTTTCCATTTGCTTTTTAAAGCACTCGCAGTTATGGTCTATCGTTTCTTTCGTCATCATAGAACGCATATCAGTTCTACCCGACGGGTCGCCAACGTGCCCCGTTCCACCGCCTATTAAAACTACGGGTTGGTTGCCCGCAAGTTGAAGCCTACGCATCAAGCAAAGCGCCATAAAATGCCCTACGTGAAGTGAATCTGCCGTTGGGTCAAAGCCGATATAAAACTTTGCTTTGCCGTTGTTTACAAGTTCTTTAATTTCGGTTTCGTCTGTAACTTGAGCAATAAGCCCTCTTTCAACTAATTCTTCATAAATTTTCATAACACACCTCTAAAAAAATAAATAAAAAACTCTACAACCATAAAAGTTGTAGAGAGCGAAAAGTCGCGGTACCATCTCTATTCAAATAATCCTTGCGAATTATTCCTTATAAAGTAAAATACTTATGCGCGATATCGGGCGCACCCGTTTTAGCCTACTAATTTCAACCAACCGCTCCAAAGTGTATTCACAAAAAAACCTTAACGTGCTTACACCAAACGCACGCTCTCTAAATAAGAAAAAATTTGCTACTATCTTTTTCAACGCGTTAATATTAAGATATTAAAATGTTAACATTTTTTACGCGATATGTCAAGTAAATATTGCATAGCAAAATTTATATCTTGCCTTATATTCGGCAATATTGTTTGTAAGTTATTTTTTATACAACTAAAAAGACTAACAAAACCTTGTTAGTCTTTTTTTATTAAGTTTTAACAATTCTTAATTTCTATAGAAAGCGTAACTATAAGAATTGTCTTTTGTGGTAGCCATTAGCGTAGCGGTTGAAACTGCGTCGCTTGTTACACCACTTCCGATATAAGTTCCGTTAGTATAATCGTTAGTTGTAGTTTTATACCAACCTGAATTATTGTTTTGAAGGTCAATTGACGTTATGCAACAACGATTATTCCAGTAGAACGCTTGTTTATCTACCCTTTTAAGAGTATTAGGCATAACTAACTTAACGCTAACGTTTGAAAGTCCACCACCTATATTTTTTAATGCTTGGTATCCTATTTCCGTAACACCTTCTGGAATATAAACGGTATACTCTTGTAATTCGCTAGGGTTAGTTTTTGGCAATATGTCGCCGTTGTAGTAAAGCAAAATAACTTCGCTACCTTGAACGCGTACTAAATAGTCGCTATCGCCGTCGTTATCGCCGTCAATTTCTTCCAAACGATAAAAGTTATAATAATTATAACCGCTAATTAAAATATCGCCCGTCATATCGCCGTCAATAGCGTTTAAGAAAGTTGGCTCGTTGTAATTAGAATCTCTCTTATACCAGTTCTTTGCATTATCAAATATTATTTCGCCAAACGATGCGCCGTATATAGCATAGCGTTTAATAACGGTTACGCTTGTAGGAATAGTCAACTTATTAGTCGTTTTATAACCTTTAAACGCATACGCGTTAATTTCCGTTACGCTTGATGGAATTACTATATCGGTATCTTCGCCGTAATAGTCGACAAGCACCTTTCTTTCGCCATAGTTAACAACGGCAAATCCGTCGTTATAACTAATTTTTTTGCCGTTTAACGAAGTGTAAACGTTAAGCGCGTAGAAACCTAAACGTCCAAAGTTCTTATCGTTGCCGTTAAAGTGAGCAACTATATTTAACCTTGACCTATTGTAAATATCAACAATCTTATTGCTATCAAACGCATTTGTGTTAATAGTTGCAACGTTAGAACCAACCGTAACGTGCGTTAAGTGTGGCATATTCGTAAACGCGTTTGCGCCTACTTCAACGACGTTGTCAGAAAGAATAACCGAAGTTACTTTCGTGTATGAAGAGAACGCCGATGCGCTAACGGTTGCAACGTTAATCGTAATTTCGCCTTCAACAAGTTTATCGTTTATATAAAGCCCTGCGCCGAAATACATTGGGTTAGAGCCTTCGCTATTGTAAGCGTAGCCGTGGTTAAACTCAATACTTGCCCAGTCGTCAATAGTTCCGTCGTAGTAAACTTCTACTATATTTTTACAGTTGTAGAACGCGCCGGAGCCAAATTGTTTAACGTTAGAGCCTATATTTAAAGTTTTAATGTTTCCACAATTTGCAAACGCGTTAGGAACTATAACGCTACAATAAATATTAACCGTTTCTAATTGACTATGATTAGAAAACGCGCTAGTTAAATCTTGTTTAAACGTTACGTTTTCACAAATAGTAAGAACTTTAACCGAAGTCATATATTGATACGATATGCTTGAAGATAACGTTCCGCCGTTTATCGTAAGGTCTTTAACGCTAGATGGCAATTCTTTAACGGCACCTGCTGGAACAGAAGCGCTTTCTACCGTAAGTTTTGCAAAACAACTACTGTCAAACGTAACGTTTGCGTTAGTTATTTCAATAGATTCTAATACCAAACCGCTTAACGCATACTTGTAAATTCTTTGAACGTTAGTTGGAATTACAAGGTTAGTTTCGTCGCCTTGATATCCGATTAACGTATAAGCGTTATCAATTATAGCAGTTACAAATCCGTTTTCGTCAACCGAGTAAGTTGCGTTTAACGCCGAAGAAACAATCTTTTTAGCGTAATATCCAACGTAGCCGTTGCTAGAATTTGTGCTAATGCTTATGCTAGATAAGTTTATAACTTCAACTAATTTATTACAGCCGTAGAACGCACTTGATTCAATTGTTTCTAACGTAGACGGAAGCGTTACTACCGCAATAGCCGTATTTCCATAGAAAGCGCCTTTGCGAATAGTTTTTACGCCCGTAGGAACTGCAAATATAGTTTTAGTTTTATCAATGCAATAGATAAGGCTAGTTTTATCGGCAGTATATAACACGCCGTCTTCAAGAACGAAATATGAGTTTTCGCTATCTATCGTAATTTCTTTAATATTGTGGCTTGTTTCAAACAATCCTTCAATTGAAGAAAGGTTTTTACCTATGTGAACTTTTTTAAGTAAATCGTTAGTTCCGTCACTTTCGTTAAACGCGTAATTTTCAACGACTTCAACAGAGTCTGGAATAATAATTTCGCTTAACGAGTGTTTTTGTAACATATAAGACTCAATAGTCTTTAACGAATTAGATAATTTTAAAGTTTTAAGATTTTCGGCATTATAGAAAGCGCCCGTTCCAAGCGTAACAACCGTATCGCTCATATCAACTGAAATAAGCGCGGTGTTCTTTGAGAACGCGTAATCGCCAACTATTTGTACGCCCTCGCCCAAAGTTATATTAACAAATGGAACGTGTGCGTACGTATACGGCTTAATTTCTGCCATTGTAAACGTAACGCTTTCAGGAATAACCACACCGTTAAATTTTACGGTAGACATAAAGCACGCAGGGTTAGAATACAAACCGTCAAACGTCTTCGTTGCAAGTTCTTCATAGCCAAACTTGAAGTCAACCGTACTACCGGTAGTTGCTAAATTAAACGCGTTTGCTTTTGCGTTAGTAAAGTCTTTACCTATTACGATTGAAGAAAGTGGAACTTCGTAGAAAGCATATTCGCCTACGCTTATAACGCTAGATAAATCCGCCGACGTAATCTTCGTTCTATAGAAGGCGTAATCGCCTACGTATTTAACGTTTTCAAGCCCTGTTACCGTGTCTAATTTGCCACAGCAATAAAATGCGTAGTCGCCTATATTTTCAACGTTCTTGCCAAAGTTAACGGTCTTTAAGTTAACGCATTGATAGAACGCGTATTTGCCTACGTTTTTAACCGTATCGGTAAACGTCACACTCGTTATATAAGGAATTTGTATAAACGCGTAATCGCCAACGGTTTCTGCAGAAATTACTAGTTCGGTTGGTTGCTCGCCGTTAAAGTACATATTGATTACAGCGCCGTTAGAATTAACCGTTGAAGATAATGGGTTTGACGTCATATTGCCAAAACTAATACTTGCCCAGTCGTTAACGCTACCAAGGAAGTAAACGTTTGCGCCGTTAACTAAATTAGCAGTTGAGTATGAACCAAACGCGCTAGTACCTATATTTTCAAGGTCTTTACCTAACGTAAGTTTATTCGTTGCGCTACAAGCAAACGCGCTAGCGCCGATATTTACTACGTTAGGCGCGTTAATTTCCGTACCTTTTGTGCCACTAAACGCATAGTCGCCAACGGTAGTTGCACCGCCAAGTTCAATAGTTTCAAGTGAATTACAGTATGCAAACGCGTTATTGCCGATAGTTTCTAACGTAGATGAACCTACGAATTTTATGATATCGTCGTTATCGTAGAACGCGTTTTTGTGAATAGTCGTAACGCCTTCTGGAACTATTACTTCCGTCAATAAGTTTCCGCCAAGGTAGAATTTAGCGTCACTGTAGAAGCAATTATCACACTTAACTTGAAGCCAATCTTTAATATCGTTTAAGTAAACGTTAGAAACGTTATCAAACGCGTACTCTTCAACGTATTGTAATCCGCTACCCAAAGTAAGCGAATTGATTTGTTCAAACGCATTTTTCTTAATAGTTTTAACGCTGTTTGGAATAATTATTTCTGTAAGTTGATAACATCCTTCAAACACACCTTCTTCAATTACTTCAAGTTTGCTTTCGCCCTTGAACGTTACGGAAGTAAGGTCGCAACCATAGAAAGCGTTTTTACCTATTCTTTCAACGTTTGCAGGAATTTCAATAGACGTCAAATTAGTGTAATAGAACGCCTTTTCGCTTATATATTTTAGCGTTGAAGGCAATTTAACGCTAGTTAAGTAAGAGAAGCCCCTTGTTCCTAACGCGTACGAGCCTATACTAATTAAGCCTTCGTTAAGAACGACTTCGTTTGCGCGGTCACCCATATTGTTAAGCGCGTTACCCGCCAAAATTTTAGTATCGTTGTGAAGCGTTATCGTTACGGGATTGTTTTCAACGTCAACCAAAGCAAAGTATGGGTTAGTTGCCGTACCTAAATATACGCCGTTGTTATAAACGGTTTTTTTGCCGTCGGCAAACGCATTGCCGAGTTCTTCAATTCCATCTACTAATACTACGTCAGTTACGGTGCTAAACGCTCCGTCTTTTATAACTTTAACGGTATCGGGAAGAACTACGCTATAAATGCTAGTATAAGCGAAAGCGTTAACGTGAATTTCAATTACGCCGTTAAGCGTGAGTTTAGAAAGCATTTTCGCATTTTCAAACGCCGAATCGCCTATAACGTCAACGTTATTTATTATAACTTCTTTAACGCTACTGCGATAGAAAGCGTATCTACCTATTTCTTTAACACCGCTAATCGTAACTTTATCTATTCCTTGTATTTTGTCAAATAAGTAGTCTGGAATATAAGCGCAATCTTGTTCGGTTATAACTAATTCAGTTGCGAGTTCGCCGTCAATATAAAGCCTTGCGTTGTCGCTATTATAAACAAATAATGAAGTCGACGTTTCAATGCCAAATAAGTCTTTGAGTTTCTTAACGTGAATTTCTTCAAGATTATTTAATGAAAATACGATAGACGCAATATATTCAGGCGCAAAACCTTCTTCAATTACAAGTTTTTTAACGTAGCAACTAACGAAAGCGTAAGTTTCTATGCTCTTGATTGTTGCAGGTAATGCGATTTCTTCAATTTCGCCCGTATTGTAAAACGCGTATTGTTCAATAGTTTCAACGTTCTTGCCAAATTGTACTCTAACAAGGTCTTGACAATAATAGAACGCGCGGTTACCTATTTCTTTTACACCGTCGCCCATAACGACTTCTTTAATCGCCGACATATAGAACGCTCTATCGTCTATGCGAACAACGTCGTTAGAAATAGTAACTTTAATAATATTAGTGTCTTCTTCAAGGAAGTGCTCTCTAATAACGTAAGGCTCGCCCATATCAGGAAGAACTATTTCACAGTCGCTACCAACGTATGCAACCAAGGTTAATTGACCGTTTTGCCTTATAAACGCAAAGTCGCCTTCGTAGAATATTTTAGAAGTTCCGTCGTGTACGATATCAGCGCCCGTATCCGTTTTGTTAAGATAATTGCCACTTCTATCAACTATTTCAACTACGTAATCGTATGCAAGATATTTTACGTAAGGACTGTTTTTACCAATTACTAATTGATATAAGTCTTGACAGTATCTAAACGGACTTTCTTCATAATAACCGTAACTATTATTGTATTTACCAAGAACGGTTACCGAATCTGGAACTATTATAGACGTAATTGCAGTGTAATCAAACGCCCTAGCCCTAATTTCTTTTAAGCCTTCTTGTAAAACTACTTTTTTAAGGTTATAGCACTTGCTAAACGCATTGTCGCCTATAACTTCAACCGTACTCTTTCCAAGTTCGTTTACAGGGAAAGTTATGCTTGTAATAGTTTGGTTATTTGCAAATACGTTACTTCCTATATCGTAGTTTTGATATTTAACGCCACCGTTTGCATATCCCGAATTTGGATTGTTAGGGTCAATAAGGTCAAATTTATCAATTCTGCCGTCGTTGTTTTCGTCGTAGTCAATAAATACCGATGGCAATACGATATCACCGCCCTCGCCGTAGTATCTAACTAACGTTGCCTTGCTAGGAACGCCTTTGCTTAACGAGAATACGTAACCGTCTTCCGTTCTAATTACTCTTCTATCCGCAACAAGAACCGTGTAAACGTGTTCAGCGTAGTAAGAAATATATCCGTAAGTCGTTTTGCCCGCTTCTAATGGCGAAGTAGAGTCAACTGCGTGGAATACTTCTAATAAGTTAGTACAGCCTGCAAAAGCCTTAGTTCCTATTGAGTTAACGTTAAACGAACTGCCGTAAGGAATAGTTACCGTTTCAATAGACGTAATGCCCGAGAATTTATACGAACCTATTGACGTAACGCCGTCAGGGATAACCAAGTCTTTAAGAAGCGTAGTTTTAGTCGTGCCTGCGAATTCGTCATCAACTTCGTTAGTGTAGAATTTAACGTTTACAAAAATATTTTCACTCTTCAAAACGTTTGAAGCTTGAATATAGTTCTTTAACGTTCCTTGATAGTAAACGTTGAAACCTGAAACGACGTTATCCGTTCCAAACGCACCGCTATTAATTGCCGTGCTAGAATAAATATACAAGTTTTTAAGGTTAACCGCGCCTTCAAGGTCGCCACTCTTAAGAGTTCCGTAAGCATAAATCGTAGTAAGCGATTTAGGTTCGGTTTCACCAAAGAAGTATTTTAAACCCCTGTTAGTGCCACTTGTTGAAGACGTTTTGCTAAAATACGTCGTACCAAAAAGATTAAGGTTTTCACAGCCTTCAAATATCTTTTCGCCATACGTTACCGAACTATTCGTTACGTTTAATACTGCTAAATTAGAATATGCAAACGCTTTATCGCCAATTGTAACGCTTGAAGACGTAGGAATATATACCGAATATAAGTTTTTACAACCGTAGAACGCTTCTTTACCGATATTGCTACATCCTTTATACGTAGAAGGTCTGTTGTAAATTTCGTTTTTAGTATATCCCGTAAGGTTAACGTATGCCGGTACGCCACCTGCGTTATAGAACGCGCCGTCACCGATATTAGAAACGTATTCAAAACCTTTAATGGTTGAATTCATACCCGCTAACGCGTAGTTTGAAATTGAATACGGAACTTTTTGACCTTGAGCATTTTCAGCAGGCGTAAGGTCAATATAGTTAGGAATTGCATACTGATAAGAAATACCAACCAACGCGCGAATATAAATTTCGGCATTACCGCCCCACATAGGGTTAGCGTATAAGTTTGCAAAATTATATTCAAGCCACTTGGTGTCGTTAGCGGAAGAGTTAAAGTAAACGGTAGTTACGTTTTCGCAACCTTTAAATGCATCGGCATTGAAATTCTTTATACTTCTTGCAACGGCAACGGTATTTAAGTTTACACAGCCCTCAAACGCGCTTGCGCCAATCTTTGTAAGAGTTAAGGTCGTGTAAGAATCTTTATTGTGAAGTTGAACTTCGGCTAATCTTTCGTTGTTTATAAACGCCGACCTGCCAACTTCGGTAATTCCAACGGGAACTACCACTTTAGTAATATTGTAACAACCTGCAAACGCAAATAAGTTGATTTTAGTATTTGCATTTATATAATCAGCGTCGTAAATCGTTTCGTCAATAACCACGTCGCCATAAGGTTCAACGCCGTTTTGAGTATTTTTATAAAGCCAGTGAGCATAGTAAAGTGGGTTACAGTCAGGCTTGTTTTCCGTTCTATCGTTAGCCAAACCAAATTTAATTTTAGCGTAGTCTTTAACGTCTTCTATAACTACTTTTTCAAGGCTAGTACAGTTTTTAAAGGCGTTTTCGCCAACCGATTTAACCGTAGACGGTATGTAAATTTCAGTTAATGAAGTACAGTCTTCAAAAGCATAGTTGCCTATTTCTTCAAGTTTAGTTAATTCGCCTATCGTTTCAAGTTCATAGCAATCGTCAAAAGCATAGTACGAAATGATTTTAACGTCTTTATTAATTACAAGGTTTTTAAGGTTATTGTTATATTGGAAAGCACTACTCGAAATTTCTTCATAGTCGCCTTTAAGAACGAGCGTTTCAATAGACCTTAATCCCGAAAAATCGTCTAATTCGTGAATTACGCAATCTTCATCGGTAAATTTAATGCTAGTAAGTTTTTCAAAGTCTTTAATAGAAATGTAATCTAATTCAGAAGATGCAATTTCAATTTCAGTAAGAGTTTTGCAATCGCCGTAATAATTGTTAGAAAGCGAAATATAAGTAACGCTTTTTGGAATTACGACTTTCGTAACGCCGTCAAAATCGCAATTCGAAAGGCGAACTTGTTTAACCGGATATCCCTTATAAAATTCTGGAATTGTTAAAACGCCTGATGGCGTCCATTCGCCAAAACCATCTACTACCGCATACGTTTCCTCGCCATAACCGTTAGTATAGCAGTATAAACCTTCGGTAAACTGGTCACAAAAACAGTTTAAGCAAGCCCCGTCTTCAAAATCGTGCCCTTTTGCAGTATTTTCTGTTTCGACGTCGTAGCAGTGTAAATAATGGTCGTCGCCACAACCGTTAACGCAAGAGTATCTTTTTACTTCGTTATAGTCGCAACCAGCCTCTTTTATAACTTTTACGTCAGTATAAGAGTGTTGTAACGTGCCTTGCCATATGTCTTCGGACTCAATTTCAATAGTACAGTCTTCGTCTGCGTAATATTTATAACAACCATAGCAATACCAGTATTCAAGGTTACCGCCATTTAAACAAGTTGCAATAACGGCGCTAGTATGCGAAGTTTCGTGCTCTAATTTTGGAATAATTAAGTCGTCAAAAGAGATTTCTTCAGTGCTAACGTGAGTTGCGAATAATTTTTCACACACTGAACATTTATAGTGAGAATTATATCCGTCTTGTAAACACGACGCGCTTCTTTCATAAACGTAATTTTTAACGTGCGACGCTTTAATAACAACATCTTCTTCTTCAAGCGGATAACCACTCATAGAATATATTGCGTTACAACGCCTACACTTGTTGTGTTCCATTACGCCGTCCGTATAACAGTCCGCAGGTTCTACAAGTGCAACGTGCTCAAAATCGTGACCGCCTTCAATATAACCCATTTCAAAAGCATGGTCATAATTCCAATATTCTACGCCGTTACACAAGAAGATTTCACAGTCAACACACTGCCTTATTTCGTAACGACCGCTACTTTCACAAGTTGCCTCGTATCCTTCAGCAACCATGTTCGTTACGGCGTGCTCGCACACGCCGGGCTTTCCATTGCCACCGATATTGCCTCCGCCGTTTCCACAGCCGACAAGACCTATAGATGCAAACGCCACCGTGCAAATTGAAAGTAAAATTACTAGTAATTTATTTTTCATATTGCCTATCCCCTAACTACCAACGCCTTTGATTTTAAAAACACGAGTTTTTAAACGTTGATTTTACATACTTTGTAAAGCAATTTAATGCTTAATTACATT
>JAZRSX010000008.1:0-4045 GCA_045651725.1 Christensenellaceae bacterium
TCTAAGCAATAAAGTTAAAGAAGATTTTAGTTATCCTATGTTTATTTTAGACTCGTTCGACTACGTAGAGAAAGAATATCTTGAAGAAATTATGAAGCAACTAAAAAATTTAAATAGGCAAGTGTTTATAATTTTGCGAGAACCTAATAAGTCGATACAAGAATATTGTGATAAAACTATTGAGTATTATTGTTCTAATAAAAAATAATACGATTGACATGCGTTTGTCATATATAATAGCTTACAATAATATAAAATTTTTAATGCTATTTAACAAAACAAGGAGTAGAAATGGAGAAATATTGTATAATTAGTTTTATTTATAATCAAGAAATCGTATCAGATTATCACGACGTGTCGCTAGATGAGTTTGAAGTGTTATGTAAAAAAGCTGTGAAAGAAGCAAGAAAAAAGGTGTAGACTTGTATTTTAAAGAAGTATACAACGAAAGAATAATTGGTGATTCTATAGCATTGGTAGATTACAATTTTGATTTAAACGACGTAGAAAAAGATATGCTTTTAAAGTTTATAAAATCATTTTTTGATGATTGGGACGGGTACTCTTCTAAGGGAATGATAACGATAAACACGTTAAAAGCCGTTAGGTTTTTAAAAGTTGACGGAGAAATGATAAAGATTAACTAAAATACAGGAGGAAAAAACATGAGTTTTATAGCAAAAGAATGGGATATTTTTGTAACAAAAAACTGTGGCAGATACTCAAAAAGTTATGACTTAGTGGCGTTTAACCCTATTACTGAAACGGCTTATACAGACGTGGTGGACGAATCAATGTTAACAGGCATTGATAGCAACAATAAAATATAAAAATCATTTATTAGAAAACGTAAACAAATCAAAAGTTCCACCATTTTATAACGAAAACAAAACTATAGTTTACGTAAATTTTGCTTTTTGCAATCAAAGCAACGTCTTTCACCGCGTTTGTATAGCAAACGAAGATGCTAAAACGTTTAAATTAGCACTAGTTACTAATTGCAATTTTTTGCCAAACGTAAACTACACTTTTATTGATGAAGATGAAGCGTTGAATTTATCTAATACTTATTACGAATATACTTTTGACTTATCAATAAACGAACACGAGTATATCGCTTCATTACCTTTTAAGGAATAAAAGCATTAAACATTTTGTGGTTTTTTATTTGGGGTTGACCAAAAAATAAAGGGGTGGTATAATATTAACAATGAACGTTTTACAACTTATTAAATCTAACGATTTGTTAAATGAACAAGTAGAATACATATTTTCAGCGTTTAGTAAAGAATTTCCCGAAGTGAGATTTGATGACCGCAAAGAAATTCTTGGCATAGGTGAGCTCGACAGATATTTGATGTGTTATTTTTTCTATAGAGATAACACGTTTTACGTTAAATTCAAGTGTAATCAAGTCTATACAGTACTACCGCAAGATTTCAACCAGGTAGACGCTTGCGTGGAAAAAACGATAAATTTATTTAAAAATAACGAGTTTATAAAACAAAGAAAAATAAAAAGAGTTTACCAGAGAATCGGGTTTAATTTATACGATATAGAGTTGAATTTTTCAAGGGATATAAATAACATTAAAGCGGAATATTTGGTAAAAAAGGAAGAGTTTAACGAAAGGGCGACAGAATTAAGCAGATTATTAAAGTTGTTTGTTGAATCTTTTATTCAAGATGATTTTAAAAAAGACGTAGTTTTATCTTTAGCATTACAAGAAGGCGAATATAAAACGCTAAAAGAACTTAGCGTAAAATATGAAATATTTAAAAGTAAAATATACTCAACTTTTAGGAAACAACTGAAAATAATTAGTAAGCGCATAAACTTAAAAAAAGAAGAATACTTAAAGTTATACAATTTAAGAAACGAATTCATGGACAAGTTTTCTAATTGTTGTATCGATGCGTTTGCCATATATCTGCACGAGCATTATAATGCCTATTTTATAAGGGCTTTCGTTGAAATTTTTATTCCTAAAAAATATAATCACGATGATATTATCTATTCAATAAACGACAATCGAAAACTTATAAAACAAAAAAGCAGAGTTAAAAAAGTTGATTACAATGGTTTTAAGGTCTTTATAAGTGGCGATGGCGAATTCGTAACGGATTTAAATTTGTTAGATAAACTTATAGTGTTACGAAAAAGGTTTGCAAGCGAAAACGGTGCTTTAGAAAAATGGATTTATTTAGATATGCAACTAGTAATATTGGCTACTGAAAAGCCCACCACCCAAGAAGAGTTTTATAAAGTATTAAATACAGATAAAGGGTGGCAAGATTTTGGCTTTGAAACTGTAGAAGAAATAAAGAATCATTTAAATAATTTAAAATTAAAAAGATATAGGGGTTTTTATGAAAAAAATTAACGTAATTTATAATCATAATATTTTTGAGGAGCCACACAACTAAAAAGAAGTAAGAAAAACGGCAAAGTTGATTGAAGAGAGATTTGGAAAAGACGTTCAAATAATCGTTACTCATACGAATTTTAGTTCTCCTAATCCTTTCTTTGATGACGCAGATTTTATAATGGTAGAGCACTCATTTGATTTAACTAGTGAAGATAAAAAAGATTTAGCAAACATAATGAATAAAAGCGTAACAAAGTTAAAGTCTTACGAACCTATTGGCGTCGTTGTTTCCTTTAGGAAAATTAATGAAGACGATTTGTACGTTTTTGATTTTTGCATAATATATTTCCTTTTCCCTTAACGCTGGGAGCCACGTATTTTTATTTTTTAATTTTTAGTTGACAATTTTTATAAAATTGCATATAATAATATTACCAACTGATAATGCTCTTAAGTGAGTTCATCGTTGGAAATATAAGAATTGGCTGATTTTTGCTTAAGTGCATTTTATCGTCAATTCTTTTTTTATTTAGTAAAATTAAATTTTTGTTTAATTTTACCTTTTTTAATCTTTTTAATATTACGTTTATCAAAATTGTGAAAATTCCAATTATATGTACGATTATCAAAAGAAGAATAATGGTCTACATAAACTTTAGGTATAGCATAAACTACTTTATTTAAATTAGAATTTGGATGTTTATATAATTTTATATTACTAGCTTCTTTATTTTTTCTCTTATCAATAACCTTTGGTTTAGTAGTCAAAAGAATATTTTTTCGATAATCTCCCAACTCTTTGAAAAGATAACTATAATGTTGTCTTTTTTTATTCCATCTAAATTCACTAAGTGCCATAAATCACTCCTTTAACTATTTCCGTCTTTTGACGGTTTTTTTAACTTTAATTTATTTACTGCTTGTCCAGCCGTTTCGCTTCTTACGTTGTCAATTTTAGGCTCAACGTTGCTGTCAAATACGTTGTTTAGTTTTTGTTGGAAATAACTGTTTTGTTTAGCAAATTCTTCACTAGTCGCTTTAACGCCTTTATATTCGGGGTAATCGTCTAAACCAACGTTGCGCTTTAATGTGCTTTGACGGAAAAAGTCAACCAAACTATCCGTATAATAGCGCCTTGCGTGATTTTTCTTATACGTTAAATAATAAGGGTGTTCAGTAAACGTGTTTGAACGCAAATCTTCAATTTGCAAATAATGTTTATCATAACCGAATAAATTGTACATACGGTCATAATAATTATAAAAGCCACCTAAATATTTTTTAATTAAGTGTATAAGCAAGGTGTTATCGCCGTGATAAAACCTGCTTTCATCATAAAATTTTTCATACAAACGTTTAAATAGTCCGTAAAAAAATTCTTCAAAAAAGAACAAGGGCATTGCAAAACACTTTTTATCTTTTTTTCCAACTCCTAAATGTCCACCGCATTCTTGTAAATCAGCGTTTGTAGACCCTAAACGTTGTAAGTCAAAGATAATGAACATATAATGTTTAAAATCAACTGTTGAAGGGTGCCTATCAAGTTTTAAGCCAAAATTAAATAAATCGTTTTTTTGATTTGTTTCATCGTCGTTTATTTTCATTTCTCTTTCAACAAATTGATTGCCACGTTCTTTGTCAAGTTCAGTCATAACCACAACGCCAAATTCTAACGTG
>JAZRSX010000009.1:0-43066 GCA_045651725.1 Christensenellaceae bacterium
TCTCGTATTAACCATTCTTTTTAGAATATTTTAGTTTATTTTTTTTGCCTTCTGTACTTTATTTTTCGTTCTCGTCAATATATATTCCTATATATTAACCTCTATGCAGTTGTCAATCTACAATTACCTTAACGACAGTTAAGGGGCGCTTTTTGTCAAGCGCCTATTTATAATATCATTACACGCTTTTTAAGTCAAGCGTTTTTTTGCACATTTTTCAATATTTTTTAATATTTTTTTTATTGCCATTATACTATATAAATATGCTTTACGACCTTTTAAAAACGCTTAAAGATAATATGCGTTATTTAATTAGTTTTGAAAATTCTTTTTGCAAAATTTCAATGGAATTATTTGACAAATTAAAATCTTTACCCGTTACCGAATAATGAATTTTAAGTTTTGGCTCTATCGCGCTTTTTCTTATTGCGATATGCCCGCCTATTTCAAGTTCGTAATACAAACAGTTTACGTCGCTATAATCTAGCGCCGTCTTTTCACCGCTTGTTTGCGTTCTTTCGCCAAGCAAATAGTCCCTAGTTGCCAAAACATTATATCCGCCGATATTTTCTATTTTGCTATTTCTTAATTTTTCTATTACGGCATTTATTTTGCTTGTAGCGTCTTTTTCGGCAAAAGTTATAGCGTCAACCTTATCTATAAAATATCCGTATTTTTCATACAACTCTATAAGCACGCTATAAACGTTTTTATTTAAACCTTCATAATAGCAAACCATTTCGGCAAAAAGCATACTTGCAACTACCGCGTCTTTTTCTAAACAGTGATTGCCTTTTAAGTAGGCGTGGTTTTGGTCGAAAGCAAAAATAAACGGCTTGCTTTTATCAATTTGATATTCGCTTATCTTTTTTGCTATATGCTTAAAGCCAACAGGCACTTCTTCAAGTAAAACGCCGTAACTATCGCAAATATATTTTGCCATACCGCTAGAAACGAAACTCTTTACAACCACGCCGTTTTTATTAAGTTTTTCTTCTTCCGCAAGGCGTTTTAAAACGTAATCGGTAAGCAATATTCCCGTTTGATTGCCCGTTAAGTTGATAAAATTGCCGTCTTCGTCTTTTACGGCAACGCTTAACCTTTCGGCATTAACGTTTACCCCTAAAATTACGCTTGATAAATTTTTATCGGCTTGCAATTTTGCTTGCTCTATGGCGTTTTCAATGCTAGGCTGTAAAATTTCGCCTTGTAACGAACTATCTAAAACGGCGTTTATTCCCAACCTTTTAAAAACTGCCGTTAGTGGCGCTTGCCCCGCGCTTTCAACGCTTGTAAGAACTATTTTAACTTTTTTGCCATGTTTTTTTACGGCTTTTTTTGATAGCGACGTTTTGCATACGGCTTTAACGTATTTTTTAAAAAATCGCTTTCCTATTATATATAGATACCTTTGTTTTTTAAGTTGATTTACGGGCGTTTCTTCTATTGAAAAAAGGTCGCAAACTTGATTTATGTAAAACTCTATTTTTTTAGATACTTCAATAGACGCCAAAGCGCCGTCTTCCCCGTAAACTTTAAAACCGCCGTATTCTTTTAAGTCGTTATTTGCCGTTATCATTATTCCCATAGCCGAATTAAAGCGTTTAATGGCAAAAGACAGCATAGCCGTAGGGCTAGCGTTTTTAAAGATTTTTACGCTTATGCCGTTTCTTATAAGAACACCTGCGCACGATTTTGCAAACGCTTGTGAGTTTTTGCGCGTGTCGTAGCATATAACTACGCCCCTTTCCATTTCGACAATGCCAAGCGATTTTATATATTCGGCAACGCCTTTCGTTGCGCGCTTTACGGTATATGCGTTAAACATATTCGTTCCATAACCGATTAAGCCTTGCATAATTGCGTTTTTAAAATCAAGTTCCGAACTAAAACGAAACTCTAATTCTTCTAAATTGTCTTTTACGGCGTTTAATTCTTCATACGCTTCCGCCGTAAGCAACGGATTTGAAATCCAGTTATTAAAGGCAACCTTGTAATCCATATAACTCCTTAAAACCTAAAACAAGTCCCTAAGTGCGTTAGTTTTTTATTTTATTATAAATTTTTTGTTGTTTTTGCATTTCGTTTTGCGTCAAAAGTTTTATTCTGTTTTGATATTTTTTATATCTATTAACGTATCTTTTCTTTACAAAGAAAACCCATACCGCAACTAGTATATATAAAATTACAGGCAAAATAATTGAAAACCACTCGCCAAAACCGCCACCGATAGTTTTTAATACCGTTATCGTGTACACGTCTACCGCCGTTAAGGCAACTGCCATAATAAATAAAATTATCGCCATAAGGTTCATACTTTTTATAATAGAATTTATCTTTGGCAAAGCACTTGTGTAATATGCGCGCTCGCCAACTGCCCTAATTCCTGCAAGTTCTTTCGTCGTCAATTTTTCGTCTTGTTGTTTCTTTAAAAATTCATCTCTTATCATAGTAAACCTATTGCTTTAAAATTTTCTTTAAAAATTGCCCTGTGTAACTGTTTTCGTTTTGCGCAACTTCTTCGGGCGTACCCGTTGCAATTATTTGACCGCCACCGTCACCGCCTTCTAAACCCAAATCGATAACGTGGTCGGCAATCTTTATAACGTCTAAATTGTGTTCTATTACTATTACGGTGTTTTTGTTGTTGCGAAGTTCGTTTAAAATGCCTATCAACTTGCTTACGTCGTAAGAGTGTAAACCCGTAGTAGGTTCGTCTAAAATATAAAGCGTTCTTCCCGTAGACCTTTTTGAAAGTTCCGTTGCAAGTTTTACCCTTTGCGCTTCGCCACCCGACAGCGTAGGCGCTGGTTGACCAAGTTTTATATAGCCAAGACCAACGTCTTTAAGCCTTTTTATTTTATTGTATATTCTTGGAATATTTGCAAAGAAGTCAACGGCTTCGTCAACCGTCATATCTAAAACGTCTGCAATATCTTTGCCTTTATATTTAACCGAAAGCGTTTCTCTGTTATAGCGCTTGCCCTTACAAACTTCGCAAGGCACGTAAACGTCGGGTAAAAAGTGCATTGATATAGTTATTATGCCGTCGCCCGAACAGTGTTCACACCTACCGCCTTGAACGTTGAAACTAAAACGCCCCGCCGAATATCCCCTTTCTTTTGAATCGTTTGTCGCCGCAAATATTTCGCGAATAAACGTAAACACACCCGTATAGGTTGCGGGGTTACTTCTTGGCGTGCGACCTATCGGCGACTGGTCTATCGCAATTACGTTGTCAAAGTTTTCTATACCTTCAATACCGTCGCAATCGCCTTGCCTTAATTTTGCACCGTTAAGCATAACCGCACATTGTGGATATAAAATTTCGTTTATAAGCGAACTTTTACCACTTCCCGACACGCCCGTTACCGCCGTTATTACGCCAACGGGAAAAGAAACGTCTATATTTTTTAGGTTGTTTTGCCTAGCGCCCTTAACGGTTAAGAAATTGCCGTTTCCCTTTACCCTAAACGGTGGAACTTCAATTTTGCGTTTGCCAGATAAATATTCACCCGTTATAGAGTCTTTACAAGCCGTAACGTCTTCAAGCGTGCCAGCAACCACAACTTCGCCACCATGAACGCCCGCGCGCTTGCCTATATCTACGATATAGTCGGCTTGACGCATCATATCTTCGTCGTGTTCAACGACTATTAAGGTGTTGCCTAAATCTCTTAATTTTTTTAGCGCGCCTATCAACTTCAAATTGTCGCGTTGGTGCAAGCCTATACTTGGCTCGTCAAGTATATATAAAACGCCTGTTAAACCGCTACCTATTTGCGTTGCAAGTCTTATTCTTTGCGCTTCGCCACCCGAAAGTGAGCCTGCAACTCTTGATAAGTTTAAGTATGAAAGCCCCACTTCTTTCAAGAAGTTTAGCCTTGCTTTAATTTCTTTAACTATGCTTTTTGCAATAAACGATTGCGTTTCGGTTAGCACTAAATTGTCTATAAAATCGTACGCTTGCAATATACTTAATCGGCAAACGTCGTCTATATTTTTATCGTTTATAGTTACCGCAAGCGCCTCTTTTTTAAGCCTTTTTCCGCCACAGCACTTGCAAGGCATAGTGTACATATATTTTTCTATTTCGCTTTTAGTGTAGTCGGACGTGGTTTCCCTATAACGCCTTTCAAGGTTTGGTATAACCCCTTCAAAAGACGAATTAAAACTACCGCTAAAAGTTCTTGTAGAATATGCCATTTGGATTTTTTCGCCGTTGTTACCGTAAAGTAAAACGTTTAAAATGTCTTTCGGCAAGTCGCGAATAGGCGTATCCATACTAAAACCGTAGTATTTCGCAAGTGACGAAAAGTACATTTGCGCCATACGTCCCGTATCTAAATTCCAACCTGTTATGGTAAGCGCGCCTTGTGATAAACTCTTACTAGTGTCGCCTAAAACAAGTTTTTCGTCAATCGACATTTTATAGCCTAAACCCTTGCACTCGTCACAAGCGCCGAAAGGATTGTTAAACGAAAATAACCTTGGCTCTATTTCGGGCATAGACTCACCGCAATTAGGACAAGAATATTTAGTCGAATACAGATATTCTTTTTGTTCGCAACTTACAACGACTAATCCGTCCGCAAGTTTTAGCGCCGTTTCTAAACTGTCTGCCAAACGCTTTTTTATGCCGTCTTTAATAATAAGCCTATCAACCACTACGCTTATTGAGTGTTTTATGTTCTTTTCTAGACTGATTTTTTCGGACAAGTCGTACACCTTGCCGTCAATTTCAACCCTAGCGTAGCCCGATTTTTTAAAGTCTAAAATAAGTTTTTCAAATTCGCCCTTTTTACCCCTAACGACGGGCGCGTTTATTAAAATTTTACTACCTTCGGGCAAAGCCGTAACTTTATCAACGATTTCGTCAACCGATTGACGCTCTATTAAACTACCGCACACCGCACAGTGTGGCGTGCCGATTTTTGCAAAAAGTAGCCTTAAATAATCGTAGATTTCAGTTACCGTACCAACCGTTGACCTTGGGTTGTTTGACGTTGTTTTTTGGTCTATTGATATCGCTGGGGATAACCCTTCGATACTGTCGACGTCGGGCTTTTCCATTTGCCCTAAAAATTGCCTTGCGTAACTAGATAAACTTTCCATATATCGCCTTTGACCTTCGGCAAAAATAGTGTCAAACGCCAAAGTCGACTTGCCACTACCCGACAAGCCCGTAAAAACGATGAGTTTATCTCTTGGTATTTCAAGGTTAATATTTTTTAAGTTGTTTTGTTTTGCGCCTTTTATTATTATTTTATCAAGCATTTTTCGACCTTAATTTATTTTTTAACGCTGTTATCGTGTTGCGTAATTCTATGCATTTTTCAAAATCTAAATTCTTTGACGCAATTTTCATAAGCGCCGTTAGTTTTTCTATTTCTTCTGGTATGTCTTTAACTTTAATTTCGTTTACCTTGTCTAGTTTTTTAGTTATAACCAGCGTGTTTTTTACGTCTTTTACAATTGTTTTTGGCGTTACGTTATGCTTTTTGTTGTATTCCATTTGAATACTTCTACGGCGGTTTGTTTCGTCAATCGCGCGTTTCATACTTCCCGTCGTTACGTCGGCATACATTATAACTCTACCTTCGGCGTTTCTTGCCGTACGCCCTATCGTCTGAATAAGCGCGGTATCGCTACGCAAAAACCCTTCTTTGTCGGCATCAAGTATGGCAACTAGTTTAACTTCGGGCATATCTAGACCTTCTCTTAATAGGTTTATGCCAACTAAAACGTCAATTTCGCCACTTCTTAATTCTTGGATAATATCTATTCTTTCTAAAGTGTCGATATCGCTGTGCATATAGCGTACTTTAAAGTGGCGTTCTTTTAAGTATTCCGTAAGGCTTTCCGCCATTTTTTTAGTTAAAGTGGTTATTAAAATTCTACCGCTATTTTGTATTACTTTTGTAATTTCGCTTTCTAAATCGTCAATTTGCCCTTCTGTTTTTCTTACTTCAACCGTTGGGTCTACAAGCCCCGTAGGTCTTATTATTTGTTCGGCAAAATTGTCGGCAATAGATTTTTCATAGTCGGCTGGCGTTGCTGAAACGCATATCATTTGGTTTATGCGACTTTCAAATTCTTCAAATTTTAAGGGGCGGTTGTCAAAGGCGCTTTTTAACCTAAAACCGTAATCGACTAGGTTTGTTTTTCTTGCCTTGTCGCCGTTATACATAGCGCGAAGTTGCGGAAGCGTCATATGGCTTTCGTCAACGAATAGCAAAAAGTCTTTTGGAAAATAATCTAGTAAAGTAAACGGCGGTTCGGTTGGGTTTCGCCCGTCAAAATACCTACTGTAATTTTCAACACCGCTACAATAACCTATTTCACTCATCATTTCAATATCGTAAAGAGTGCGTTGTTTTAGCCTTTGCGCTTCTAAAATCTTGTCGCAATCTTCAAGCGCTTTTACTTCGTTTTCTAAATCTTTGGTAATTGCCGAAAGCGCCGACTTCATTTTTTCGCTACCCACAGCGTAGTGACTTGCGGGAAAAATTACGGCGTGTTTTAATTCGCTTATCGGCTCGCCCGTAACGTAATCGACTTCTTTTATGCTTTCAATTTCGTCGCCAAAAAATTCGACTCTAATAATCGTTTGAGTGTTTGAAACGGGAAAAATATCTAAAACGTCGCCTCTTACCCTAAACGAACTTCTAGTAAAGTCAACGTCGCGCCTTTCGTAGTGGATAGAAACTAATTTACGCATTAGTTCGTCTCTTTCATAAGTTTCATTTGGACGCAACGAAACGGCTAAATTATAGTATTCTTCGGGTGCGCCTAAACCGTAAATGCAACTTACGGATGCAACCACTAAAACGTCTCGCCTTTCGCCTAACGCACTAGTTGCACTGTGGCGTAACTTGTCAATTTCGTCGTTAATAGAAAGGTCTTTTTCAATGTAAGTGTCGGACGCGGGCAAATACGATTCGGGTTGGTAATAGTCGTAGTAAGAAACGAAATACTCTACCGCGTTGTTTGGAAAAAACTCTCTAAATTCGTTGCAAAGTTGTGCGGCAAGAGTTTTGTTGTGCGCTATAACGAGCGTTGGGCGGTTTACGTTGTTTATTACGTTAGCCATAGTAAAGGTTTTACCACTACCCGTAACACCTACGAGCACTTGCGTTTTTAACCCGTCTAAAACGCCTTCGGTAAGCGACTTTATTGCTTCAATTTGGTCGCCCATAGGCTTATATGAACTTTTTAATTCAAAGTTTTTTTGCGCTTTGTTCATTTTTAAGCCCCCTTGCTAGCGTTATATATAATCATACCACATTTTGTTTATAAAATAAACAATTTTTTTTAAATATATAAAATTTTAATTGTTTTTGACTAATTTTTCACAGTCAAGAGAACAAAAGCACTAAAATTCGCCCCACGATAAAAGAAACGCACGCGCAAATTACCGCAAGTATAACTCTGTTTTTAAAAGCGCTTATTTCTTTTTGGTATTCTTGCTTATAGTTTTTGCCTTTCTTTTTTAGCGTTATGCAATAAATAGGCTGGTTGTTTTGAGTGGTTAAAATTACGTCGATATAGTCGTCGCTATCAAGCCCTTGTAAAACGGCGTCAACGTTATTAGGGTTTACTTTTTTAGGTTGGTTTATAAACGCTATTAAATTAGATGGCGAAATTAAGCAAGAGTCTCTTTTTATGCAATGGTCATTTATTACTTTTAACACACTTCTTTGAGTAGAATTTAGCATTTATACCCCCACTAAAAAGGCTATTGTTATCGCTATAACCGAACCCACGAAACCGCCTAAAAAGGACAAGAAAAATAACCAACCCAAAACGCTTTTTTGCATGTTTGATTTATCTTTAACGGCGGTGCTCGTTTCTTTTATTGACGAAACGCCTTTTTCGGTTATAGTGGCGCAAAAACTGTATCCGTCGTCGTACTTGCACCTTATATATCCGCCCGTATAAAGTTCTCTAAAACAAGAAGTTGCGCTTTCTAAACTTATGGGAATACTTATAGGCGCTTTTGAAACTATTTCGTCTATCGTAAAAACAGTAAATTCGCCGTTTTTACACGCGTCGTTTATATAGTTTAAAATAAATTTACACTTGCTATCTAACATAATACCTTTTTTATTTAAGTATGTGACGTTTATAAAAAATAATAACAAAAAACACGACTGTTTAAGTCGCGTTTCAGTTTAACAATAAGGTATAAAGTTTTTTTCTAAAATTTACAAGTTTTAAGTAGTTTTTCGTTTCTTTATACGGTATGGTTTTTGGGTTTAAGTTACCGTTAAAATCTAGCCACCCTTTAACCCGTGTTTCGCCTGCGTTATACGCGCAAATTACGGCGTTTTTATCAGTAAATTTTGACGATAAATAGTCTAAATAGCAAACGCCTATCAAGGTGTTTGTGGCTTGATTTTTTAAGTCGATTTCGCCTTTAATATCGTATAGATTAGCAACGTATTCCGCCGTTTTTTGAGTTACTTGCATTAAGCCTATTGCGCCCTTACTAGAAACCGCGTCACTTTTAAAATTGCTTTCCGTTTTCATAACGGCTAGCGCCAAAGTAAACTCTACGTTATAAGTATTGCAAACGCTTTTTACAAGTTTATAGTGCTTTTTATATCCACCTACAAAATAAACGTAAAACACACCTAATAAAAGGCTAAAAATTAAGGCGAAAACTAATAAAATTTTAGATGTTTTTAATAATTTCATTTACTACTGCTTTAACTTTTTCGGCAAGGTCGTTTAAAGTGCCGTCGTTATATATAACAGTATGCTCTAAAATTTCATTTTTTTCATAATCGTATTGATTTTTTATTCTTTCTTGTATTTGTAAAAGAGATAATCCGTCTCTTTTAGCAACGCTTTCAATTCTAGCGTTTAAACTTCTTTTAACCACTATAACGGCATCGTAATTATTTTGATATCCGCCTTCAAATAAAAGCGGAACTTCGTTAAAGGCTATAACTTCTTCGCCGTCGTTTAAAGACGAAAGTTTTTGCATTATTTTAGGGTGCGTATAGTCGTTTAGTTTTTTAAGCAAGGTTTCGTCGTTAAAAACAAGCGACGCAACTTCTTTTAAACCGCTAGATTTTTCTAGATTTTCGCTTAAACCAACGCTTTTAAAAACACCGCGCAAAAAGTCGCCGTCGTTAAGAAGTTCTTTATAAACGGCGTCCGCACTAAAAACTTTGTAGCCAAGTTCTTTTATTATTTTTGAAACGGTAGACTTTCCACTACCTATTCCACCTGTTATAGCAACGTTAAATTTACTCATTTAGTTTCGTACCAACTGCTTCCTTGTTTAATTTCAACGGTTAAAGGCACTTTTAACGAAACGGCGTTTTCCATTTCTTCTTTTACGATTTTCATAGCCGTTTGACTTTCGCTTATAGGCGCGTCGACAATCAATTCGTCGTGCACTTGAAGAATAAGTTTAGAGTCTTTCGTTTCTTTTTGTAGCCTATCGTAAACTTTAACCATAGCCACTTTTATTATATCGGCGCTACTGCCTTGAAGTGGCATATTTTTTGCCGCCCTTTCACCAAAACTACGCACGTTGAAGTTGGGCGAATTTATTTCTTTAATATATCTTCTTCGGTTAAGTAAAGTTGAAACGTAGCCGTTTTTTCTTGCAAATTCTACGTTAGACTGCATATATTCTTTAACCGAAGGGTACATTTCAAAGTATTTGCTTATATATTCTTTAGCCTGTTTTGGCGAAATTTTTAAGTTTTTGGCAAGCCCGTATTCGCTTATGCCGTAGATTATTCCAAAGTTTACGGCTTTTGCGTTTCTTCGCATACTTGAAGTTACTTCGTTAAGCGGTACGCCAAACACTTGGCTTGCCGTTAAAGAGTGGATATCTTCGCCGTTGTTATACGCGTCAATTAGTATTTTTGAAGAACTAAAATGCGCTAAAAGGCGAAGTTCAATTTGCGAATAGTCGGCATCAATTAAAACTCTATCGCTTGCCCTTGGTATAAAGAGTTTGCGAAGTTCACGCCCTTCGTCGTCTCTAACGGGAATATTTTGTAGGTTTGGCTCTTTTGAAGAAAGCCTGCCCGTTTGCGTTAGCGTTTGATTAAAGCAAGTGTGGACAAGCCCCGTTTCTTTGTCTACCAAATTGCCCATACCTTCTAGATAAGACGAATATAGTTTTTGCGCCGTTCTATACTCTAAAATTAGCGGTATAATCGGGTGAGAATCGCTTAATTCTTCAAGCGTTTCGGCACTTGTAGAATAGTTGCCACTCTTATTTTTTTTGCCCGCCGTTAAACCTAACTTTTTAAACAATACTTCGCCCACTTGTTTTGGCGAATTAGGGTTTATGATTGTGCCCGCTTGTTCGTTTATTTTGTTAGATAAATCTTCTAGTTTTTTCTTATATTCCGCCTTTAATTGACTTAAAGCGTTAAGGTCGACTTTAAAGCCGTAATCTTCCATTTTAGTAAGTACGAAAGAAAGCGGTAATTCTACGTTTTTGTATAGGTCGTATACCCCGTCTTGCTCTACTTTTTTTAAGAGTTCGTCGTAAATTAGTTTTAAAGAGTATGCAGGGGTTTCTTTGCTTTTGCCGTAGTAGTAAATTAGTTCGTCAACGCTTTCTTCATAGCCCGAAAAGTCTACAAGATAGCGCATAACGTCAACGTCTTCAACCTTACATTTTAAATTGACGCCAAATTCCCCTAAATTGCGCATTGCCTTCTTTACGGAGTGAAAAATTACGGTGCAATTTTCGTCTTCTAAAAGTGGTTTTATAACGTTTATTGCGTCTAAAAACTCAAAGCCTTCGTCAAAAAACGATTGCTTAATTTTTAGCGTATATTCTTTATCCTTAAAGGCGTAAATATTGATATCTTCGCCGATTACAAGCGAAATTTTATTTGCAGTTTTTAAAAAGTTGCAACCGTTTATATCAGTTATTTTTACAACTTCAACCTTTTCTTCACTTTCGTTTAAAGGTTCACCTTCGCTAGCGTCAAAAAGTTCAACCCTTTTTAAAATTCCCCTAAAATCAAGTTCGGTAAAAAACCTTTTAACTTCGTCAGAGAAAGGAAATTTAAAGGTGCAATCTTCAATTTTTAGTGGAATTTCTACGCTTGTGTTAATGGTTGCAAGCGTTTTAGACAAAAAGGCAAGGTCTTTGCCGTTTTGTATTTTTTCTAGCAATTTACCTTTAAAATCGCCCAAATTTTGATAAACGTTTTCTAAACTGCCGTAAGTCGTTATTAGCGAAAGCGCCGTTTTTTCGCCAACGCCGACAATACCGGGAATATTATCTGAACTATCCCCCATACAAGCCTTTAAATCTATAATTTGCAAAGGTTCAATTTGCGTTTTTTCTTTAAAGTTTTGGGCGTTGTATATTTCCGTATCGCTTATGCCCCTACGCGTAAAATATACGGACGTAGTGCCGTCTACAAGTTGAAAACTGTCTTTATCGCCCGTAAAAATTATAGTTTCGCCTTTATAACGTTTTGCTAGCGTGCCGATAATATCGTCTGCTTCTATGCCTGCTTGTTCAAACGTCGTTATGCCCATAGTAGACAAAACTTCTTTTAAAAGCGGAATTTGTGGACGCAAATCTTCGGGCATAGGTTTTCTTGTAGACTTATAGCCGTCGTACATATTATGCCTAAAAGTTGGGGCGTGAACGTCAAAGGCAACGACTAGATAGGTTGGCTTTACGTCCCCTATCATTTTGACAAGCATATTTACAAAACCGAATACGGCGTTTGTAGGTCTTCCGTTTTTATCCGATAGCGGTGGCGTTGCGTAAAACGCGCGATTTATTAAACTGTTACCGTCAATTAATACTAGTTTTTTCATAATTTCCTAAATTTGTAATAAAACGTTTGCATTTTTAAAAATGCTGTGATATTATAATTGTGCTTTGCTTTTATATTAGCATATAAAAACGTCGTTCTTTACCTATATAGTATTGCACAAAACGACTAAAAAAGCAACTCTATTTTAATTTTTTTGCCGGTGTGGTGGAATTGGCAGACGCGCGGGACTCAAAATCCCGTGGTAGCGATACCGTGTGGGTTCGACCCCCACCACCGGCACCATAAAAAAGCAACTTGCATTTTTGCAAGTTGTTTTTTTATTGCATAGTTTACTAGGGGTCGAACGGGGCGTTAAAATTGTGTAAATAAGGTTGGTTTTAGATAAAAAAATACGGCGTTAGTTGCAAAATAGTTAAAAACTATTTAAGTTTTTAATTAAAATTTTATAATTTTACGTTAATTATTTGTTTTTTATTTCGTTTAGCATATTGATATGCTTTATACGCACCAGAATTTTCGCGTGGCTCAACATAAAATACAACAAAGTCGCTATGGTCTATCATGGCACAATTACGATAAAAAATCCTTTTATACCACCAGTCAAACTCCAAGTTTAAATATGTAAATTTTTCATAATCTTCGTTTTTTAACCATTTTGGTCTTTTGCTAATTTGTTGGTGTTTTGGATTAGATAAGCAAAATATTCGTTGCAAGTTAGGATACGTATTTTTTAAATTGCTAATAACTTTATGGCAAAGTTCATCAAATTCCCCAAACCCACCAAAATAAAAATCTTCGCAACCTTGTATTATTAAATTTTCAAAGGTGTTAAAAAGTATATTTTCTAATTCCTTATTTATTTCTATTTTGCTATGCCCAAACATCGAACAACTTTTATGTGTTTCCGTAATATAAACCTCCCAAAATAAATGTAACGAATACTCTCACTAATCATTATATCACTATTTTATGTTTATGTGTATTCATAACGTCAATTTTGTTAAAAATTTATGTGTGTAGGCTTCTAATTAAGAAAGAGTAATAAATTATAATTATTGTAATAACAATTAGTTGGAGATTTGTTTATGGAAATTAAAGAAATTTTAACAAGAATTGGATACGTAAGAAACAAAGCAAATTTATCAGCAAGAGAAGTTAGCCAAAGAATAGGTATGAGCCCTCAATACGTTGCTCAATTAGAAAGTGGTAGAATTGTTCTTACCGTAGAAAAGTTGTTGCAAATATTAGAAGTTTGCGAATTTCCTATTGAAAGATTTTTTAGTGCAAATATTGACGATTACAACGTTGATACGGAATTAAAAACTTTAATTGAGTCTTTACCTATAAATAAAAAGAAAAATATAATTGAGTTTATTAAAAAGTAACTAATAGCCAAAGGTAACGCTTTGGCTATTTTTTTATTTATTAACTTTAACTTGCCCCACACTTGTAAACGTAAGTTTTTTTTGGAGCAAAAAAAATTAAAAATTTTTTTTCAAATACGTTTTTTTGTTATATACTATTTATATAAGGAGGTAACTTATGAGTAAAAAATTTAAAATTTTTAGAATAATTCAATCTGTAATTTTATTTATTTTATCGGCATTTTTAATTTATTGTATAGCAGATTCTGTTTATCAAACTCTTAACGTTGAAATGGGTGGTTTAAGCGTTCTGGGTTTAATACTTATTTCGCTATATACTCTTCCCGTTTTGCTTTACGTTATAATATTTGAAATCGTAATGCTTTGTAAAAAGAAATTTTACGTTTTAGAATTTATTGCGTCAATAATTTTTATCGTATGTTGGGCATCTCTTTATATAGTTCCCGTAATTTTATCGCATATTCAATAAAATAATTAAGGCGTATGCTAACGATAGCATACGCCTTTTTTTATTCTTCATATTCAAAATTCTTTTCGGTAACTAACCTATCTAAATATTCTTTTGCGTAAATTTTTGCGCCTTTTAAGTCTTGGTCGCTATAATTACCGCACTCAACAGGCGTTGCGCCTGGTATTTCGCCATTGTAATTTATTATAAACGATAAAGTGCTTACGATTAGCGGATATATATCTAAAACTGAAACGTCGCCAAACACAACAAGGTAAAAGCCCGTTCTACAACCCATAGGCCCAAAATATATAATTCTATCTTTAAAATTAGAATTTCTTAAAAAAGTTGCGCCCAAATGCTCTATCGTGTGTATTGCCGAATACGACATAACGGGTTCTTTATTCGGCATTTTAAACCTTACGTCAAAAGTTGTGGTAACCGTGCCGTTAAAAGCATCTTTTCTTGAAACGTATAACCCCGATTTTAACTTTTCGTGATTTATCGTAAAACTTTGAATTTTTTCCATAATAACTCCTTAAAAACATTATAACATTTATTCTAAATAATTACAATAACTTTCTTTACTCTAAAATCACAATTACAGTTGTTGACACGTTAGATTTGATACATTATAATATAAAAGTGAGGTTTTATTATGGCAAATTTTATTATTTCTGCTTTTGCAGACGAATATTCAACAAATTTTGATACTCAAATTGAAGCGTTAAAATCATTTAAAATTAACCATATAGAAGTGCGTGGGGTTGACGGCGAAAATATATCTGCAATAAGCACTTTAAAAACCAAAGAAATTGCCAAAAAGTTAAACGAAAACGGCATTAAAGTTTCCGCAATCGGCTCGCCACTTGGAAAAGTTGACGTTTCTAGCGACGTTGACGCACATATACAGTTAAGCAAAAATATATTTGAAAAAGCAAATATTTTAGGTGCGAAGTTTATAAGAATTTTTAGTTTTTACAACGCAAACAACTTGCCTAATTTTAAAGAGTTGTCTATTAACGCGCTTGGCAAAATGCTTGAAGTTTCTAAACCATACGGGGTTACTTTGTGTTTAGAAAACGAAGCCAAAGTTTACGGCGAAAGCCCTGACAACTCGCTTGAAATTTTAAAGCGTTTTAACGGCGAAATTAAAGCGGTTTTTGATATGGGCAACTTTGTTTTAGACGGTTTTAACGCCTTTGACGCTTACAAACTTTTAAAAGATTATATCGCATATTTTCACGTTAAAGACGCGCGCGTTGACGGTAGCATAGTTCCTTACGGTGAAGGCGACGCTAGTATAAAAGAAATTTTAAACGACTATAAAAAAAGTGCAACGAGTGATTTTATAACGACACTTGAACCGCACCTTCAAACTTTTGACGGGCTTAAAAATTTGACAAGCGAAAGCCTAAAACAACCTTTTGTTTACGATAGTTGTAAGTCGGCTTTTACCGATGCCGTAAACCGCTATAAAAACTTAATAAAATAAAAATGGCGTATGCAAGTGCATACGCCTTTATTTTTAAAATATATTATTAAAGCGCAAGAATACGCGCAAGTTCAAATAATTCTTCGTCAACCTTTCTTGGTACGGCAACGGCTTCGCTAATGTCTTGGTCAAAAATCTTATTATCTTTAATACCAACTACTCTATTCGTCTTTTTAGCAATAATAGTATCAACCGCGTACTTTGCAAATTTTGCCGCCAAAATTCTATCCGCCATTGATGGCGCGCCACCGCGTTGGATATGCCCAAGAGTCGTAATTTTAGCCGAAATTCCCGTAAGTTCTTTGAGTTTATCGTGAATTTGTTGTCTATCACCGCCACCTTCCGCAAGTACGATAACGTTAGAAGTTTTGCCCTTCTTTTGATTTTCTATTAACATATTTGCAACGTCTTCAATCTTATATGGTTTTTCTGGAATTATGCAATATTCCGCTCCGCCCGCAATAGACGAATATACGGCGATATCGCCACAGTTGTTGCCCATAACTTCTAAAAGCGAAACTCTGTCGTGCGAACCCATAGTGTCTTTAATACAGTTAATTGCGTTAAGAACTGTGTTTACGGCTGTATCAAAACCCAAAGTAAAGTCGGTATACGCCAAATCGTTATCAATAGTTGCAGGTATGCCAACGACGTTAATTCCAAAATTATCCGAAAGTGATTTTGCGCCCTTGAAAGACCCGTCGCCACCGATAACTATAACGTTATTTATGCCTAGCGCACGCAAGTTGTCCGCACCTATTTTTTGATATTTAAGTTCCTTAAATTCAAGGCAACGCGCAGTTTTTAAAATCGTGCCACCGCGTTGGATAATGTCGGAAACAGAACGCGACGTCAATTGTTTTATGCTGTTATTTAATAAACCGGCATATCCCCTTTCAACGCCGTAAACTTCAAAATTGTTGTAAAGCGCGTATCTTGTTACCGCCCTTAAACAAGCGTTCATTCCCGGTGCGTCGCCACCACTAGTTATTATTGCAATTTTTTCCATAAGTATCCTCCAAAACAATTACCTATTGCTTTAATTATTGTGTTTTAAAAAATTATTATATCTTCTTCGTTTAATAACGACAAAAGTTCGCACGTTAAACCTTTGCAAAGCCTTACTTTTTGGTTTAATTTGTATTTTTTGCCGTCTTTTTTAACGTAAACGGTTACTTCGCCTGGGTACGCCGTTAAGATATCTAGCAATTCGTCTAAACTATCTAACTTACTTGCGTTTAACCCTAAACTTTCCGTTTTTACTTGTTGCTTTATAGTTTCGCTACCCGTTAAGGCTGATATTTTTTCAACGCTGACGCTAGGCGTTTTGCCATCGCGAAGTTGAAGTTTGCCTTCTATTTTAACAACGGCGTCTACTTCGATAATATTTTTAAACTTTTCGTATGCGCGTGGGTACGTTATACCTTCCATTACGCCGTAAAGGTCTTCTATTACAAACGCGCACATACTATCGCCCGATTTGGTTGAAAGTTTTTTAGTTGAAGTTATCATACCGCCCATAGAAATTGCCATACCATCGCTAACGTCGGTATAAACTAATTCGCCTTCTTCATTTTCTTGTTTATTTGCAAATAAAGCCGTTGAAAACATAAACTGTTTAAGTTCGTTTTTGTAGTTGTCTAACGGATGACCCGTAACGTATACGCCAACGTAATTTTTTTCGTATGCAAGTTTAGTTTTATCGTCGTATTCGTCAACTTGCGGATATTTTGCAACTATTTTTTCTTCTATGCCAAACATATCGCCAAATAACGAAATTTGAGAGTCGTTTTTTTGCTTATAGATACGTTGCGCGCTGTCTAATATTTGTTCATACGCGCCTATAAGCCTACTTCTATAAACTTTAAAAGAGTCAAACGCACCTGCATAAATAAGCGCTTCAACAACCCTTTTGTTTAAGAATTGAACGCAACGCAAGGCAAAGTCTTCAATAGACGTAAACTTTCCGTTTTCTTCACGCTCTTTAACGATATCGTCAATTATCGCGACACCTACGTTTTTAATTGCCGCTAAACCAAACCTAATTTTGCCGTTTTTAACGGTAAACATAGTATTACTTTCGTTAATATCTGGTGGTAAAACGGATATTTTTTCTTCTTTTGCGTAGTTTACGTAGTTCGTTATTTCTTCAATTTTATCTATTCTATTATTTAAAACCGATGCTAAAAATTCGGCTTTATAATAGCATTTTAAGTATGCCGTTTGATAAGTTACAAGCGAATATGCAGCCGCGTGCGACTTGTTAAAAGCGTATTTTGCAAAGTCTTTCATTTCGTCCCAAACTTGCCTTGCAACGCTTTCGGATACACCACGTTTTAAGCAACCGTCAATCGCCCTATTTACCTTGCCGTGTTCATCAACGTATTCGGGCTTGCCGTTGATAAAGGTTTCAACTTCCTTTTCCATTTCGGCAACTTTCTTTTTACCCATCATACGCCTTACCATATCTGCTTGACCAAGCGTATAGCCTGCTAAATCTTGAACGATTCTCATAACCTGTTCTTGATAAACGATACACCCGTAAGTTTGCTTTAAAATAGGCTCTAAAAGTGGGTGCGCATATTTGATTTTGCTTGGATTATGCTTGTTTTGAATAAAGCGTGGTATAGAGTCCATTGGTCCAGGCCTATATAGCGAAACCGCCGCTATAATGTCTTCTAAACAAGTTGGCTTTAACTTTGATAAGAAAGACTTAAACCCCGCAGATTCTATTTGAAAAATTGCCGTCGTGTTGCCCGACGATATTAGTTCGTAAACCTTTTGGTCGTCGTAATCGTTTCTTGCAAAAACGACTTCTTTACCGTAATTTTCCTTTACCATTTCAATACACATTTTAATATCGGATAAGTTCCTTAAACCCAAAAAGTCCATTTTTAAAAAACCCAAGGGTTCAAGTTCGCTACCTGTGTATTGAGTGGTTATATCGTCGCCGTTTCTTGATAAAGGCATGTGCCTATCTAAAATATCCGCACCGATAATTACGCCACAAGCGTGTGTGCTTGCTTGCCTTGGCGAATCTTCAAGTTTCATTGCAACGTCAACAACCTTTTTAATTTCGGGATTGTTGTTATAGGTTTCTACAAGTTCGGGTACGGAGTAATCGGTAACGCCTTCTTTAAGTTCCTTTTCAGTCGGCGTGTAAAATCCGAATACTTTTTGTAAAATATTAGGTCTTGTAATATCAAGAATTTTGCCGTTTTTAGTAATTTTTGACGGTATTGCCTTTGTAAGTTTATTAAGGTCGTTAAGCGAAACGTTTAAAACCCTGCCTACGTCTTTTATGGCGTTTTTTGCCGCCATCGTGCCGAAAGTTATAATTTTTGCAACGGTATCGTAACCGTATCTTTGCCTTACGTATTCAATAACTTCTTGACGGCGCGTATCTTCAAAGTCGATATCAAAGTCGGGTGCAGATACCCTTTCACTATTTAAAAACCTTTCAAAGTAAAGGTCGTATTTTAACGGGTCGATATCCGTAATGTTTATTAAGTATGCAACGATTGAACCTGCACCGCTACCACGACCTGGCCCAACGGATATTCCCATATTGCGCGCGGCGTTTATATAGTCCCAAACGATAAGGTAATACTCTATAAATCCTTGTTTTTCTATAACGGAAAGTTCCATTTCAATTCTATCGCGAATTTCTTTGGTTTCTTCGCCGTATTTGATTTTAATGCCTTCGTCAATCAACTTTCTTATATACGCAATAGGCGTATCGCCGTTACTTGGCACGTAATGTGGGAATTTATAATTGCCAAATTCAAAAGAAAAGTTGCACTTATTTGCTATTTCAACCGTAGTTTCAAGCGCTTCTTCGTCATTTGGGAATATCGCAAGCATTTCGTCGTAATTTTTAAGATAAAACTCGTCGTTAGGCATTTTCATACGATTGACGTCGTCAATGAGTTTGCCCGTTTGAACACACATTAAAACGTCTTGCGTTTCGGCATCGCTTTTTTCAACGTAATGCACGTCGTTTGTCGCAACAAGTTTAACGTTATATTTTTTTGCGTATGCACGAAGATATGGGTTAACGTATGCTTGCTCTTCAAGATGATGGTTTTGAATTTCCAAATAAAAGTCGTCTTCAAAAGTTTCTTTAAAAAATTGAACTAATTTTTCGGCTTTGTCAAAATCATGGCGAAGTATGGCTTGCGGTATATCACCGCCTATACAAGCGGATAAACAAATTAACCCGTCTTTATGCTCTTTTAAAGTTTTAAGGTCTATTCTTGGCTTATAATAAAAACCGTCTCTAAACGCAATTGCGTTAAGCAAAGACAAACTCTTATAACCTTCTTCGTTTTTGGCAAGAAGAATAAGATGTCGCCTATCGCTATAACCTTCATCGTCCGTCTTTAACCTTCCTTTAACGGTAAGGTCGTCACAAACGTAAAATTCCGTACCTAAAATAGGCTTGATTTTTTGCTTTGTACATTCGTTAAAAAATGCAACGGCACCATACATATTGCCATGGTCTGTCATAGCAATAGCGGGCATATTAAGTTGTTTTGCGCGCTTTACAACTTTGGATATTTGCGCCATACCGTCAAGTAGCGAATATTCCGTGTGTAAATGCAAATGTACAAATTCTTTCATAGTTTCCTTATGATATAAAGTCTATTAAAATACTGTTTTGAACGTATAAGTATTCGTCTTTAATTTTTATTGATTTTTCGGTTACGTCTAAAAACCTTTGATTTTTTCTAATAGCGTCTTTAAAATCTAGTTTAAAATCGCTAGAAAATTCTTTTTTGTATTCGTCAAAATTGATGCCCGTTGAAGTTCTTAAAAGTAGCATTGCGTATTCGCCTTTTGCGTCGCTTTCTTCAACCACTTCCGAAAAAACTTCGGCATAACTGTTTGATAGCAAGCATTTGACGTATTCGTCTATAACTTCGGTGTTAGTAAAGCGCCTGCCGTTTAAAAAGGACGACGCGCCCACGCCAACGCCTAAATATTCGCCACGCTTCCAGTAGTTTAGGTTGTGCTTGCTGTGATAACCCGTTTTGCAAAAATTTGACACTTCGTAGCGGTTATACCCCTTTTCTTTTAGGTAGTTTACGCTAAAATCGTAGATTTCGGCAACTTCGTCGTCACTTAAAAGTTCGCCGTTTAAATATTTCGTAAACATAGGCGTACCTTCTTCCGCCTTTAACGCGTAAAGAGAAACGTGATTTACGTTTTTAAAAGAAGTTGCAAGTTCTAACGACTTTAAAACGTCTTTTTCGGTTTCGTTGGGCAAACCTATCATAACGTCAACGGATACGTTATAATCTTTTAAAAGGTTGATTGCTTGTATAAAATCACCCGTATTATGTATTCTGTTTATTTTTCGTAAAGTTTCGTCATTTGCCGATTGCAAACCTACGCTAAACCTATTTATACCAGCGTTTTTATAAACTTTTAACTTTTCTTCCGTAATAGTGCCGGGGTTTACTTCCAAAGTAATTTCGGCATTTTTATCTACGTCATAGCAGTTGTAAATTTGCTTTAAAGCGCCGTAAATATATTTTGGCTCTACGAAACTTGGCGTTCCACCGCCGAAATAAATAGTTCTTATAACTTTGTTTTTAAGTTCAACCGACCTATGTTTTAATTCCTTGTATAAGCAAGCAAAATAGAGTTCCGCTTTTGAAATTTCGCTTGGATATGATGCAAAATCACAATAAGTGCATTTGCTTTTACAAAATGGAACGTGAACGTAAATTCCTGCCATAAAACCCCACTAATCGTTTGAATCTATCTTTAAAATGGACATAAATGCTTCGGACGGTATTTCTACTGAACCGAGTTTACGCATTTTCTTTTTGCCTTCTTTTTGCTTTTCTAAAAGTTTCTTTTTACGCGTAATATCACCGCCGTAACACTTTGCCAAAACGTCTTTACGAAGTGCTTTTACAGTTTCGCGCGCAATAATTTTTCCGCCAACCGCCGCTTGAATAGGTATTTCAAACATTTGGCGTGGTATAACGTCTTTTAACCTTTCCGCCATAGCACGTCCCCTTTGATATGCCTTTTCTTTGTGGACTATGATTGAAAGCGCGTCACAAATATCGCCGTTAAGCAAAATATCTAACTTGCACAAATCTGAACGCTTGTATCCGCTTAAATCGTAGTCGAACGACGCGTAACCGCGCGTGCGTGATTTTAAGCCGTCAAAAAAGTCGAACACAATTTCGTTAAGGGGCAAAGTGTAGTTGAGTTTTACCCTTTTACTGTCAATGTAACTCATATCTTCAAAGACGCAACGCTTTTCTTGGCAAAGTTCCATAATTGCGCCGACGTATTCGGGTGGACTGTATATATTTGCCTTAATTACAGGCTCTTCCATATAATCAATTTCTACAACCGGAGGTAATTTGGTTGGGTTTTCTACGGTAAACACAGTTCCATCCGTCTTGTGAACGATATACGAAACCGATGGCGCGGTGGTTATAATATCTAAACCGAATTCCCTTTCAAGCCTTTCTTGTATAATTTCCATATGCAAAAGACCTAAAAACCCACATCTAAAACCAAAGCCTAACGCCGTTGAGTTATCAGGTTCAAAAGTAAGTGACGCATCGTTTAATTTTAATTTTAAAAGCGCTTCTTTTAAGTCTACAAACCTTGAACCGTCAAGCGGATAAACACCGCTAAACACTACGGGTTGCGCTTTTTTGTAACCGTCGATAGGTTCGCTTGCAGGGTTTTCTATATCGTAAACGGTATCGCCAACTTCTATATCCGAAATTGACTTTATTGATGCCGCAATATACCCAACTTCGCCCGAAGTAAGTTGGCTTTCTGCCCTTAATTCTGGGTTAAAAGTGCCTACTTCTACGACTTCAAAGGTCTTGTCCGACATAAAGGTTTTTATTTTAGTGCCTTGTTTAACTACGCCGTCAAACACCCTAACGAAAAGTATAACGCCTTTAAAATTATCGTAATAACTATCAAAAATAAGCGCTTTTAAGGGCGCGTCGTCATCACCGCTTGGCGCGGGAATATCCGTAACTACGCGTTCTAAAACTTCTTCTATATTAAGCCCTGTTTTTGCCGAAATTTTAGGGGCGTTTGTACCGTCAAGCCCTATGACGTCTTCAATTTCTTTACTAACGCCTTCAACGTCGGCAGACGGAAGGTCTATTTTGTTTATAACGGGCATAATTTCTAGGTTGTTATCAAGCGCTAAATATACGTTTGCAAGCGTTTGCGCTTGTATGCCTTGCGACGCGTCTACTATCAAAATTGCGCCTTCACAAGCCTTTAAACTGCGTGAAACTTCATAGGTAAAGTCTACGTGGCCTGGGGTATCTATAAGGTTAAAGACGTATTCTTTACCGTCTTTTGCAGTATATAACATTTTTACAGGCGTAAGTTTTATGGTTATTCCCCTTTCACGCTCTAAATCCATAGAGTCTAAAAGTTGCTCTTCCATATCCCTTTTGTCAACTTGACCCGTACGTTCTATAAGCCTATCCGCAAGAGTAGATTTACCATGGTCAATGTGCGCTATTATACAAAAATTTCTTACGTTTTCTTTTTTTGTTACTGCCATAAAATTTCCCATTATAATTTATACTTAATATATTATACAATAAGCGAAAAAAAATTACAAGCGCATAAAGAGTATTTATTTCATTTTTTGCAAAAAACTTTTGCATTAAACAAAAAAACCTTGCAAAGTTTGGTTTGCACCTTGCAAGGTTTTATTTTTTTAGTTACGCGCCAAAATAAAACAAGTCGTTGCTGTTTTTGTTTTCGTTATAAACCACTTTTGCATAATAAGTTATAACGTGGCACAGTTTATAGGCTAGTTTATACGCTAAAAGAGTATCTTTACTAGATATTTCTTCTATTTTATCAAGCGCCGTAAAAGTCGTTTCTATTAGTTTATTTTCGCATATAACGCCTACGATTTTTGCTATTTTATTAGACAGTTCTTCTTGATAATTTTGCCCTGTTTCTAAACTATCCGTAACCGCCTTAAAAGAAAACGCACATTGCATAAATAGTGACTTTACGTCCTTAAACGCTTTAGATGAAAACCCAAATTCAAAAAGGTCTATATCTAGGTTTATAACGCTTTCTTTTACAGTTTTTTTTGATACGATTTCAACTTTATCGCACTCTTTTGGCAAGCGTTTTTCTAGAAAATTACAAGTTCTGTAAACTTCGTTAACAACTAAACTTTCAACTTCTTGTAAACTATTAAAAACTACGGGAATTATAGTAAAATCGTTTGTAAAAGCGATATATTTATCACTCTTTAGAACTGTTATTTTCATTATTTACTTTAAGTTGCGCTAAAATTTCTTCAAGTAAAAGTTCAGTTTTTGTTGGCACTACTTTTGGTTCTTCTTTAACTACTTCTACTTTCTTTTTAGGCGCTAAATCAGGGTGTCTTTTGCTAAAACTTTTAAGCCATTTTTTCTCTATATCGTTTAATTCTTCGTCTTTATCTAACTTTGCTTGAACGCTTTTAGAAAGGTTTGCGTTAATGTCTATACTATTTCTAATTTTAGTGTAAACTTTTACCATTATAAATATAGTTAAACCTATAATTAAAAAGTCGATTATCTTTTGTAAAAACACGCCGTAAGTAAGCGCTAATTCGGGCATCGTATCGGTTGCCTCGCGCAATACGACGGATAAGTCTGTAAAGTCAACGTTACCCGTTGCAAGTGAAATTAACGGAGTTATAACGTCTTTAACAAGACTTGTTACTATTTGGTTGAAAGCGTTACCTATAACTACTGCAACGGCTAAATCAACGATGTTACCTTTGGTTATAAACTTTTTAAAGTCGCTAAAAAATTTTTTCATAATTTAATCCTTATAAAGTTTTTATTATTTCATACAATTCGCTTGCGTTACTTGCAAACCTTGTACAACCTTCTTTTTGTAAAGTTTCTTTACTTCTATATCCCCACAAAACGCCTATTCCGTCAACGCCTGCGTTTTTAAAGGTCTTAACGTCAACTTCGCTATCGCCAACGTAGATTGCTTCGCTTGTTTTTGCGTTTAGATTTTTTAAACATAAATTTACTAGCGCAGGGTCGGGCTTTGTTTTTAAAGTTTCAAGGCAACCCGTGTAATAATCAAAGCCGTACTCGCCTAGTTTTTCTTTTACCACAACTTGCGTTACGTTGTTCGGCTTATTTGAAACGATGCCTAATTTATACCCTTCTTTTTTCAACTTTTTTAAAAGTTCGCCAACGCCTTTGTATATTTCGGTTTTAGAATTATCGCAATTTTCTTGTAAAACCGAGTATTCTTTTAACATTGCGTCCACTTTATCGGCGTTTTTTTCGCCCGTTGAACGAATAATTAGTTCCCTTGCCCCATACCCTATACATTTTAAGGTGGTTTCTTCGGAAACGGCGCTATAACCGTATTTTACTATTACTGTGTTTAAGCAACTTTGAATATCTTTAATAGTGTAAAGTAAAGTTCCGTCTAAATCAAATAAAATAGTAGATTTCATTACATTTTCTCCGGTGTTTTAATACCTAACAATGAAAGCGCGTTTTTAATTACGATTTTAGTTGCTTCTGTTAAAGCAAGCCTAAAATTCCTTACGTTTTCTTCTTCGTTTAAAATTTTGCAGTTAAAATAGAACTTGTTGTAAATTGAGCAAACGTCTACCGCGTACCTTGCAACGATGCTTGGCTCGTTCTTTTCCATAGCGCTATTTACAACCGCTTTAAAGTTTTTAAGTTCGTTTATAAGGTTATATTCGTCTTCGTTTAAAGACTTAACTTCGTATGAATTATAGCCGTTTGCCTTTGCTAAAACGCTACAACACCTAGCGTAAGTGTATTGACAATAAGGCCCTGTTTCACCGTCAAAATTAAGCACTTTGTCGTAAGAAAACACAACGTCTTTTATCCTGCTGCTTGAAAGAGCGCCAAAGATGACCGCGCCAACGCCAACGGCTTTTGCCGTTTGCTGTTTGTCTTGAAGTTCGGCATTTTTTTCATTTATAATTTCGTATGCTTTTTCAACGCATTTATTTATAACGTCTTCTAAAAATACTACTTTGCCCTTTCTTGTAGACATAGTGCCGTCTTCAAGCGAAACCATGCCGAAGGCAACGTGCTCTAAATCTTTTGCCCAAGGCTTGCCCATAAGGTCTAAAACTTTAAAGAACTGTTTAAAGTGCAAGTTTTGTTGATATGCAACGACGTATAAGCACTTGTAAAAATCGTACGTGTTTTTTCTATAAACCGCCGCAGCCAAATCTCTTGTAGCGTATAAAGACGCGCCGTCTGAACGCAAAATTAAGCAAGGTGGCATGCCGTATTCGTCAAGGTCAACGATTTTTGCCCCGTCACTTTCTTTTAATAAACCCTTTATCTCTAATTCGTCGATAATAGGTTGCATTTTGTCATTATAAAAACTTTCGCCGTTGTAACTATCAAAAGTTATGTCTAAATCGTCGTAAACCTTTTTTACGTCTTTTAAAGTGAGTTCTTTAAACCAAGCAAAAAGTTCGTTACACTCTTCGTCGCCTTCTTCAATCTTTTTAAAATACGCTCTTGCCTCATCGTCAAGCGCGGGGTTTAATTCGGCTTCTTCGTGATATTTAACGTAAAGGCGCATAAGTTCTTTAACTTTGCCGTTTTCAACTTGCTCTTTATTGCCCCAATGCTTGTAGGCGTAAATGAGTTTGCCAAATTGAGTACCGTAATCGCCAAGGTGGTTTACACCCACTACGTTAAAGCCTAAAAACTTGTAAATTCTATAAAGCGCACCACCTATAACGGTAGTTGACAAATGCCCTATATGGAACGGCTTTGCTATGTTTATAGAAGAATAGTCTATAACTACGGTTTTGCCGTTACCTATATTTGAACCGCCGTAATTTTCGCGCGAAGATAAAATTTCTAAAAGCACGTCTTTAGAAAAATTAGTGCGGTTTACGGTAAAGTTAAGATATCCGTTTAAGGCTTTGCAATCGCTAATAACGTCGTCACAAACAAAAAGTTGTTCAAGATTTTTAGCAATGTTCACGGGCGAATTTCTTAAAACCGACGCAAACTTAAAGCAAGGTAAAGCATAGTCGCCGATAGAAGTATCGGGCGGAGTAGCAATAAGAGTTTCTATATCACTACTTGAAAAGCCTTGAATATCTAATTTTTGAGCAATATATTTTTTGTAATCCATAATTAACCTACGTATTTTTGATATATATTGTTAATTTTAACATATTTTAATATTTACCGCAATTATTTTATATAAAAAGCGTTAAAAAGTTTGAAACTATTTAAAAAATATTATATAATTGATACATTAACTATAAAGGACGTTTAAAAATGAAATTAGGTGTTGTAGGCTTACCAAACGTTGGAAAATCAACCTTGTTTAACGCAATAACTCACGCAGGCGCACAAGCGGCGAATTTTCCATTTTGTACAATCGAACCAAACGTTGGCGTCGTTGCCGTTCCAGACGAAAGACTTAACCAACTTGCAAATTTATATAACAGTAAAAAAATAACCCCTGCAACGATAGAATTCGTTGATATTGCAGGTCTTGTTAAGGGCGCGTCAAAGGGCGAAGGTCTTGGCAACAAGTTCTTGTCGCATATCCGCGAAGTTGACGCTATCGTTCACGTTGTAAGGTGTTTTGAAGACGAAAACGTAATTCACGTTAACAACGAAGTTAACCCCATTTTAGATATTGAAACTATCAATTTAGAGTTAATTCTTGCCGATTTAGAAAGCGTGCAAAGAAGATACGACAAAGCCGTTTCTATGATAAAAACGGGCGATAAAAAATATCAAATAGAAGCGAATTTATTAAAGAGAATCGTTGACGTTTTAGAAAGCGAAAAACCCGTTAGAAGTTTAGAGTTTAACGAAGAAGAAAAAAAATACGTTGACGGTTTATTCTTGATAACCGATAAACCCGTAATTTACGCGGCAAACATATCCGAAAGCGATATGGGTAAAGACGAAAGCGAAATTCCGCTTGTAGAAAAAGTTAAAGAATACGCTAAAAACGAAGGTAGCGAAACGCTTGTTATTTCGGCAAAAACCGAAGAAGAAATTAGCCAACTTGAACCCGAAGAACAAGAGATGTTCTTAACCGAATTAGGTCTTAAAGAAAGCGGACTTAATAGACTTGTTAAAGCAAGTTATAAACTTTTAGGCTTAATTAGTTATCTTACTTCGGGCGAACCCGAAACGCGCGCTTGGACTATTACTAACGGCACGAAAGCACCACAAGCGGCAGGCAAAATTCACAGCGATTTTGAAAAGGGATTTATTCGCGCAGAAGTCGTTGAGTGGCAAACGCTTGTTGAACTTGGCAGTTACACGAAAGCGAAAGAACTTGGCAAAGTCCGTTCCGAAGGAAAAGATTACGTTATGAAGGACGGCGACGTCGTTTTATTTAGATTTAACGTTTAAAATTCGTTTAATTCATTTAAACGCCACGCAAAATTATTTGCCGTAAACTTTAAACGCCACGCAAAATATTCGGCTTAAAAACTTAAAAAACAAAAATCGGTTAGCGCTATTTTAACGCTAACCGTTATTTTTTTATTACAAGATGGTCTGTAAGCCGGGTTCTGTCGTTTAATACGGCTATCTATCTAGACTGTACGTTACCGCACAGTTCAAGCGAATAAAACAAACAAGTAGGTACGACGCCTTTACACTTGTTCCTATCTTGCTTCGCGTGGGGTTTACACTGCCACCCGCGTTACCGAAGGTGCGGTGAGCTCTTACCTCGCCTTTTCATCCTTACAACTAAAAGTTGCGGTTGTTTTCTGTTGCACTTTCCTTAAAGTCGCCTTTACCGGCCGTTAACCGGCACGCTGTCGTATGAAGCCCGGACTTTCCTCGTGAAAAATTCCCGCAGCCGTACAACCATCTTGCCATTATATTATACCATTACGATTTATTTTTGTCAAAATATTTAGCGCCACTACTTTTTATTCCGCTATTTAGTAAAACGGGCGAAGAAAATTCGTATTGTTTTTGATTGTATTTATTATAGTTTGCAATGCCTTCGCTTACAAGCGTAGTTAAAAGTTTAGTAAACTCTTTTAGGCTATCGCTATACAAATAATAGGCAAGCGACCCAGGTACGCTGTTTATTTCGTTAACGTAAATTTTGCCGTTATGCAAAATATAATCTATTCGAATAACCCCTAAAAAGTCGCACTTTCTATAAATTCTTTCAGTTATGCTTTTAATTTTATTAGACGTTTCTTCTTTAATATCGGCAGGCACTTTTCTAAACGCGCCCGTTTTACTTCCCAAATATTTATCGGTAAAAGAAAGAATTTCGTTTTTAGTTACGGGTTCTTCGCAATTTGAAACTATTATACTATCGCCACTTCTATATGCCGAACAGTTTATTTCTTTAAACCCTTTCAGTTCTTTTTCAACTATTACCTTTTCGTCAAATTTAAAAGCAAGTTCAAGCGCGGTTTCTAATTCTTTTTGATTATTAGCAACGCTTATTCCTATACTACTGCCTAAATTTGCGGGCTTAATAATTACGGGGTAACCAAACTTTTTTTCTAGCATCTTAATTGCCGTTTGCCGTTTTGCAAAAAAAGACGCCCTATGTATTCTTGAATACGGCAACCTATCAATGCTTAATCCCGAAAGCACTATTTTCGTGTAGTCTTTATCCATAGAAAACGCGCTTGCAAAAATATCGGGGCTTGCAAACGGCACGTTGCAAAGTTTTAAATGACCACTTAACGCGCCGTCTTCTCCGTTAAAACCGTGCAAACAGTTTATTGCACAAGATAGCGCGCAAAGTTTTTTTAGACGATTTCGCTTTACTATATAAAGCGTGTTATCTCCTGCTATAAGCGAAACGCTTAAAAGTTTTTTTACGTCTACGTTTTTAAAAAAAGACACGTCAAAAAGTTGTTTGCCCGTATACCACTTGCCTAATTTGTCTACGTAAATAGGTACGGGCGCAAACAAATTTTTATCAAGTGAGTTTAAAGTTAAAGTCCCCGTTATTGCCGAAATATCGTGTTCGCAAGACTTTCCGCCAAAAAAAACTGCAACATATTTCAAAAAACACCTCCGCTAAAATAATTTTTGCTTTGGTGTTTTTTAATTTTATCATTTAGTTTTAAAATATATTAGTTTATATACTTATCGGGCAAGTCGTTTTCAAAAAGTACGACGTCGCCTTGCGTAACCCTTTTGTTTAGTTCGGCTTTCGCTTCGTCTAAATTTTTAACGATTATAATTTTTTCACTATCTACGCCTTGACTTAACAAGCCTTCGCGAATTCGAAGCGCCCTAGACCTTCCAACCAAAATAGCCACGTCAACGACGCTTGCCATTTTTACGCCTAGTTTATAGTTTTCTTCGCCCTCTAAAAACCCAAGTTCAACAATTCCTGGCGTAACCATAAACTTTTTGCCCTTAAAGGCTTTTAAAACTTCTAATGCAGACTTTGCCCCTTCCGGATTACTGTTATAACTATCGTCAATAACCGTAACACCGCTACTAGTTTTAATAACTTCTAACCTATGTTTTATAGGTTTTAAAGAGTTGATGGCTTCGGCAATAGAAGTTTCGTCTATCCCCAAAAAGTCGGCTACGGCAACGGCTAAACAAATATTAGAAACGTTGTGCTTGCCTAAAAGTACGGTTGAAACTTTTATCTTTTTTTCGTTTATATTCAAAGTGAAAGTAGAGCCGTTTTCATCGCACTTCATATCACTTGCGAAAATAGAAGAATTTTTAAGTTTTTCTACTCCGGCAAGTTTCTTTTCTAGTTTGCAACTTTCAAACATTTCAATAGAAGTTTTGTTGTCGCTAGAAAAAACGGCTTTGCCCGTAGGCATATTTTCTATTATTTCGTATTTAGTTTTTGCTATATTTTCAAAGATTTTAAAAGTTTCTAAATGTTGAAAGGTAACGCCCGTAATAACGGCGTAATTAGGATTTACTATGTTAGTAAGTTCCTTTATATCGCCCATACGCCTTGCGCCCATTTCAGCAATAAACACGTCGTAAGTTTCGTCAAGACGCTTAACCGTTTTAGCAATGCCAAGCGGTGTGTTATAAGAGTTAGGCGTGCATAAAACTTTGTATTTTTGACTTAAAATAACGTTTAAAATTTCTTTTACGCTAGTTTTAGCAAAACTACCGGTAACACCTATTCTTATTAAGTTTGGATATTGCGAAAGTATTTGCTTGCACCTAGTTATGTGCTTTTTATTGCTAAACTTTTCATAGGGTTCGTTTATATAGTATGCAAGTAACACTAAATATGGCACTAAAACGGGCGTAATACATAAAATTGCGTATCTAAAATTAGCAAGCAAATTGTTTTTAAAAGGTATAGCAATTAAGTTAACGCCTATAATTAAAATTACGCTTAAAACAACGACTAATACTGCAAAAGTTATAAAAAGCCTTGTCATACGTTTTGTTACGACTAATGGCATTTTGTTTTTACGCTTTCTTTCGCCGTTGATATATATTGCTAAAAATAAAAATACGACTAAAAAACCGCTATACGACACCAAAGAATTATCTATAAACGAAAGCGCCATATTAGTTAACATAAAACCTAAAATAGAAAGCATACAAAGCATACAAAGCCTTGTTAAACTTGCATTGTCTTTATTTGCAAGCCATTTTAAGTATTCGTCGCCTTTATATCCACATTGTTGCACCGTTTGAAAAAACTTATAAGAAACAACAAGCATTATAAGTGCGTTTATTAAACCTATTAAAGCGAATTTTAAAATATTTGATATGTTAAACAGTTGTGAAACGGTTTCTAAATTGAGTGGTAACATTTAATCTCCCATTAAAAATTCTTTTACTATCGCATTGAATTCGTGCGGTTTCTCTACAAAGCAAAAATGCCCTGCGCCGTTTATCAAGTAAAGTTGTGAATTTTTTATATATTTATTAAAGCGCTTTGCCATATAAAGTGGCGTTTCCGCGTCGGTTTTTCCAAAAACAAGCAGAGTTTCGTTGGTTATTTTTTTGGCGTCGTTATCCAAAAAACAGTTTACTATTTTAACGTAACTTTGTTTTTCTAGTCCACTTAACGCGCGATATTCGCTACTTCCAAAGCGTTTTAGTTTGCTTTTTGGCAAAAGTTTTTTTAAGAGTTTATACGAATATACTTTTATATAATATTTTAACTTTCTTTTTGGCTTTAAACCTGCACTGCCCGTTAAAATAAGTTTTTGTAAACGACTGTCTATATTTGCAAGTTTTATTGCAATTCTTCCACCGAAAGAGTGCGCTAAAATATCGTAACAAGATAAGTTTAATTCGTTTATTACGTTTAAAATATCGTTGACGTAATCGTCAAGCGCGTAGGCGCTTTGCATTTTTTTGCTATTTCCAAAACTAGTAATATCTATTGCCACAACACGCCTAAAATTTTTAAAATAGGCTATTTGGTAATAGAAACTTTCTTTGTTTGACATAAAGCCGTGAAGCATTATTAAAGGCTTTCCCACGCCTTCGTCTATTATAGATAATCCACTAACGATTTTAAAAATAAAACTACCCCTTTAAAATTTTGCTCATAACAAGTGCGTCTTCCGTATTTTGATAGTAGTTTTTTCTTACGCCCATATATTTATAACCGCATTTTTCGTAAAGCGCCTGCGCGTTTAGGTTACTTCTTCTAACTTCTAAAAACACCTTTTCTATTTTTAGCGCCTTTAATTCGGTTTCCATTTTATCTAAAAGTTTTGTTGCTATGCCCTTTCGTTGACTTTCTTTTTTGACGGATACGATGTTTATTTCGGCTTCGTCTAAACAATATTTTACGGCGACGTAGCCTAAAATATCACCGTATTCTTCGGCAATTAACCCCAGAAAATTGTCGCTTAAAAACAAGTCGGCTAGCATTTGGGTATTCCACGCGTCAACAAAGTTTACCTTTTCTATCTTTTCAATAGCCGTTATATCCGTAAATTGCCACTTTCTAAAAATCATACACCCTCTTCCGCTTGACTTTTTCTAATATATAAAGGGTTTACGCTTTCTATATCGCTTGTGGCGTTATTTATATTTTCTTTTACGGCGGTTATAAAGCCGTCTAAAATGCTAGCGTTTTTTTTGCAAAAATCAAGGTCGGTAAAAGTTAAAATACCGTCGTATTCGCCTTTTACGTCGTTTAATTTGTCTAAACCTATAAACGACGCCTGCGTTAATTTGTCAACCCCGTCAAAGCCTTGAATATAAAAATTGTCGTGCTTTGCGTCAATTATAGCAAGATTTTTTCCACTACGCTTATTATATGCTAAAACTTCAAAAGAAGTAACACCCAAAACTTTTTTGTTATTTGCAAAGGCAAGAGCCTTAATTGTAGAAACGCCTATTCTAATACCCGTAAAAGAGCCGGGGCCTATGCACGCGCAAAAAACGTCAATATCGCTTAAACTTACCGACGCTTTTTGTAAAAGTGCTTCAATTTTTGGCATTAGCATAATTGAGTGCTTTAAATTGCAGTTTTCGTCAAAATCATAAACTACGCTGTCGCCGTCAATTAAAGCGACTGTTAGGTATGACGACGAAGTATCAATAGCAAGGCATTTCATATAGTTATTTTCCTTGTAGTTTCGTTAATTTTAGTTATAGTTATTGTTTTACAGTTTTTTGGCAAAACGTCTTTAACGTTTTCCGCCCACTCTAAAACGCAAATTCCGTCTAGGTAAAAATAGTCGGTTAATCCAAGCGCTTCGGCATCTTCGCCACTTGTAAGCCTGTAACAGTCGTAGTGATATAAAACGCCGTCGTAATCGTTCATATACGCATACGTTGGGCTTGTAATTTCTTTATTTATTCCTAAACCTTTTGCAATTCCTTTTGTTAGCGCCGTTTTACCCGCGCCCATTTCGCCGTTTAATAATATAACGTCGCCTTTATTAAAGGTTTTTGCAAGAGATTTTCCTATTTCTATCGTTTGATTTTGCGATTTTGATATGTATTCCATAACAGTATTATTATAAACCTTGCATAATATAAATGCAATAATTCTTTTTGTTAATCTAATAGTTTCTTTGTCTTTTTATATAAAAGTATGGTTATAAGACCAACCGAAAAAGCCTTGATAAAATTAAAGGCAATTATTACGTATAATAAAGAGTTAAACACGCTATTATCTAGGCCGTATAGCGGAAACGTTATAAATTTGTTTACTAAAAGCCCTGCAACTATGTGAAATAAAATTGCGCATAAAAGCGAAATAATAACGCACTTAAAACTTCTTTTAAACCTATAAGCAACGGTTGGTATAAAAATATAAACCGCGCCCACTAAAATATTTGCAAGTTGCCCTATTCCCATAGACGAATTAGAAAGTAAAAAACAAAGTAACTCTTTAAAAGCAAGAATAATAAGACCGCTTATAGGGCCTAAATAAAAACCGCCTATTAAAACGAAAACGTTAGAAAAGTCTAGTTTTAAAAAGGGCGCTGCTGGAAAAAGCGGTATTTCTATGAAAGAAATTACAAATGATAGTGCGGTAAAAACACCTATTTTTGCTATGTTTTTTGCGTTGAATTTGTTTGCCATAATATACCTTTAAAATAAAAAAGCGGGGTATTCCCCGAAACAAAAAAAGTATGCGCACTTTTTTTCTTTTACTATCCGGACTATACCGTCGGTAACTGAATTTCACAGTTTCGGGGCGCAAGCGCCTTTGCAGACTATACTGCCGGTAGAGAATTTCACTCTGCCTCAAAGAATAAAGATATTTTAACGCATACTTATTATATTTGTCAAGTTAATTATAGTTTTGTAAACTATAAATTTACGTCGGCACTAATTCTACGGTTTAAGTTTTCTGCTATTTCTACACAATTTTGACTCGTTACGCAATTTGCGCCAAAACTTAAAGCCGTAACCGTTTCTTCCGGCGTTTTAATTTCGCCACCGCAATCTATAAAACACTTGCCGTCAACAGCCGTAACAAGCGCCTTTAAAGTTTCTAGGCTAATTTTACCTTTAAAGAGTTTCGTTGATAAAATTATTGCGTAAATTTTAGCAACCGCCACCGTTTCTTTTGCAAACTTTTCCATTTCGGATAAATTCAAACTGTCGCAATCAAGTAGAGCGTAAACCTTTCTACGTCCTGCCATTTTGACGAATTTTTTGAACTCTTTTGCTAAAATTTTGTATTCGCCGTTTTTTACCGCGCTTGCCGAAACGCTTATAATTACGCTATCCGCACCAAGCGCGAAAGCCTTTTTAACGGCATACTTTTTACTTTTAAAAATATCTTCGCCGTAAGGGTACGATATAAGCGCCCTTAAACCTAAACGACTACCGCTTAAAGCGTATTTTGCCAAACTTATATAGTTGGGCATAACCGTTACGCTATTAAACCCATAGCGTAAAACAAGGTTGATTTTTTTTATTACTTCTTGTTTGTTAAGTCCGCCGTCGCTTAACATATAGTCCATTTTTAGATATAGTTTTTTTGCCTTATACGAACCAAATTCCCTAGTTATTTCGCCTTCACTTTGACCAAAAATTTCCGCCATTTCTCTTATTTCCGCCGTTTGTGGTTGCGGTGTAAAATAGCCTTTTATTACGCCTATCGTTTGGCTTTTATCAAGTTCTTCTTCAATAATATCTAAACCGCCGTCTTCTTCGGGCGCAACTTCGCCGTTAACTAATTTTTCTAAATTTTCGTTTTGTTGTTGAGTTTCGTTAACTTCTTGTAAACCGTTCATAATAATCACCTCTTTTTTATATGTATTATTGCAATAATTTTCAAAAATAATACGCTTAATTTTTAGATGCGACTTTTTTTAATTAAATACCTTTAAAACACCTATTTTTTGACAGTATAAATGATTTATAAAGTAACTATGAAAGGATTTTTATTTATATTGTTAACTTATTTTTTAGTTATTTTGTTTTGCGCAAGCGTAAAGTATATGCTTTTGCTTATTAAAAAAAATAAAAAGGGCGAAAGTAAAATCGCCCAAAAAATTTATTATATTCAAAATAAAACGCCAAGGGTTAAAAAGTCTAAAAAAGTAACCCCTAATATTGCCCTTAAAGGCACTATCGTTGAAAAAGAAGGTAACTTAAAAGAGTTTCCTTTTATTGACGAATAAAACTTATATAGCGCTTATTTACGCTAAAAAATATTAGTCTGGATTTTCAATTTTTTCGCCTTCGCCCCAAAGCCTTTCAAGGTGATAAAATAATCGCGTTTCATCGTTAAAGACGTGTAAAACCACGTCGCCAAAGTCTACGATTGCCCACCTTGCGTCGCTTAAACCTTCTTTTCTTAAAATTACTGCGCCTTTCTTTTCGGCTTGATCTTCACAAAATTCGCAAAGAGATTTTACTTGAGTTGTTGAACGCGCGCTTGCAACGATAAAATAATCGGCTACCGAAGTTTTTTCGGCAACGTCAATTTTAACGATATCTAACGCTTTTCTTTGTTTTAACGAGTCACATAATAAATTTGCAAGTTCTTTAGAAGTCATAACTATTCCCCTTTATAATATTTTGCCGTATCTATCGTAAGTTGATTTATAGGCTGTTGTTTTTGTTTTAAAAATTCTAGCACTTCGCACACCGCGTAAATAAAGCCATCGTCAAAGTCTTTTTCTATTTTTTCTCTAATAAGGTCGACGCCTTCGTATTTTCTTGACGGCTCTATAAGGTCGGCAACGTATAAAACTTTTGAAAGCGCGCTCATATTAGGCTTTCCCGTTGAGTGATATTTGATAGCGTCTAAAATTTCTTCGTCTAAAATTCCAAGTTCTTCTTTTGCAATATAAGCGCCTATATATTGATGAGCAATAGGTTCTTCGCAAGTTTCAAGTTCTTTAATATTAGGATAATCGCCTTTGTTCTTGTATTTAGCAATATCGTGAAGTAGCGCCGAAATTTCGGCTTTTTCTTTATCAACTTTTAACTTTTTGGCAAGGTTTATTGCCGTTATAATTACGCCCGCCGTATGAATTTTTCGCTTTGTTGGTAAAGCGTTATTAACGTAGTTATACAACTTGTTTTTAGAGTATATTTGGTTTTTTACGGCATAGTCTAAAACGGATTGTGGCGCGTAGGCGCTAGCGTCTAAACCAAGTGAAAGATACACCCTAATTATAGTGCTAGAAAGGTTGCTTCCAACGTAGTTTAGCCTTGTTATTTTTGCGCCGTATAAACTTTTAACTTCGTTTATAGAAGTTTCGTCTAAATTATCTTCGCCTTGCCTACTAGTTAAAACAAGGTGCGCGTTTTGTGATATTATTTGCGGGTTTTTCCAAGTGGTAAAACTTGAAAGCATATCGCTACCCATTATGAAGAAAATTTCGCTATCTTTATACTTTTGCTTAAAATATTGTATCGTAAGGTAGGTGTAACTTGTGCTTTTTAAGTCAAGTTCATATCTACTAACGACTACTTTTTCTTGATTTTTAAAAGCAAGGCAAAGCATATTATACCTATCTTCCGCAGTTGCCACCGCTCCGCTTTTGTGCGGTGCTTTATAGGTTGGTATAACGTATAGCACGTCAAGTGCAAGTTCTTTTATTGCGCTTAACGCCATATTTATATGCTCGTTGTGTACGGGATCGAACGAACCACCGAATATGCCTATTTTTTTCATATTTATATTTTAACACAAGCCTTTTAAATTATCAAGTTTATAGTTACATTTTTAAGTCAATACTTTTATTATGAGTAAAATTAAATTTTATTTGCTAGCCGATTCGTTTTTTATTTTTACCGCAACTCTTTTTATATCTTTTGCACTAATTAGATATAACGGCGTTAATTTTGCGCCGTCTTTATTGTCGTCGTCTATGATAGGCGCTACTATTTCTATTTTATACGTTAGTTTTAGCATCGTTAAAAAAGACGGCAAGGCAAACGCTATAAAAAGGCAAAAATTATATGACGCTTTTGCTAAACACGTTGCTTTTATGGATAATAAAGACTTTTTAGACCTTTTAACGTTGTACTATAAAAATTTGAACGTGGACGCAAAAATTGAAAAAGAACACCTTGTTATAACAAGCAAAAAACTTTGCGTTTTTAATATGATTTTTTTAGAGCAAGTTACGACGAAAGACGTTATTAACGCATATAAGCAAACTAAAAAAAATTATAGCGTAAAAATTTTGTATTATAAAATAACGGGCGAAGCGTTAAGCCTAGCAAACGGCATGAGTTTAAGAATAACGCTTTGCAATATAAATAGCGTGTATAACGCTTTTGAAAAATTTGATTTATTGCCACGACTAGAATTAACCGAAGAACAAACAAAAATAAAAATAGCACCCTATCTAAAAGGTGCTTTTAAGAAAGAAAAAGCAAACAAATTCCTAGTTATAGGCGTGTTTTTGCTATTTCTTTCTACCATTACGTTTTTTCCAATATACTATATTTTGCTAGGGTGCGCGTGCATTATTATTTCTTTTGCATTGCGATTTTTTAAGTATACCGAAACTAAAAATAACGGCGATTTTTTACTTTAAACTATTAAAATTCTACGTGCTTAACGCCCTTTTTATCGCTATACTTATAAAGCACTATTTTATGCCCTATAACGCATACGACTTCTGCGCCGATGCTATCTGCAATAACCGTTGAAAGTTCTTTTACGTCGGCTTCACTATTGTTTAAAACCGTAATTTTAATGAGTTCGCGCGTTGAAATTGCCTCTTTAAAAAACTCTATTTGATTTTGAGAAATTCCGCCCTTTCCAACTTGACCGATAGCGTCTATCGTTTGGGCTAAACTTCTTAAATTGCTTCTTTGTTTTGTAGTAAACATTTTAAACCTCTTTGTTTGTTTTGATTGATTTTTGCCGTTTAAAACGGCTTTTTTTGTTATTTTATACATGTTGCTGAACTAAAATTAAAATCGCAACACAGTATAAATTGATAAATATACCCATTTGTTATTAAAGCCATAGTTGCAATTTAGACAAGGCGCGGTTTAAATTTTAAAGTAGGCGACCTTTTTGGTCATTGAACGAAAAATTAAAATCGCAACACAGTATAAATTGATAAATATACCCATTTGTTATTAAAGCCATAGTTGCAATTTAGACAAGGCGCGGTTTAAATTTTAAAGTAGGCGACCTTTTTGGTCGTCGAATGTAAAATTAAAATCGCAACACAGTATAAATTGATAAATATACCCATTTGTTATTAAAGCCATAGTTGCAATTTAGACAAGGCGCAATTTTAATTTGAAGTGATATGACCTTTTTGGTCATTGAACGAAAAATTAAAATCGCAACACAGTATAAATTGATAAATATGGCTTTAATCTATGAAGTCGAATTCAATATCGCCTATTACTACCGTATCGCCGTCTTTGATACCGTAATCGCGTAACTTTTTAATAACACCGGTGTTACGCAAAATCTTTTGCATATACGCCATGCTTTCCATATCGTCTAAAACGACGTTTCGTGAAAGCATCGTTACTAAATCACCAACAACGACGTATGCGCCGTCTTCATCGCGCTCAATATCAAAGGTTACGCTTTCTTCTTTATCGTAGGTAAAGCCACTGTCTTGTTGTGGGGCTATTTTTGGAATATCTTTAAGGTTTTCAAAAAGTTCTTTAACAAGCGCTTCCGTACCCGTTCCGTCTATTGCTGAAATTTCAAAAATCTTGAACTTTTTAACGCGTTTTTTGAACTCTTTTATATTTTCTTCGCTACCAAAAATATCGCACTTATTAAGCGCTATAACTTGTTTTAAAGCGCCTAGTTTTTTGCTGTAAGACGAAAGTTCTTTGTTGATTTGGCGGTAATCTTCAACGGGATTTCTACCTTCAATACCGCTAATATCTATAACGTGGCAAAGCATACGCGTCCTTTCAATATGCCTTAAAAAGTCGTGCCCTAAACCTGCGCCTTCGGACGCGCCTTCTATAAGACCGGGTATGTCGGCTGCAACAAAGTTATCGTCGTAATAATTTACTACGCCTAAATTTGGCGAAAGCGTTGTGAAGTGATAGTTTGCAATCTTTGGTTTTGCCGCGGATATTTTAGAAAGCAAAGTTGATTTTCCAACGTTTGGAAACCCTATCAAGCCGACGTCCGCAATAATTTTTAACTCTAAACCAACTCTTTTTATTTCGGTTTTTTCGCCTTTTTGCGCAAAGTGCGGGCATCTTCTTCTAGACGTGCAAAAACGCGCGTTGCCCTTTCCGCCTTTACCGCCACTCATTATAAGCCTTTTTTCGCCGTCTTTAAAAATATCGCAAATAAATTCGCCCGTTTCACTATCGGTTATAACCGTGCCAAGCGGTACGGATATATAAAGGTCTTGTCCGTTTTTTCCATGACTGTTTTGCCTATCGCCTTTAGTGCCGTCTTCGGCAATAAATTTGTGTTTATACATAAAATCGGCAAGGCTTGTTTTATGCCTATCGCCAACAAAATAGACGTTGCCACCGTTTCCGCCGTCGCCACCGTCTGGACCGCCGTTTGGCACGCCTTTATATCGTATAAATGAAACGGCGCCGTCGCCACCGTTTCCCGATTTTATTAAAATACTCTCTTTATCGGTAAAATTTTCGTTAATCATTTTTATATACCTTTAACTATTTTTTCGAATTAAAAAATTCACACTCTTTGTTTATTATACACGTTTCGCACTGTGGATTTCTTGCCTTGCAAACGTTTCTTCCATGAAATATTAGATAGTGGTGCGCCTTTGACCAAACGCTTTTATCTAACGCCTTCATAAGCCCCGTTTCCACGCTATAGGGCGTTTTTCCCTTCGCAAGCCCTATTCGGTTAGACACCCTAAAAACGTGCGTGTCAACCGCGATAGCGTCTTTATTAAAAGCGACGCTTAAAACTACGTCCGCCGTTTTTCTGCCAACGCCGTCTAGCGAAATTAAGTCTTTTAAAGTGTTTGGAACTTGTCCGTTAAAGCAAGAAATTATCGACCTGCTAGCATTTAAAATGTTCTTTGATTTAGAGTTGTGAAGTCCGCAAGGAAGAATTTTTTTAGCAAGTTCTTCTTGCGTTAAAGTAATCATTTTTTGCGGTGTGTTATAGTTTTTGAAAAGTTCGCTTGTAACTTTATTTACCCTTTCGTCCGTACACTGTGCCGAAAGTATTACGGCAACTAAAAGTTCGTAATCACTAGAAAATTTTAGCGCAGGTTTTGCGTCGGGATATAAAGTTTTTAGTTTTTCTATAACTATTTTTGCCGTACTTTTTTTCATATTAACACCTATTATGCCGTATTAAACGGCATAACTTTTTGGTGTCTTAATTTACACCACTATAAATTTAATAATATTTATTGTAGCATAAATAGTTAAACAAATCAATTGTTTACAGTCAAAATCTAACCGTTGTAGTTTTACCGCCAACTTTTGTTATTACAAAAAAGCCGTAAAACGCAGAAAAACCCTTTCTTTTTATAACGGCGGTTGCCGTTGAAAGATAAAGGGGCGAAAACTGTGCCGAAATTCCGCAACCTATACTGGCTTCTTTGGGCGTGGTTATGCTAGAACAACTAATTCCTAAATCGCGCATTGCTTCTATAAAAGAAAACACTTGCGTTCTAGAACGAAATACGGCAACACAAATTTTCATTACAGTATCCTCCTTTGTTTATCATAAATAATTACTAATAATAATAAAATATATAAGCAAAACTTTTGCATATTTGGCAATATTAAACTATATAAACCAAACGTATTACAAAAGTTTCCCCTTTTATTATATTAAAAATTTTTTAAACAAGTGAGGTTTTATGATATATTTTGACAATGCAGCAACGGGTGGCTACAAACCCTATAACGTAACCGAAAAGGTTATTGCAACTTTAAAATACTTAAACGCAAACCCTGGTAGAAGTGGGCACAAACTTTCTAAAACGGGCGCGGAACTTATTTATGACGCAAGAAAAACGCTGTCTAGATTTTTTAATAACGGCGAAGTTGAAAGAGTTATTTTTACAAAAAATTGTTCTGAAGCGCTAAACACCGCTATCTATGGCATAGTAAAAAAGGGCGATAACGTTATTACAAGCACAAGTGAGCATAACAGCACTTTACGTCCACTTTACACCCTAGAACAGCAAGGCGTTATAACTTTAACGATTGTTGAACCTAAAAACGGCGCGTTTATTACTAAAAACGACGTTGAAAACGCGTTTAATTTAAACACAAAACTTGTTGCCATAAATTACGCAAGCAACGTTACGGGGGCAATTAACGACGTTAAAGGTATAGGCAAATTTTTAAAAGACAAAAACGCCACGTTTTTAGTTGACGGCGCGCAAGCGGGTGGGCATATAAAAATTGATATGACAAGCGACGATATAGACGTTTTATGTTTGGCAGGCCACAAAGGTCTTTACGGTATTGCCGGTTCTGGCGCGCTAATTTTTAATAGCAAAACACAAATAGAGCCGTCGTTTCAAGGCGGTACGGGTACAGAAACTTTTAACAAATTTCAACCCGATTGTTACCCCGAAAAACTTGAATACGGCACGCTTAATTTACCTTCAATTTGTTCGCTTCTTGAAGGTATAAAATATATAGAAAAGTCGCTAGATTACATATCTTTAACGCTTAATAATTACACTCAATATTTAATTGAAGAACTAACTAAAATTGACGGTGTTAAGGTGTATAGCAATAAAAATGCGTGCGGAATAGTTGCGTTTTTAATAGAAAACACGCCGTCTTTTGAAGTGGCTGAAACGCTTTCTAGCGACTACGATATTGCAGTTCGCGGTGGGTTTCATTGCGCACCGCTTATGCACAAGTTTTTAAAAACCGAAAATTGCGGTTTGGTTAGAGTTTCGTTAAGTCCGCACAATACTTTAAAAGAACTAAACGCATTTATTATTGCAATAAAAGAAATCGTTAAAAACAACTAAAATTATTTTGATTTAATAGTTTTAACAATTTTTTCAAGTTGTCGCTTTTGCATAGGGTTTAGCATAGGCGCTAGCATTGACGCAAAATTGTCGATATCGCTATCCTTTAAAGTGCCGTTCTTCTTGCCTTTTTCCGCCTCTTTTAAAATTGCCGAAACTAAATCTTGCTCGCTTGCACCTTCGTACTTGCTAGCAAAATTTTTTAAAATATTCATAGCGTCGCCGTTTAGCGTGTTGTTTTTTGAACTACTGTTAAAATCTTTAAAATTCCGCATTTTTTACCTCCAACGGATACAATAAATAGTATGCCGACATAAAATATAATGTTAACGAAAGGTATTTTATGAATTATTTGCCCATTATTATATTAGTTTTATTTTTGTTTAGAAATAATAACAATTTTAGCGGTTTGCTTGACAATATAAATTTTGAAGACATTATGCCCACCCTATCGCTTTTAGGTGTAGACGAATCTATCATAAGCGCCTTACAAAGCGACGAATTTAAAGAAATTTTAAACGGAAATATCAATTTAAAAACGCTAATTCCATTAGTTATGCCCTTGCTTTCGTCTTTTAAACAGCCCGAAAATAATAGCGAAGACTTTAAAACTTATACTGCGTACACCGACCTAACACCCATTAAAGACGTTGCAGGGCAAAACATAACCACCGCATTAGAAGAATATTTTAGTTAAGAAAATTATTGTGCTTGCCACCTACTACACCATCTTGCTTCCCCTTGATGCGCAAGGGGAAGTGTCGCTACAAAGCGACGATAGGGATTAGTTGCTTATATTAAAAACTTTGTTAATAAAACAAACCACAATCCCTTCCGCCAACTGCGTTGCCACCTTCCCTTTCAACTAAAGGGACGGCAAGGTTGCTTTTTTATAAAAGCAACAACTAAATAAATCCTTGCGGATTTGTTATATTTGTCTATCGACAAGTTATATTGCTAACGCAGTTAAATTTGCCTAACGGCAAGTTATAGATTTATTTAATATAACTTGCAAACACAGTTTGCAAATATAACGCAAAACTCGTTTTGCATATAACTTTTAGCCACAAGGCTAAAAATATAACTCATAAA
>JAZRSX010000010.1:0-7064 GCA_045651725.1 Christensenellaceae bacterium
CTTTCGGCTAAAGGGACGGCAAGATTTTTAGGGGGTATAGGTTGCCACCTACTACACCTTCTTGCTTCCCCTTGATGCGCAAGGGGAAGTGTCGCTACAATGCGACGATAGGGATTAGTTGTTGATATAAAAAACTTTACAAATAATATCTACTACAATCCCTTCCGTCAACTTCGTTGCCACCTTCCCTTTCGGCTAAAGGGCAGGCAAGTTTTTTAGGGGGATAGGTTGACACCTTCCCTTTCGGTTAAAGGGACGGCAAGATTTTTAGGGGGATAAGTTGCCACCTTCCCTTTCGGCTAAATGGCAGGCAAAAAACGTTTTTCGTTTTTTATCCATTACAAACTGAATTTAAAAAAATCAACAAAAAAAGAGCAAACATTCAAGAATTTCTTGTTTGTTTGCTCTTTCTATTTTTATAAATGTTAATATTCTACTTCTTCTACTCTTTTAAACTTAACCTTAATTTCGTGGAATTCTTTGCTTAAAGCGATGTCTTCAAAGTGCATAAGCCCGTCTTCATTGCCAAGTTTACAGAAGCGAGTATCGTTAATTAAAACGTTTTCTGGGTGTTCGCAAATACCCGAAACAACTTCAACTTCACTTGCATAGTTTAACTTGCCGTTTGCAAGATATTTAAAGTGAGTTGGGAAATATGCGCCTTCGCCGTATATAGCAAATTTAACGTATTCAAGTTCCCTATTTTCAATTTTGAACCTAAATGAGTGGCAACCGCCAACGTCATAGCCCGAAACGGTAGGCTTAATACCGCCTTGGCGTATAAGCGTTTCTTCGCTATCGCCTTGATATTTTACCATAATGCGTGCCCTTGCCGTAAGCCAAAATTCAGGCAACATAAATTCAATAGTCAATACGCCAACGTCTTGATTAACGTTTTTAATATCGTTTTCAATTCTATCAAGCCATTTAAACACGTTTTCGTTCTTTCTTTCAAAACTGCCCTTGCAACTTTTTATGTCAGGTCTATTTTTTTGCCATAATCTGTATGCAATAGACTTGATTAATTCGTATTTGCCCCTTATTTCTTTAAGTTCGTCTAATAAATAAGAAACGTCTTTTTTATTTTGGTAACTGTCGAATACAACTTCAGAGAAATAAGAAAGTCTCATATTGTTATACGCTCTTAATACGCAACAATAAATGTCTTCCGCGTTATCTCTACCTTCGCCCGGCTCAATATTTTTTAATTCTTCTTCCATTAGCGTAACTATTAAGTGTTGACGCTTTCTTTCTATGTATTTTATAATACTGTCGTTTTCGCACATCGTAGTAGTTGCGGAATATCCACCACCTACGCAAACGTTATCGTAAACGATATTTGCAAACTTTCTTGAAGATAAAAGTTCGGCGTAAATATCTATGATATCTTCTCTACATTTAATTTCGTCGTTCCAAAGTTTTCCGCCGTAAGCAACGAAAGGCATAGCGCCTTCATAGAAAGAGTCGTTTCTACACCAAGCAGTCATAATAGCGCCGATAGGCGAATATTTTTCGGCATATTTTGTAAACGTTTCAAGGTTATACGTTGCCGAAGTTCTGTTTGAGTATACGCAGAACATATAGTCAAAACCTAATTCGTCGTAATACTTAAACCAGTCGCGTTTTCTACGATTAGTCCAGTGTCCGTTTGGCTCTTGACCGATAAACGAATAGTTCCAGTTACACATAATAATGTCGCGCGGTAAGTCTTTTGAAACGTCGGCATATTCAAAGAAATCGTCCCACATCATCATACGCTTGCCAAGTTTTTTAGCAAGTTCGTAAGTGTGAAGAATATGTTTTCTAAAAATATCTTTTTTGGTTTCGCCGTTTTTAATTCTTTCTTTACACCTGTCGCAAATAGCAAAGTCCCAAGGCTCGTCAAGACCCATATGGATATATGGACTAGAAAAAAGTGAAGCAACGTCACTTATATACTTATCCATAAACTTGTTGAGTTTTTCGTTAGAAACGCAACCGTCCGCTCCGCGTGGGTGAGAGTAAAACGCCCTACCTTCTTTGGTTATGTCTGTAATTTCGGAAAATTCGTGAAATTGTTCGTAATCAAAGAATTTTTCTAAATGCCCCAAGTTTTCAAATGCGGGGATAATTTCTATACCTACGCTGTGGGCATAGTCTATCATTTCGCGCATTTCGTCCATAGAATAGGTTTCTGCTTTATCAAAAAATAAAGTGTCTTCCGTTCTAACAGCGTTTTCTAAATAGAATAACACGTAGTTATAACCCCATTTTTTAGCAACGTCAATATACTTTTTAACGAATGGGATGTTTTCTTTTTGTCTTGCAAGGTCAATTTGCAATACTCTTAAATCCAATTTCATAAAGCACCTCTTTATAGCGTTAAAGTTATTATAACATAATAAAAAATATATTCAACTGTTTTTTTTAATTTTTTCTAGAATTTTATTGATTTATTATTGATTTATTATAGTTGCAAGTTTACTAAAAAAATGTTATGATTATAAAAAACAATTTAGTAGAGGTAAATAATGAAAGCAATTCTTACAGTTTTAGGTAAAGACAAGTCTGGAATTATAGCAAAGGTTTCCACTTTGCTTGCAGAAAACGACATAAACATTGAAGACATTAGCCAAACGATTATGCAAGGCTTTTTTACAATGATTATGCTTGTAAATTTAGAAAATTCAAAAATTTCTTATTCAAAATTAGTTTCTCTTGCAGATGAAGCAGGCGAAGAAATCGGCGTAAAGATTATTTTACAACACGAAGAAATTTTTAACGCTATGCACAGGGTTTAAGAGGTTAAAAAATGATTAACAATAATGAAATTATTGAAACTATAAATATGGTTCAAAACGAACACTTTGACGTTCGAACCATAACTATGGGCATTTCTCTTCTTGGCTGTATAGGTGCAACCGCTGAAAAAACAGCGCAAAATTGTTACGACCTTATAACTAAACGCGCGGAAAACATAGTTAAAGTTGCAAATAAACTCTCTATGAGATACGGCGTGCCTATCGTAAACAAAAGAATTTCGGTAACACCTGCGTCCTTAATTACGGCAGGCTTTAAAGGTCAAGAACATATAATTGCAAAAGCGCTTGACGATGCCGGCAAAGCCGTTGGCGTTGACTTTATAGGCGGTTATTCTGCACTTGTTCATAAGAGTACGACGTCTTACGAACACTCTTTTATTGAAAGCATACCCGAAGTTTTAACGGCTACGGACATTTTGTGTTCGTCCGTAAACATAGGAACGACGCGTTCGGGAATAAACCTTGACGCTGTTTCTCAACTTGGCAAAATGATTAAAAAGACGGCGCAGTTAACCGCTGATAAAGACGGTTTTGGTTGCGCTAAATTCGTTGCTTTTTGTAACGCGGTTGAAGATAACCCGTTTATGGCGGGCGCATTTCACGGCGTTGGCGAAGGCGAATGCGTAATTAACGTTGGCGTTTCCGGTCCAGGCGTTGTGTATAGGGCGGTTAAAAACGCACCCGATTGCAACATTACGGAAATTGCCGAAATTATTAAAAAGACGGCTTTTAAAATTACAAGAGTTGGTCAACTTATTGCGTCTGAAGCGGCAAAAATGCTTAATGCCGAAAGCGGTATCGTCGACTTGTCGCTTGCGCCAACCCCTGCAATAGGCGATAGCGTTGGTAGAATTTTAGAAGAAATGGGGCTTTCAACCGTTGGAGGTCATGGAACGACGGCTTGCCTTGCTATATTAAACGACGCCGTTAAAAAAGGCGGTGTAATGGCAAGTTCAAAGGTTGGTGGTCTTTCGGGCGCATTTATCCCCGTTAGTGAAGACGAAGGTATGATAAGCGCCGCTGAAAAAGGCGTTTTAACTCTTAATAAGTTAGAGGCTATGACTGCCGTTTGTAGCGTTGGTATAGATATGGTTGCTATCCCAGGCGATACCCCTGCATCTACGATTTCCGCAATTATTGCCGACGAAGCCGCTATCGGTATGGTAAACAATAAAACTACTGCGGTTAGAATTATCCCCGTACCAAACAAAACGGTTGGCGACAGCGTAGAGTTCGGCGGTCTTCTTGGTAGAGCGCCTATTATGGCTATTAACGACGCATCTGCCGAAAAGTTTATTTCACGCGGTGGCATTATCCCCGCACCTATTCACGGCAACAAAAACTAAAAATAAATTTTTACGCGCGTGCTTTTTGCACGCGCTTTTTTTTGCAAAAATTGTTGACAAATCTAAAACTATATCATATACTAATAATAGTTGAACAATTATTCAACTGTTTGTGGGGTGGCTATGAAAGATTTATGCTGTAAAGAAGAAAAAATACATCAAAACAAAGTTGACGAAGTAAAAAGCAAAATACCTAGCGACAATACGATTTACGATTTAGCCGAAGTTTTTAAAGTTTTTGGCGACTCTACGCGCACCAAAATTTTAGCGTGTTTAGAAATTAGCGAACTTTGTGTTTGCGATATTGCAAGTTGCTTGAATATGACGAAGTCCGCCGTATCGCATCAACTTCGCATTTTAAGGCAATCAAGGCTAGTTAAGGCAAGAAAATCGGGAAAAGAAGTTTTTTACTGTTTAGACGATAGCCACGTTTCAAAAATTTTAGAGTGCGGGCTTTCGCACGTTATGGAAGGTTAATTATGAAAAAATCATTAAATATAGAAATAGACTGCGCGGTATGTGCAAATAAGTGTCAAGAAAAAATAAGCAAAATTGACGGCGTTATTAGTTGCAACGTAAATTTTATTATGCAAAAAATGACGGTTGAGTATAATGACGATATAAATTTTAGCGAACTTTTAAAGCAAATTGTTAAAGTTGGCAAAAGTGTTGACAGCGATTTTGAGGTTGAAAACTAATGACTAAAAAACAAAAGAAACGACTTAAAAAAATTATAGTTTCGCTTGTTCTTTTTATAGCCACAATAACGGCTAATTTCGTTCTATTGCTTGGTTTTAACGGCAAATATCCGCTTGGGCTTTCGTCGATTATAGGCGGAAAATTCGGGTTTATATTACCGCTTGTTTTATACCTTGTAATTTATATAATTATAGGAAAAAACATTTTAAAAAAGTGTTTAAACAACGTTAAAAACGGGCAAGTTTTTGACGAAAACTTTTTAATGGTTATTGCAACTTTCGGCGCGTTTTTATTAGGAATAATTAACGGCTTAAACCAAAAAGAAAGCGACGGGTTTATGGAAGCCGTTGCTGTTTTAATCTTTTTTGAGATAGGCGAATTTTTGCAAAACTACGCCGTTTCTTCTTCAAAAAAATCTATTTCTAGCCTATTAAATATGCGCCCCGATTTCGCAAGAGTTATAACTAGTGACGGCGAAAATATCGTAGACCCCGAAAGCGTAAATATAGGCGATATAATATCGGTATATTCGGGCGAAAAAATACCGCTAGACGGCGTTGTAATTGAAGGCAACTCACTTATAGACGAAAAGGCTTTGACGGGCGAATCGTACCCAAAAAGCGCAACTATAAATAGTGAAGTTATTTCGGGAACTATAAATCTATCGTCTAAACTCAACGTAAGGGTTAGCAAAACCTATAAAGACGGTACGGTTTCAAAAATATTACAACTTGTTGAAGATTCTTCTTCAAAAAAGAGTAAAACTGAAAATTTTATAACTACTTTTTGCCGTTATTACACGCCAACAGTCGTGTTTTTAGCACTTTTTGTTGCGATAGTGCCGTCTATTATTACCAAAGATTTTGCAACCTATTTTTATAGGGCGCTTAACTTTCTAGTCGTTTCTTGCCCTTGCGCGCTTGTAATTTCTATACCGCTAACCTTTTTTACAAGTATAGGTTATGCGTCCAAAAAGGGCGTGCTAATTAAGGGGTCGGGATATTTAGAAATTTTGAACAAGGCAAACGTGTTTGTCTTTGATAAAACGGGCACTATAACCAAAGGAAATTTTAAGGTTGCAAAATACTATCCCGAAGAAAAAAAAGATGAACTTTTGCGTCTTGCATCTATTTGTGAAAGCGGTTTTTCGCACCCTATTGCCCTTTCAATTTTAAAAGAGTGTAATTTTGAAGTTGAAAACGGCTATACGGTTACTAGCGTTTTCGGTAAAGGCAACGTTGCAATAAAAAACGATACCGTCGTACTTTGCGGTAACGCTTCTTTACTTAACGACTATGGCGTTTTTGTTAAAGACGATAGCCAAAAAACAACCGTCCACATAGCAAAAAACGGGCTATATATAGGATACGTTGCAATTGAAGACGAAATTAAAGAAGATTCTTTATCCGCAATTTCTTACCTAAATAGCATAGGCGCTAAAACCGTTATGCTTACGGGCGACAAAGAAACTACGGCAAAAAGCGTGGCAAGTTTAACTAATATTAGCGAATTTAAGTGCGAACTTTTGCCACAACAAAAAGTTGAAGAAACCGAAACTTTAATTAAAAACAACAAAAAAGGTGGCGCTGTTTGTTTTGTTGGTGACGGTATTAACGATGCGCCCGTCTTAATGCGTGCCGACGTTGGTATTAGTATGGGCGGTATAGGTAGCGACGCAAGTTTAGAAGCGTCTGACGTAGTTTTAATGAAAGACAAGTTAAGCGACGTCGTATTTTTAAAGAAACTTGCTAAAAAAACTGCACGAATTGTTAGGCAAAACGTTGTTTTTATAATAACGGTTAAGTCGTTGATTTTAATTCTTTCAACTCTTGGATACTCTAATATGTTTTTGGCAATTTTAGGCGACGTTGGCGTTTCGCTTGTAGCAATACTTAACGCTTTAAGGTCTAAAAAATAGTTTAATAAAAAACGCTAGCAAATTGTCGCTCTTCCCGTAGGGAATTGCGACAACTAAATAAATCCTTGCGGATTTGTGATATTTGTCTTACGATAAGTTATATTGCCTATCGGCAGTTGTATTCGCCTTTCGGCGAGTTAAGAATTTATTTAATATAACTGCGACTTTAGGTCGCAATATAACGCAAGAGTTGTCTTGCATAACATTTTTAGCCACAAGGCTAAAAATATAACTAATATATTTAATCTTTTGTGGATAAGAAAACCCCACTATATTTTGCTTTTTGCGAAGTATAGTGGG
>JAZRSX010000011.1:0-1170 GCA_045651725.1 Christensenellaceae bacterium
AGCAGAGGGCCGAAGCGTAAGCGTGCCCGTTTAACGCGAGCAAGCGAAGAAAGGATAATACATGAATAAAACATTCATAAAAACGCAAAACGTGCGAAATTTTATCGGACTTATTGAAAATTTGCAAAACAAACCAAAAAACATTCCAAAAATAGCGCTAGTTTATGGCGAGCCTGGGCTAGGCAAATCGCAGACGGCACTTTGGCTTGCTTGCAAATATGATGCAATTTATTTAAGGGCTGCGAATTTGATGTCCGTCCGATGGCTTTTAGAGGAATTGGTTAAAGAAATGGACGAAATTCCAAGTTACTTAAGTTCAAACAATTTCAACATCATTGTTAGCAAACTCAAAGCTAAACCACAGTTGGTTATTATTGATGTAATCGACTATTTGATGAACGATTTTAAGACGATTGAGACCCTGAGAGATATCTACGATAAAACTGAATGTCCGATAGTGTTTGTGGGGATGAGTTTGGTGTATAAAAAGCTCGAACGCTACAAACATTTATACGATAGATTCTCTGAAATCGTGAAGTTTGAAGCCTTTGGCGTGACAGATTTAAAGCAAATTTTCGATAGTCTTTCGGAAATTCCGTTTACGACCGAAAGCATTGAATATATCCACTCAAAATACAATCGCTTTAGACAAATCGTCCAACTTATTAATCAGCTTGAAACCTACGCAAAAGACAATGGAATAAGCGAATACACGCTAGAAACGATTCGAGGTTTATTATGAACATAGAAAAATTAGCAAAACGGTTGAGGGAGTTTACACTCGACGAAATCGAAATGATAGCTGAAGCTAACGTTGAAACGGAGCTTGAACGCCTCTTGAACGAGGGTAAAATAACTTTTAAACAAGGACGCTACAAATACGTTGAAAAAGTAGAAATAATCGACTATGCGATATTTTCAGCTGAGGCGTTGAATAATGAACCTTTAAACTTTGAAACGGCAGTAAAATACTTTTTAGAAAAATATGCCAAAACTGCTTGCACAAAAAGGACTTACGAGACTTATGAATCGATTTTTAGGATAAATATTTTGCCATTTTTTAGGAACAAAATCATCCAAGAAATCACAATTGACGATATAAAAGCGTTTTACGCTAATTGCAAAACTAGGAATTTGGGACATAGAAGACTGAAAAACACTTTAACGCAA
>JAZRSX010000012.1:0-26258 GCA_045651725.1 Christensenellaceae bacterium
CAGTTACACAACGGGACTACAACCCCAAGTAATGAAAAATATTTTAGAAAAAGTTATAACTTCTAAACACGGTGGTAAAACCGAAGCGTACGAAGTAGGACTTAACACTATGGAAAAGGGTATAATTTTGCCTTGTGGAAATAGTGGAATTTGGATGAGCGAATAAAATTATGGAAGAATTGAACATACTTTACGAAGACAATCATATAATAGTGGTTTTAAAACCCCAAAACGTACCCACTTGTGAAGATGACAGCAAAGACCCTGACCTACTTAATATGGTTAAGGATTATATAAAAGTTACCTACAACAAACCGGGCAACGTTTACGTTGGGCTTGTTCATAGATTAGACCGTCCTACGGGTGGTGTAATGGTATTTGCAAAGTCAAGTAAGGCGGCGGCAAGATTAACCGAGCAAATCCAAAACGGTGATTTTGAAAAAAGGTATTATGCAGTAGTTTGTGGTATTCCCGAAGAAGACCAAGCAACGCTAATTCATTACGTTAAGAAAAACGCAGTAAACAATATGGTTTACGTTACTGCTCCTACTGTTGTAGGCGCAAAGCGTGCTGAACTTAACTATAAGGTTTTAGAAAAATTAAGCGACTCTGCTTTGGTAGACGTAAGACTATATACCGGAAGAAGCCATCAAATAAGAGTTCAAATGAGCCATTTAGGCAACCCCGTTTTTGGCGATATGAGATACGGCGGTTTAAACGCCGTAAAGGGCAATTTAGCGCTTTTTGCGTCAACCCTAGCGTTTACTCACCCCGTAACGAAAGAAAGGCTTGTGTTTAAAGTAGAGCCACCAAAAGACTTAACGCCTTGGAAATTCTTTGACACTTCGGTTGCGGTAAAAACTTTATAAAACAACAAAAAAACTTGCAAAAACCTAAACGTTTGCAAGTTTTTTTTAATATGTAATAGCGTTTTATTATGCGCTCTAAAAGTGTATTAAACTTTTAGGGTGCATTTTTTATTATATAAAAAGTATAAAGCCCTAAATTTTGCTTATACTTTGTTTATATGGTTAAAAAGCGTAAAGTTGGGTTAATATTTACCGCAATATTTTTAATATGTTTAAGTTTAATTACGCCGTCTAGCGTATATGCAAATAACGTTGACAGCGTTTACCTAGGTGGCTTTACCGCAGGTTTTACTTTAAAGACGCGCGGTGCTACTATTATTGGAATAACGGACGTTATTTCAAACGAAGGACGAGTTTCGCCTTGTAAAAACGCGGGGCTTTGCGAAGGCGATATTATAATTAGTATGGACGGAACGCCCATAAACTGCGCAGGCGATATTACGCAATGTTTAAAAAACTATAAAAACGGCGCAATAATCGTTGAAGCGTTAAGGTTTGGCAATATAAAATTCTTTAATTTATATCCGCAAAAAGACGTAAACGGAAAGTACAAAATAGGCGTTTTTATTAGAGAAGACTTGCAAGGTTTAGGCACTGTTTCGTTTATAGATAAAGATGGCAATTTTGCGTCGCTTGGCCACCCCGTAGTAAGCGATAACGGTACTATGTTTGACGTTATAGGCGGTAACTGTTATGATTGTAGCATTATAGGCGTTACGAAAGGAATAAGGGGTAAAGCGGGTGAATTAAAGGGCTTATTTATAAACGAAAACCCCATAGGTTGTATAACTAAAAACACAAACGTCGGCATGTTTGGAAAGTTTAACAACTTTAATCCGCTTGATTATAAACAAGTGCCGGTTGGAACGGCAAAAATAGGCAAGGCACAAATAGTAAGCACCATAGAAGGGCAAAATTTAGAGTATTTTGATATAGAAATTGTAAAAACGGAATTAAGGCGAAAAGAAGGCAAAAACCTTGTGGTTAAAATTTGCGACAAAACTCTTATAGAAAAGACGGGCGGAATAGTTCAGGGTATGTCTGGAAGCCCTATTTTGCAAGACGGCAAAATCGTTGGCGCGGTAACGCACGTTTTTATAAACGACAGTGCAAGGGGATACGGTATTTCAATAGAAAATATGCTTGACGAAATGTAAAAAAATAACAGCCAACTCTTGCCGTTTCTTTAGCGTATGTGTTTAAAAACCTTGCCGTCCCTTTATCTGAAAGGGAAGGTGTCAACGGCAGTTGACGGAAGGGATTGTGATAGATATTTGCGTAACGGTTACTATTAACAACTAATCCCTATCGTCGCGTATCGCGACACTTCCCCTTGCACGTCAAGGGGAAGCAAGAATTTATAGTTTACTCTTGCCGTCCCTTTAACTGAAAGGAAGGTGTCAACCTATCCCCCTAAAACTCTTGCCTGCCCTTTAGCCGAAAGGGAAGGTGGCAACGATAGTTGACGGAAGGGATTGTGGCTTATTATAATAGCAAAATTTATTAAATTAACGACTAATCCCTATCGTCGCTTTGTAGCGACACTTCCCCTTGCACATCAAGGGGAAGCAAGAAATTATAGTTTACTCTTGCCTGCCCTTTAGCCGAAAGGGAAGGTGGCAACGATAGTTGACGGAAGGGATTGTGGCTTATTAAAAAATAAAAGGCATATTAACAAAAAACTTTTACAAACTAAAAGGGATATATGAAAAAACTAATTGCATTAACAATTTCAATAATAACTATATTTTGCCTTTGTGGTTGTAAAAACGATGGGGACTGTGCTATGGGCGGAACAAAAACAAAAGTAACTATGACGGCTAAAATTTTAGAGATAAACGACACTATTTTAGTAGACGTAACAAAAAGCGAATACGCTTTTGGAAACTATATTTTATTAGTAGACGACACTTGTTATTTTTCAAGCAACGGTGAAAAGATAAGCAAGGGCGAATTAAAAGTTGGCGACGAAATAGAAATTAAGTATAGCGGTCAAGTTATGCTTTCATATCCGCCACAAGTTGTTGCATATATAATAACGGTAAAATAAACTAACGCTTTGACGACAAATCGTCAAAGCGTTTTTATTTAAACACTTAAAAAAATCGTTTATTTTTTTGTAAAATACAAATCTTTAAACGTCGTGTAATTGTGTCGCTATTCGTTTGACTTTATTTAACGCAAAGTATATAATATATCATTATTGATATAATGTTTTTGTAAAAGGAAATTATGAATAATACAAATAAAAAAAAGTTAAATAAAGGCGCAATTTTACCTATATTATTATGCTGGCTGGCGTATGCGTCGGCATACGTTGGAAGAAACACTTATTCTTCAAGCATAATTTTAATTAAAGAGTATTATAGCGTTTCTAGTGATGCTGAAATTGCGCTTGCTACCACTTTGTTTTTCTTTGTATACGGCGCGGGGCAACTTGTAAACGGTATATTTTGTAAAAAATATAATCAAAAATATTTAATAAGTTTGTCGTTAATCGTTTCGTCAATGGTAAACGCAACTATATATTTAGGTGTCCCCTTTAAATTTATAAAATACTTATGGCTTTTAAACGGCGTTGCGCAATCTTTCTTGTGGACGTCGCTTGTCTATCTTTTATCAAAAACTTTAAAGGAAAAAGATTTGTCAAAAGCCGTAATTGCTATGGGCACTACCGTAGCGACGGGCACGTTTGTCGTATACGGCGTAAGTTCGCTTTTTGCAATTTGGCAAGAGTTTAAATACACGTTCTTATTTGCATCAATCGTTATGACGCTAGTTGCTATTTTTTGGCTTTTAAAATACGACGTTGCCTTTATTAGTCAAAGAGAAGAAGAAACAAAAGAACAAGTCGTTGCCACAAAAAAGGGCAGTTTAGGTGTTGCAACAATAATTTTAATATTAGTGCTTGGCTTGTTTTCAATTATAAACAACCTTGTTAAAGACGGCGTTGCCACTTGGACCCCATCTATATTAAAAGACACTTTTAGTCTTCCCGATAGCGTTTCAATAATACTTTCGCTAGTTCTTCCCGCATTTGGAATTTTTAGTGCGGTAATCAACGTTTTACTTCAAAAAAAGGTCAAATCTTTTATTTTACAAGCGGGAATTTGGTATTTTTTGGCGGTTTTAGCGTTTACGATTATAATTTTGTTTATAGACTCGTCTTTATGGTTTATCGTGTTATTAGCGATAGCAATAGCATCACTATTTATGCATTGTGTAAACAACGTTTTAACAAGTATTGCACCGCTATTTTTAAGGGATAAAATAAATTCGGGTGCGTTAGCCGGCTTACTTAACTGTTGTTGCTACGTTGGTTCAACTATAAGCACTTATTGTTTAGCGTCAATTAAAGACGCAACGGGTAACTGGTCTAGTTCGTTCGTTTTGCTTTTAGGCTTGTGCGCGTTTGCCGTTGTGATTGCGGGCGTTTATACGGTTATAGATTTTATAAATAAAAAGAAACAAAAAAATAATTCCTTATCGTAAGGAATTATTTTTATTTTAATTATATAATTTTGTTTAGCACTCAAAAACGTTAACTTTTTGCGGTGCTTTTTTATTTTATTCTGTTACGCTAGCGCTCTTTAAAGAGTATTCAATATAACCTATATCGTCGTTTAAAGTCGAGTAAGACTTAATCATTCTGTGGCGGTGCGTTGTTTTATCAACGGCGTAATAACTTTCTATGTTAGCGCCGGCGAAAGTGTCGTTAATACCCGTTAAGAGTTTTGCCGTTACGATACTGCTGTTAAAATCAACTTTTGCTCCGTTTAAAATATAGTTGTAATCAACCGTAAACGTGTATTGAGAAACTGTATCCTCCGAATCGGAAACTGCAAAAATCATTTCTCTATTTGCATTAGAGGGAACGTCAATCGTCTTAAAAGTTTGATAGAAACCGTCGGTTAACGTAAACGCGCGTGGCAAAAGGGTAAGCATATTATTGTCAATATAAGCGCCGTCGCTATAATCTTTATAAGTTTTGTTAAATTCGTTAACCAATTCTTCGTCGCTAAAATAAGTGTAAACCGAATTTGTTATGGCATCGTCGCCATCGTAATCAATAGTATAGTTGTATTTAAACTTGTGTTCAAGGAATCCGCCGTTATAATAGAAGAAAATGGTAGTGCCGTTGTCTTGCCCCGTTTCGCTGTTATAGGTCGTTCTTTTTGAACTTATAGGTTTAAAGCCGTTAGCCCTACTTTCAAAAATAACTTCGGTTTGTAAAAAGTTGTTTACTTCAATAGGCTTTTCGTCTATATAGTATTTGTAAAACCCTTTAACGTTAAGCGTAGTAACGTATTTATAATAGTTAGTGTCCGCAGGGAAACCTTCAAGTTTAGTAGTGTAAGTGCCGTCCGTAATTTCAAAAGTAACGTATTCGTTTTTAAGTTCTTTTGAATTAGACGGCGTTACGTTTACAACTTTAACGTCGTATACAAGTTCTTCAACTATTTTAGAAAAAGTTGAAGGGTTAGAATTCCAATATTCGCCTTCAAAATTTATTTTCTTTTCTACACAACCCGTTAGGCAAAACAAAGAAGAAAGCAAAACTAAAAACAATGCCTTAATTTTTTTCATAATTCCACCAAAAATATATTTTCGTCTATTTATTGTAACATATATTTTATAAAATGTAAAAACAATTTGTTAAACATTTAGTTATGTGTTATACTAAATAATATAAAATTACTAAAATTTTATTCAATTGTCACACAGTTGTCAATATATTTGTGTTATAAAATAACAAAAAGGGTAAAAATTTTGAAAATCATAAGAGTTTTAACAATTGAAAACTGCATAAATGCTACGGCGTCTTTAATAAAAAAGTTAAGCCAAAATAACCAAAAGTGCGTTGTTTTTTCGGAAGACAAGATAACTTTAAACCTTGAAACCGAAATTGCAAAGAGTTTGGGTGGCGGGTTTTTAGACGTTGACGTAACTACTTTTAAACGCTATATTTCTAATTTTGTATCGTCAAGTAACGTTCTTTCAAAAGAAAGTTCGGTTATGCTTGTTAGAAAAATTATATCAAAGCAAAAAAACAATTTAAAGTGTTTTGACGCGTCTTTAAACCGTCCAAATCTTGCACTTATTTTATATGAACTTATATCGCAACTTGAAAGTGCCAACGTAACCCCACAAATTTTAAAAGATTTAATAAACAGTGGCGATTGCGGTGAAAAGAGCGCGTTTTTATTAAAAATTGAAGACGTTGCGCTTATTTACGAAAAATACTTGGACGCTTTAAATAGCGCCAACTTAAAAGATAGCAACAATTATTTTTCGCTTATGCCCAGCATAGTAAACGAAGATAGCGAAATTAAAAATTCAATCGTTATACTTTGCGGATTTTCTACGATTACAAGCCAACGTCAAGATGCCATAAACGCTCTTATAAACAACGCAAAAGAAGTTTACGCCGTTATTTTAGACGGTGAAGAAGGCGAAGTTTACACGGGCGAAACTTATAAAAAGTTAATGCAAATTAGCCCTAATAGTCAATCTTGCACGGTAAAGGCAAATAGCAACGAAGTTGACGCTATTAAAAAGTATTTATACAATGCCGAAGTCTTTAAAAAAGGCTTTAAAAAAATTGATACTAAACGCGTTACTATAAGTGAATATCCTACGCCTGTTAAGGAAGTTGAAGCAGTTGCAAAAAGCATAAAAAACCACGTTATTAGCAACGGCGGAAGATATAAAGATTGCGTGCTATCGGTTGGTAGCGTTGCGTCTTATAAGCCTATTATTGAAAGGGTTTTTAGCGAGCAAAATATTCCTTATTACGTTGACTCACCTATAACGCTTTACGAACACCCCGTATCAAACTACGTAATTTCATACCTAAATTTTTATAAAAGGGGGCTTTTGGTTAAAGACTTTTTGTCGTTTATATCAAGCGGTCTTTTTTGCCTAGACACAAACTTAATTGATAAAGTATACCTTTACACGTCAAAGCACGCGTTTTCAAGAAAATTGTTAAAAAAAGAAGTTGATAAAACTTACGAAAACGCAAGCGAACTTGAACAAATAAGAAAAACGGCGCTTGAAGTTGCGTCTTATTTGTCTAGCGCTAAAACCGCCGACGAAATCGTTGACGCTATTAAAAAAATGTTAGAAAAGACTAATTGCTTTGAAAACATGAAAGTTTTAGGCGAAAAACTATCGCTTTTAGGCGAAGCAAAATATGCCGATTTTAACGACAAAGCCGAAGAAAAACTCAACGACTTTTTAAAGCAAATATCCTTCGTTTTAAAGGGCGAAAAGATATCTATAACCGATTTTATAAACGTGTTTACAAGTGGCGTTACGGCAACAAACGTCGGCTCTATACCGCTTTTTAACGACGCCGTTTACGTTGGCGAAGTTAAAGACGTAAAAATTAAAAACGCCAACGTTTTATACGCGCTTGGGCTTAACGGCGACGTGCCTTTTATTAAAAGCGACACCGCTCTTTTATCCGACGGCGACCTTGCTAAACTAGACGGCTTTAAAATTATCGTAGAACCAAAAATTAAGATAGTAAATAAGCGTGAAAAAGAAAGCGTTGCAATAGCGCTTATGTCGTTTAACAACTTTTTACACGTTTCTTTTACCGACCAAAAAACAACGGGCGAATTAGCGCAAAAATCTGATATTATAAACTACTTAACGGCAATTTTTAACGTAAAAATCAACAAGGTTTTTGATAGCGACGTTATGCCTACGAGTTATGACGGAAGTTATAAGACGTCTTTTGACTATTTAGAAAAGTCAACCGCACTTAATAAAATTGCAAAACTTTCTAAATATTACAAAGAAGGTAACGCCGTTGCGCGCTATGAAATCGCATCTTTTTACAATGCGTTAACAGACGGCAATTTAACTCAACTTAAAGAGAGTGCCGACGAATTGCTAACGCAAAAAAACACCCAAAAGGTATTAGAAAGCGGTAGTGATTTGTGCTTTAAAAACGGGCATATTTCGGCAACTACTTTGGAAAAATATTTTTCTTGCCCATACTCAAACTACTCTCAAAACATTTTAAAGTTAAAAGAAGAAAGAACGGAAGACTTAAAAGTAACGGAACTTGGCACTTTACTTCACGACTTAATTGAAAACTACGTTAAAAATATAGATACCGTAACTTCAAAAGAAACTTCTGACGAATTAGTCGTGGCGTTATGCAAAGACATTTTTAAAGACGAAAATTACGTTGATTATGCCGACAATCCGCAACACAAATTTTTATTTGCAAGGCTAGAAAAAGAAGGCAAAAGGGTTTGCTTTGCAATTTATAACTCAATTAAAAACTCATCTTTTAAGCCTTATTGCGTAGAAGTGTCTTTTAACGATAGCAGTGAGTTTAAAGCCATAAACCTAAATGCAAAAACGGGCAACTTTAAGGTTAGCGGAAAGGTTGACAGAATTGATAAGTTTGAAGATAAAATCCGCGTAATAGACTATAAAACGGGCGGAATTTCGGCTAACGACGAATACTTTTATACGGGCAATAAACTTCAACTTTATTTATATATGAACGCCTTTTTAAGCGACGAATTAAAGCCTGCTGGGGCGTACTATTTTCCCGTACACGATACGTTTGGTAAAAGTGGCGAAAAAAGTTATAAAATGCTTGGAAAAACCGTTGAAAGCCAAGATATTTTACAGGCAACGGACAATAAGTTATACGAAAAAAGCGATAGCGACTACGTATCCGTAAAAATCAATAAAGACGGAAAGGTTAGCGCTAAATCCGAAACGCTTGACAGCGCCGATATGCAAGCGTACTTAAAATATGCCGTAAAAATTAGTGAAAAGGGCGTTGACGAAATAAATTCGGGCTTTATTGCCCCATCGCCTTATAAAGATTCTTGCAAATACTGTCCATACGGCGCTATGTGTGGAAAAAGTCCAAACCAAGATATAGAAAGAAAAGAAGAAAAAGTAAGCGCGTCAACGATAATTGAAGCCGTTAAAAACGAAGAAGGGGGAACGATATGAAAGACTATTCAAGTTTAACAAGTAGTCAAAGACAAGCCGTTCTTCACGACGACGGCAACGTGCTTGTTTCCGCCTCTGCAGGTTCGGGCAAAACGTTCGTAGTTATTGAAAGAATTATTCGTCTTGTAACGCAAAAAGGCGTTGATATAGAGCAAATTTTAGCCGTTACTTTTACAAAATTAGCGGCAAGCGAAATGAAAGAAAAACTCAAAAAAGCGCTAATAGACGAGTATAACGAAAGTGGAGACGCGCGCTTTAAACGCGAACTAGAAAAAGTAAATATGGCGGATATTAGCACCATACACTCTTTTTGCTTAAACCTTTTAAAGAAGTATTTTTATAAGTTGGGGCTTGACGCGTCAATAGAAGTTTTAGACGAAAAGCAAAGCAAAAAGTTGCAAGCAAAGGCTATTGCTAACACTTTTGAAGCGCTTTATAGCGAAGAAAACGAAGATTTTATAACTCTTGTAAACTTATTCGGCGGAAAGCGTAGGGATAATAATTTACGCAAAATTATAAGCGATATTTACACTTTTGCGTTAAACGATTTAGGGCTTGAAAGCCTAAAAGAAAAAACGCTTAATAGCCACGCTAATATCGAAAGCATTATAAATAGCGACGTTTTGCCGTCAATAAAAAAAGAAGTTGAAATTTACGAAAGCAAGTTAAAGCCGTTTTTATCTTTGTTAGACGGCGACAAAACGCGTCTTGAAATTTGTAAAAAGGCAATAGAAGTTGCAAGTGCTTTAAAAAATGCAACCGACTTGTTTGAAGTTTGTTTAAGATACCGCGATATTGATATAAAGTTATCTAAAGCAAAAGCAATCGACAAAGAAGTTGCGGAAAATTTTAAGGCGTTAATTACAAATTTTAGAAATTATTATTCGCCTATTTTAGAAACTTTTGGTTTAAGCAAAGAAGATGCAAAAGCCAAAGTTGAAGAAAACGCGTATATTGTAAACGCGCTATTTAGCGTTGCAGGTAGATATCACGAAGAATACGCGCAACTTAAAAGCGAAGAAAACGGCATAGATTTTAACGACATAGAAGTTTTAACTTATAAATTATTGCAAGACGACGGCGTTTTAAGTGAAATACAAAATCAATACAAATACGTTTTCGTTGACGAATATCAAGACGTAAACGCGATACAAGAAAAAATCATCTCTAAAATTTCTTTAAATAATGCGTTTTTGGTTGGAGACAGTAAGCAAAGTATATATGCTTTTAGGGGTTGCAATCCAAAATTCTTTATCGATAAATACAACGAATATAGCAAAGGTAACGGCGGAAAGGCAATTTCGCTTGATACGAATTTTAGAAGCGCAGAGACCATAATAGATTTAACTAACAGTATTTTTAAAGACGTGTTTACCTTGGAATTTTCGGGGTTTGACTATTGTAAAAACCCTATGAAATACGGCGAAAAGTACGATGAGTTTAAAGGTGAAGCGGTAATTCACTTAATAGAAGACGAGCAAAAAGAAAAAGTCGAAGAAACTAAAAACGGCAAGGTTTATTCGGTCATAGAAAACACAGTTTCTTCAAACCAAAAAGAGTATGATAAGCAAGTAATTTTAACAATTAATTTAGTGCGCGAACTTTTAAAAACGACTTATTACGACGTAAAAGAACCTTGCAAAGAAAACAGGGTAAAACCCGTTGACTTTAAAGATATTTGCATACTTGTTCGCGGTGTAGACGGCTATGGCGAGTCGGTTATTTCGGCGCTTTACGACGTAGGCATACCCGTAAGTTCAAGTGCAACGAGCAAAATAGGTGGATACCCCGAAATCAAGGCGCTTGTAGACGGCGTAAACGCAATAATAATGCCACAAAAAGACATACCTTTTGCGTCCTTTATGCTAAACTTTGGCGGTTTTAACGAAACGGAACTTGCAAAAATAAGAAGACTTGGCGGAAACAAAATTAGTTTTTACGATTGCGTAAAAACGGCGCAAAATTCAAGCGACGAACTTGGCAAAAAAGTCCAAATTTTTATAACTTGGTATGAAAAATTAAGGCTAATTTCAAAGTATGCCAAAGCAAGCGAAATTTTATATAAGATAATAGGCGAAACAGGGTTTAATATAAAACTTTTAGCAACGGAATTTGGAAACGAAAAGGTAAAGCGCGTTGAAAGGTTTATCTCTGAAAGCGTTTTGCTAGATAGAAGTATGACGCTATCAGAGTTTAGCGACTATTTAGAACAATCGCTTGACGAAATTTCGGCAACTCAAACGGCGGGCGAAAACACCGTAACCGTAATGACAGAGCACGCGTCAAAGGGTTTAGAATTTCCAATAGTTATAATTGCAGACTTTAATAAACAGTTTAACTCAACCGATATAAAAGGCGACGTTTTATACAGTAAAAAATACGGCATAGTGCCTAAAAACTTTAATTTAGACGATATGACGTATAGCGAAAACGTACTTCGCTTTGCAAGTAAGCAAGTGTATTTAGAAGAAAGGGCGGTTGAAGAAGCAAGGCTATTTTACGTTGCCGTAACAAGAGCAAAATACGCCGTTCACTTTATTGCAAACGCGTCTTCTTTAATGGCGCGCGAATACTCTAATTTTAGGGTTGCCGATAGGCAAAAGTGCTTTTTAGATATTGCCGACGCAAAAACGATTTTACATACTTGTAGCGAACTTGACTTTGCTAAAAAAGAAGACGGCGTTGCCGTTATGGGTAGTCAAAGCGATAATGAACTTACAAAACTTATACGAAAGAATTTGACTTTTAAATATCCGTATTTAGAAGACACGGCTATACCGTTAAAGCGTTCGGTTTCCGAAGTAAACAAGCGTGATAGCGAAGAATATTATGAAACGACTAATTTGTTCGGCTATTCAAATACCGAAAGCGGAACGGCGTACCATAAATTCTTGCAACTTTGCGATTTTTACGGCGAACCTTGTAGCGTGCAAATGAAAAAAATGCTAGACGCGGGTTTAATTACGCAAAGCGAAGCCGACCTTATAGACGTTAACAGCGTTCAAAACGTTTTAAAAATGCCTATATTTGAAAAAATAAAAGAGTACACGCTAAAAAAAGAACAAAAGTTTTGCGCGTTGTTTGAGGCAAAAAGGTTAGGGTACGAAAATTCTAACGAAGAAATTTTAATTCAAGGTATATTTGACCTAGTTGCCGTTAAGGGCGATAGGGCGATACTCGTAGACTATAAATACTCAACGATTAAAAATGACCAAGACTTAATAAACAACTATAAAACACAAATGCAACTATATAAAGAAGCAATAGAAAAATCGTCTAAATTAAAAGTAGACGAAGTGTATTTAGTAAATATTTTACAGTTAAAGTGCTTAAAAGTTGACGTATAAAATATAGGTTATAGTCAATAATTAAAAAGGGGTTTTTAATTATGGAACTATGGCTTGAAAGTATCGTTAATATAGTAAAAGCAGGTTTAGAAACAAAATACGGCATAGCGCTATGCTTGTGTTGTTTAATTTTTGTTCTAGCCTGTTTTTTAATTGAATTTATTTATATTTTATCTTGCAAAAACAATACGGGCGCATCGTTTTTTAAAAGACTTGCAACTTGTTGCGCGCTACTATCAATAACGATTTCGCTAGCAAATTATTTTAATGGTATCGGCATTTTTACTAGCATTAAATTCGTTTTTTACTATAACGCAACGCTTGTAATTTTAGGTTATATATTGTATATAGTATTAAAAATTGCGTGTTATTTTATAACTAGCGAAGATAATAAAGTTTTATTCGTAAACGATATTGAAGCGTTGCCACCTAAAAACAACGTTAAAAAAATTGTTGAAACCATAAAGTTAAAAACCTTTGAAGAAAAGTCGTATTCGGGCTATTTAGACGTAGAGTATTGCAAAGAGTTACTGCAAAAGTTAAAGGAATATAGCCTAGAAAAAGCCGATGAATTAAAATTAGAAGATTTTGAAGTTTATTTGTTAAATTTCGTGGCGGTGCAACCAAACGAAAGTCAAAAAGAGCAAGTAAACGACTACCTTAACTGGCTAATAAAAACGCTTGCAAAATACGGCGTTGCATAAAAAAATCGGTAAAACCTTTACCGATTTTTTATTTTATTTTATTTTACTATAAACTTGCTTGCAAGTGAAACGCCCGCCAAACAACTAAATATACCTGCCAAAATAGGTCCAACGCCAAGCGTCCAAACGTAATTAGTGTAAACCCACGCAACGTCTTCAACTATGTTTTTAGCAAAACTGCCGGCAAGCGTAAATAGGCAAATGCCACAAGCAACGAAAAGTAGTGCTACTATTAAATTTGCAATCTTAACGTTTTTTAATATTAACGCAACCATTGTAAGTGCAATGGGAAGTAAAAACACGATAATTGCAAATACGTTAGCGTTAAGAGTTTCGGTTACAATTTGTATTTTATCGCCCGTTACTTTCGTATAGCCGAATGCTACTTGTAAGCCCGTGAACGATTCTTTAACAACGTCACCAAAAAGCGGTTTCATTTCGCCGTTTATTGCAGGAAGAAATATCATACAAGTTGCAATAAGCCCTAAAAGGCAAGACGCATAAGTTAAAATATTGCTTAACTTTAAATTTTTAACGTTCTTTTTTTGTTTCTTTTTAGCCATAAATTCTCCTTACTGTAATCGGTGTGATTTTGCGCTTTGCAATACCAATCCTAATTATAAAATAACAAAAAATCGGCAAATAGTCAATACCGATTTTTTATTTTTTATTATTTATTTTTTTTAGGCAAAGCCTTTAAATTTTCGGCTTGCTGTTGCTTTTTTTGTTCGCGCTTGCGCTTAACGTCTAACCTATAAAGGCGTATAGTTTCAACGTCGCTAGAAAAGTCAAGTTTAGGAAGTTCGCCTAAAAGAGAATAAAGTTCGTCTAAACTAATAACGGTTATACGGTTTTTAGTTGCGTTCTTTTCGGCTATACGGCGCTTGTCTTTATCCGTCATTTTGCCTTCGTCACAAACGTAGATATTTGCGTTTTCAATAGGCGCAAGCCTTGCGTTTAAATCGTAAATTCTTTTAATAATACAGCGGAATTTGTCAACGTCGTCAAACTTAATATAATCGGCAAAGGCAAAAGTTTTTCTTGAAAGACCGCCTTTATAATACCTTTTATGTTTAAAATTGTTCTTTACAAAATCTAAAATTAAATAATTGATTTCTCTATGGGTAAACGTGCCGTTTTGACAAGGCGAAATTTCTAATTCGCTATTTATTCCAACCGTTATATGATATTTTTTTAAAAGTTCGTTAAGCGTAAGCCCCGTGTCTTTTAGTATGTGTTTTAAAACTAATAGGGTGGCTCTTGCGTCTTCGTCAGAACGGTGTGCAAGATATTCAAAGTTTAATTCTTCGGCTATTGAAGAAAGTGACGAAAGGGTAGGTTTTTTGTATACCGTTTTGTAAATTAGTTGAACGTCTAAAAAAGTGTATTCTATTCTCTTTAAAGAATAAATTTCACACGCGTTGTTTAAAAAATCAACGTCGTTCATTACCGAAAACCCTATAACGCAATAGCCACAAGAAAATAAACTTTTAATTTCGTCGTAAAAATGCGGAAACGGATTGCATTTAGATAAAAACTCTTTATCGTAATGCAATTTGGTTTTACTTTCAAAGCGTTTTGTGTGGGGTTTCATTACAAGGTCTTTTTGCGTCAATACGTTAAAGTCGCCGTCGGCTATACAATAACCTAGGGTGCACATACTGCCGTCTTTATGACTGCCCGTTGTACTTTCAATGTCAAATGATAATATTTTCATAACTATAAAAAATTCGCCGACAAATCGGCGAATTTTATTTTATTCCTCTTCGTCTTCTTCCGGATAGTTAGTGTTTAACAATTCGTTAAGGTCTTCGCTATCGCTTGAAGTTATTTTTCCTATGCGCGTATTCCATAATGCCAAAATGTTTTCTCTATTTTCAGTTGAATACGTTTCAAGGTAATCTTCATAATAGGTTTTTTCTTTACCTTCTAAAATAGTGGTGTCGTCAATTTTATCCATATCTACAACGTAAACGTAGTTAAGGTAATAATTGCCCGAATATGCGCCAACGAAATATCTATCGTCAACAACCGTTGGAATAAACCAACTTGAAGAAACTTGCATAGGTACGGCGTTTATTTTGTTTACTTTAACGTCACTTGCCTTATAGTTACACCTATAATAATAGCCTTCAGACGTGTTTGCAAGATACATATAATCGCCTTTTATAAATTGAATAGTAAATCCGTCGCAATCTTCAGAAATTATCGTCCTACCATTAAGTTTGTTGCCACTTGCTTGAGTAGTATAGTCAAATTTCATAAGAGCAGAGATAAAACCGTCGCCCGATTCAACGTAATAAACTTCGTCAAGCGCTTTAAAGTAAGAAGTTTTTTTCATTGCTTGCGCAATGTAGCCGTTAGTTGCGCCAAGGTTGATTTTTGTTAAAGTTTCGTTTATTGCGCCTTCGCCGTTTACAAGGTTAGTGCCGTAGAAATATGAACTCTTATTGTCTTCGTCGTTTTTATTTACTTTATAAACGAACAATTTGCCCGTATTCTTAATAAGGTTAAACGTTACGCCGTTACTACCCCTTTCAGCAACTAACTTGTCTTCGGTTAAAGTGGTTTGTCTATTGTCAAAGCCCATATCCGAAGCGCCAGCGCCACTTAATTCAAGTTTTGCTTCAGTATCGCCAACGTTGTATCTATAAAGTTCTTCAAAGTCTTCTACCGCATTGTCAAGGTCTTTCGTAACGCCTTTTACGGTAAAGAAAATTGTTTTAGAATTGTCTTCTGCAAGGGCAAGTTCTAAATAAGCGTCCGAAGTAAAGATTTTGTCTTTAGATTCGCAATCGTAAACGACTAATTTGTTGTTAGTTGCACCGTCTACTACCGTAGTTTCGGTTGTAGCCAAATAAACTTTATCGCCAACGGCAACAAACCTAAAATCGTAAGTATTGCTTTCAAGTTTGCAAATAAAGTTGCCGTCGTTTTTACCCGTCTTTAAGTTAAAGCGGTAAAACTCGTTGTGAGTGTTAAGCACGGCGCCCGTTTTATCTTGCATAGTTGATGGCGTTGCATAATAGATATAATCGCCGTACATATAAAAACCGCAAGTGTAGTTTGCGCTTAAAATGAGTTTTGGAATAACCGTTTCAATTTTTGCCGTTTTAGGACTTGCAAGTTCAGATTTTAAAACGCGAACAAGCGAAGCCTTTTCAACTTTTCCAAATTTATTTTCTGCGGTAACGTCTGCCTTGCCGTTGATAAAATAAGCATAGTCGCCTTTTTCAACTAAAAAAGAGCCGTTGCCATAAGTTACTTCGCCACCGGTATTTTCAAGTTTATCAGTAGAGTTAGAGCAACCCGAAATAGCAAATAACAATAAAGTTATAGTAAGTATTGCAACAATTAGTTTTTTCATTTAATAAAACTCCTATTTAATATAAGAATAACATAATTTATTTGCTTTATACATATTTTAATTATGTATACTTTGTTATTATACACTAAAATATTTGAATAATCAACGATTTTTACAAAATTGAAAGCATATTTTATTTTAAAAGGGGATTTTTTTTGGATAAATTCGGCATATTTGACATTTTAACCAAACTTGCAAGCGACAAAACCACCCGTGAAAAAATTGCAAACACCATAAAAACCGTAAGCACTGCAAACGCCTTAACTCAAAAAGACAAAAAAGACTTGCCAAAAAAAGAGCAAAACGACGCTTTAAAACTACGAAATAAGCAAGGCAAGTATTCGCAAACGGTTATTTTAGAAATTTTAAAAAAGCACGATAAAATATCAAAAGAAATTGACGAAAAAACTAAAAAATAACCAACTTAAAATAATAAAAAAGCCCCGAAGTAAACTAAACTTTCGGGGCATTTTTTTAATCTAACAACCTTTTAATTTCGTCAACCTTTTCTTTGCCTGCATTGTATCCCGCATCAAAAGCGTAATCTAATTTTTCAACCTTAAATTGACTCATTTCGCTAGTGTCGGGCAAAACTAAAACGTTTGGCTTATAGTAACTTGCCGTTTTATGAGATACGAAACAGTCCGTTACTTCTATTACGCGAAGTGCTTGCGATAATAAACTGCGCGTAGGTTTAAAAGGTGTAAGTTTACCTATAACGTCAACGGCAACTGACACGTCGGCTTTAAAATGCTTTGCCGATGCAAATGGAAGTCTCATTAAAATACCGCCGTCAACAAGTTCCATACCTTCCTTTTCAATAGGTCTAAAAATAGTTGGTATTGCGGCGCTTGCGCTAACCGCTTCTTCAACGCTACCTTTGTTTAAAGTTATAATTTTACCCGTAACGATATCCGTTGCAATGCACTCAAACGGTATTTTAAGTTCGTCAAAAGTAACGTTACCTAAAAGAGATTTAACCTTTGCGCGCATTTTTACCGAACGAAACAAACTTTTTTTGTTAAAAGGCGCAATGTTTAAATCGGCAATATCTTTCATGCGCATAAGGTCGGCAACGGACTTCATTTCTTCAACCGAAACGCCGTTGCAATAACACGCGCCGACAACCGCACCCATAGAGCACCCCGCTATGCAGTCAGGCTTAATGTTGGCTTCTTCCATCGCCTTTAAAAACCCTATGTGAGCAATTCCTTTTGCGCCACCCGCGCCTAAAATAAAACATAATTTTTTTGCCATATTACACCGCCTTTTGATAGTAAAACGCCAGTATAGCAAGCGTTTTATATCGCCATTTTAATTATATCCCCATTTTTAACGAAATTCAACAGCATTTCGTAAATATTTTTAAAATTTTACTAAAATTTCACGAGTGTGTTTTATTTTGCAACTTGTCAAAAATTTTTATGGCTAATTTTGTTATAAAAAGGGTGTAACTACTTGATTAAAAAAAAGCCAAGTGATATAATGTATTTGATTTTATAAAGAAAGAAACACAAGTTAAATTTTTGCATTAAATTTCTTGAAAGATATTACTTTGGAGGTTTTTTATGAAGACAAAAGCGGTTAGGCTTTACGGTAAAGAAGATTTAAGGCTTGAAGAATTTGAATTGCCACAAATTAAAGACGACGAAATACTTGCGTCCGTCGTTTCAGACAGTGTTTGTATGTCGACTTACAAAGCGGCAGAGCAAGGCGCAGACCATAAGCGCGTTCCAAACGACTGCGCAACCAACCCTATAATTATAGGCCACGAATTTTGCGGTGAAATTATAGAAGTCGGCAAAAAATGGCAAAACAAGTTTAAACCAGGTCAAAAATACGCGATTCAACCTGCTATGAGTGACGGTAGCGTTACTGCACCAGGTTATTCTTATCAATTTATAGGCGGTAACTCTCAATACGTAGTTATTCCAAACAAATTGATAGAGTGTGGCAACTTGCTTAATTACGACGGCGAAACTTTCTTCGGTGCGTCGCTTGCCGAACCCGTATCTTGCATTATTGCAGGCTATCACGAAAATTTCCACTCAGACTATGAAACTCACTCTCACGTAATGGGCATTAAAGAAGGCGGTGCAGTTGCAATTTTGGCGGGCGCAGGCCCTATGGGTTTAAGCGCTACGGACTATGGTATTCACGGACCAAGAAAACCAAAAATTATAGTCGTTACGGATATTGACGATAACAGGCTTAAAAGAGCGTCTGAACTTATAACCGTTGAAGAAGCAAAGAAAAACGGCGTTGAACTTCACTACGTTAACACCGCAACTTGCGAAAACGCAGTTGAAACATTGCGCGCTATAACGGGCGGTAAGGGTTACGACGACGTGTTTGTTTACGCACCCGTTACGCCTGTCGTTGAACAAGCCGACGCTATTTTGGGTGACGGCGGTTGCCTTAACTTCTTTGCAGGTCCTTTAAATAAAAACTTTTCGGCAAAAATCAACTTCTACGATATCCACTATGCTTTTCATAGGTTTACGGGCACTTCGGGCGGTAACACGAACGATATGATAGAAGCGCTTGACCTTTCGGCTAGAAACAAAGTTAATCCAGCAATTATGGTTACTCATATCGGCGGTCTTGACAGCGTCGTTGACACGGTTTTAAAATTGCCAACGATAAAAGGCGCTAAAAAACTTATCTATAACCACGTTTCTTTGCCATTGACGGCTATTGCGGATTTTGAAGAACTTGGCAAAACTAACGAAATGTTTAAAGAACTTGATAGGCTTTGCAAACAAAACAACGGCTTGTGGAACGCCGAAGCGGAAAAATATTTACTTGCAAACTGCAAGAAAATTTAAGTAAGGTGTAATATGAAAAAATTTATAATGTATGGCGCGGGAAACATCGGTAGGGGTTTTATTGGACCTTTGTTTTCGGAAAGTGGTTATTCGGTTGGCTTTATTGATATAAACCAACAAGTTATTTCAAAACTCAATAGCGACAAAGAATATCCCATAAACGTAGTTACAAGTGATAACAACGAAGAAAAAATCGTTAAAAACGTATACGGTATAGACGGCACGGATTTAGACCTTGTTGCAAACGAAATTGCCGAAGCCGACGTTATGGCAACGGCAATCGGCGTAAACGTATTAAAGTTTATTGCTAAACCTATTGCGCTTGGTTTAAAAAAGAGATTTGATAACGGCTTAAAGCCTTTAAACATAATTATTTGCGAAAATCTTATCGGGGCGGACGCTTACTTGAAAGGCTTAATTAAACAACAACTTCCCGAATACGAAAAGCAAATTGACGAAAATATCGGCTTTGTAGAAGCAAGTATAGGAAGAATGGTGCCTGCGCTTTCAGAAGATAAAAAACAAGGCAACTTTTTAAGAGTTTTCGTTGAGCCTTACAACATTTTACCCGTTGATAAAGACGCGTTTAAGGGCGAAATACCAAACGTTAAAAACTTATATCCTTTCTCTCCATTTAATTTGTTTATTCAAAGAAAGTTGTTTATGCACAATATGAGCCACGCAACTTGCGCATATTTAGGATATTTGAAGAATTACGAATATATAAGCGAAGCCGTAAACGACTATGAAATAAGATACTGCGCGTATAGGGTTTTAATGGAAAGCGCGCTTGCAATTTCTATTGAAAACAAAGTTGACGTAAAAGTATTGCTTGAACACGCAGAAAACTTGTTATACCGTTTTCAAAACACCGCGCTTGGCGACACGATTGCCCGCGTTGGTAAAGACAGTATTAGAAAGTTAAGCGAAAACGATAGGCTTATAGGCGCATTAAACCTTGCCGAAAAGCATAACGTTAACGCCGATATGATGTGCGCTTCAATAGCGTGTGCTATGTATTTTAACCCAAGCGACGATGAAAGAAGCCAAGAACTTTGCGAATTTGCAAAGCAAAACGGCGCTTTAAAGACGCTTGAAAAATACTCAAACTATACGGGAAACCGCGCTAAACTTATTGAAACGCTTTACGAAATGCTTAAAAACGGCAAAACCGTTAAAGACCTTATTCGTTATTGCGACAATACAAGCGGTAGCGAAATGAAAGTTTAAAATTTTAGTATGCCATAGCAAGTTTGTTATGGCATATTTTTTTACAAAAATTTGTATAAACACGATAAAAGTGTTGAAAATCGCTAGAAAAAGTGCTATATTTATATGGTAAAAATTATACTTTGGGGTATCGCCAAGCGGTAAGGCTACGGACTCTGACTCCGTCATTTCGTAGGTTCAAATCCTACTACCCCAGCCAAAAAATTCGACAAGTTTTAACTTGTCGAATTTTTTTATCCATTGCGAAAGCAATGGCATATAATCACGCTTTAGCGTGTATCTCATCACCGAAGGTGCATAATAGAGATTTTTACTGACGCACTAGTTATATTTGCCATCGGCAAGTTATGGATTTATTTAATATAACTTTGGCGAAAGTCAAAATATAACTGCTTGCGTAGTTGACGTATAAATTAAAATGGTGGCGCGCTAAAAAAACGGCGTATAACTGAAATTTAGGGCGCGCGCCGGTTATTATTATAACAATGCTAATAAAGTGGATTAGTATATACAATAGGCGCACGTTCATTTAACTTAACCAAAGCAAAAGAAAAAGCCTAAATTAAATTTAGACTTTAACGTTACTTATTAAAATTTAGTTCCGTCCGGACAAATAATTGAAACTTCCAAATTGCAACCTAATGCGTTGACTAAGCGTTCGTATTCACTTAACTTAAAGTCGTTACGTTCTAATTTATTACTCAAATTAGATTTTGTTTGTTCGGTCAATCTTGCAAGTTCGGTTTGATTGATTCCTTGATTAACCATAGCGAGTTTAATTTTCTTTGACAAATCCATATATACCCCCCTTTTTTAATCATAATACACTAAAAAATGTATAAAGTCAATCATAAATTAAAAAAGTTTACAAAAAATTTTATAAAAAAATATATTTTTTACTTGACAAAGTTTACAAATATTCTATTTTACGGGGTGCAAGGTTGGGGGAAGTCAAAACCTGAGTACAAAAGAGGACGTAAGGCAAATATTACTGCCGTTAGGCAATATCACTCGTCGTTAGACGAATATCATAGATCCGTAAGGATTTATTTAGTTGCCGAATTCCTTGTAGGGACTCGGCTAGTACAAGCCTTGTTTTTTTGCGCTATTTTGACGAAAAAAAGTTCTAAAATTAAAGGTAAAAAAAATTTTAAAAATTATTTAAAAAGATATTGACAGCGCTTTTTAATGCGAGTAAAATAATTTCACAAACGATGGGGGATTTTTAATTATCGCCTAAAAGGAGTGAATATGAACGTAACGTTTTTAATAGGCAATGGCTTTGATTTAAATTTGGGGCTTAAAACAAGATACGCCGATTTTATTAAGCAGTATTTAAAGGTTGATAGATTAGATACTAGCATAATAGAAACGTTTAAAATGGATTTAGCGCAAGACAGAAACAAGGCAAATTTATGGGCAAACGCTGAACTTGCAATGGGGCAATATTCTATAAAAGTTGCCGAAAGATACGGAAGTAAAGCGGCGGAAGTTTATTGTGATTTGCACGATGATTTTTGCACAAAACTTGCCAGTTATCTAAAAAAAGAGCAAGCCAAAATAAAAACTAGCGAAATAAAAGATGCGTTCATTAAATGTTTTGCAAACATAACCAAAGGCTTTACCGCTGGGCAAACAAATCAGTTAATTCCGCTACTTAAAAAAAATGAAACGGTTAATTACAATTTTATCGTTTATAACTACACCACTATTATTGATGAACTTATTGAAAACAATAAAAAAGTAGGTGAGCATACTTTTAAGTTTGCAGGTGGAAATACTGCAACGTATAAAGACGTAATTAAAGATATAGTACACGCACACGGAACTACTACTTATTCCATGGCATTTGGCGTAAACGATATTACGCAAATTGGCGAGCCTGCGATTTTTGACGGGCAACCAGACGAATATAAAAGCACCTTTATAAAAAAAGACTTTAACGAAATGGCAGAAGAAGGCGTGTTTGAAAAAGCGCAAGCCATGTTAGAAGGTAGCGGGCTAATATACGTTTACGGTATGTCGCTAGGGGAAACAGACAAAGTGTGGTGGCAACGAATTTATCAACTATTAACTGAAAAACAAGATTTGCACGTTATTATTCACACTATTGATATGCCACAAGATAATCTATTGCTTAGAAAAAAGGTTACCTTTATAAAATCTTTAAAAAGAAAATTTGTCAACTATTCCTTAAAGGAAAATGAAGCGGTAGACCAACAAATTTTAAATAGAGTACATATTACGGGCGAAAATATTTTTGCTGGGATTAAAAACGTGGCGAAGGAATTGCCTACGCCAAATGCTATTCCAAATTTTATAAACCCAACCACGATAAACGACGTTGCAAGTTAAAAAGCGAGAATATTCTCGCTTTTTACTTTTATAGTTTGCAAACTTAAAATTACGCCGACTGACTATTTATAACTAAACACTTCAATTAAGTTAGCGGACGTGCAACCAATAAAAAAGGAACAACCGTGTGTTGTTCCTTTTTTAATTATTTACGAAAGTTGATTGAGTGGGATTTGAACGGGTGGGTATTGTCAACTTAAAAGGTTGAGATGTAAAAATAGTTGACACCAAACAATGGATAATAATTTATTTATAATAGAATTAAATTCTTTCTTTATAAAAAGAGTTGTATTTTTTTAGAGCAAAATAGTGGTAATTACGCATATCTATACCGAGTTTTTTTGGCGATATTATTAAGGCGTTGTTTCCAAAACGTTCAAAATAATATAGGGCTTGCGATGCAGAACAGTCAAAAGTATAAACGTTGCCTTCTATAGCTATTGGGTTTGGGCGGTAAAGATAAATTTTTTCAAAAAGTTTTATTCCCGCATCAGTAAGTTCGACTTTAATAAGGTGTTTATCCGACTTATACATAGGGTATTGTGGAGCACACGCTATTTGTCTATCTAAAAGCGCCTTGTTTTCTGTTGGAATACTTATAGTAGAAGATTGAAGGCTAACGCTTTTAATTTTTGCAAGACGCACTGTAACGTTGTTTGAAGGCGCATAACCTAAAATGTAATTGAAAAGTTCATCTTTAGCAGGCACAATAGAATAAACGGAAAGTTCGTTTAATATGTGATTTTTATCAAGTTTTATGCATACTTGAACACCTAATTTAATTGCTCTTTGTAATGCCAAAAAAGTTTCTTTATGTATAATTTTTTCACGCTCGTTTTTGGTTTTAGAAGCGTATGCATTGAACATTCTTCTATAAAAAGAAGAAATAGATTCGTTTTGTATTGCTATCTGCTCAATATGCATAACTGCCGTTTGAGAAATCTTTGTTGGTTTAAAAGATAAAGTTGCAGTGTTTTTCTTGTCGACGTCTTTTTCGCTTTTTTTGGTTAAAATTTTAAGAACGTTATTTAAAACTTTGTCTTTATAATAATCAGGGACAATAGAAATAGCGTTTTTTAAATCCTGATGTAAAGTTTCTTCACTAGCAGAAAAGGCTTCATAAAAATTTAAAATAAGTGTATTTACAAAAGCGTTCATATTAGGTTTGCCGTTTTCTCTTAATATTAAAAAGTCAACGCAGTCTTTTTTCAAAACATTTAAAGTGGTTTGTGGTAAACTAACCTTTATTTTTTCATCCATAAAATAACTCCTTAATACAAGTGTACACTAAAAGGGTTCAAAAATCAAGCAAAATATTGTAAAATCACTTATTTTATCGCACAAAAAAGGGGGCATAAAATATTTTAATATTGCGGTGTTACAAATTATAGATAACGGGTGTATAATTAAGAAAAATGGAAAATGGAGGAAAAAATTTTTATGAATTACAATTTTGAAAGTATTGCCGGATATGCGGTAGAAAAGGAAGAGTTAAGGCGCTTATGCGATATATTTAATAATCGCAAAAAATATCAAAGCAAGGGAGCAAAATTACCTAAAGGCATTATATTTTATGGAGAATCGGGTACAGGTAAAACTTTGTTTAGTAAAGTTTTGGCAAGCGAGTGTGGATTAGAAGTTCTTAAAATAGACGTTGCCGATACAGAAAAAGATTCTGATATTTGTAAAAATATTAGAAAAGCCTTTAATAAGGCAACGAAGAAGTCGTCGCCAACAATGATTTTCTTTGACGAACTAGATAAAGTTTTGCCAAACGAAGAAGAAGATTACTGCACGGACCGCTCTAAAACGATTTTAGCGCAGCTTTTAACGTTAATCGACGGAATGGACAGTACAGGAAACGTAGTTTTTGTCGCCACGTGTAATTATTACGACTCTATTCCAGAGACGCTTATTAGACCAGGTAGAATAGACAAGAAAATTAGCATTGGTTTACCCGACTACGTTTCGCGTGTTGAAATATTAAAGATGTATGCGAGAAGAACTTCTTGCAACTTCGAAATGTCAATAGAAGAAATGGCAAAATTATGTTCGGGCTTTTCGTGTGCTGCTCTTGAGACTCTTATTAACGAGTGCATTTTGCAGTCCAATGATGCTGGTTTTGTAAGTGAAGAATTAATTAAAACTCGTTTTTTTGAAATTAAGAACGAAGATATTCCACGAGAAAGGTCGTCTGTAGAAGATTATATTAACGCATGTCAAAACGTGGGGATGTTAATTGTTGCCAAAGCGTTTAATACAGGTAACTATACTTTAAACTTAGAAAAAAACGATATAGCAAACGATTTTTTCGACGGACTTGTTACACTTAACGACAATCGAGACGATTGGGACGAAGATGACGATTGGGACGACGATGATGATTGGAACGACGATGATGAAGAGGAAAATCATTTAAATTCAGAAAAAGCAATTAGCGTGTATAGCAAAAGCGATTATCTTAACGCGATATCCGTTTTATACGGTGGATACGTGGCGGAAGATATTGTTTTACATAAAATATACGACAACGTTTTAGGCTCGTTAAGTTCTATAGATAGAATTATGGGTTGGATGTTGCAAAGTGCAATGCTTGGTGTAGATTTGCGTTATTGTAATTACAGAAACAGAGAAATCTTACCATACACAAGTGAAAAAATTGCAAAAATTAACGATTTAGTTGATAAGACCTGCGAGTCTTGTTACGAAAAAGCAAAATTAATCGTTGAAAAAAATGCTAAAATTATTGAAAAACTAGCAAAAGTTTTAGTAGAAAAGCAAGTTCTTCAAGAAAGCGAATGCGAAGAAGTTATTAAAGAACTTGGCGGTATTGATTTTGGTAAGTCAAATTAAAGGAGATAACTATGAGAATTGAAAAAATTAAAATAAATAACGGGAATTTTGTTTTTGAAGAACCGTTTAGCCCTAACGATAATCTTATTTGTGTTTTAGACAATGAAAAAATTTTTAGGACTGACTATAAAAATTCGTTCAAAGAAAACATGTTAGATTTATTTAGGGTTGGAAGTTATACCGAGGGTGTTAATTTTTTTACCGAAGTCGATATAAATTTATTAAATGGGCAAAAATACACTCTTAGTGCTTGTGGCGAACGTAAAAACGAAAACTGCAATAGTGGACAAAAAGGTTTTACTAACGTTATTACAAGGTCTTATTATGAAAACGAAACGACTGGTAGCAAGAACAGTAAAAAGAATAAAGCCAAGACAAAATGTAGAATTGAAGAACTTTTTGATTTATCGCATAGTCCAAGTATTATATGTTTTGAAGATGACAAATATGAGGATTCGGATTTATTTGAATGTTCTTTTATGTGGGGGAAATATGATGACGAGATAGAGAATATAGCAAGTGAGTATTTTAAAGAAAATTTACCTATAACGTTTTCTAATGGAGACATACTATACATGCGTGAGCCTAGTAACAAAAATAATAATAAATGGGAAATTTTTTTAGTGGACAAGCATGTGGAAAAATATGATTGTTTATATAACTCTACAGGGATTAATTTAATGTTTTTTATAATTAAGAATAATCTTGTTCAA
>JAZRSX010000013.1:0-15263 GCA_045651725.1 Christensenellaceae bacterium
CGTGTGTTCGGTCCTCCACAGCGTTTTACCGCTGCTTCAACCTGCTCATGGATAGGTCACCCAGTTTCGGGTCTACGACGTGATACTTTATGCCCTTTTCAGACTCGCTTTCGCTTCGGCTTCGTGACTGTATCACTTAACCTTCGCATCACATCGTAACTCGCCGGCCCGTTCTACAAAAAGTACGACATCACACGCATGTGGTGCTATGTCTGCTTGTAAGCATACGGTTTCAGGTTCTTTTTCACTCCCCTCCCGGGGTTCTTTTCACCTTTCCCTCACGGTACTATACTCTATCGGTCACATGGTCGTATTTAGCCTTAGGAGATGGTCCTCCTTCCTTCCGTCAGGATTTCTCGTGTCCCGACGTACTCTGGATTCCGCTAGGCTTCTTCGAATTGTTGGATACGGGGCTGTTACCCTCTTTGGCTTATCTTTCTAGATATATTCTCCTAATTCGCTTCCTTGCCATATCGCGGTCCTAACCTCATACATATTTCTATATATGATTTGGGCTCTTCCAATTTCGCTCGCCACTACTTTCGGAATCGTTTTTTACTTTCTTTTCCTCTGGGTAATTAGATGTTTCAGTTCCCCAGGTTCCCTCGCTGTAACTATTGATTCATTACAGCGTATCACAACATTACTTGTGATGAGTTCCCTCATTCGGATATCTGCGGATCAACGCTTATTTGCAACTCCCCACAGCTTTTCGCAGCTTGTCACGTCCTTCTTCGGCGCCATGTACCAAGGCATCCTCCTGTATGCTCTTTGTAGCTTATTCTTTTGACATTTTCACAATGTCCGTCTTTTCTTTTAAGTTAACCTTTCTAAGATTTTCTTTACAAAAATTCAAAACAAACTTGTTTATACTCTCGTATTAACCATTCTTTTTAGAATATTTTAGTTTATTTTTTTTGCCTTCTGTACTTTATTTTTCGTTCTCGTCAATATATATTCCTATATATTAACTTCTATGCAGTTGTCAATCTACAATTACCAACAAAAGTTGGTTTTAAAAGCTCTAATGAGCCTTTTGGTGGGCTCAAATGGACTCGGACCATCGACCTCACGCTTATCAGGCGTGTGCTCTAACCAGCTGAGCTATGAGCCCATAATGGTGGAGGTAAGCGGGATCGAACCGCTGACCCCCTGCTTGCAGGGCAGGTGCTCTACCAGCTGAGCTATACCCCCATACAATAATTTATTCGCTAGAATAAATTACTGAAAATAGTAATAATGCTCCGAAAATACGGAGCACTCTTATATTAAAAACGAATAAGAAGGAAACGAAAATTTCTGTATCGACTTGGAATAATGTTTGTAAACGTTGTCTACAAACGATTCTCCCTAAAAGGAGGTGATCCAGCCGCACCTTCCGATACGGCTACCTTGTTACGACTTCACCCCAGTCATTGATATTACCTTAGGCAACTCCCTCCCTTGCGGGTTAGGCCGTTGACTTTGGGTACTTCCAACTCCCATGGCGTGACGGGCGGTGTGTACAAGACCCGGGAACGCATTCACCCCAGCATGCTGATCTGGGATTACTAGCAACTCCGACTTCATGTGGGCGGGTTGCAGCCCACAATCTGAACTGAGACTATTTTTTTGAGATTGGCTCGACCTTGCGGTTTCGCGACTCTTTGTAATAGCCATTGTAGCACGTGTGTGGCCCAAATCGTAAGGGGCGTGATGATTTGACGTCATCCCCACCTTCCTCCGTGTTAGCCACGGCAGTCTATATAGAGTTCCTATCTTGCGATAATGGCAACTATATACAAGGGTTGCGCTCGTTGTCGGACTTAACCGAACATCTCACGACACGAGCTGACGACAACCATGCACCACCTGTCTCTCTGTTCTATTGCTAGAAAGACCTAATTTCTTAGGCGGTCAAAGGATGTCAAGATTTGGTAAGGTTTTTCGCGTTGCGTCGAATTAAACCACATGCTCCGCTGCTTGTGCGGGTCCCCGTCAATTTCTTTGAGTTTCAACCTTGCGGCCGTACTCCCCAGGCGGAATACTTAATGCGTTAGCTACGGCACGGAAGGAGTCGATACCTCCCATACCTAGTATTCATCGTTTACGGCGTGGACTACCAGGGTATCTAATCCTGTTTGCTCCCCACGCTTTCGTGCCTCATCGTCAGTTATGAGCCAGTAAGTCGCCTTCGCCACTGGTGTTCCTCCTAATATCTACGCATTCCACCGCTACACTAGGAATTCCACTTACCTCTCTCACACTCAAGTCCAACAGTTTTGGTAATAGCGCCAGAGTTAAGCCCTGGAATTTCACTACCAACTTGTCAAACCGACTACGCACCCTTTACGCCCAGTCATTCCGGACAACGCTTGTCACCTACGTATTACCGCGGCTGCTGGCACGTAGTTAGCCGTGACTTGCTCTTGGGGTACTGTCACTTTCTTCTTCCCCCATCACAGAACTTTACAATCCGAAGACCTTCATCATTCACGCGGCGTTGCTGGGTCAGAGTTTCCTCCATTGCCCAATATTCCCCACTGCTGCCTCCCGTAGGAGTCTGGACCGTTTCTCAGTTCCAATGTGGCCGATCACCCTCTCAGGTCGGCTACCCATCATCGACTTGGTGGGCCGTTACCTCACCAACTATCTAATGGGACGCGAGCCCATCCATATCCGATAAATCTTTCATCATAAGAAGATGCCTTCAAATGACAATATGCGGTATTAGCACAAATTTCTTTGTGTTATTCCCCAGATATGGGCAGGTTGCTCACGCGTTACTCACCCGTCCGCCACTAAGCGTATTGCTACGCTTCGTTCGACTTGCATGTGTTAAGCACGCCGCCAGCGTTCGTCCTGAGCCAGAATCAAACCCTTAAGTTTAATTTCTTAAAGCTGAACCGAAGTTCAACTGCTCTAACGATTTAAAATTGTTCGTTTTTTGCTGACTGTTTTTGGTACATATTTAATATACTCAATAATAATTGACAGAAATTCTTTATTACAAAAAATGTCTTGTAACTCAATTCATTTCCTTCTATTCAATTTTTAATCTACGTAAGAAGAACAACAGTTCTTTGAGTGCTGTTCGCAATTGACAGCCTACATATAATATCACATTACTTTTTGCTTGTCAACAAATTTTTCGCCTTTTTTAAAGATTTTTTAAACTTTTTTTTAGACAAAATTTTTGCCGTTTTTTTATCGCCGTATTGCGTTATTATTGCGCCGTATTTAATTGCGATGCCACATTATTAAACTACATTTATTGAAATTTGTCAAACATTTTTTTAAACTTTTTTTAAAAAATTTTTTTCATACTATATATTGTGTATTTTTTTAAAAATTTTAAACTTTTATACTATTGCCTATTTTTTTGTTTCGCCAAATTGCAACATAATATCTTATTTTTTTGTTTTTTGCCACTCTTTTTATCCACGCGTTAATCTACTAAAAAACAAATAGACGCTAAAATTAGCGCCTATTATTATATATAGATATATAGTATAATTTAAATACAATATTATATATTACTAAAAAATCGCCTTTTCTATAACTCCGCCACCCAAACAGTATTCGCCTAAATAAAATACGGCGTATTGCCCTTCGGTTATTGCGCGTTGCTTTTCTTTAAACTCTACGTAGACGCCGTCTTCTTTTATAAAAACTTTTACGGCTTGTTCTTCTTGCCTATATCTAAACTTTGCGGTGCACTCAAATTCTTTCTCGTTAGGGGTGCCTGGCATAAAGTTACAAGACTTCATATATAGACCTTTGCTATAAAGTTTATCTTCTTCGCCATGCGCGACGTATAGAATATTGTTTTTTAAATCTTTTTCAATTACGAACCATCTGCCGTCGTCACCTGCTTGACCGCCTATATCAAGCCCGCGCCTTTGCCCTATCGTGTAATACATTAAGCCACTATGCTTGCCTAAAACCCTGCCGTCATAGGTTTTTATTTCGCCTTCTTTGGCAGGTATATAGTTCATTAAAAACTGTTTGAAGTTGCGTTCACCTATAAAGCATATGCCCGTAGAATCTTTTTTTGTTGCCGTTACAAGACCGTTTTCTTCGGCAATTTTTCTTACTTCGCTTTTATTAAGGTCGGCAAGTGGAAACAAGACGTTTTCTAGTTGCTTTTGCGTAACTTGGTTTAAAAAGTAGGTTTGGTCTTTATTAGTATCTTTTGCTTTTAAAAGGTAGTGAGTGTCGCCGTCGTGCAAAATTTTGCAATAATGCCCCGTTGCAATATAGTCCGCGCCAAGTTTTAAGGCGTATTCTTTAAAAGGACCGAACTTAATTTCTCTATTGCACAAAACGTCGGGGTTAGGCGTTCTTCCTTCTTCGTATTCCTTTAAGAAATAAGAAAACACCCTATCCATATACTCTTTTGAAAAGTTTACCGAATAATACGGAATATCTAACAAGGCGCAAACCCTGCGAACGTCAGAGAAGTCTTCTTCGGCGGTACAAACGCCTTGACCGTCAGTTTCTTCCCAATTCTTCATAAAAAGACCTATTACGTTATAGCCTTGTTGTTTTAATAAGAGTGCGGCAACAGAACTATCTACACCGCCACTCATACCTACTACTACTGTTTTTTTATCCATTTCTTTTTCCATTAGCCAAGTCGGTATAAACCGAAATTGATTTGTAGCCACAAAATTTTTCTTATGCGTCGTTAAAACGTTTGCGACTACGTTTATTTTTATTATTTTAACATAATAAAATAAAAGTAACAACTATTTTTTGTGTTTACTAAACGCAATAATTGTGATAAAATAGAAAAGGTAGGTGTTTTATGAAATTCAAAGAGTTTTTTAAGGGAAAACTTTTTATAACGAATTTTGTACTTTACGTTTTGCTAACTTTGATTATTTTTTCTTTTTCTTTGACGGAAATTGATTCAAGTGTAAAGCAAAGTTCTTTCGTTTCTAATATTTTTTCGGGAACTGTAAAGTTTATAACTAACGGGGGCGTAGATTTAAGTGAAGACGGCAAAAGTCAAGACTTTCCGTCCGAAATCAACTTAAACGGCATTCCCGAAAGGAATTTGATGGTTGGCGAAAGTTTTTTTGTCAATTACAGTTACCCCGACGGCAAAACCTACGCCCACGTTAAACCTAAATTTTTTAGTGACGACCCGTCTATTTTAGAAGTTGACGCAAAAACGGGCAAAGTAAAGGTTTTAAACGTTGGCGCAACGGCAATCGGCGTTAAGGACGAAAAGTCTTTAACCACTAAAAAAATCGACGTTGTCGTTGGCAACGAAGAATTCGTGCCTAAACTTGAAATTGTGGCTGGCCCTACTGAAAGCGACGGCAAGTATTACTACTCTACACAAAACCACGTTGGCTCACTATACCATATAAACGTAGATACGGCAATCTCGCCCGAAAACCTTGTTGTTTCTTGTGATGACGACTCGGCTTTTGAGTTTTTAACAAGTGACGGTTTGGTTGCGTTTTTAACTAAAAAAACGGGGACGTTTAACGTTTCTATAATAGGCAAATATTTTAACGTAAATTCGCTTGACGGCGGTGCTATGCAAGAAATTAGTAAAAGCGTTGAAGTTACGGTAGAAGACTTTTTTCTTAACGCCCCCACCAAAGACTTTACTTTTTTATACCCGTCAATTTCAGTTTTTAAAAACGAAGAAACTAAATTAAGTTACGATAATAAGCGGTACGACCAAGAAAAAGTTGAACTTACAGCGTTTCAAAAACAACTTTTTATAACTTACGATAAAACAACCTTAAAGCATAGCGTAAAAAACGGCTCTTTATACGTTAAGGCGCTTGACGTTGGCACTAGCGTTTTAAAAATTTACTATGCAAGCGCAAATGAAATTAAGTGTTGCGAACTCGAAGTTATTGCAAGTTTAAAGCGTCCGCAAGTCGTAGAATTAAAAACAACCAACAGCAACCTTTTATTTAACAAGGCGGTTTCTGCATGCGTTGTTGGTGACGGCGATTCTATAAAAGATAGCGATTTTATTTGGTCGTCTAGCGATGAAAGTATTGCAACGGTATCAAACGGCGTAATTACGGCTAAAAAACTTGGCAAGGTTACGATTACCGCAACTTCTAAAAAGTTTGACGGTCTTACCATTTCTAAAACGTATAAAGTCGTTTTGCCTTTTGATTACGTAATTAGAAAACTGTTTGGGCATTTTTTAATGTTTACCCTTCTTGCCATATTTGCAAAAACGGTATATTATAGGCTAGCACGATTAACCGCAAGCAAAAAGCCTTTGCTATTTTCTATACTATTTACGCTTTTGGCAGGCATTTTAACGGCAGGCTTGGCAGAAATTTTTCAGTTTGGGCTTTTCGTTGACGGGCGCACCGCAAGTATAATTGACGTTGCAATCAATTCATGCGGATATATTTTAGGCTTTATTGTATGGCTAGTTATTGATTTAATAAAAAATAAAAAACACAAAAGCATTTAGGCTTTTGCGTTAGCCAAATTAAGATTATAAAATTTCGTTCGGGTTATACTAATTTGGCTAAACTTAACCTACCCGTAGCCCAGTTGGATAGAGCGCAAGACTCCGACTCTTGAGGTAACTGGTTCAAATCCAGTCGGGTAGACCAAAAGTCAGGGTCTATAAGTATCTTGCTTATAGACCTATATTTTTTATTTTCGCGCTGAAATCGGTGTTTTATAGCAAAAATTAACGCGTTTAAAATTTAAAGCAAATAAAAAAGCCGAAGAACTATCTTCGGTTTTTTATTATGCGTTATAATAACTTTTTAAAAATTCTATAAATTTAGTTACAGCGTAAGATTTCTTCCCCTTTTTATAAGAAAAATATAAATTTCTATAAATAGGTGGGGTTAATTTTAATTTGTTTACGCCTTTAAACTTCTTTTTTAATATTAGGGCTGGCAAAATAGAAACGCCTATTCCTTGCTTAATCATTTCTAAAACGGCTTGGTCGTCAACAGACGAAAACTCTAAAACGTCTTTAAATTTAGATTTGTCAAAATAGCCGTCGGTTTTAGCGTCGCCAACCGAAATGTATGCGTAATCATATAGTTTTTTTATGTCAACGCTTTTTTCTTTAAACGAAACGGCGCTTGGCACGACGGCGATAAATTCGTCTTTATAAAAACAATGTTGGAAGTTGTCGGTTGTAGCGTGGTCGTCAAAAACAACGTCGGCTTTGCCGTTTTTTATATAGTCTTTAAGTTGGTTGTCGATTGCGATTGAAATTTTTACGTTAGGATATTGCTTTTTAAACTCGTTTACAATTTGTGGCAAAACGTTATTAGATATGCTTGAATAAGCACCTATTTTAAGCGTATGCTCTACGCCTGTAGACAAACTTTTTGCCGTTTCTTTAAGCGCGTTTTCGGCTTGCAAAACGGCTTGCATCTTTTCTTTTAAAATTTCGCCTTCTTTCGTTAAAGTAATGCCGTTATATCCGCGGTTTAAAATTTTGACGCCCAACTCGTTTTCAAATGCGTCCGCAATATGCGATAGCGCCGACGGACTATACCCTATTTCTTCCGCCGTTTTAGTAAAACTTTTGTTCTCTATTGAAGATAATATAACTTTAACGTTAAAAGTATCCATACACCGCCACCTTGCTGTGAAAAAATTTCATACCCTTATTATAAACTCTTTATTCTCAAATGTCAAACTTATTGATATAATCAGTATTGTTGACAAGGAGTTTTAATTTATGTTAAACAATTTTACCAAAAGCAAATATTATTCTTTTGCGCTACTTTGGTTAGTAGTTTTTATTTGGGGTGTTTCGCCCGTAGTAGTTGTGTATTTAAGCAAATATATGTCTACTACCGTTTTACAATTTATAATGTTTTTTGTTGCCGTTATCGCCCTAACGATAATCAACTTTAAGCACCTAAAAGAAATAGACAAAAACTATTTAAAGTGCGCCGTACCTACGGGCGCGTTTATAGTTATCGCATCGCTTTTACAAAAGATAGGCATACTTTACACAACGCCCGCTAACTATGCGTTTTTAGAAAACTTGTCTATAATAATAGTTCCGTTTTTAGTGTGGATACTTGCAAAAAAGAAGCCTAATAAACTTAACGCAATATCTATAATTTTGTGTTTGGCTGGCGCGTTTATATTAAGTAAAGTAAGTTTTACTTCGTTTAATCTTTCAATTGGCGACGCTTTGTGCGCAATAGCGGGATTACTTTACGGCGTTAATATTGCCGTTACGGGCGTGTATGCAAAAAAATTTAAACCGCAACTTTACGTTTACGTTCAAATGGTAACCGGTCTTGTTATTTCTTTTGCAAATATGTTTTTATTAGACGCCATTGAAATAAACGGCTCGCCTATAAACAAGGCGTTTTTTACGATTTCGTTAGTGCCTATTATAGTCGTTATAATTTACGCTTTAGTTTCCGACGTTTTGTGTTGGGCTTTAAGAACGAAATGTATGCAAACTATAAGTCCAAACGTAGTTTCAGTTATTATGCCAACTTCGGCTATTATTACTGCAATAACTTCCGTAATTTTTAGTTTAGACGCTATTTCTTGGCAACTTATAGTCGGCGGAATATTAGGTTTTTCTTCAGCGATTATAGCATCGTTTAGCGACCGCAAAAAAGAAACCTTAAAAAAAGATACGCAAAATTAAAATTATCGCACGAAAAAACCAAGTTAAACGACTTGGTTTTTTTGTATTGTAAAATTTGTTTTACGCGGTAAAAAAAGTTTACATAACCGCCGTTTTGGGTTATAATATTATTGTAATATAGTTAGAGGTATAGTATGAGCGAATGCACGCATAATTGTTCTACTTGTGGCGACGGAAGTTGCAAAGATAGAAATAAATTTCAAGTAAGTTTGAATAAAGATAGCAAAATAAATAAAATAATAGCGGTTATGAGTGGTAAAGGCGGTGTAGGTAAATCTTTGGTTTGCTCTATGCTTGCAATCAATTCAAGTAATAACGGATACAAAACCGCCGTTTTAGACGCTGATATTACAGGCCCGTCTATCCCTAAAATTTTTGGCGTTACAAACGGTCAAAGGGCAATCGGCTCGGAAAAAGGTTTAATACCCGTAACGACTAAAAGCGGTGTAGACGTTATGTCTATAAACCTTTTGCTTGAAGAAGAAACAAAGCCCGTGGTTTGGCGTGGACCGGTAATTTCCGCTGTTGTACAACAATTTTATACCGACGTTTTGTGGAACGAAAAAGATATTATGTTTATCGATATGCCCCCAGGTACGGGCGACGTGCCTTTAACGGTATTTCAAAGTTTTAAAATTGACGGCATAGTTATAGTTACTACCCCACAAGATTTGGTTTCTATGATTGTAGAAAAGTCTATAAATATGGCTAATATGATGAATATTCCCGTTGTTGGAATAGTTGAAAATATGTCCTACTATGAGTGCGCAAGTTGTGGCAAAAAAGAGTATATTTTTGGCGAAGGCAAAGTTGAAGAAGTTGCTAAAAAGTTTAATATTCCCGTTTTAGCCAAACTTCCTATCAACCCACAAATTGCAAAATTTATAGACGAAGGCAATATTGAAAAGGTAAACGTTGCGCTTTTAGACGGCGCATTAAAACATATAATGGAGGATAACAAATGACACTTGAGCAATTCAAGAAAGAAAAAGTAGAAGCAATGAAACAGCACGATAAAGACGCTGTAAGCGCGCTTAACGTTCTTATTACGAAGATAATGAACTTAACTATTGAAAAGCGCGCAAACAACCAAGAAGTAAGCGAAGGCGATATCAATGCGCTTATCCAAAAGGTTGAAAAAGAACTTATTGAAGAAAAAGAAGGTTTTGAAAAAGCAAATAGGCTTGAAAACGTATTAAGCCTTAACGGTCAAATTGAAGCGATTAGAAAATATTTGCCAAAAATGCTTTCGGAACAAGAAATTAAAGATATTATAGGCGGTCTTGAAGACAAGTCTTTACCATCTATAATGAAACACTTTAAAACGAACTATCAAGGAAACGTCGATATGAAATTAGTTTCTACGATAGCAAAACAAGTTTAAATATAGGTGATTTATGACTACGTCTCAAATAATTTCAGTTGTAGTAATGTTGCTTGCAGGCATAGGCGTATTTTTAGTGGGCGTTTCGCTACTTTCTTCTAACATAGAACAACTTGCGAATACGGGCATTAAAAAACTGTTTAAAAAGACGGCAAACAACAAACTTATAAACATAGGTATCGGCGCGACGACTACGGCTATTATTCAAAGTTCGGGCGTTACAACCGTTTTAATAGTAGGTTTTGTAAACGTTGGCGTAATGACTTTGTTTCAAGCAACGTCTATGATTATGGGTGCAAACATAGGTACGACTATTACGGCACACATAGCGTCTTTATCGCAATTTGACTTTACACAGTACATACAAGCGTTTTCCTTTATCGGCATAATGATGACTATGATTTGGAAAAAGGACAACGTAAAAAAAGTCGGCTACGTTTTAGCAGGGCTTGGCATGGTCTTTATAGGTCTTGACGTTATGAAGTCTTCTATGGAACTTATGCAAGACCAACTTGAAATCTTGTTTTTGGCAATAGACAACCCGTTCTTGCTATTCTTAATAGGTATTGTCGTTACGGCGCTTGCACAGTCAAGTTCGGCAACTACTTCGGTTATAATAACACTTGCAACAGTGCCTGGCTTTGTGTTTGGTAACGGTGGCAATTCCGTTTTATATATGATACTTGGAACGAACATAGGTTCTTGCGTTACGGCTATTATGAGTTCGTTTGGCGCAAATGCTAACGCTAAAAGGGCAAGTTTAATTCACCTTTTGTTTAACACTTTTGGCTCGGTTATATTCTTAATAGTTTTACTTTTAGTGCCAAGTTTTATGGATATAACTTTTGGCAAATGGTTTGCAGGCAACTACGCAACGCAAATTGCTATGTTCCACACTTTCTTTAACGTAACTTGTACGCTTATATTTATGCCGTTTACAAACGCGTTTGTAAAAGTATCTAACTACTTTATTAAAGATAAGAAAGAACAAATTAGAAAAACTAACCTTGACGAACGCTTACTTGCGTCCCCTACCGTTGCGATAGAACAAATAGAAAAAGAATCTTTGGTTTTAGCACAAATTTCTATGGATGCGTTTAGAACGGCTTTCAAAGCGTTTAGGCAAAAGAGTAAATCTCTTTTACAAGACGCGCAAAAAGACATTGAAAAAGCAAACGATTTAAACAAGTTTATTACAAACTATCTTGTAAAAGTTTCGGCAACGACGAGTAAAAACAGCGAAGAAAAAGCAATTTCTAATATCTACAACAACTTGGGCGACATTATGAGAATTGCCGAAATAGCAGACAACTTTGGCAAATACACGACGCGCGAAGTTGACGACAATTTAGAGTTTTCGCCTATTATTTTAGAAAAAGTTGATAAAATGGTTGAATATATAGAAACGCTTTACGATTACACTAAAACGGCAATTATAGACCGCAATACTTCAATTTTAGTTCAAGTTGACGAAACGGAATCTATCATTGACGATATGAGAAAATCGCTTATTGACGAACACATTGAAAGGCTTAATGCAGGCAAGTGTAAACCCGAAAACAGCGCGGTATTTATTAACCTTGTTTCAAACCTAGAAAGGCTTGGCGACCACTTAACTTATATTGCGCACACGATACAATAAAAACAAAACAAAAAATGACAATGGCAAGAAAGCCATTGTCATTTTAATTTGCTTAATTTTTTATGCTTTTTTAAAGTTCTTTACCGTTATAGGCGTGGTTGGCAAAGTATAGAAATCGTATACGTTTGCTTCCGCCAATTTAGTAAAAAGTTCGTAATCTTTTTCGCCTTCGTTAATTTGCATAGGCTCTGCCGATACCGTACCGTCGTCTAAAATTTCATACATTTCTTTTGAAGATTCGTCGTATGCGTATTCAATAGATTTTGTATAGTCGATAACGTCGTTATCATTTCTATCGCCCGCATATTTTACGCGATATAAACCGTCGCTACCTTTCATTATATCGTCTCTCATTTCAATAAGGTTTTTTAAACCGTCGGTTTGATATTTAACCTTACCAAAAACACAGTAGTCTTCATTAACGAAGTCCCTTATTTCTTCAAGTAAAATAGCAAATTTAACTTTTGCGGTATCGTATTTTTTACCGCCTTTACCCGTGTCGGGTTCACGCAACATAACGAGCGTACCTGCAACCGCAGTCATTTTACTGTCGTGTCCGTTTCTTGTAAATTCACCCTTTATAGCGTCTTGATTAGAAGTTAAAGCAACGTATTCGTCGTTTTGCATTTCGTATGCGCCTAATATAGCGTATTTACCCGTCTTGTTAAAAACAAGTGAAGTGTTTTCGTAAAATTCACTTTTTATAAGCGACAAAATTCTATCGCAAGTTTTAGGTGCAAAAGTTTTGTATAAACAAATGGTAACGTCAAAGCCAACGTCTTCATTTGACGAATTTTTATAGTTCACTTCAAAGTTAACGTCTTGAATAACGCTACCTTCCGCCCTATAAGTGCAACCGCCCAAACTAATTGCCATAACTAGCGCAAGGCTAGCAACGACTATTTTTGTCAATAATTTTTTCATAAAGCCTCCAAAACACTTTTTGCTTTTACTGTAAATTGTAAATGATAAACAGCAATCCAACTACTACGGCAAGCCCAAGTAAAACCACCGCAGTAACGCGCCAAGGCGAAACGGGTGTTTTGCCCGTTGCTTTTGCCGTATTACCGTTTACGCAAATCGTATAATTCTTGTTTTTATATTTATAATTTATTAAGTATACGGGTAAAAGCGCATACTTATAAGTAACGTTATTATGTATTGTAGAAACGTTTATATAGTCGACAACGTCACAACAACTGTTTGAAATAATAGCCCTTCTAATCGCGCTATCCATAACGGATTTAGCGTCGCCCCACGCGTCTTGTATACCTTTTTCGTGCTTGCGCGCAGTGTATCCCGTTAGATAATTTTTTTCGTAAACTTTTATCGTTGAATAATTAAAAGGCAATAGCCTGTTAAGAGTTTTTTGACTATAACTTGTGCCGGCGTTTATCATTATATCGTCAAAAAATTGAGTGTAAGTTCCCGAAATATAACGCCATACGATATAAGTTTCGGTACGCCTATTTTTACCCGAGCCGACAACCCTTGTACGCCTGTTGCCAACGCGCCCGCTATAACGCGAAACCGTTTGACTATCAAAAGTAAAACAAGGTTCGTAGATTGCGCGCACGTGCTCTGCCGTCAAGTTCTTTTTAAAGTTGCGTGGTGCAAAAAATCTTTTTTTCGCCCATTTTTTTGCCTTTTCAACGGCATCTTCTTTGGTAATCGTAAAAGGATAAACTACGTTTGGTTTTAAGCCTACCGTTTCTTCGCTTTTAACGACGTGCGAAGTTTCGCAATACGGACAAATCGTTGCCGTTTCGCCTTGAGAAAGAACAACTTGCGCACCGCAGTTTTCACAACGATAGCAAGTAACTTCATCGTCCCACTTTTCTAGTTTATTTATAGCGTCTTCTATATCTATTTCGCTAACGTTACTGCTCTTTTCAAAGTCGGTTAGCGAACCACAATGTTCGCATTTGAGATTTTGCGTAAGTGGGTCAAACACCATATTTGAGCCACAGTTTTGACACTTTATATAAACAGTTTGCGCGGTAGATTGTTCGTTGTTAAAATCTTTTTCTAAATTATCTACCATATGGAATAATTTTATTTATTTAAGGCTTCTAAAAGTTCTTTAACGTCTATGCCGTGAACCATTGCCGCTTCGGCGATAGTTTCGCCATGCGCAATAGCGCAACCTAAACAGTGCATACCGTATCCCATTAAAATTTCAGGCGCGTTTGGGTTTAATTCAACCGCTTCCATAATAAGTGTGCTTTCGCTAATAAGTATCTTGTCTGCCATAATTATATACCCCTTTTATACCGTTAGTTTTGTTTTGTTCCGCAAAGTGGGCAGAATTTTGCGTTTGCATTAAGTTCCGCGCCACATTCTTGGCAAAACCTTTTTGACTCTAATTTTTCACCGCATTCTTGGCAAAACTTTGCCGTTTTACTAACCTTTGCGCCACATTTTGGGCAAGTTTTTTTATCTTCTTTTTCTTGTTTTGGTTGTTCAGTTTTATTTGAACGCATCGCTTCTTGGAACATTTGACCTATTCCTATGCCTGCGCCAAGACCTATGCCCGCACTTGCCATGCCGTTTGCGGGGTTTTTAGCGGCGTCTTTCATCGCTTCCGCTGCGGAAACTTTCATTAAAACGTCAGTCTTATCCCCTAAAATGCCAAGTTTTGTTCTTTCGTCAAACGCTTTTTCTACTTCCGTTGGAACGGACATATTTTCTATAAGCAAGTTGCAAAGTTTTAAACCTATGCCGTTAAAACTTGCTTGAACTTTGCGCTTAACTATTTCGTTGAATTCAAGCGTGTTGCCCGCTAAATCAAGCGCTGAAATTTGGCTTTCGCCTATCGCGTCTGAAAGAGTAGAAACGAGCATAGTTTTTAAGTAGCCCGTTATATCTTGCGTGCTATACGAAGAATTCGTGCCGAAAAGTTCTTTTAAGAATATTGCGGGGTCGTCAACTTTAAAAGAAAACGCGCCAAATCCGCGAACTCTTACCATGCCAAATTCGGGGTCACGCATAATGATAGGGTTTTGAGTGCCCCACTTAATATCCGTAAACTGTTTAGTGTTAATAAAGTACACGTCAAGCGTGATAGGTGTTTCAAAAGCGTACTTCCACGCTACGAGTTTTGTTAAAATTGGGAAAATTTGGGTTTTTAAATCGTATAAACCTGGGCCGAATATATCGGCAATTTCGCCCTTGTATACAAATACCGCGCATTGAGATTCTCTTACGGTAAGCGTAGACCTATTGTTAACTTCACGCCCCGATTTTTTGAACGGATATTTATAAACTATCGTGTTTTTGCTTGAATCTGCCCACTCAATATTTAAACGAAATAATGCCATTTTGCCCTCCTTTAACGAAACTAAAACGCCTTGATTTGTTTTGCATCGCTTCTTTTCTTATGTTAGTATAACATAAACCTTTTGTTTTTACAACAATTATTTTTAATAATCTTTGCCGTTATGCTAAATTTTAATCAAATTTTGACGCATTTTTGTTGCGCGTTTTAAAACAAACAAAAAACCGCTTGAAATATCAAGCGGTTAATTATTTTTTTATGCTTATTCAGCAACTGCAGTAGCGCCTGCACCTTTAAGGCTTTCAACGATTTTGTCTGCTTCTTCTTTTGGAAGACCTTCTTT
>JAZRSX010000014.1:0-140822 GCA_045651725.1 Christensenellaceae bacterium
GACTAAAAGTCTCAATATAACGCAAAACTTGTTTTGCATATCACTTTTAGCCACAAGGCTAAAAATATAACTTATTTAACTTGATTATTTGTGGATAAGAAAAGCCCACCATATTTCGCTTTTTGCGAAGTATAGTGGGCTACACTTTTGTGTTAAATTAAAATTCCCTTATAGGAACTCCATAAAACTAACCCTTTATATTTTATAGTTTATCTTTTTGGTTCGGTAAGAGCAAATGCGTCAAATACTTTGTTAAGTTCGCTTTCACTCATAATGCCTTCTTGTAAAACCAACGTCTTAATAGGAACGTTTTCTTTTAACGCCTTTTTAGCAAGTTCGGCGCCTTTTTTGTAGCCGATATATGGGCAAAGTGCAGTTACGATACCAACGCTGTTGTCTAAAAGTTCTTGACATCTTTCGCGGTTTGCTTTAATTCCTTTAATACAGTTTTCAGTAAACGTATCCATACCGTTTTTAAGGCAAGTAAGAGATTCAAAAAGTTTATAGAAAATTACAGGTTCAAAAGCGTTAAGTTCAAATTGACCTGCTTCGGTTGCCATTGCGATAGTAACGTCGTTACCGATAACGGCAAAAGAAACTTGCGAAACAACTTCCGGTATAACAGGGTTTACTTTACCTGGCATAATTGAAGAACCGTTTTGCATTGGTGGAAGTTCAATTTCCATAAGACCAGTTCTAGGACCGCTTGCTAAAAGTCTTAAATCGTTTGACATTTTAGAAAGGGCAATAGCAAGTGATTTTAAAGCACCCGAAACAAATGCGAAAGCATCAAGGTTTTGAGTAGAGTCAACCAAGTCGTCTGCTTGTTTAACCGTGAAACCGCAAATGTTAGAAATATTTTTAGCAATTTCTTTTAAATAGATAGGCGTTGCGTTAATTGCCGTACCGATAGCCGTACCACCGATATTAACCGTGTGCATATATTCCATAGCGCCCATAATCATGCCTTTACATCTTTTAAGCGCAGATGCGTATGCGTTAAATTCTTGACCAAGTCTAATAGGAACAGCGTCTTCAACTTGAGTTCTACCCATTTTAACGATATCGTCAAATTCAACGGCCTTTTTGTCAAGTTCGGCTATTAAATTGTCTAAACTACCGTATAAAGCGTCGGCAAGTTCAATAATAGTCATTTTGCCGGCTGTAGGTATAACGTCGTTCGTAGATTGACATTTGTTAACGTGGTCGTTAGGGTGGCAAATATATTCGCCTTTTTTACCGCCTAAAATTTCAGTTGCGCGGTTTGCTATAACTTCGTTAACGTTCATGTTAAGAGAAGTGCCTGCACCGCCTTGGATAGCGTCGGTAATAAAGCCGTCGTCAAGTTTGCCTAAAACGGCTTCGTCACACGCGGTAACGATGGCGTCTAACATTTCTTTCGTAATATCGCCCGCAGCGTAGTTTGAAAGTGCGGCAGCCTTTTTAATTTTAACTACGTTATAAACGAAGTTTTTATTCATTTTATATCCTGTAATTTGGAAATTGTTGTAAGCCCTTAAACTTTGAACGCCATAGTATGCGTCTTCTGGAACGTTTAAAGTGCCGATTGAATCGCTTTCTTTTCTATAATTCATAGAACACCTCCTAGTGTATATAAAAATCTTAACATTAAATTTGTCGACTTGTCAATACTTAAAAAAATATTTTAATTCTTTATATATACGTTAAAAATTATTAAAAAAATCTTTTATCAAGTGCAAAAAAATGCTTGATTTTTTTATGTCAATGTAATATTATATATTTAATCAAAAAGGGGTGTTTTATGAAAAAACGTATTTTAGATGAACTTGATAAAGAAATTTTAAAACTACTAATGGACGATGCTAAAATCTCAGTTAAAAAAATTGCAGAAAAAGTTTTTGCGTCCGTACCAACCGTAAGCGGAAGAATAGCGGAAATGACTAAAAATGGAATAATAAAAGGCTATAAAACGGAAGTAGACACTTCTATTTATGCCGACACGATTAAGTGCTATATCGATATAGAAGTTGACACTTCAATGCGTGAAGATTTATATAAATTTTTATCTGATTCAATGCACGTTATTTCTTGCGACAGGGTAACGGGCGAATATTCGCTTGTAGTTCAAGCAATTTTTAAAAACACGCACGAAATGGACTTGTTTACTTCGTCCGTTCAACATTATGGACGAACGAAAACTCAAATAGTATTTTCTTCAATAATTCCACCAAGAAACATTATTATATAATATGCAAAACAACGTTACGTTGCTAAAAGCGAATAAAATAAAAAATTCCGCAAGTTTTTTGCGGAATTTTTTTGTTGCTTTTTATTAAACTAGAACTACAATGCCCATAAAAATAAGCATGCCTGCGCCGATTAAGGCGATTAAGCCTTCAAGCATAATAACCCAACTAGACGCCGTTTTTAAAACGTTTAATCCGCGTGAAACGAAGTACGCAACCCAAATAAGCGACCAAATAAGCCACATAAAACCAAGCGTCATAGCGCCCGATACTAAATAGTATACGCCAAGTGCAATTGCGATTAGTGCAATTAAAGCCGAAAACCAGCCAAGGCTTTCTTCGTTTAAGTCCCAAATGGCAACCGCAGAAATGTATAGGTGAGTTATACCTAAAAGCAAGGTTGAAGCGTATAATAGTTGTATTGCGCCATCTACGCCGGTTAAAATTCCAAACATTGATAGTATTGATACTATAAAGCCTGAAATTACGTTGATAATAACAATTTCGTTATTATCGTTTTGGTCAATGAGTGGCAAAAACCCGTTTAAGAAGAAGGCAATACCACTAAAAATCAAACAAATTGCAATCATAATAATTTCTCCTTGCTATTATGTTTGCCGATATTTAAACTTTTAATACCTATTATAATTAAATTTTTTTTGCAATATAACTTTTTCGCAAGCGATAGGGGAAATAAAGATAAAAAAACCTTACGCAAGCGCGCGTAAGGTAATAATTATATATATTTAGTTTTATATTTAAGGTTTAGCCTTAATTTTCTTCTTGAATAACTATTGCGTCTTTTGCAAAGCGTTTAACCGATTCTATACCGTTTTCGCACTTTGCCTTGCTTGAATAGTCTTCACTTATACAAATTAAGCGGTTTGTACCCGAAAACAACTTAAACCTAAAATGGCTGTATTTATCAATGCTAATTGCAAAATGACCGTTATCCACGTTCTTTTTAATTGTTTCAATGCCGTTTTTAACGCCCGTAAGAGAAGTATAACTCTCCGTTTTTAAAAGCACACCGCCGTTTGACGCAATAAGTTCTGCGCGGTATCTGCCGTCTTCTTGAACGATTTTCCACTTGCCAAGATATTGACGCTTTTTTTCGGGTTGCTTTTCTTCTTCTTTTTTAACGGTTTTAGCCGTAGATTTTTTTGCTTTTGTAGGCTCTTTTTCGGTCTTTTTTGCCGTTTCTTCGCTTGCCGTTTCGCTTTCTTTTACGGTTTCTTCTTTAACAGTTTTAGTCGTAGATTTTTTTGCTTTAGTAGGCTCTTTTTCGGTCTTTTTTGCCGTTTCTTCGCTTGCCGTTTCGCTTTCTTTTACGGTTTCTTCTTTAACAGTTTTAGCCGTAGATTTTTTTGCTTTTGATTTAGTTTCTTTTTCCGTCGTTTCGGCATCGGTTTTAGTATTTTTTACTTCTATGCTAGTTGAAGGTTTTTCAACTTTTTGCTTGCTTTTAGTCGTTGTTTTTTTAGATTTTTTTGTGTTTTTTTCCGTTTCTTCGTTGATGTATTGAAGTAAAGTCGACTTGTCTGCAACGTTGTTAGAAATATTGTTAATTTCTTCTTGCGTTAAAGAATTTACGGCATTTGTGCCAGCGTTTTTTGCGTTGCGTTCTTTTCTTTTATTTGATTGAACTTTGGCTATTATAATAATAAATATAGTTATCAATGCTAACGCAACAACGCCTATTGCAACGTAGTGCAAATGGTTTTGATATACGTCAACGATAAAATTTTTAATTTGCTCCATATATTACCTCTTAATTATCTTCTTCTACTAATATGTTATATCTTTTTTTGTAAATAGTCAACTTAAAACTTGCAAAAATATAGTAAAAGTGCTAAAATTATTTTTAATAGGGAGGCATTAAAGATGAATAGGGAAACAATAAGGCAAATTAAGGCAATTATTATAGGCGGTGGAGCATCGGGAATAGTGCTTGCTATAAATTTGTCTAAAAAATTTGGCGGTCAAAACGTATTGCTTGTTGAAAAACTTTCACGCCTTTCTAAAAAACTTTTAGTTACGGGAAACGGTCAATGTAATTTTACTAATAAAGACGTGTCCAAAAGGTATTATCATAGCCAAAATTCTTGCGAAATATCTAATATTTTAGAAAAATATTCAAATAAAAACTTTATTGATTTTATGCTTGAAAACGGCGTTGTTTCAACACTTGACGGCGATAAATATTACCCACTTTCAAAGCAAGCGTCTTCGGTTGTAGACGCGTTAAGATTTAAACTTCAAAGTCTTAACGTAAACGTAATGCTAGATAGTTGCGTAACGGATATCAAAAAAGAAAATTCAAATTTTTTAGTAACGCTAAATAGTGGCGAAATTTTAAAAAGTCAATGCGTTATAGTTGCTACGGGTGGCAAGTCGGCATCGCATTTAGGAACTGACGGCGCTTCGTATAAACTACTAACTAATTTTGGGCATACGCTAACTAAACTTTATCCGTCAATAGTGCAATTAAAGACGGATAAATCTAAAATAAAAGGTCTTAAAGGCTTAAAACAAAAGGCGCTTTTAAAAGGCTTTGTAAACGATAAAGAAGTTTGTTCTTTTTTAGGCGATTTGCTTTTTACCGATTACGGCGTAAGCGGAAACACCGTTTTTAGCGCGTCTTCATACTTGACGGGTAAAACTAACGTAAAAATCGTTATAGACTTCTGCCCACAATTAACTAGCGAAACGCTTAAAACCGTATTACGAAATAAAATTAAAAGTTGCCCGTATTTATCTATTGAATATTTGCTTTCGGGCATTATGAATAATAAAATTGCGTCGTTTATTTTAAAAAACGGTTTGGGGCTTGACTTAACTAAAAGCACCTTAAAAGTTGACGTAGACGCAGTTGCTAGTATCGTTAAAAATTACGAAATTAAAGTTGAAGGCACTTCGGGTTTTGAAAATTCACAAGTTACGCGCGGTGGCATTTTATTTAGCGAATTTGACTCTGGCACGTTAGAGAGCAAAATCGTTAAAGGACTTTACGCTTGCGGTGAGGTTTTAGACGTTGACGGCGATTGCGGTGGCTATAATTTACAATGGGCGTATTCTTCGGCTTGCGCCGTTAGTGAGGCTATTAAATGATTGTTTTGCAAAACGTAAAAATGCCTATAAATAGTGGCGTAGAAGAATTAAAATTCAAAGCCTGTAAAATGGCTAAACTAGATAAAAACAAATTAAAACACTTTAAAATTACAAAAAAGTCTATTGACGCGCGCGACAAAAACAACTTGTTTTTCGTTTACTCTGTCGAACTTTCTTTAAAAGAGCAACAGCCTATAAAAAAAGAGTATAAAAAACCTTTAAAAAGGGCGGACGTTTTGGTTGTTGGGGCAGGGCCATCTGGTTTATTTTGCGCGCTTGACTTGTTAAGATACGGTCATAACGTAACTTTAATTGAACGCGGTAAATGCGTTGAAGAAAGAAACAAAAGCGTAAACGACTTTATTAAAACGAGGGTTTTAGACGAAGAGAGTAATATTCAATTTGGCGAAGGCGGTGCAGGTACTTTTTCGGACGGTAAGTTAAACACTAACGTAAACAGCCCTTTCGTAAAAGAAGTTGTTGACGATTTCGTAAATTTTGGCGCGCCTAGTGAAGTGGGGTATTTGTCTAAACCGCACGTTGGTAGCGACAATTTGCCAAAAGTTGTTAAAAACATAAGAAACGAAATTATTGCGCTTGGCGGAAAAGTCTTGTTTAACACCAAGTTGACGGACTTAAAAATTGAAAACGGCAAAGTTATAAGCGCGACGTATAACGGCAAAAAAGAAACTTTTGACGACGTCGTTTTGTGCGTTGGTCACAGCGCGCACGACGTATACGAAATGCTAGATAAAAACAGCGTTTTTATGGAAAGCAAAGAGTTTGCGGTTGGCGTTAGAATTGAGCATTTAAGAAAGGATATAGACCTTGCGCAATACGGCGAAAAGTATGCCGGTTTAAACGGGTTAATAGGCGCAGATTATAAACTTACTTCTAATTATAACGGTAGGGGTGCGTTTACGTTTTGTATGTGCCCAGGCGGATACGTTATGCCGTCGTCTTCAAACAAAAATACAGTTGTCGTTAACGGTATGAGCAATTTTAGTAGAGACGGTGAAAATTCAAATTCGGCTGTAATAGTTCAAGTTAAAAAGGGCGATTTTGACGGCGGTGTTTTCGGTGGATTAAACTTTTTAAAAAGTTTAGAAGAAAAGGCTTTTATTCTTGGCGGTGAAGATTATTCCGCGCCCGTTCAACTTGTTGGCGACTATTTAAACGGCAAGGTTTCAACGAGTTTTAACAGCGTAAAACCTACTTACGAAATGGGCGTAAAATTTGCAAATTTATCTTTACTTTTGCCAAATTTCGTTGACGAAACGTTAAAGTTTGCAATTAAAGATATGGCAAAAAAAATAAAGTGCTTTGATAATTACGACGCTGTTTTGACGGGTGTAGAGTCAAGAACTTCTTCGCCTATTCGCATAACTAGAACGGAAAACGGAAACAGCGTAAACGTACAAAATTTATATCCTTGTGGCGAAGGTTGTGGCTATGCGGGTGGTATAGCAAGCGCAGGGGCAGACGGAAAAAAAATTGCCCATAAAATTAACGAAAAATATTGCTAAAATATAAAATTTTGCGTGTAAAAGCGTGTTTTTTCGCTTTTAGCACGCATTTTTTAAGTGCTTTCGTTATCGAAAAACTTAACTTAAAAACGGCATAATTTTCGTTATATCAACATATTTTTGCACAATTTTATATTATTTTTTTTAAAACGCCTTTACATTTTGAACAAAATAGTGTAAGATGTAAATATCTTATGGCAAATTCTAACGTTACTTATTCTTCAAAAATCAACGGCGAAACAACTTTATTTAAAACAATAGGCACTTTGGTGCAGGGTAAAGACGCGGTTAAACTAACTTTTTTATCTCAAGATAACAGCCAAGAATTTTCTTTTATTGTTTTTGACGACTGTTCGTGCTTACTAAAATGTTCGGGTGGTGCAAAATATCAAGTAAAATTCAAAAATAATCTAGAATATCCTTTTACCGTTTCATTTGGCGCTTTTTGTATGAGTGCAAGCGCAAAAACAAACTCAATTATTTCAAAATTTTCCACAAACTATTTAGAACTTAATATAGATTACACTTTTACTTTAAACGGCGAAGTTGACAGGCGCGCAATCGTTTTAAAGGCGGAGGTTTTTTAATGATTAAAATAAACTATTTTGGGCATTCTTATTTTTTAATTGAAGGCAACGACTATTCAATTGCGTTAGACCCCTTTAAAAATATAGGGCTTAAAGAAACTAGCGTTAGCGCAGATTATTTATTTTGTTCTCACGAACACTACGACCACAACAACAGGGCGCTTGTAAATTATAAAAGCGAAGTAACTAGCGGAGGCGTTTTTAAAATTATAACTGCGTTTCACGACGATAAAAACGGTGCGTTAAGAGGGCTAAACAACGTTTTGGTTTTTGATTTAGACGGCGTAAGATTTTGCTTTTTAGGTGACCTTGGCGAAAGGCTTAACAAAGATATAATAAGCGTTAAAGACGTTGACGTTTTGCTTTGCCCCATAGGTTCGGTTTACACTATTGACACTAGCGGTGCAATGGAATATATAAACGCAATAAAGCCAAAAACCGTTATACCTATGCACTATAAAATTAAGGGTAGTAAAATAGATATAGAAGATATCTCTAACTTTAAAAACAAAATTGTGGAATATAAAGAAACGAATAGTCCGTACGCATATAATAAAGAAGATAAATGCGTAATTATCAATCTATAAAAGGGGGTAAATAATGAAATACTCACAAGAATATTTAGAAAAAAGTTTAGGCGTCGAGGCCTTGCGTAATATCGTAAGAAACTTGGGCGGTACGCCATCGCTAAAATCAAAAAGTCAACTTATAGAATACATTTTAAAAATTCAATCGGGCGAGCTTGTGCCAAATCAAAGTGGAAAGGGTAGAAGACCTAGACCAAAAACGCTTGAATACGAGGCGCAAGATTTTAACGATAATCAAAGCGAAATTGCATTAAAATCTGATGACGATATTGTAATAGAAAACCAAAATAACGGCGAAAAAATCGTTAAGGGCATATTAGAGTTTCACGTTGACGGCTTTGCCTTTATGCGTGGCGAAAACTATGAAGCGGACGCGTCTTCTGACGTTTACGTTTCAAAAAACACTTTAAAATACTTTAAATTAAGGCGTGGCGATTACGTTGAAGGCGTTGCAGAGCGCATGCACGACAATTCTTCGCCGTCTTTAAAAAAGATTATTTCGGTTAACGGAAAACCTTATAACTTTGGCGTAAATAGACCGTTGTTTGACGATTTATTGCCTTGTTATCCCGACAAACGCATAACGCTTGAATTGAAAGAAGAAGAAAGCGATTTGTCAATTAGGGCGATAGACCTTTTGTGTCCAATAGGAAGGGGGCAAAGGGGACTTATAGTAGCACCGCCAAAAGCGGGCAAAACTACTTTGCTTAAAAAGATTGCAAAGTCAATAGAAGTTAACCACCCCGATATTCACCTTATAGTTTTGCTTATAGATGAAAGACCGGAAGAAGTTACCGACATAAAGCGTTTTTGTAAAGGCGAAGTTATATATTCTACTTTTGACGAAACGCCCGACCACCACATAAGAGCGGCGGAATTAGTTTTAAACAGGGGCAAACGCCTTGTTGAAGACGGTAAAGACGTGGTAATTTTGCTTGACTCTATAACCAAATTAACGCGTGCTTACAATACGGTTGTGCCATCAAGCGGAAAGACGCTTTCGGGCGGTATTGACCCGTTTGCGCTTCAAGCGCCTAAAAAGTTTTTCGGTTCGGCAAGAAATATTGAAAACGGCGGTAGTTTAACTATACTTTCAACGGCGCTCGTTGATACGGGTTCTAAAATGGACGACGTAATTTACGAAGAATTTAAAGGCACGGGCAATATGGAAATTATATTGTCGCGCCAACTATCCGAAAGGCGAATTTTTCCAGCGATAGACCTTTATCGTTCGGGCACTAGAAAAGACGAGTTGCTATTAAACGAAAAAGAGCAAGAAGCGTCGTACTTTGTAAGGCGTTATTTAGATAGAAGCGACGATGCGTCTTTCAATTTATTAGATATGCTTAAACGCACTCAAAACAACGAAGAATTTACGCAAAAAGCACCCGTTTGGTGCAAAATGATGAGTGAAAACTAAATATTTTGCTAATTTTTAACTATAAGCCGTTTTAAAATTTTTTAAATTTTAGTTTGGCTTAAAAAAAGTGCTATAAAATCTGTTAGAAAAGAAGTTGCCCATTCTTTCGGGGTGAAACTGTACGCCGTAAATAGGCAAGGTTTTATGCCTTAACGCTTCAACTACGTTTCCGTTTTTACTAATTGCCGAAACTACAAGCGTTTTCGGTACGATATCAACTTCTTCTTTATGGCAAGAGTTTACTATAAAAGTGTTTGTAAATGCGGTTTTTAAAAAACTATCGTCAGTTAAAATAACGGGGTGTAAAATATCCTTATTTTCTACGAAGTGGCAAGTTTTCGTTGCCTTTAAAGTACCGCCAAAAAACACGTTTATAACTTGCATACCTTTACATATGCCAACAACCGTTTGCTTTTTGATTACAAATTGCCTTAACAAATACGCTTCGGCTAAATCCGTTTCGGCATCGTAGTTTTGGGTTAAGTCTTTTGGCTGTCCGTAAAGATACGGAATAATATTACCGCCACCTGTTAAAAGAAGCGCGTTGCAAGAAGAAGAAAGCGAAACGTCTTTACTAAAAACGTAGTCTACGTTAACGTTTTTTAGCGCGGTTTTATAGTTTTGTAAATTAGCGCCGTTATCATATATAAAAACTTTCATAATACATTTTATTAACAAATTTTGCTATTTGTTAAAGGGGATACTAAATGAGTTACAAAAAATATAAGAGAATAGGCATGGTCGTTGCTATGGAAAAAGAAATAGCGCCCATTTTAAACGAACTTGGAACTTTCGTTAAGTCTAGCGCTGTTTGTGGTTTAAAAATTGACGAATATTCGTGTAAAGATAAAACGCTTTTTATTTGTCAAAGTGGCATAGGCGAAATATCTGCATCGTCTGCAACGTCTATTTTAATAGGAGTTTTTAATTGCGAAGCAATTATCAACTTTGGCGTTTGCGGAACTTTAACAAAACACAACAGCGTGCTTGAAACGGTTTTTGTCAGCGGTGTCGTGCATTACGACTTTGACCTTACCGCCACCGACGACGTTATTAAAGGGCAATATCCAGAATATCCTAGCGCCGTTATAGATATAGAAAACGAATTGTTTAGCGTTATTAAAAGCGTAAACGAAAATGCAAAATTCGTCATATGCGCATCGGCGGACAAGTTTTTAGAAGACGAAACTATAAAAAGCGAATTGTTTAACACTTACGGCGCAACCGTTTGCGATATGGAAAGCGCGGGCATAGCGCTTGTGTGTAAAAGGGCGGATATACCGCTTGTTATGATAAAAGCCGTTTCGGACGGCGAAGGCGGAGCAAGTCAATTCAATAAAATGGTTAAACTTGCGGTAAATTCGTATAGAGAAATTACGTTAAAAATTTTAGAGGCATTTTGATAGGTATGTATAAAGTTATTTGTAGTTATGATAAAGAAAAAGTAGTTAAAAAGAATAAAGCAACGTTAAAAAAATCATTAGTCGTATCCGTAGTTTTAGCGTTCCTTTTAGTAGCGGTTGGCGTGTGGAATATAGTATTCGCGCTTACGGAAAACAAAATAAATTGGCTTTCATTAGTCGTTGGTGTTTTTGCTTGTTTATTTAGCGCAGTTCCCATTTTTAACGCTATTAAAACTTCGAATAGAGAAACGGAAAACGTCGTTAAGCAAATGGGCGTTGACAAAGACGTTTTAAATATAGAATACGTTTTTAAAGATAGGCGCATAGAAGTTAAAAAAGAACAAGGCGAAAAAGTAGAGTTAGACACTATTATGTTTAAAAACGTAACGACTCTTAAAAAATCAAAAGACGGCTTTGCATTTATTATGCAAGACGGAACTACTTATTTCTTTGATAATGAAGATATAGTCGAAGGCACGGAACAGCAAATTGTAGCGTTGTTTAGTAAAAATGGCATAAGTATTAAAAGAGGTTAAGGCATTTTACTAGACTTTTTGCAATATATATAAATAGGATTGCAAAGAGTATGAACAAAAAAACCTTAAAAATTACGAACATTTTTTTAACGGCTATAATAATCGTTATATTTACCGTTTCGTTTTTGCCACAAAAAACTCAAACGATAAGTGGCGGAAACAGTTACGGGGCAATATACAACGGCAATAAAGAGAAAAAAGAAGTATCTTTAATGTTTAACGTTTACGAAAATACGCAAACTGTAAATAGAATTTTAGACGTTTTAAAGCAAAACGAAGTAAAAGCGACTTTTTTCGTGGGCGGTTGTTGGGCTGACGATAACGTTGAAACTTTAAAGCGAATAATTTTAGAGGGGCACGAACTTGGAAATCACGGCTATTTTCACAAGGACCATAAAAAACTTGGCGAAGTTGAAAATAGGCGCGAAATTGTTGATAATCACAACATAATAAAGGCGCTTACGGGGTATGAAATGACGCTGTTTGCACCGCCTTCCGGCTCTTTTTCTAAAACGACTTTAAAGGTTTGCTATAACTTAAATTATAAGGCGATTATGTGGTCTAAAGATACTATTGATTGGCGGGACGCTAACCAAAGTTTAATAATTTCTAGGGCCACGAAAAATTTAGAAAACGGCGACTTAATTTTAATGCACCCAAAAGAGCATACGCTAAACGCCCTTTCTAAAATCATAGATAAAATAATGGATAATGGATTTCAACTTGTAACTGTATCTAAAAATATAGAAGGCTACAATTCAAGTATAGAAACTTAAAATAACGATATGGATTATATAAAAAAGATAAACGAAAAATTAACGGTAATAGTAAGTGAAGGCGGTGCGTTATCTAGTTCTTTTGCAATAATGATAGGAACGGGTAGCGCAAACGAAACGGAGCAAAACAACGGCATTTCGCACTACCTTGAACATATGAGTTTTAAGGGTACGGATAAATTATCTGCCTTTGACATTTCAAATATAATGGAAACGTGCGGTGCTAATTTTAACGCGTACACAAGCGTAGATAAAACGTGCTTTTACGCGCAATCTCTTGTTGAAAATTTAGAAAAGACTTTTTCGGTTTTGTCTAGCGCGGTATTTTGTAGCGCTTACCCTGAAAACGAAGCCGAAAAAGAAAAGCAAGTTATAATTGAAGAAATAAATATGAGTAACGATAATCCCGAAGACGTGTGCTTTGATTTGGCGTGCCGTTCTTTTTTTGGTGACGACGGCTACGGCAGGACTATATTAGGTAGCATTAAAAACGTTTCGTCGTTTACAACAAGCGATATTAAAAACTATCTAAACGACTATTACGTTGCCGAAAATATATGTATAACGTTTGCGGGTAACGTCAAATTAAAAGACTGTTTAACTTTGGTTGATAAATACGTTTTGCCGTATATATCGTTTAATAAAAAAGCAAAAGAGCCAAAGCGCAACGTAATAAACTTAAAGCAAAATTTGGCGCTTAAAAAAGATATAGAACAAACGCATTTTTGCCTTACCTTTAACGCGCCGTCCTTTTTAGAAAAGGACAAGGTTGCAAGCGAAGTTTTAACCGCAATAATAGGTGGCGGTATGAGTAGTAGGTTATTTCAAAAGGTTAGAGAAGAACTTGGCCTTGCCTATTCCGTATACGCCTTTTCGTCTAGGTATAAAGACGTTGGAACTACGTCAATATACGCAGGCGTAAATTCGGCTAAAACCGACCTAGCGTTTAACGCCGTGTTAGAAGTTATAGAAAACCTTAAAAAATGCGGGGTAACGGACGAAGAATTTGAAAAAGTTAAGTGTCAAATAAAATCTTCAACGGTGTTTGCTCTTGAAAGGCCGTCTTCAAAAGTGCAACTATTTTCTAAATACTATCTAAATACGGGCAAGTTATATAACGTTAAAGATAGGCTTTTAGAAGTTGACGACTTGACGAAAGGGCAAGTTGAAGACGCAATTAAATATTACGACAGTTTAAATATGTCTACTGCAATAGTAGGCAAAAAGGCAAAGCCTTTAAACGTTTAAAACTTTTAAAAATAAGGTGAACAAATGATAGGACTTTATATATTTTTAGCGTTGTTAGTGCTTTTTATATTAGCGTTATTTATCGTGTATACGATGGTGTTTTATTCGCCACACAAAAACCAAAACAACGTTTACAATATACCAAAAGGCGAACAATATGAAGCGCGTTTTAAAGAAATGCGAAAGATTGTTGACGATTTTATGCCATACGACTACGAGCCTGTTGAAATAACTTCGTCAAGCAAATTAAAACTATATGGAAAATACTATCACAAAAAAGACGGCGCGCCTTTAGTTATATGTTTTCATGGTTATAGGTCGACTTCTTTGCGTGATTTTAGCGGAATTTCCTTAACTTACTTTAAGCACGATATAAACGTTTTAATAGTTGACCAACGCGCGCATGGAAAAAGTCAAGGGCATACCATCACTTTTGGAATTAAAGAAAGATACGACTGTTTAGATTGGATAAACTATGCAAACGATAGGTTTGGCAAAGGCACGAAAATAGTGCTTTGCGGTATTTCAATGGGCGCGTCAACGGTACTTATGTCGCTTTCACTAAACTTGCCTAGCAACGTGGTGGCGGTTATGGTAGATTGCCCATACTCTACGCCAAAAGATATCATAAAAAAAGTTTGTGGCGACTTGAAAGTTTCGGCAAAAATAGTGTATCCGCTTATCTATTTAAGCGCTTTGATTTTCGGGCGCTTTAAATTAGACGAAGTTACGGCAATCGACGCTGTTAAAGATGCAAAAATACCTATAATTATCGTGCATGGCGACGACGATAGGCTTGTGCCGATAGAAATGTCTAGACTAATAAAACAATCTAATACTAAATACGTTGAATTGCACGAATTTGAAGGCGCAGGGCACGGCATAAGTTACGTTCAAGACCATAAGCGTTACATAAAGTTAGCAGAAGAATTTTTATATAAACACGTCCTTTAAACAAGGCAAAAAGGTATGGCTTGCCATACCTTATTTTTTTCGTTTTACTTTATCATAGAGTATTTGCGTTTTGGCAAAGGCAAGAAGTAGTCGTAGTCAAAAGCGTTGCAAGAAGAAGTGCTTGTGTTAAAGTTATGGTGTTATTTGTCGTTAGCAAAAATAATAAGCCTAATAGAACAAGATACGTTGAATTCATAAATCTCCTTTTTACAAAAATTATTCTAATATTACAATATGCGACACATTTTATTGTATGTATACGTTGACATATTTTTATATGTGTTTTATCATTATATTAGTAAAAACGCTACAATAAACGAGGTGGTATTATGGCAAGTAGTCAAAGTGTTTTACTACTAGATAAACGCTTGCAAAATTTAGTAAGCGACTACGTACCAAGCGAAGAAATTTTAGGCGACCTAGTAAGTTTTTTTAGTTTGTTTTCGGACGTAACAAGATTAAAAATGCTATCTGCTCTTGCAATTAGCGAAATGTGTGTAACCGACTTATCGGTAATGTTAAGCCTAAATCAAACGACGGTTTCACATCAATTAAGAATTTTAAAAGATATAGGCGCGGTAAAGTCAAAACGACAGGGGAAGGTTATTTTTTACTCACTTCGCAGTGAACTTATAAACGACGTTTTGCTTAAAGGCGTTGAATTTTTAGGATACTAAAATTAAACATTGATAAAAACGGCGACTGCTCGCCGTTTTTATCGTTTGTGTTAAAATTATTTACAACCGCAACCAATTCCGTAAGGCTTTTTGCCACCTTTACAGCAACATAATAGGGCAATTACGATAGGAAGTAGCCAACCGCAACCACAAATTTTATCTATAATGTTAGATAAGCAACCGTTACCGCATAAGCAAACGATTAAAAGTATAATAAGTATGTACAAACAGCAATTGTCGTTAAATCCAAAAAAGTTCATCATTTATTTTATCCTCCAAAAAAATTTTTTTGATATTGCTATCTACTTCATACTATTTATTTTTTCAATAAAATGTTACTAAAAGGTTGAGTTTTTTAATAAAATGTATTAAAATAATACTAGCAGGCACTTTTTGGCTTGACTTTATATTTTTATTTTTTCTTACAGGTATCTTTTATAGAACTTGATTGGAGGTTATTATGGATAAAGAATTTACTAAATTTTCCGCTAAAAAGATTACGGGAATAGCAGTATTGCTTGCACTTGTCATAGTGTTGCAAGCGGTTGGTGGCACTATTAATATCGGTGCGGTGCAACTTAATTTTACGCTAATACCCATAGTCCTTGGCGGAATTTTATTTGGCTCTCTTATCGGCGCGTTTTTAGGTTTGGCGTGTGGCGTGGTTATTTTAATTCAAGTAATTATGGGCTTAAACCCATTTTACGTTTTAATTTGGACTAACGACCCCGTCGTTACAACTTTAACTTGTATACTAAAAACTACTGTGGCAGGGTATTTGGGCGGTTTGTTATATAGGCTTGTGCCAAACAAAGTGGTTGCAACTTTCGTTTCATCGGCAATCGTGCCCGTCGTAAACACCTTAATTTTCGTTATAGGTTGCTTGTTTATGACTAACTCCGTATACGTTATGGCAGAAGGCGTAAACGTTTTGTCGTTTATTTTAGTTTCGCTTGTAACTTTCAATTTCTTTGTCGAACTAGGCGTAAACTTACTTGTTGCGCCTGCGCTTAACAGAGTTTTAAAAGCAATAAAATTTTAAAGGGCATTTATTATGATTTTATGTATTGATATAGGTAACACCAACATTAAATACGCAGTTTTTGAAGGCGCGCAAATTAAAGCGTCTTATAGAGTTTCGTCAAGGCATACGCGCACGGCGGACGAATACGGCGCAACGCTTATCAACCTATTAAACAGCTCGTCTATAAATACGAGTGATATAACGGGAATAGTCGTTTCTTCGGTAATACCATCGCTTAACTACACGATTATTCATATGTGCGAATATTTCTTTAACGTTACGCCACTTATGATAGGCGCGGGCGTAAAGACGGGTATTAACATTAAAGCGGATAACCCGAAAGAAGTTGGCGCGGATATTATAGTAAACTGCGTTTGCGCTTATAAAAAATACGGCAATAACAAGCCCATGGTTGTTATAGACTTTGGAACAGCCACTACTTTTGACGTGTTGACGGGTAAGGGCGAACTTATCGGCGTAGTTATTGCACCTGGCATTAAAACTGCGCTTGAAGGTTTGGTTTCTAATACGGCGCAACTACCTATGATTGAACTTGTAGCGCCCAAAAGCGTAATAGCAAAAAGCACGCAAGAGTGTATGCAAGCGGGCGTAATTTTTGGTTTTGCAGGGCTTGTTGAAAATATCGTTAAAAAGATTAAAAACGAACTTAACGTTGACGAAATTAGCGTTATTGCAACGGGTGGTATGGGCGAAATTATCGCAAAAGAAGTTAGTTGCATAACAAAAATTGATAGAATGCTTACGCTAGAAGGCTTACGCCTTGTATACGAAATGAATAAAGGTAACAAATGACTAAAAAGGTAAATATCGGCGGTGTAGTTATCGGCGGTGGCGAAAAGGTTGCCGTTCAATCTATGACGAATATTAAAACTCAATATACAAGTGACGTTATTAGTCAAATACTTGCACTTAAAAACGAAGGGTGTGATATCGTTAGGCTTGCCGTTAAAGACGAGGCCGACGCGCTTGCCATAAAAACGATAAAGTCAAGCGTTGACGTGCCGATTGTTGCCGATATTCACTTTGATTATAAACTTGCTATAAAATCTATTGAAAACGGCGCGGATAAGGTAAGAATTAACCCAGGGAATATAGGTTGCGAAGAAAATATTAAAAAAGTTGCCGATTGTTTAAAGCATTACGGCGTGCCCGTTAGGGTTGGCTCAAATTCGGGCAGTATCGAAAAAGAATTTTTGTCTAAATACGGCAAAAACGAAATTTCGCTATGCGAAAGCGCTTTAAAAAACGTTGCGTTGCTTGAAAAGTTCGGCGTTAAAGATATAGTAATTTCTACAAAGGCTAGCGACGTTTCGCTTACTGTAAAAGCGTATAGGTATTTACATAGTAAAACTAATTATCCGTTGCACATAGGCGTTACGGAAGCGGGCACTTACGAAAGCGGAATTATAAAGTCTAGCGCAGGGCTTGGCGCACTTTTACTTGACGGAATAGGCGATACGATGCGCGTTAGTTTGACGGCAAGTCCGCTACTTGAACCGCAAGTTGCAATTAAAATTTTGCGCGCCGTTGGGCTTGACAAAAACTACGTTGAAGTTATATCTTGTCCAACGTGTGGAAGGACGGAATACGACGCGATAACGCTTGCAAAAGAAATAGAAAATTTGACAAAACACGTTAAAAAACCTTTAAAAGTTGCCGTTATGGGCTGTGTTGTAAACGGACCTGGCGAAGCAAAAGATTGCGACCTTGGAATTGCGGGCTCAAAAGATTTTTGCGTTATTTTTAAAGGCGAACAAATATTAAAAAAAGTGCCGTTTTCTACCGCACGCGAAGAATTTATAAAGGAACTTGATAAAATTGTTAAACAAATGTGACGCCTTACTGTCATCGCTTACGCGCGTTGACGGCGGTTTAGGGGATATCCGTTTAAAAAAAGCGGAAATTGACGTAAAAAACAAAACGATAAACCTATTTGCCGTAAGCGACCTTGCTTTAAGTCAAGACAGTATAGAATTTGTTAAAAACTCAATAAAAAAAGAAATTCCTAAAAGTTATAGCATTGAACTATTTTGTCAAAAATCTATTGCCGATAAAGTTATAACGAAGCGCGCGATTTTAAACTATATTAAACAAAACTATTCGGCTATAAGTTTTTTAATTGACGATAATAGCGTTATCGTTTTTGATAGTCAAAGGGGTATAGACTTTGAAGTTAAAGTTAACAACTACGTCTACGATTATCTTTTAAGAACGCCGTTTTTAGACGAACTTACCGAATTTTTAAACCGAAATTACAGCAATAAATTTAGCGGAAGAATAAGAATTGTAAATCAAGACGTTGAAAACGTCGTTTACGAAGAAATTAGCGTAAACCAAAGCGAAATGCAAGAAAGCGACGTTAGACGATACAAGGTTTACGACGTAACAAAAACTTGTGACGACGCCGTTTACGATACCGCTATGTACATAATCGACGGTTTACAAGCACAAGGCACAGTTTATTTTGCGGGTGTGGTTTCGTCTATAGAGCAAAGGCAAACTAAAAACGGCAAGCCGTTTTTCGTAATTACGCTTGACGACACTACTTCAAAAATAAGCGGACGAATTTTTACCGCTGATAAAAACAAACTCAAAAAACTTGAAAAAATAGGGCAAGGTAGCAATATAATTATAAGGGGCGAAAACGAACTGTATAACGGATATTTAAGTTTAAACGTTAAAGGGTTTCACTTCTGCACCTTTCCAAAAGATTTCAAAATTAAAGAAAAACCGTCTAAACCCGCGCCCGATAGGTATACAAACGTCTATCCAAAAAGCGTTGAAACTGCATCTCAACAAAACTTTTTTACAACGCAAATTGCTTTGCCTAGCGAAGTGTTAAACGAAGTTTACTGTATCGTTGATATTGAAACTACGGGTACGGATATCGTAAACGATAAAATTACCGAAATAGGCGCGGTAAAAATAGTAAACGGCGTTATCGTTGAAGAATTTCAAACGCTTGTAAACCCTAGGGTTGAAATACCAAAACGAATAGTTGAACTTACGGGTATTGACGACGATTTGGTTAAAAACAGCCCTTTTATAGAAGACGTTTTTGCAGACTTTTTCAAGTTTATACAAGGCTCTATTTTCGTTGCGCACAACTCCGACTTTGACTTTAAAATGTTAAGTATAAACGGCAAAAAATTAGGATATTTAATGACTAATAAAGTTATTGACACCCTTGAACTTTCACGCAAGGTTTTACCGCAACTAAAAAGGCATAAACTTAACGTCGTTTGCGACCATTACGGAATAACCTTTCATCATCATAGGGCGCTTTCGGACGCATACGCAACGGCGGAAATGTTCTTAATGCTACAAAAAGACAAAAACAAACAATAATCGCGTTTAATTAGCAAAAAGTAGTAAATATGCGCGCAAACAACTATATTTAGCGTAAAACAATATTTATAAATATTATATAAAACGCTTGCAAAAATGTTTTTTGTGTGTTAAAATAAATTTGACTTAAATAAGATGCTTATTTTGAGAGTGGCAAGCGCCACTCTCAAATTTGTTTATAAGGGGGCAATATGAAGGCAAAACCAAATGAAGAAATACTTGCTTTTTTAAAACCTTACGCCGAAACTTGCGGTGTAGAAATCGTAGAAGTAGAGTTTAAAATAAGCAAAAACCCACAACTAACCGTTTATATTGATAAAGACGGTGGCGTTGACCTTGACACTTGCGAACTTTTTCACAACGCGATTAACGCGCCGCTTGATGAGTTTGACCCTTACCCAAGCCCTTACACGCTTAACGTTTCTAGCCCAGGGCTTGACAGACCTTTAAAAACTGAAAAAGACTTTTTAAAGCGTATGGGCAAAATGGTTGAAATTAAACTTTACGCGCCAATGAAGGGTAAAAAGTATTTTGAAGGCGTACTAAAAAGTTACGATAAAAACAACGTTTTAGTTACTGTTGACGGCGAAGATATACTATTTCCGCTATCAAGAATTTCTAAAATCAACGAAGCGATAATATTTGATTAAGAAATCAAAACTAATCAACAAAAATAAAAAAAATATAAATTTAATATATCACATAAGGAGTGAATTATGGTAAACAAAGATTTTTTCGCTGCTCTTGACGAAATTTGCGCAAGCAAGGGCATAGATAAAGAGTCGTTTAAAGAAACGTTACAAAACGCATTGACTTCGGCATACAAAAGATATGCAACCGACGCTAGCGAAGTTGTTATTAAGTACAACGAAGAAAAGTGCTCAATCAAGTTTTATGCCGTTAAAACTATTGTAGAAGAAGTTGTAGACACCGATAAAGAAATTTCTTTAGAAGAAGCAAAACAACACAAAAAGAGTTATAAATTAGGCGACGTTTACGAAAAAGAATTCGTGCCAAAGGACTTTGGTAGAATTGCCGCGCAAACTGCAAAGCAAGTAGTTATGCAAAAAATTAGGGAAGCGGAAAGGGCAAACACTATTCAAGAGTTTGAAGATAAAGAAAACGAAATCCATACCGCTATCGTAAGAAAAGTTGAAAACGGCAACGTTTACGTTGAACTTACTAGTGGTCAACTTGAAGGCGTAATGCTTCCGCAAGACCAAATTCCAGGCGAAAAGTATGAAATCAACGATAAAATTACAGTTTACGTTAAGCGTATAAGAACGATAGGTAAAAACACTCAAGTTTTAGTTTCGCGTACCGCTACGGGACTTGTTAAGCGTTTCTTTGAAAACGAAGTGCCAGAAATTAGGCAAGGTATCGTAGTTATTAAGTCCGTTTCTCGTGAAGCAGGTCAAAGAAGCAAAATCGCAATATATAGCGAAGACCCACAAATCGATGCCGTTGGCGCTTGCGTAGGCAACAAGGGTATGAGAGTAAACGCTGTTATCGAACAACTTGGCGGTGAAAAGATTGACATTATACCTTGGAGCGAAGACCCACTTGAATTTATTGCAAAGGCACTTGCGCCTGCAAAAGTTTTAAGGGTTACGGCTATTGACGAAAAGTCGGCAAGGGTTGTCGTGCCTGACGATAAACTCTCTCTTGCAATCGGTAGAGACGGTCAAAACGCAAGACTTGCGGCAAAACTTACAGGTTGGAAGATTGACGTTAAGAGCGAATCAAAGGCTATGGAAGAATATAACGAAAGCGTAGCCGATGCTGACGACGATTTAGATTTTGATATGCCCGTAATTAAAGACGGCGAATTAGAGGGCGAAAACGAATAAAATTTCGGAGGAAATATGGCGGTAAAAAAGATACCTATGCGCACTTGTATTGCGTGTAGACAAGAAAAACCAAAAAAAGAACTCATAAGAGTTGTTAAAAATAAAGAAGGCGAATTTCGTCTTGATAAAACGGGTAAGTTAAACGGTCGCGGTGCTTATATTTGTAACGACAAGGCGTGTATGGAAAAGGTTATAAAGAAAAAATTGCTTTCACACGCGTTTGAAGTTGAAGTGGCAAGCGAAGTTTACGACGCTATTTGGGAGGAATTTTTTGGTGCAAAACAGTAAACCGCTAACGTTTATCGGCTTTGCAATAAAGGCAAGAAAGGTTAGGTGTGGCGTTGGCGCTATAAGCACTTTAAAAGGTAAGGTTCCTTTGCTTATAATTTGCTCAACGGCAAGCGACAATACTTTTGACGACGCTATTAAACTTTCTAAAAAACTTTCAAGCAAGTTGCTTGTTGCAACAGACGTTAAAGTTGAAGATATCGTTTACAAAGAAAATTGTAAACTAATTGCAATAAGCGATATGGGGCTTGCAAAAGCGATAATCGAAAATATTGATAGTCATTTTTCGGAATATTCGGGAGGATACGGTAATGGGTATAGAAGATAGAAACGAAGTTAAAAATTACCAAAATATTAAAGATTTAAAAGCGCTTGTTAAAGAAAACGAACTTTTAAATCAAACTCAAAATGCAAAAAACACTCTTAAAGCGATAGAAAATAAAATTGCACAAAAGGCTAAACTTTTAGCGCAAGCAAAAAAAGAACGCGAAGAATCTTTAAAGGCGGAAACTTTACCTGTTGAAGAAAAAGAAGTTGCGCCTGTTAAAGACGTAGAAGTTGAAGTTAAAAAGGAAGTTGAAACCGTAGAAGTTAAGGTTGAAGAACAAAAGGTTGAAACGCCTAAAAAGTCTACTAAAAAAGAAGAAAAAGCCGTAGAAGTTAAGATTGAAGAACAAAAGGAAAGCGAAAAACTTGTTGAAACGGTAATTGAAACTCAACCAAAAGAAGAACCTAAACAAGAAAAGAAAGAGGACGTTGTTATTAAAACTGACAACCCAAATATTCAAATAATAAACGGCAAGCGCGTTTTCGTGCCACAAGTTAAGCAAAGGGAATACGTCGCAAAAGATAGCGATAGGCAAAAAAGACCTTACGATAAAAACGGCGAAAGAAAACCATTTGATAAAAACGGTGAAAAAAGGACTTTTGACCCAAATGCAAAGCGCGAATTTAATAGTGGTGATAAAAGAAAGCCTATGGGCGATAAAAAGCCTATAATAGGTTCAAGTTTTGTTGCGCCACAACCATATATTGCAAAAGAAAATAACAAATCTCAAAGAAAAAAGACGGTTGAAAAGAACAACTATGAAGACAAAAAGGTTATTAACAAAAAGTCTTTAATTAAGGGGCAAATGTCTATTGACGACTTTGACGAAGATAAGACCGGTTACAGAAAAATGAGAAAGGCGAAAGATAAGCGCCAAGAAGAAAAAGTAAACACAATCAAAATTGAAAAGGCGGTAATCAATAAAGAAATAATGTCCGTTAAAGAACTTTCGGAACTTTTGGGTATAACCGCCGTTGAAATAACGAAAAGGTTGTTTAAAGAAGGTATTTTAAAGACGATAAACGACTCTATCGACTATGATACCGCAGGTTTTATTGCCGCCGACCTTGGCATTGAACTTGAACTTAAACTTGATAAAACCGCGGAAGACGTTTTATCCGAAGGCTTTAACGATGAGCAAGAAGACGAGTCTAAACTCATTAAGCGCGCTCCTATCGTAACGGTTATGGGTCACGTAGACCATGGTAAAACTTCGCTTTTGGATAGGATAAGAAACGCTAACGTAACGGCAGGCGAAGCGGGCGGAATTACGCAACACATCGGCGCGTACACGGTTAACGTAAATAATCAATCTATAACGTTTTTAGATACGCCGGGACACGCAGCGTTTACTGCTATGCGTGCAAGGGGCGCACAACTTACGGATATAGCGGTTATAGTAGTTGCCGCTGACGACGGCATAATGCCACAAACTATTGAAGCAATACACCACGCAAAAGCGGCGGGCGTTTCTATAATTATTGCGGCAAACAAAATTGATAAACAAACTGCCGATATAGAAAAAGTAAAGAAAGGTCTTGCCGACCAAGAAGTTTTAGTTGAAGAATGGGGTGGCGACGTTGCGTTAGTACCCGTTTCGGCAAAGACGGGCGCTGGTATAGACGACCTTTTAGAAAATATTTTAGTTACAGCCGAAATCAAAGAATTAAAGGCTAATCCAGACCGTATGGCAAAAGGCGTTATCGTAGAAGCAAAACTTGACAAGGGTAAAGGCCCCGTTGCAACTGTTTTAGTGCAAAACGGTACGTTAAAGGTTGGCGACTATTTAGTTGCCGGCACGATTACGGGTAAAGTTAGGGCTATGATAGACGATAAGGGTAGAACCGTTAAAACGGCAGGACCATCAATGCCAGTTTCAGTATTAGGTTTAGACAGCGTGCCAAACGCAGGCGACTTTATCTATGCGGTTGAAGAAGCAAAACTTTCCGTTTTAGTTGCTAACGAAAGAAAGAATAAAGAAAGAGAAGATATGATAAGAGAACAACAAAAAGTTTCTCTTGACGATTTATTCTCTAAAGTATCTTCGGGCGACCTTAAAACTCTTAACTTAATAGTTAAAGCCGACGTTCAAGGTTCGGTTGAAGCGGTAAAACAATCGCTTAACGAACTTTCTAACGAAGAAGTTAAAGTTAGCGTTATTCACGCCGCTGTTGGCGCAATTTCGGAAACTGACGTAAGTTTAGCCGATTCGTCTAACTCTATTATTATAGGTTTTAACGTTCGTCCAGACAGTAAAGCAAAGGCTCTTGCCGAACAAAGCAAGATTGACGTTAAACTTTATCGCGTAATCTACGAAGCAATTGAAGATATCAAAAAGGCTCTTAAAGGTATGCTTAAACCTAAATTTAACGACGTTTATATGGGCAAAGCCGAAGTTCGCGACACGTTTAAAATTACGGGTGTTGGCACGGTTGCGGGTTGTTACGTTACTGACGGTAAAATTTTACGCAGTGGCAAACTTCGTATTTACCGCAACGACGTTATGATTTGCGAAGGAAACGTTTTACAATTAAAGAGATTTAAAGACGACGTTAAAGAAGTTCAACAAAACTACGAATGCGGTATTTCTATTGAAAACTTTGACGATATTAAAATTGGCGACTTTATCGAGTGTTATAGCGTAGAAGAAAAAAAGGATTAAAATGAAACCAAAAAGAACTGATAGGCTTTCAAGTGAATTGCAAAAACTTATTTATGAAATAATTAGGACGCAAATTAACGTGCCTACAATTACGGAAATGTTTTCCGTAACGGAAGTTGATTGCGCGCCCGACCTTAAAAATGCAAAAGTTTACGTTAGCGTTTACTCAACTAACGCTGACAAAAAGAAAGCGACTTTTGAAGGCATTAAAGGCGCGTCAAGCGAAATAAGAAAGGTTTTGGCGTCAAAAATGCGTACAAGAAGCGTGCCGGAACTTCATTTTTATGAAGACGGCGCTCTTGAATACGGCAATAAAATTGATAAAATTTTAAGTGGTATAAAATACTATACGAAGGAAGACGATAATGACACTATTTGATATAGCCACAAAACTTAAAACCGTAAAAAGCGCCGTAATTTTTAGCCATAATCGTCCTGACGGCGATACGATAGGCTCGGCAACGGCATTAAAACTTGCGCTTGAAAAACTTGGCGCAAGCGTAACGCTTTGCTGTAACGCAATCGTTCCAGAGAAGTTTTTTATGGTTAAAGGGGCGGACGGCTACGTTAACTCGAATAACGCGCCGAAAGACGTTGACGCGTTTATAGCGGTTGACTGTTCTTGCGACAATATGCTTGATACGGCGTATTCTACTTTTATTTCTTTTAAAAATACGTTTAATATTGACCACCACGTTTCTAACACAAGATACGCAAAGTACAACTACGTTGAAAATAGGGGTGCTTGTTGTGAGATTATTTACGACCTAATTAACTTTTTAGGCGTTGAAATTGATAGAGATATCGCAAACGCTTTGCTTTTAGGGGTCGTTACGGATACTGGTGCTTTTGCGCACTCTAACGTTACGGAAAACACCTTGCAAGTTGCGTCAAAATTAGTTGGTTTTGGCGGAAATTTGCACCTTATAATCAAAAAAATGTTTAAAGACCAAAGCAAAGAAAGGGCAAGTTTATATTCGCGCGTAATATCAAAAATGCAATACTTTTTAGACGATAAAGTTGCAGTTTTGGTTATAGAAAAAAGCGATTTGTCGGCTTGTAACGCTAGCGATACTATGACGGAAGGTTTTATAGACTTTCCACTTACCGTTAGAACTGTTGAAGTTGCTATATCGTTACTTGAAACGGGCGATAAGCAATATAAAATTAGTTTTAGAAGTAGAGGGTTTGTAAACGTTAACGAAATAGCGTCGCTTTACGGTGGGGGCGGTCATATCCTTGCTAGTGGCGCTATGATTAGGGGCTATAAAGAAGATATTATCGACAAACTTGTTTACAACGTTAAACAAAGACTTTAAAATGAACGGATTTATAAATTTATACAAGCCACGCGGTATATCGTCGGCAAGTGCGTTAAATACAATTAAAAAAAAGTGTAAAGGGTTTAAAGTTGGGCATATGGGCACGCTTGACCCGCTTGCAGAAGGCGTTTTGCCTGTTGCCGTTGGTAAATGCACAAGGCTTTTTGACTATACGCTAGATAAAGTTAAGGTATATATTGCCGAATTTACTTTTGGCTATCAAACGGACACGCTTGATAGTGGCGGTTTGATTTTATACGAAAACGGCGCTTTGCCTAAAAGGGTTGAAGTAGAACAAAATATTAAAAAACTTGTGGGAAAAGTTAGCCAAATACCGCCTATATACAGCGCAAAAAACGTTGGCGGTATGCGTAGTTACGAACTTGCAAGAAAGGGCGTTAGCGTAGAGTTAAAGTCAAAAGAAGTTGAAATTGTCAGCATAAAATTACTTTCGTGTATAGAAGAAAAAGGCGTATATAACTTTGAAATAACTTGCAAGGGCGGAACTTATATTCGCTCTATTTGTAGAGATTTAGCGTCACTTTTAAATACATACGCCACGATGACGGCGCTAAAACGCACTCAAAGTGGAAAGTTTTGCGTAGATAAATGCGTTACTATTGAAGAAGTTAAAAATTGCGAAGACGTTTCTTCGTTGCTTGAAAATCCGTCAATCGTATTAGATTACGATATTTTAAATATTTCGAATAAAAACGAACAAGACCTTATTTGCGGTAGGCCTTGTTTAGTTGACGTTGACGACGGGCTTTATAAAGTGTATAACGACGGCGTTTTCGTTTGTTTAGGTAGCGTTGCTAATAAAAACCTTACAATTAAAGTTTATATGAAAGAATAATATGGAAATTTTTGAATTCGGTTATAAATACGATGAAAAGTGCGTTTTGTGTTTAGGGTATTTTGACGCATTACACAAAGGGCATAAATCACTTATAAATATCGCAAAAATTATTGCAAAAGAAAACGGCTTAAAACTTGGGGTTTTGCTTTTTACGGGTGAAAAAAGTGAAAATGACGTTTTTACTTTTAACGAAAGGCTCGTTATTTTAAGAAGTTTAGGCGTTGATTTTGTCGTTTACGCGCATTTAGATAAAGATTTTATGTCTATATCCCATATCGCGTTTACGAATATTTTATTTAAAAGTTATAACGTATTCGCCGTAATTTGTGGGGAAGATTACACTTACGGCTATATGGCAAAAGGCAACGTTTTAACGCTAAAAGAAAGCGCTAAAAAATACGGCGCAAGCGTTATTTCAAAGCAAAAAATTTGCGATAAAAACGGCAACGTAATTTCAACTACAAGGATAAAAAATTACTTAAAAAATGGTGATATTAAAGTAGTTAACGAACTTTTAGACGGCAATTATTTTATTACGGAAAAGGTAATAAAAGGCAAAGGTTTAGGTAAAAACCTAGGGTATCCAACGGCAAATATGGTCGTTTGTAGTGATAAATTTTTATTAAAAAACGGCGTTTACTTAACCCTTGTGGTTATTGAAAATAGAATATATCCGTCGCTTACGAACGTTGGAAAACAACCAACTTTTAACGGGAATAATTGCATAATTGAAACTTATATCAAGGGGTTTGACGGCAATCTTTACGATAAATATATAACGGTATATTTCATAGACTTCGTGCGTGAAATTATGCCTTTTAAATCAAAAGATGAACTAATTAAGCAACTTAATGAAGACAAGGGGTTATTAAATGATTAAATTTGGGCCAAGCGGTAACGGTGAAGCCTTTTACGCTAGCGGAAAATCTACTAGCAAAGAAGCAAGCGAATACGTTAAAAATTTAGGACTTAACTGTTTTGAATATTCTTTTGGCAGAGGGGTTACTCTTTCAGAAAAAACTGCAATAGAAATAGGCGATGCCTTTAAAGAAAACGGCGTAGAGTTAAGCGTGCACGCGCCTTATTTTATAAATTTTGCAAGCGTTGAAGAAGAAAAGGTGCAAAACTCATACGGCTACTTGTTAAAGTCTTTAAAATACGCAAAGTTAATGGGTGCAAATAGAGTTGTGTTTCATCCGTCAACGCAAGGCAAACTTTCAAGAAACGAAGCCGTTGATTTAACGGTTGAAAGGCTTAAAAATTTAGCCGTTTTAATTGACGATAACGGCTATTACGATATGCTTGTTTGCCCCGAAACTATGGGCAAGTCGGCGCAAATAGGAACTGTTGAAGAAATAGCCGAATTTTGCAATATAGCCCCGTTTTTCGTGCCTGCAATAGACTTTGGGCACGTCAACGCAAGGGGACGTGGTTGCTTAAATACCGTTGAAGATTTTTCTAGCGTTTTAACTGCTACAAGAAACGTTGTGGGCGCTAAAAAACTTGAACGATTGCACGTTCATTTTTCTAAAATTATGTATGGCGACAAGGGTGAAATTAAACACCTTACTTTTCTAGACGACAAGTACGGCCCAAACTACGAACCTTTCTTACAAGCCGTTAAAAAAGAGGGTATAGAGCCGTTTATTATTTGTGAAAGCGCAGGCACGCAAGATATAGACGCAAAGGCAATGTGCGAATATTATAAAACTTTATAAAAAATAGCGGTCTACTTAAAAAGTAAACCGCTTTTTATTTTTAAACGTTATAGTTTTTTACGCTTTTTGATTATTCCTAGGTAAATATACCACAAAATGAACAAAATTTGAAGTGGAATTGCAACTAGATAAAGTAAAATTATTTGGCTCATTATATCGTTAAGCGCTAAATGTAAAGATAAAACGGTAGTCCAAATAATACACGATATTGAAAAAATTTGCATAAATTGCATTTTGTATATGCACGCAAACACAAGTTCAACTATTGCAGTTATAGGAATTGCGAAAATAAAGCACATCCAAAGTTTAGTTGCGCTAGGAAAAACGGCTTTTAAAACGAAAAACGCAATAAGAGCGACAAGCCAAACTATACAGCACGAAAGGGTGGGAACGAAAAATCTATTTGCAGTATTCGTTGGCGCTTTAATTTTAGCGCTTGGCGAAATAAGGTCGTTTACGGTAATTCCGTAAATTTTAGCAATAGAGTTTAGCACGAAAATATCGGGCAAACATTCGCCACTTTCCCACTTTGAAACGGACTTATCCGAATAGTTTAGTTTTTCGGCAAGTGCAAGTTGTGTTAAGTTATTGTGCTTGCGATATTTTACTAAATTTTCGGCAACTTGTTTATTAAATTGTTCTTGTGACGTAACGTTATCCATATTAAAATTATTATATACTATTTTGTTTTAAAATCAAGTGTTTTTTTGCTAAAACTTTGCAAAAATTTGTATAATAGTTAAAAATAAAGGCAAATATATAAGAGTTTTTGTTGATTTTAAAGTTGACTATTTATAACGTATATGTTATTATATATAAACAATAGTATGAATAAAAAACCTATCGTCATAGTAGACAGTGACTTAATTTATTATTTTACGGGCTTTAAAGCGGAAGACGCGGTGCTTGTTTTAAACGATTTATCTAAAACGCTTTTCGTTGATATGCGCTATTACGAAGGCGCTAAAAATTTAAAAGGCGTTACCGTTTTGCTTTATTCGTCTTTTAAGCAAGCCTTTGAATTTTTAAAGTCAAACGGGGCTAAAAGCGTCGGCTTGGTTTTTGAATATTCTACCGCCAAAATTTTAAGAAGTTTAGAAGACTTTGGCTTTACCGTTTACGACTGTGGCGAAGAAGTTTTTTCTAAAACCGCAGTTAAAAGTCAAGCGGAAATAGAGTATATTAAAAAATCTTGCGAAATTGCCGAACTTTCGTTTACACAAGTTTTGCCGTTTTTAAAAGTTGGCGTAACGGAAAGCGAAATTGCAAGCAAACTTGAATACTTTTTTAGGATTAACGGAGCAGAAGATAAGTCTTTTGACACAATCGTTGCTTTTGGTAAAGGCAGTTCAATACCGCACTATAAAACGGGTGACGTTAAACTTGAAGATAATATGCCTATACTTTTTGATTTTGGCTGTAAGTATAAAGGGTATTGTAGCGATATGTCGCGTTCGTTTTACTTTGGCAAAGCGCCTAAAAAGTATTTAGACGTTCATAAAGTCGTGTTTGACGCGCAACAACAAGCAATATCTAACGTTAAAGCAAATATGCTAGGCTGTGAGGCGGACGCTATTGCAAGAAACTATCTAAAATCTTTTGGGCTTGACGGATATTTTACTCACTCATTAGGTCACGGCATAGGCGTAAAAATTCACGAAGAACCAAGATTAAGTAAAAGCGGAAACAAAGTTTTAAAAGAAAATTGCGTGTTTTCGATTGAACCGGGCGTTTATTTTGAAGGCGAATTCGGTATAAGAATTGAAGACACCGTAATTATAAAAGACGGCATAGCCCGTTCACTTATGAAGAATAAAGTTGTGCAAGAGTATGCGCAATTAAAATAAAAAATTTTTTAAGGAGATAATCTCTTATATGGTATTAGCAGGCGATTTAAGAAAAGGCGTAACAATTGAATACGATGGAAAAATCTATACGGTAGTAGATTTTTTACACGTTAAACCCGGTAAAGGTGCAGCATTTGTAAGAACAACGTTAAAAAACGTAGTTGACGGCAAGGTTTTGCAAATTACTTTCAACCCAACGGAAAAGTTTGAAAATGCAATCATTGAAACAAAGAAAATGACTTATTCTTACAATGACGGCGAACTTTACTACTTTATGGACGAAGAGTACAACATGGAACCACTTAACTACGACCAAGTTGAAGACGCGCTCAAATACGTTAAAGAAAACGACCCCGTAACAGTAAAATTCTATAAGGGCAAAGCGTTTTCTGTTGATTGCGAAAACTTCGTTGAACTTTTAGTTACAGAAGCAGAACCAAGCGTTGCTGGTAACACTGCGACTAACGCAACTAAAATCGTTAAACTTGAAACGGGCATTTCTATACAAGTTCCTATGTTCGTTAACGAAGGTGACGTTATCCGTATAGACACTAGAGTTGGTGAATATATGGAAAGAGTTAAAAAATAATTTGTTTTTGCGCCCGATAGTTTCTATCGGGCAATTTTTTAAATATGAAAACTGTTGTAATTACGGGCGCTAGCAAAGGTATAGGGTATCAAACGGCAATAGAGTTTTCTAAACGCGGATATAACGTCGTTGCCGTATACAATAATTCCGAAGTTGAAGCAAAAACCCTATTAGAATATAAAAACGTTTCAATTTTTAAAGCCGACGTAACTAAAAGTGCTGACGTTTTAAATCTTTTTAACTACGTTTTATCAACCTTTAAGCGCATAGATATTTTAATAAATAACGCGGGTGTTGCATTAAAACAAAAAATGCTTATTGACGTTGACGAAAGTGAGTTTGACAGCGTGTTTAACGTGAACGTTAAAGGCACTTTTTTAACTATTAAGCACGCGCTAAACGATATGCTTTTTAACGGCGGAAAAATCGTCAATATTTCGTCGGTTTTCGGCGTTGTAGGGGGAAGTTGCGAAGTCGTGTATTCGGCGTCGAAAAGTGCGATAATAGGGTTAACAAGGGCGCTTTCGCAAGAACTTGAAAATTCTAGCGTTGCAATTTGCTCTATAATTTTAGGGCTTGTAGACACCGATATGAATAAGCACTTATCCGCTACCGACATAATGCAATTTTTAAACGATTGCGGTTTAACAAAAATGGCAACACCACAAATGGTTGCTGAAGAAATCTATAAAATTTGTCAAAAGAGTAACGACGAAATTACGGGCAAAAACTATCCGCTTTTTGTTGGAAATATGTTAGATGCCGTTAACTTTTGAAATCTTTTGTATAAAAAAAGGTTTTTTCACTTTGTTATAGTATATATTAAGTGTAAAGAGTATTATATATGAGTTCTAGTTCAAACGTAAAAGAAAAACTTTATAGTAGAGAAGACGCGTTTTTATCAAAATTTGCAACCAAGTCAAAGAACACGAAAGGCAGGGCATATTTTGAAGAGCCATGTCAAATGCGAACGGAGTTCCAAAGGGATAGGGATAGGATAATTTACTCAAAGGCGTTTATCCGTTTAAAAAACAAAACGCAGGTATTCTTTTCGCCCGAAGGCGACCATTATATGACGCGACTTACTCACACGCTTGACGTTTGCCAAATAGCCCGTTCACTTGCAAGGGGGCTAACGTTAAACGAAGATTTAGCGGAAGCCATTGCACTAGGGCACGATTTGGGGCACACGCCGTTTGGTCACGCAGGGGAAAGAGTGCTTAATAAACTTTGTCCATACGGATTTGAACATAACAAGCAGTCTTTACGCGTCGTTGAAGTTTTAGAAAAAGATGGACAAGGTCTAAACCTAACTTTTGAAGTAAAAGACGGTATTTTAAACCACAAAATAAGTGGCAATCCGTCTACGCTAGAAGGAAAGTGCGTTTCGCTTGCCGATAGAATTGCATATCTTAATCACGACGTTGACGATGCCGTTAGGGCGAATTTAATAAGCGCTAACGACTTGCCAAAGAACGTAAAAGAAGTTTTAGGGTTAACGTCAAGGCAACGTATAAACCGTATGATTTCTTCAATTTTAGAAACTAGTTTTGATAAAGACTACGTTGAAGTTGGCGACGACGTTAAACAGGCTATGACGGAGTTAAGAGACTTTATGTTTGAAAGGGTGTATTTTAGAAAAGACGCCTTACTTCAAGAAGAAAGGGCAAGCAATATGATTAGCGCAACGTACGATTATTTTTTAACTAACGTTGATAAATTGCCCGAAAATTACAAAAAATTATTGCAAAATTACCAAAAAGAACAAGTCGTTTGCGACTATATATCTAGTATGACGGATAGATACGCAATCACGATATTCCGCACGTTGTTTGAACCGGAAAATTTTTATTGATAGGTTTTAATTTATGGCTTTTTTAGACGAAAAGTTTTTAGAAGAACTTAAAAGAAAATGTAATATTGTTGATATCGTTGGTCGGTATTGCGTTTTACAACGCAAAGGGTCTTCTAACTACTGGGCGCGCTGTCCACTTCCGGGGCATAGCGAAAAAACACCGTCGTTTACCGTCAACGAGCCTGGGCAATTTTACCATTGTTTTGGCTGTGGTAAAGGGGGCGACGTTATCAAATTCGTTCAAGAAGTTGAAGCGCTTTCGTTTTACGAAGCAGTTAAGTTTTTAGCCGATATTTGTAAAATAGATATGCCCGAAAGCGACGATTTTAACGAAGCGGAAATTAAGAAAAATAAAAATCAAAGGGAAAGGCTTTACGCCGTTTTAAAAGATACCGCGCTTTTTTACGTTAAAAATCTTCAAAAACCCGAAGCAAAAGATTATATTGCATACGTAGATAAACGCGGATTTACAAAAGAAACCGTGCGCGCTTTCGGTATGGGCGCGTCGCTTGGGTATAACGAACTTCCCATTTACTTAAAGTCGCTTGGCTACACCGAACAAGAAATGCTTGACGCAGGCGTTTGCCAAAAAAACGATAGGGGAAATTTATTTGATAGCGAAGCAAATAGGCTTGTTATTCCCATTATAAACGCAATGAGTAAAGTTGTTGGTTTTACGGGTAGAGTTTTAAAGCCTACTAGCGATAAAATCGGCAAGTACAAAAATACCAAAGAAACGCAAGTTTTTATTAAAAAGAAACTACTGTTTGGCATAAATAACCTTAAAAAGATAAGAACGGAAAAGCAAATACCTTTCGTTATTATGGTTGAAGGTAATTTAGACGTCGTTTCACTATATCAGGCAGGGTTTACAAACGTAGTTGCATCGATGGGCACGTCCTTAACGCTTGAACAAGCAAAACTACTTAAAAGGTATACTGACGTCGTTTACGTTTGCTACGATGGTGACACCGCTGGTCAAAACGCAACACTACGCAGTTTTGATATATTTTTGGGCGAAGATTTTGAAATTAAAATCGTGCCTTTACCAAACGGTAAAGACCCCGACGATATAATAAGAGAAGGCGGAAAAGACGCTTATCAAAAACTATTAAACAGCGCTATGCCACTTATAGACTTTAAACTAAAAGTGCTTAAAAACGGCAAGGATTTTAGCGACGTTTCCGATAGGCGAAAATACGTTGCCGAAGCCTTAAATTTAGTTAGAACGGTTGAAGACGAATACTTAAAAGAAGAACTTTTAACTCAAATAAGAGATGCGTCCGGCTTAACTTACGAATCGCTAAAACGCGATTTAGAAAAAGGCAAGCCGACTAAACAGGGGCAAAAAAGCAACGAAGTTATAACTCAAAAGCCGTCTAGTTTAATCGAAACGGCGGAAAGGTTTATTTTAGCGTCGTTTATATATAAAAAGAATTACGCGCTTTCTAGCGAATTTGACGATTTGTTTTTTAACGACAAGGTTAGAGAAGTTTTAGCCGAAACAGTTGTATTTTCGGGTATAGACTTTAACGTTTCAAACCTTAACGAACTTGTTGGCGAAAGCGGGCTTGAAGAACTTAACGCCGTATTAAACGCGGGCGATAATATCTTTAATAAAGAAGGCGAAGAAAAGTATTTTAACGACTGTTTAATTACGCTAAAACGCTATAATTTAGAAAGCGAGATTTCAAAGTTAAACAAAGAATATTCTAACGAAACCGACCTTAATAAACGCAAACAACTTGCGCTTATATTATTAAAACTAACAGACAAATTAGCCGAACTTAAAAACGGAGGATAAAATGAGTATTTCAGAACAAAAATTAAACGAATTAGTAACTGGGCTTATAAATGAGTACCAAGAAGTTAAAAGCGTTGCATCTGACGATTTAATGGATATAATTGACAAGTTCGACCTTTCACCCGAACAAATAGAGTCTATCTATAATTCGTTTAGAGAAAAGGGCATTGAAATTTTAGATACTTATAATATTTTAGCCAAAGACAAAGACCTTATTTTGCAACTTGAAAAAGAAATTTCAATGGACGACCCTGTAAAAGTGTATCTTAAAGACATAGGTAAAATTGCGCTTTTAACTACGGAAGAAGAAAGTGAACTTGCAAAATCTATGATGGATGGCAACGAATCGGCAAAAAGGCGTCTTTCTGAAGCAAACCTTCGTCTTGTCGTTTCTATTGCGAAAAGATACGTTGGTAGGGGTATGCACCTTTTAGACCTTATTCAAGAAGGCAATTTGGGTTTAATGAAAGCCGTTGAAAAGTTTGACTATACAAAGGGCTTTAAGTTTTCAACTTACGCTACTTGGTGGATAAGGCAAGCCATAACTCGCGCTATTGCCGACCAAGCAAGAACTATAAGAATACCAGTACATATGGTTGAAACGATAAACAAAGTGGTAAAAGTTTCGCGCTTGCTTGTGCAAGAGTTTAACAGAGACCCAACGCCAAAGGAAATTGCCGATTATATGGGAATTACCGAAGAAAAGGTTATTGAAATTCAAAAAATCGCGCAAGACCCCGTTTCACTTGAAACGCCTATCGGCGAAGAAGACGATAGCAATTTAGGTACGTTTATTGAAGACGAAAACGCAACTTCACCAAGCGACCAAGTTGCCGCAAATATGTTAAAACAACAACTTATTTCTGTGTTAGACACTTTGACGCCAAGAGAAGAAAAGGTACTTCGTTTAAGATACGGTATTGACGACGGCAAACCAAGAACCCTTGAAGAAGTTGGTAAAGAGTTTAACGTTACAAGAGAACGTATCCGTCAAATTGAAGCAAAGGCGCTTAGAAAACTTCGCCACCCATCGCGTTCTAAAAAGTTAAAAGAGTATTTAGAATAATGACTAGTAGACTTGAAACTCTTTTTTCGCTTGTAAAGGGCGGAAAAGTTTTTGCCGACGTTGGTTGCGACCATGGATTAGTGGCAAAAATGGCGCTTGATAGCGGTAAGTTTGAAAGCGTAATAATCTCTGATATATCAACGCCTAGTTTACAAAAGGCTATAAATTTACTTAAAGATTACGGCGATAAAGTCAAGGCTTTTTCGTGTGACGGGCTTGACGATTTTGACGGGCTTTGCGACGTCGTTTTTATAGCGGGTATGGGCGGTGAAGAAATTTGTAGTATTATAAAAAAGGTAAAAAATAAGCCTAGTCAATTTGTGCTTTCGCCCCAAAAAAACACGGAAAAAGTTAGGCAAACGCTTATTGAATACGGTTATAAAATAGAAAGGGATTTTACCTTTTACGATAAAAAATATTACGACGGAATATCGGCTGTTTTAGGTAGCGATAGTTACACTAGTTTAGAACTAACTTTTGGTAGAGAAAACCTTAAAGATAAAGGCAAGGCGTTTGTCGATAAGTTAAAAGCCGAACTTAATATGATAGGCGAAATTAAACGAAAAGCCGATATATCAAGCGTTCAACTTGAACTTTTAAAAAATAGAGAAACTTTAATTAAAAAGGTGCTTTATGACGATTAAAGAATTATTTGAAAAAACCGAAGAGTTTGCGCCTGTTAGCATATCTAAAGAGTTTTGCGCTAAATTTGACGCAAAAGACAATAGCGGTATAATAGTAGGCACGAATAAAGATATAAAAAAAGTTTTGTTTTCGCTTGATTTAACGAACAAAGCCGTAGATTTTGCCGTAAAAAATAATTGCGACGCAATAATTACGCATCACCCCGCAATTTACTATCCGCTTTATTCAATTAGCCAAAATTCGCCTATATATAATGCGATAAAAAACGATATAGGCGTTATATCATGTCATCTTAATTTAGACGCCGTTAAAGGCGGTATAGACGATGAGTTTGCAAAGGGCATAGGCGGTAAAATAGTTGGTAACGCGTGCGAACTTTCTTGTGGCAACAGTTACGGTAAAATAAGCGAATTTGACGGAGTTTTAGCGCAAGACGTTTTTAACAAAGTTAAAAATGAATTTAATGCAAACAAGATTTTGTTTTATGGAAACGGTCAAAATAGAATTTACAAAGTCGCAAGTTTTTGCGGTGCAGGTTTAAGCGAAAGCGAAGTTGACTTTATAGATGCCGACTTATATATTTCGTCGGACGTAAAACACAGTGCGATTATTAAGGTTTTAGATAAAGATAAAAACCTTATTATATTAACGCATTACGCATCGGAAATTTATGGGTTTAAAAAGTTTTATAGTAAAATTACAAAAACTTTTGATATAGACCATATGATTTTTGAAGAAAATTATTATTTGTGAAATACCCGTTAAGGAGGTAATATTATGAACGAACAAGTAAAATACATTTTAGAGTATCAAACGGTTGACAAACAACTTAAAGACATTGAAGATACTTTAAAAAAGAGTGAAGAAGCGCAAAAGTATTACGGCGCAAGCAAATTTTTAAAATCTGTTAACGAATTGATAAGCAGTATTGACGCAAAGGCTAAAAATATGCTTGATAGTTATAATACTATGCTTGAAGAAATCAAGCAACTTCAAAAGGTTGCAAACGACTATTCTTCGTCTGTTGACACTTGCGAAAGCGACGATGAACTCAACTACTTAAAAAAGAAGTTTCAAGAAACGGTTAACGCAATAAACCAAAAGGAAACGGCAATCAAAAATCTTCACAAAAACGTTGACGAAGTTTTTAAAGAATTTGCGCGCCTTCGTGAAGATACTTCTAAAATGCAAGCGCAATACAACGAATATCGTCCAAAATTTGCAACTTTAAAAAATTCAAAAGTCGAAGAAGTTAACTCATTAAAAGGTCAACTTGAAAAAATTGCTAATAATATAGATAATGCGTTAATGAAAAAATATGCTACTAAAAGAGAAGACAAAAAGTTCCCCGTCGTATTCGGCGTAGACGCAACTAGCAAGGACTGTTATTGTCCTGCGTGCGCAACGGGTATGTCTATAAGCGTTAAAAACGAATTGTCGCAAGGGATTATTAAAGAGTGCGAAAGTTGTAGAAGCCTTCTTTATTCCATCAAATAAAAAACTTGCAAATCAAACAACTTAAAACTGTTGAAATAAACGAAGCGGTTAAGGATATTAAAATTGCCTTTACCGCTTTTTTTTCTTTACATTTAGTAAAATATACTGCGGAAATATAAAAAACCGTTTCAGAAGAACCGAAAATTGCCGACGCGCAAAGCGTAATATAACTGTTTGTGCCGTAATTTTTTATTATTTCGCTTAAATATGCAAAACTTCCGCTACCCGAAAACGGCTTAATTATAATTAGTTTTATAAGTTCACTAGGTACGCCGAAAAAGGAAAAAAGGGGAGTTGTAAGTTTAATTAGCAAACTACTTAAACCGCTTATTTCAAAAAGTTCACTCATTAAAAGTATCGCTAAAATATTTGGCATTATAAGTAAGGTTAAGGGCGCGCCTTTTTTAACGCCGTCAATAAATACGTCGTACACGTTAATTTTTTTAACGGCGCAATAAAAAAACAGCAAAAATATAAGTAGGGGTATGATAATTGCCGTAAACTTCATTTTAGCACCTTGCACAGCGTTACGCCCAAAACCGTTGAAATTATCGTTGAAATAAGCGTTGGCACGATAACGTAATAACTGTTTAAACAACCGTTTTCGGCAAGTAGTTGCATAACGGACGTTGGAAGTATTTGAATAGACGTTGCCGAAATAACGAAAAGCATAGTTTTTGCATCGTTATTTTTTTCGTTTTCTAAATTTTTCATAGCGTCAATGGCTACGGGGGTTGCAATACCGCCTAGTCCCAAAAGGTTACAAGATAGGTTTAAAGATATAAGGTCGCTTGTTTCTTCACTTGTTTTGCCAAACAAAAACCGCGTTATAGGGCGCAAGAGTTTTGCTATTTTTTTGTTTAACCCCGACTTTTGTAAAAGTTCACTAAAACCGCACCAAATTATATAAATTGCAAGTAAGTTTATCGAAAGCGATATAGTTTTATTTGCCGAAGTTGAAAAAGCCGAAAGTAGTTTGTCGGGGCAAAAAATGGTTATAACAAACAGCGAAACTATCATAATAAAACTAAAAATTGCGTTCATAGTTAATTTTATGAAAAAAGCCTTTGAATTATAAGCGTAAATTATGTTTACAAAATAAAATAATTATTATATAATAAATAAAGTATACTAAAAAACAGTTTAAAACACGTTTTTGGAGGAGTTATGAACAATAATAAATTTTACATTACAACACCCATTTATTATCCTAGTGGCAACTGGCATATCGGTCATTGTTATACTACCGTTGTTTGCGATGCGCTTGCAAGGTTTAACCGAATGCTTAAAAAAGACGTGTTCTTTTTAACGGGTACGGACGAGCATGGTCAAAAAATAGAAAAAAAGGCTTTAGAAAAAGGTTTAACGCCTATTGAATTTATCAATCCGCTTGTCGACGGGCTTAAAGAAATTTGGAAGGAACTTGACGTGTCTTACGATAAGTTTATAAGAACTACCGACGAATATCACGTTTCCGCCGTTCAACGTATCTTTAAACAACTTTACGATAAAGGCGAAATTTATAAGTCCGAATACGAAGGTTGGTATTGTACTCCTTGCGAATCGTTTTGGACTGAATCTCAATTAAAAGACGGTAAATGTCCAGACTGTGGCCGTCCCGTTCAAAAGGGTAAAGAAGAAAGTTACTTCTTCCGCCTTTCAAAATACGCCGATAAAATTTTAAAACTCTATGAAGATAACCCAGAGTTTTTACAACCAAAATCACGCGTAAACGAAATGGTAAACAACTTTATTAAACCCGGACTTCAAGACCTTTGCGTTTCAAGAACGACAATAAAGTGGGGCATACCCGTAACTTTTGACGAAAAGCACACGGTTTACGTTTGGGTTGACGCTTTAACTAACTATATTACGGCGCTTGGCTACGGCTCTGACGACGAAACTTTATACAACAAATTTTGGCCTGCAGACGTTCAAATGGTTGGTAAAGAAATAGTCCGTTTCCATACGATTATTTGGCCTGCAATTTTAATGGCGCTTGATATACCCGTTTCTAAAAAGGTTTACGGTCACGGTTGGCTTTTAATCGGGGGCGATAAACTCTCTAAATCAAAAGGCGAAAATATTAAAACCGAAATTACCGACCCAAAAGAACTTGTCGATAGATACGGTTGCGACGCGTTAAGATACTTCTTACTTCGCGAAATACCTTTTGGTAACGACGGTGTTTACACTAACGAAAGTTTATTAAAAAGAATAAACGGCGACCTTTCAAACTCTCTTGGCAATTTGGTTTCTAGAACGACGGCAATGATAAATCAATATTTTGGTGGTGTTTTGCAATCTCCAAACGAATATTTGGATATAGATAACGAAGTTATCGCTATGGCAAACGGCATACTTGACGTTGTTAAAAAGAATATTGACGCTATTGACGTGCCAAGCGCGCTTATAGAAATCTTTAAGTTGATTGAAAGGGCAAACAAATATATAGACGAAACTGAACCATGGAAACTTGCAAAGCAAGAAGGCGGTAGCGAAAGGCTTAAAACTGTTCTTTACGTTTTGTCGGAGTGCATAAGAATAAGCACTATTATGCTTAAACCTTTCATTACGAAAGCGCCAAACAAAATTTTAGCGTACTTTGGTATTGACGGCGAAAGCGAAAACAATTTTGACAATATTAAGTTTGGCTATTTACAAGGTGGCGTAACTATTTTAAAAGCCGAACCAATCTTTCCAAGAATTGACCTTAAAAAAGAAATTGCCGAAATTGAACAAATGATGATTAAAAGGCATAAAGAATCAGCAAAAGAAGTAGAAGAAGTTAAAGAAGAAAAAATGGAACACAAAGAAGAAATTAGCATTGACGAATTTTTCAAAACTGAATTAAGAGTTGCGCTTATTGAAAAGTGCGAAAAGATAGAAAAATCTTCTAAACTTTTAAAACTTTCACTTGACGTTGGCGGTGAAAAGCGCACCGTAGCGTCAGGGCTTGCAAACTACTATACGCCAGAAGAATTAGTTGGCAAAAAGGTTGTTTTAGTTTGCAACTTAAAGCCTGCAAAACTTTGCGGTGTGTTAAGTGAAGGTATGGTTTTATGTGCCGAAAAAGACGGTAAAGTCGTTCTTGTATCGCCTGAAAAAGATTTGCCATCGGGGGCGGAAGTTTGTTAAAATTAGTTGACGTGCACGCGCACCTATCCGACGATTTAGTGTTATCTAATATAGAAGAATATAGAAACGAATATTTATCGGCGGGCGTAAAAATAGTTATAGATTCGGGTTGCGAACTTAAAATTGTTAAACAATGTAAGATAAATGCAGACGAGTATAGTGAAGTATATTTTACGGCAGGTTTACACCCACAAAACGCAAAAATGTTTGATGATATCGAAGAAATTGCAAAATTTTCTAATTGTGAAAAATGCGTTGCAATGGGCGAAATAGGTTTAGATTATCACTACGAGCCATACGATAAAGAACTTCAAAAACAAGCGTTTATAAAGCAACTTGAACTTGCCGATTTTTATAACGTACCCGTAGTTATTCACTCACGCGATGCGTGTTTAGATACGGTAACTATACTTCAACAAAACAAGCATTTACTTAAAAACGGCTTTTTAATGCATTGTTATTCTGAAAGTTTAGAAACGGCAAAAATTCTACTAAAACTTGGCGCGTATTTTTCGTTTGGCGGTTCACTTACTTTTAAAAATTCAAAAAGAATAGAAGTTTTAAAAAACCTACCGCTTGATAGGGTTTTAGTTGAAACGGACTGTCCGTTTTTAACCCCCGTGCCATTTAGAGGGCAAGTTAACAGCCCAAAAAACGTTGCGGTAATTTACGATTTTATATCAAACAGTTTGGGTTTAGATAAGCAAGTTTTAGCCGATACGGTTTATCAAAACACTTTAAACTTGTTTAAAAAGATAAAATAAATATGTAATCGGGCAAGAATTTTTGCCCGACTTATCATTTGTTAATTATTGTAAACTTTGATAAAATTTATCAAGTTGTTACGATAAAAGTATTTTTTAATTTTTATAAATTATTTATGGATATAAAAAAAGTTTTAAAAGAAAACAACTTTATATTTGAAAAAAAGTTCGGTCAAAACTTTTTAACAGACCTTAATTTGCTTGGCTCTATCGTAGAAAATTCTAACGTAGACAAAAATTCTACCGTTGTAGAAATAGGCGTTGGCGCAGGCACTTTAACGGGCGAAATTGCAAAAAGGGTTAAAAAGGTTTACGGCTTTGAAATTGACACTAAATTACAGCCTATTTTATCAAAAACTTTGCAAGACTATTCTAACGTAGAGTTAATTTTTAAAGACGTTTTAAAGGTTGGCGTTAAAGAACTTGAAAATATAGTTGGGTCGAATTATACCGTAATTGCAAACTTGCCTTACTATATAACTACGCCTATAATTATGGCTTTTATTGAAGAAAGTTGTAATTGTGATGCCGTTGTAGTTACCGTTCAAAAAGAAGTTGCCGAAAGGATAGTTGCCAAAAATTCAACTAGTGATTACGGCGCGATTACGGCTAGCATAAACGCCACTTGCGATAGCGAGATTATAAAATACGTTGGTAGAGAGATGTTTTATCCTGCGCCAAACGTAGATAGCGCCGTTGTAAAAATAACTTTTAATAAAAATAAATATCAAATTTTAGATATAAAAGAGTATAGAAACCTTGTTAAAAATGCCTTTTGTATGAGAAGAAAAACGCTTGTAAACAACCTATTAAAAGGCTATAATTTGGATAGGCAAACGGTTGAAACCATTTTAAATAGTTGCGGTTTTGACTTGTCAGTTAGGGGCGAAGCGCTTTCTTCGTTTGACTTTGTAAATTTGTGTAACTATATGATTAAAAACGGCTATATAAAATAGCAAAAACTTAATAAAAACAAAACCGCAAGGCAGAGGCCTTGCGGTTTTTTATTACTCTTACTTTCATTATATAAGATATTAAAACGTATGGTTAATAAACGATGAAAGAAATTACAATAATACGCTTGACAATTCAACGGGGGGGGTTATAATTTTCGTAGAAATTTTTAGAATACGTATTGCTAGATTTAGAGACCTAAAAAATTAAAAAAAGAGAGGTTTTTATGAAAAGGTTTTTGGCAATTTTATTTGCTACGGCTATGTTCATAACCGTTGGCTTAACGGTTACGGGTTGTAAAAAAGAAACTCACGAACATACCTATTCTGAAGAGTGGAGCACAAACATTACTCATCACTGGCGCGTTGCAACTTGCGAGCACACTGATGAGATTGGCGAAAAGGCAGAACATAGTTTTGGCGAAATTATAGTTGATGAACCAGCAACGCCTATCAAAAAGGGTAAAGGGCATAAAATTTGTTCAGTTTGCGGTTTGGGTTTATACAACCAGGTTGTAGATTATACTTACGACCCAAATTCCAAAGCAACTTTGGTTTTTGACGTGCGTGGCGGTCAGCCTATTGACGACCTTACCGTTAATGCAGGTACAGTTGTTGACTTAACGCAATATACGGTTCAAAGAACTGACGGCGAAAATTCTACTTTTGAAGGTTGGATTGTCGGTGGAGAAAAAGTTGAATCAATAGCCGTTACGGGCGATATGGTTGCACACGCTTCATATTCGTGCGACGTTTACCTTGGAAAGCAAAGCGTTCAAATCGGTAGATATCCACAAACGCTTGTTAAAGACCAAACGATTATTGCCGAATTAGACAAATTAGAGTTTGGCAATAGAAACTCAAACGGATATTACGAATATCAAGGCGAAGAATACGCAAAACAAACTTGTGTTTTTGATTCTAACTTCGGCTACGAAAAGGGCAAGGCATACTACTTTAAAGTTGAACCTATTACTTGGGTTAACGTTGGCGGAGTGTGGACTACTTTACAAGTTATAGACTTTTCTTATAGTTACGAATTCCATGGCCTTGATATTTTAGAATACTTAAACACCGATTTCTATAACAGTCTTAATGCCGAAGAAAAGGCATTTATTGCCGACACTAAACTTAACGCAACAGACCCATACAAGTTCTATCTTTGGAACGTTGACAAATTTCTGGCAAACCACCAAGACGAATACGATAGAAAGTTAGGATTAACGGACTATGCGCTTTGTAGAGATGATACTGAATTTTATAAAACAGATAAATTTACAACTAACTACTGGCTTTTAAACCCTGTTAACAACACGGTTGACGTTGTTGACGTATACAACTTTACGGGTAATAGCTTTAACTTTGACCTTGATTGGCAAGCAAATAAACTATATACGGGAAAAGCGGGTGTTAGACCTTGCTTTGGCTTTGATTTTAAAGGCATTAAGCAAATGCAAGGCGATGAAACCGTTCGCATTACTTTTGAAACTAACGGCGGTGAAGAAATTGCAACTAAAACTTTAATTAAAGAACAAAAATATAATCTTCCAACACCTGAAAGAACGGGTTATGAATTTAAAGGTTGGTATAAAGACGCTGAATTAAAGCAAATCATTAGCGCATATAACTTTACTAGCACGAAAGATATTACACTTTACGCAAAGTGGGAAGAATTGCCACCTGTTCCAGACGTTTATACTATTACTTATGAATTAAACGGCGGTACTTTCAATACGCCTAGCCAAGTTAAAAACGAGTATACCGAAGGCGAAACGGTTAACTTTGTAAATCCTAAAAAAGATGAAAGCGTATCTTACACTTATACTTTTGACGGCTGGTATCTTGAAAGCAATTTCGTAACCAAAGTAACTTCAACCGCTGGTTTAGACGGCAATGTAAAAGTTTATGCAAAGTGGAAAGAAACGGGTATATATTTCTATATTAATTACAATATTGATAGATATCAATCACTTGTAGATGCACAAAATCCTACAAAGGTATTGCGTGCCGAAGGCACTATGGAACTTCCCGTTGCAAAAGAAGATGGAAGACGCTTTATAGGTTGGTGCATAGGCACTAGTGTTGGCGGAGATACGATAACTTCTATTAGTACGCTTCGCACAGGCACTATTACTTTAACCCCTTTATTTGTTAGATGCTATCAAGTAACTTGGAATTTAGACGGCGCTACTATTGAAGCCGATTTGCCTAGCGAAATTTATGCCGACGCACCTAGTATTGACTTTACTACGTTGATACCAGAAAAAGAAGGATACAAGTTCTTATACTGGTCGGTTTCTTGGAAGTCGGGCAAGTTTGGCGCTGGTTTAGACTATGAAACTTTAAGTTTTGCCGACGGATTTAACTTACCAACGACGTCTAGCACTCCAACGATAACGGCTAAATTTAGCAAAGAATACGTTTTAAAAGTTAATTTATACGGCGGAACTGTAAACGGCAGTAGCGACGACCTTAATATAGTATTTGGCGCAACAGAGGGCAACGTTACTTTTGATAACCCTGTTAAAGACGGCGCAACGTTACTCGGTTGGTCAAGATATCCAGAATGTTCTAGTGAAGCAACTTACTCTGATTTAAGAGGCACGCATAAATACTTTACGATTAACGACGGCAAAACTACTTTTAGTTCAGATAAGATGTTTGGCTATAATTCTAGCACGGGCGTAAACGATATTTACGAATTTGAAACTATTTACGCAATTTGGGATAAAGTTACCATTACTTTTGATACGGGTGTTGACGACTTAACGCTAGACTCTATCGTTGTCGATTACAATACTTCTTTTGATACTACGAAAGCCGAATATCAACTTCCTATTACAAACGATTTGAAGTTTGGCGGTTGGTATCTTGACGAAGAACTTACAAGGGCGTGTGGCTCTTCCGTAAGATTTTATAACGATTGTGTAGTTTACGCAAAATGGCTTCCAAAATTAGCAATTACACTCGTTTATCAAGACGGCACGCAAGACGTTCAATACGTTTATGAAGGCGAAACTTTACAAAATATTACGATTACGATAGGTCAAGGCAAATATTTTGGTGGTTTATATTTTGACGAAGCGTTTACTAACAAAATAAGCAATCGCAACAATTATAAGCCTAAAAAAGATATAACGTTATACGTTCAATTAAAAAATTTATAAACGTAAAGTAAAAAAATCCGCTTGGTTAATCAAGCGGATTTTTGTTATTTAGTGTTATTTTTATTTTAAAGATTTTTATTTGCCTAGTTCTTTCGTTCTTTCAAAAGACTTGTTTACGGCGGATATAACTACGTTTTCAAAGTCGTTAAGTTCTAGGTTTTTAACGCCTTCTATCGTGCTTCCGTTAGGGCTACAAACTGCGTCTTTTAAATCGTTTGGCTCTTTACCCGAAGAAATTGCAAGGGCGCTAGCGCCTAAAACGGTTTGCCTAGCGTAAGTTAACGCTTGTTTACGGCTTAAACCACAATTTTCGCCACCTTTTGCAAGGGCTTCTATAAACATATATACGAACGCTGGTCCGCAACCTGAAACGGCACAGCCGGCATCAATAAGGCTTTCGTCTAACTTGTCAATTTCGCCCGTAGTTTCCATAAACTTTAAAAATTCGCTTTCTTTTGCTACGTCAACTAATTCGTTGTGGCAATATAAAATCATACCGCTATTAACTGCAACGGGTGTGTTTGGCATAATGCGGATAATAGGGCAGTTATTTGGCAAGTTTTTAGATAACTTTTCTATTTTAACGCCCGCCATCATTGAAATTATAACGGGTTTATTTTTTCTGCTGTTTAAAACGCTATAAATTGAGTTAAAAACCGTTTCCATTAGTTGTGGTTTTATACCCATAAAAATATAGTCGCTGTTTAATAATACTTCGTTTATATCAACGCTTTTTGCGTTTAGTTTATTTGCTAAATTTATTGCAAGTTCTTCGTTTTTATCGCAAAGCAATAACTCTTTTTGTATTTTTGAAGTGCTAATTGCACTTGCAAGAGCACCGCCCATATTTCCACAACCTATAAAACCTATCTTCATAAAAAACCCCTTATCTAATTTGACCGTTGCCGTAGGCGATATATTTATACGTCGTCAATTCGGCTATGCCCATAGGACCGCGCGCGTGCAATTTTTGAGTAGATATGCCCATTTCCGCGCCAAGCCCAAATTCGCCACCATCGGTAAAGCGCGTTGATGCGTTTACGTAAACGGACGTACTGTCAACAAGCGTAGTAAATTTTAAAATTGCATCGTCGCTATTTGAAATTATCGCTTCGCTGTGCCCCGTTGAGTGCATAGAAACGTGTAAAATGGCATCGTTAACGTCGTCAACTATTTTAACTGCTAAAATATAGTCTAAAAACTCTGTGTCAAAATCTTCGTTAGTTGCGCTTGTGCCGTCAATTATAAGTTTAGACTTGTTGCAAAGCCTTAATTCAACGGGTATTTTGCCGTCTTTAATTTTATCGTCAACCAAAACTTGTTTTAATTTTGGTAAAAATTCGTTTGCAATATCTTTGTGAACAAGCAAAACTTCTTCGGCGTTGCATACGGACGGACGGCTTGTTTTTGCGTTGTTTACGATATTAAGCGCCATATCAATATCGGCGGTTTTGTCAACGTAAACGTGGCAAATTCCCGTACCTGTTTGAATACAAGGCACTTTTGCATTGTCAACACACGCCTTTATAAGCCCCGCGCCACCGCGTGGAATTAAAAGGTCAACGTAGTTAGTTGCAGTCATAAGTTCGTATGAACTATTGCGTGACGTGTCTTCAATTAAACTAATTGCTTCAACGGGTAGGGCGCATTTTTCTAAACCTTGACGCATAGCGTCAACTATCGCCTTTGCCGACAAATAGGCCTCTTTGCCAACACGCAAAACGCACACGTTTGAACTTTTTAAGCAAAGTGCGGCAGCGTCCGACGTTACGTTTGGCCTACTTTCGTAAATTATGGCAATAACGCCAAGCGGAACGCTAGTCTTTTTAATAACAAGTCCGTTTGGGTGAGTGTAGGTAGATAACACTTTGTTTACGGGGTCGTTAAGTTTAACAACGTCTAAAATACCTTGCGCCATAGCGTTAATTCTATCTTCGGTAAGTTTTAGACGGTCAATCATAACGTTTGAAATTTTGCCCGTAGCGTTTTCAACGTCTTTTTGGTTTTGTAAAAGAATATTTTTAGTGTTTTTAACTAAACTTTCCGCCATAAAGGAAAGAGCATTGTTTTTTTGCTCTTCGGAAAGTGATGCTATAACGCTTTTTACTTTTTTTGCGTTTTGTAAAATTTCACTAGTCGTCATTTTTTAATAAACCTCGTACCAACGGCTTTGCCGTCGACAATATCGTATAAAATATTAGGGTCGTCGCCACTAGCGATAATCATATCCGCGCCGTTTTCGGTGCATATTTTTGCTGCGCGCAATTTAGTTTGCATACCGCCTGTGCCAAGCCCCGAAATACTGTCGCCACCAAGAGCCATAATTTCGGCTGTTAATTCTTTAACTTCGGCAATCAATTTTGCCTCTTTGTCGCTATGTGGGTCGGCTGTGTAAAGACCGTCAATATCCGATAAAAGTATAAGCAAATCGGCGTTTACCGCAGTAGTTACTATTGCGGCAAGAGTGTCGTTATCGCCGATAACGATTTCTTCTGTTGAAACGGTGTCGTTTTCGTTGACGATAGGAATAACGCCAAGTTCAAGTAAACGACGCATTGTGTTGCTAAAATTTATACGCCTATCTTCGTGGTCGATATCAGCGCCAGTCAAAAGCACTTGACCAACCGTATGGTTGTGCTTTGTAAAGAGTTCGTCATACTTATACATAAGTTCGCATTGACCAACCGCTGCCGCCGCTTGTTTTGTGGGGATATCGTCTGGCCTTTTTGCTAGCATAAGTTTGCCAACACCCATAGCAATAGCGCCCGAAGAAACTAAAATAACTTCGTTGCCTGCATTTTTTATATCGCTTATAACTTTGCAAAGTTCTTCAACTTTTCTTATGTTTAAATGGCAAGTCTTATACGCTAAAGTAGAAGTGCCAACTTTTATTACAATTCTCATAAATTCCTTATATATGGCAAAATTTTGCCTAGTTTTATTTTTTAAAGAATGGGAATAGTTGCTAAATAAACTATATCTTTTCTTTCGCTAGCGTCACCTTCGGCTAAAACGAAGGCTTTTTTATGGATAATTCCACCCGCCTTTTCAACAAGTTCTTCTAAACCTAAAAGGGAAGCGCCTGTTGAAACGACGTCGTCAACAATGCCGACTTTTTTGCCTTTTATAAGTTCAACGTCGTGTTTAGAAAGATATAATTTTTGCTCTTTGCCCGTAGTTATTGAAGATTGAATAGTAATTTCAATACCGTCTTGCATATATAATTTTTTAGACTTGCGTGCAACGGCGTAATAACTTTGGTTTAATTCGCGTGCCGTAACGTGCGTAAGTTGTAAACCCTTTGATTCCGCAGTGATTAAAACTTCGCAGTCAGTAAGAAGTTTTGCAAGTTCTTTACCACAATGTTCGGTAAGTTCCGCGTTGCCGTGAAGGTTAAAAAACGCAATATTTATGCCTGAAGGTAACGGCAAAATAGGTAAACTTGCTTGGTATCCATTAATGTCTACTTTAAAAAACTTTTCCATATTATTACACCCCTAAAATATAGTTATATTAAACTTAATATTATAATTTTAACACAATAATTTATTAATGTAAACTTTTTTGACATTTTTTACACTTACTTTTAAAATAAAATCATTTTAAAAACCTTTTTGTAATAAGATTTATGGGTGGAATATGAAAAGTTATAGCAAAAACGTAGAAACAGTATTAAAAGAATTATCTTCTTCAATTGATGGATTAACTAGTAAACAAGTGCTTTTAAACAGACAAAAATACGGCTCTAACGCAATAACCAAAACAAAGGGCAAAACTTTTCTTAAAAGAATAGGTGAGGCTTTGCTTGAACCTATGCTTATTATTTTAGAAGTTGCCGTTGCAATAACCGTTGGCGTAAATATAGGCAAGGCGGCAAAGGGCGTAGAGTTTGATTTTTATGAGTGCATAGGCATAATTTTTGCAATAGCGTTAAGCGTGTCTTTAACTGTTATTATGGAGGGAAAATCGCAAAAAGCGTTTGACGTTTTAAACAGTTTTTACGACCTTTTAACCGTAAAAGTTATAAGAAACGGCAAAATTGTAACTATAAACCAAAAAGATATCGTAGTTGGCGACGTGGTGTATTTAGAAACGGGCGATAAAGTAGTTGTAGATGGGCGTTTAATATCAACGACAACGCTAGAAATTGATGAATCGGCACTAACGGGTGAAAGTAACCCCGTAAAGAAGTTTAGTGACGTTGTTTTACCTATAAAAACACCGCTTGCGGAACAAAAAAACGTAGTTTTTAGCGGAACTTTCGTTACAAACGGAAGTGGCGTTATGGTCGTTACCGCCGTAGGCGACAATGCCGAAATAGGCGTTATTGCATCGGAATTACAAGTAAAAAACAGCATATCTGCGCCTTTGCAAGAAAAACTAAACAAACTGTCTAAACTAGTTGCTACGCTTGGGGGTGTTGCGTCTTTATTCGTGTTAATTTTGTCGATTGCAAGGCTAATTTTAACTAACACATTTTGTTTTGATACGTTGCAAGACGCATTTTTATCGTCAATAATTTTAATAGTTGCGTCCGTGCCTGAAGGGTTACCGACAACCGTTGCTATTGCGCTAACTTTAAACGTAGTTAAACTTTATAAGTCAAACGCGTTAATAAAAAAACTAGTTGCGGCGGAAACCGTTGGTTGCGTAAGTGTAATTTGTTCTGACAAAACGGGCACTTTAACCGAAAACAAGTTAAAAGTTAAGAATATTAGTTGTAGTCAAAGCGCTAAAAAATATATAGGGTATAACGTTGCCGTAAACTCAACCGCCGATATAATCAAAAAGCGTGGCGAAGTTGAATACGTGGGGCAACCTACCGAAGCGTGCTTGCTTGAATATTCTAAAAAGTTTTTAGGACAAAATTATTTAGACGTAAGAAACTTGTGTAAAGTTATAAAAAGAGTGCCTTTTTCGTCTGAAATAAAATATATGTCTACGACGGTTGATGCGGGCGGAAATACGACGACTTATTTTAAAGGCGCGCCCGAAGTTTTGCTTGATAAATGCGTGCTAGATACAAGCGAAATATCTATAATTAAGCAACAAATACAAAAAGAACAAGAAACGCAAAAAAGAGTGCTTGTATTTGCCCATAAAGAGAGTGATGCCGAATTAAACGCTCTTACTTACGACGGCTATGCCGTTATGTCGGATAGCGTTAGAAAAGACGTTTTATCTTCGGTAAAAGACTGTAAAAAGGCAAATATTGGTATAAAAATGCTTACGGGCGACAATGTTTTGACGGCTTACTCAATAGCGCATGAACTTGAAATTGCAACGAATAAAAGTCAAGTTGCCGTTGCAAGCGATTTAGAAATTTTGCCCGACGACGAGTTGAAAGAAAGGCTAAAAACGGTTACCGTTATAGCAAGAAGTACGCCAAAATTTAAGTTAAAAGTAGTAAGGCTTTTAAAAGAAATGGGCGAAATAGTAGCCGTAACGGGCGACGGAATTAACGATGCGCCCGCAATAAAACACGCCGATATAGGCATTAGTATGGGCGCTGGTTCAGAGATTGCTAAAGAGGCAAGCGACATAGTGCTTTTAGATAATTCTTTTTCTACGATAGTAAAGGCGATTTCGTTTGGCAGAAACATATATCAAAACTTTCAACGGTTTATAAAATTTCAACTTTCGGTTAATTTGACGGCGGTGCTTTTTATAGTAGTAACGATGCTTTTAGGCTTTAAAAATCCATTTTCAACGTTACAACTTTTGTGGATAAACTTAATAATGGACGGACCGCTTGCGCTAACGCTTGGGTTAGAGCAAAGGGGTTTTGAACTTATGGATAAAAAACCGGTAAAAAGAAACGATAATTTGGTATCTAAAAAAATGCTTTTAAGTATAATTTTAAATGCGGTTTTTATGTGTTTCGCCCTTGTAACGCAATATAAAATCAACTATATAAATTGTTCAAAAAACGAGATGCCAACTGTAATTTTTGCACTTTTTACATTTTTTCAATTATTCAATGCTTTCAATTCAAGAGAACTTGGAAGCAAAAGCATTTTCGAACACGTTTTCGATAATAAAATAATGGTAATTGCCTTTATCGTAACTTTTGTTTTACACGTTTTATTGTCGCAATATTTCGGCGGGTTTTTCGATACCGTACCGCTTGATTTATTAGTGTGGTGTAAGATTATTTTAGTTGCTTTTTCTATTATAATATTGTCGGAAATTAGCAAGTTGTTTTATAGGCTTTTTAATAAGTTTAAAAATAATGATAAACTATTTGCTAAAACTTTAATTAAAACTAAAAATAATGCATAAACTTGATATTATGAGTGAAATAAAAATAACCGACAGCGGTAAAAATAACAAAAATATTTTGTACGTTTATTCGTGTTTAGACGAATTTATAAACGGTATGAATTTTAAAGCGGAAGTGTTTAGTGGCAAGAATAGGTGCGAATTAAAAATCGACGTGCCTTGCGGATATTTAGACGCGTTTATTTTAGAAGCAATCGATAAAATGGCGGACGTAATTGCAATAAACTATAAATATTCGTTTTTCAAAAAGAACGTTAAGGTAAAGGGGCTTACAAGCGACGAAATTGAACTTTTGCTTATAGCCTTAATTTCAGCGGACGTTGACGACGACAAGCGTTATATAATAAAAAGGTTAAAACTTTTTGACGAATACGCTCTTGACGGAATTTTCAATTTTAGAATGAAACCGCTAAAAGAAAAGTGGATGGAAATTTCTAGTTATATACCAACGACTTTTGCATCGGGGCAATTAAAAGATTTTATAACGTATCTTATAAAAGATAAGACGGGCAAAAGGGTATACGTTGAAAACACTTGCGTTTACGATAAAAAGTACACCGCCTTAAAGCGTAGAGACCTACTTATCGACGATAGCGGAAACCTAGGCATTATCAAAGAAATTTTGCTTTCGGGGGCGGGCGAAGTTGAACTAGCAAGCAAAGTTGACAGTTTAAACGAAAAATATATCAAGGAATTTTACGGAAATAAAGTCTACTTTTCGGAAAGTTATTTTCAAGAAGTCAAATAAACAGTTGACAAAACTTTTTAGCGGTTATATAATAATGTAAACTAAAAGGCGTTATTTAAGACAAGTAGCCCTTAATTTCGTTTTAGAGAGTTGCTGTTTGGTGCAAAGCAATACGGGGTTAAGAATAGCGAAACCACTTAAACCTAGCCAAGTTTTGCGTACTTAAACGCTAATCAAGTGGCCGAAAGGCAATTAAGGTGGAACCGCGGTAATTTAACCGTCCTTAAACGAGAGTTTAAGGGCGTTTTTATTTTCGCTAAAAGGAGAAATATGAAAGTTTATTTACCAGATAATACTGTAATTGAGTTAGAACAAAACGCAAGCGTTAAAGACGTTGCTTTAAAAATAAGCGAAGGTCTTTGTAGAAACGCCGTTGCGGGCAAAGTTAACGGAAATTTAGTTGACTTATCGCATATCGTAAGCGATGGCGATACTGTACAAATTATTACTTTAAAAGACAAAGAAGGTCTTGAAATTTACCGTCACACGACGTCACATATTCTTGCGCAAGCAATCAAAACTATTTTTCCAACTTGTTCGCTTGCAATAGGGCCCGTCGTTGAAAACGGTTTTTATTACGACGTTGACTTTAAAACGCCTATCGTCTTTGAAGACTTACAAAAAATAGAAGCGGAAATGCAAAAAATTATAAAAAGCGATTTACCTATTGAAAGGTTTGAACTTTCAAGAAACGAAGCAATTGCGCTTTGCAAACGCTTTAACGAGCCGTATAAAGTTCAACTTATTGAAGATTTACCCGAAGATAGCGTAATTTCTTTTTACAAACAAGGTGCGTTTACCGACCTTTGCAGAGGTCCACACCTTGCTTCAACGGGCAGAGTTAAAGCCTTTAAGTTAACGTCTTTAACGGGCGCTTACTGGCGTGGCGACAGCAAAAACAAAATGCTTACGAGAATTTATGGAACTTCTTTTGAAAAGAAAAGCCAACTTGATGAATATTTAGAACAAGTTGAACAAGCAAAATTGCGCGACCACAACAAACTTGGTAGGGAACTTGGCTACTTTACTACGGTTGATACTCTTGGTCAAGGTTTACCCGTTATGCTTGAAAAGGGTTCTAAAACTATTCAAATTTTACAACGCTTCGTTGAAGATTACGAACAAAAACAAGGTTATATCCTTACTAAAACGCCACTTATGGCTAAAAGTGACTTCTATAAAATTTCGGGGCACTGGGACCACTATAAAGACGGTATGTTCGTTATAGGCGACGAAAAAAAAGACAAAGAAGTTTTCGCGCTTAGGCCTATGACTTGTCCTTTTCAATTCCAAGTTTACCTTAATAAACCAAGAAGTTACAGAGATTTACCTATGCGCTTTAACGAAACTTCAACTCTATTTAGAAACGAAGAAAGTGGCGAAATGCACGGTTTAATAAGGGTAAGACAATTCACTATAAGCGAAGGTCACCTTGCTTGTAGACCAGACCAACTTGAAACTGAATTTAAGTCTTGCGTAGACATTATGCTTTATATGATGAAAGCGCTTGGTTTGGATAAAGATATTTCTTACCGTTTTAGCAAGTGGGACAAGGATAATAAAGAAAAATATATCGGCACGGAAGAAGAGTGGGAAAGCGTGCAAAACTTAATGAGAAATATTTTGGACGATATCGGCATTGATTACACGGAAGCCGACGGCGAAGCCGCTTTCTACGGCCCTAAACTTGACGTTCAAATTAAAAACGTTTTTGGCAAAGAAGACACGCTTGTAACTATTCAAATTGACTTCCAACTTGCAAAGCGCTTTGAAATGGTTTATACGGATAGCGACGGCGAAAAGAAATATCCATACGTTATCCATAGAACTTCGCTTGGTTGCTACGAAAGAACGCTTGCGCTTATCATTGAAAAATATGCAGGTGCGTTGCCACTTTGGATTGCGCCTTTCCAAGCAAGCATTTTAGCCGTAAACGATAGGTGCGAAGATTATTGCAGGTTAATTTGGTCGCGTTTACTTGACGAAGGCATTAGACCTAACCTTGATTTGCGCTCCGAAAAAATCGGCAAAAAGATTAGAGAAGCGCAACTTGACAAAGTGCCTTATATGCTTGTTATCGGTGATAAAGAAGTTGAAAACGGCAATACGGTTGGCGTAAGGCATAGAAAACTTGGCGATTTAGGTCAAATGACTATCGACGAATTTATCGCTAGGGTAAAAGCCGAAGTTAAAGAACTAAAACTTGACTAAAATTTTAATAAACGACTAAAAATTGTTTGACAATATTGTCTAAAAGTGCTAATATGGTTACAACAAGCAGAAGTTAACCCTTCTCGCCAGCAACCATAGTTCGCTAGGCGCATATTGCATTAAACGCTTTAAGGCGTATTTTGTAACGGGTTACTTTTGTAATCCGTTAATTTTTTTATAGGAAGGTATACGATTATTAAAGAGCAACATCAAATCAATGATGAAATTAGAGACCGCGAAGTTAGGCTTATCGGTAGCGACGGCGAACAACTTGGCATTGTAAGTGGGCAAGAAGCGTTAAGAATTGCTTACGATAAAGATTTAGACCTTGTTAAAATTTCGCCAAACGCAGTTCCACCCGTATGCAAAATTATGGACTACGGCAAGTTCAAATTCGAGCAATTAAAAAGGGCAAAAGAAGCGCGCAAAAATCAAAAAACCGTTGAAATTAAAGAAATTTGGCTTTCAATGACTATTGACGTTGGCGACCTTAACGTAAAGGCTAAACAAGCCACGAAGTTCTTACAAGCGGGCAATAAAGTAAAAGTTTCTATTAGAATGCGCGGTAGGCAAAATGCCCACTCTGATTTAGGTGTAGAAGTTATGCAAAAGTTCTTTGCTCTTGTTGAAGAGTGCGCCGTAATGGAAAAAAAGCCTTTGCAAGAAGGTAGAAGTATTCTTATGATATTAGGGCCAAAAGCCTAAAAATTTTTAGCCGTAAGGCAACTTATATTTGATAATAATTTAGGAGGACGTTTTATATGCCAAAAATGAAATCGCATAGTGGTGCTAAAAAGCGCTTTTCGCTTACAGCAACCGGCAAGGTAAAAAGAGGTCATCAAGGTAAAAGCCACATTTTATCTAAAAAGACAACTAAAAGAAAGAGAAGGTTAAGAACGACAACTTACGTTTCTCTTACACAAGAAAAGACTGTTAAGTCAATAATCCCTTATAAAGGTTAATAAAGGAGAGTAGTAGGTTATGCTTATTAAAAGAGGTGTTAACGCTGTTAAGAAGCGTAGAAAAATAATGAAACTTGCAAAAGGTTATTACGGTAGCAAAAGCAAACTTTACAGAGTTGCTAGAGAAGCCGTAATGAAATCTTTAAGTTATGCTTACGTTGGAAGAAAACGTAGAAAAAGAGATTTTAGAAAACTCTGGATTGCTAGAATTAACGCTGGTTGCAGAATCAACGGTATTTCTTACAGCAAATTTATGTACGGTTTGAAACTTGCTGGTATTACTTTAAACAGAAAAGTTCTTGCTGATATGGCTATAAATGATGCAAAAGGCTTTGCTGCGCTTGTTGAAACGGCAAAAAGCAAAATCTAATTATTATGGCAAGGCTGTTGATTTTTAATTGACAGCCTTTTAGTTTTATTAAAACTATTGTAAATATGGTTTATTCGTCAAAACAAAACCCAACAATTAAGGCAATTGCGCTTTTAAAAGACAAAAAATATCGCCAAAAAAACAACCTTTATATCGCAGAAGGTATAAAAATGGTTAACGATGCAATAAAGTTTAACCAACCTATCGAGTGCATCGTTGTAACAAGCGAAATGCAAGTTCATTTAGAAAATACAAATGCGCGAATTTTAGTTGTAACAAGCGAAGTTTTTGCGTATATTTCAGACGAAACGTCGCCACAAGGCGCGCTTGCCGTTATAAAAATGCCTAATTTAGCCGTAGTTAAACCAAACGGCAACTGTTTGCTTTTAGACGGTGTTAGCGACCCCGGTAATTTAGGCACGATTATAAGAACGGCTTGCGCTTTTAATTATAAAGACATTTATTTATTAAACTGTGCCGACGCTTTTTCGGGCAAAACCGTAAGGGCAAGCATGAGTGGTATTTTTAACGTCAATTTGCATAAGGGCGACTTTTTGTCAATAAAAGAAGCGTTAAGCGAATATTCGGTAGTTGCAGGCGACTTAAACGGTCAAAGTTTAGGTAAGTTTATACCGCCTAAAAACTACGCAATTGCCGTTGGAAACGAAGCAAACGGACTATCTTGTGAAGTTAAGAATTTAGCGGAGCATATAGTAAAAATTGAAATGGAAGACGTGCAAGAAAGTTTAAACGTTGCAATAGCGTGTTCAATTTTAATGTACAAGTTAAAGTTTTAATATTTTAAAGGAGAGTTATTATGTCAGGACATAGCAAATGGGCTAACATTAAGAATAAAAAAGCAAAAACCGACGCTGCAAAAGGTAAAATCTTTACAAAAATAGGTAGGGAACTTGCCGTTGCCGCTAAAAACGGTACAGACCCATCAACAAACAGTAAACTTGCCGATATTATTGCAAAGGCAAAAGCGGCAAATATGCCAAACGATAATATTACGCGTAGTATTAAAAAGGCTGCTGGTGAACTTGGTAACGTAAACTACGAAGTTAAAATTTACGAAGGCTACGGCATTGGCGGTAGCGCGGTAATCGTTAAAACACTTACGGACAACGTAAATAGAACGGTTGGCGAAGTAAGGCATATTTTTGATAAATACGCGGGAAATATGGGAACTACTGGTTCAGTTTCTTATATGTTTGAAAACAAGGGCGTTTTAATCGTTGAAAGAACCGTTGAATTAAGTGAAGACGATATTATGGAAATGACGCTTGATTCGGGTGCGGAAGACGTAATCGTTGAAGAAGATATCTATGAAATTAGAACTGCGCCTGCTGATTTTTCTAGCGTAAGAAAATATTTTGAAGAAAAGGGCATATCTTTTGATGAAGCCGATATCTTAATGATACCAAACGATAAAATTGAGTTAAACGCAGACCAACTTGTTACTTTTGAAAAAATGCTTGATGCATTTGAAGATAACGACGACGTTCAAGCCGTTTACCACAACGTTGTTTTACCTGAAATTGAAGAAGAAGAGTAAAAAAAATATCCCCACAAACGTGGGGATATTTATAGATAACGGCAAATTTTGCCACGATTTTTTAAAAAACCCACCTGTGCCGTTATGAAAAAATTATTAACCCCGCTTTTAGCAAGGTGGGTATTCTGTTTTAAAATTTAGACTTTTCGCATAAAGTGGACTGCATAAAGCTAATATCCGCGAAATACGCATCGTTTTAAAAACTCCGAATTCCCTTATTTTAAGATGTGGAACAACAAACTTTTCACTCGTACACTGCAGGCATAATTAGTATAATACAAAATTTAATTTTTAGTCAATAAAATATAGGTGATTTTATGAAATTTAATATATTGGGTAAATACGGTCCTTTTTCGGTTAACGGTGGGGGAACGTCGTCTTATTTAGTTCAAGGTAATAATAATGCAATACTTTTAGACGTTGGTAGTGGCGCCGTTTCAAAAATGCTTAAACTAATTGATATAGAAAAGTTAAGTTGCATTATAATTTCGCACACGCACTTTGACCACGTTAGCGATATAGGTGTTTTAACTTACGCGCTTGATTTTTTAAGCAAAAGTAAGCCTATAAACGTATATATGCCAAACGACGGTAGCGACGTTTATAAGTTTATAAAATCTAAAAACGCATTTAACGTTATTGACGTTTGCGAGAACAAAACCTTTAAACAAGGCGATTTTGAATTTGAATTTTACAAAATGGCTCACCCCGTTATTTGCTATGGCGTAACCATTAAAAGTAACGGCAAAGTTTTAGGTTATACGGGCGATAGTAAACTTACTAAAAACGTTGAAAATATTGCGAAAAAGTCCACCTTTTTGATTGCTGACGGCGCGTTTTTACAAAAGGATTTTAACGAAAACAAACCGCATATGTCGGCAATACAGGTTGCAAAAATTGCCAAACGATATAAGGTTAAAACGGTTATATCTCATATAGGATACAACTATTTAGACGAAGAAGTTACTAGTGAAGTTAATAATTATTTAGACTTCGTTTCGGTTGCAAAAGAAGACACGGTTTACAACGTATGATAGAAAACAAAAGCAAAATTTATAATTTTAGACCTATCGTAGGTGTTTGCCTATTTTTAATAATAGGTATATTTTTAAGTGTAACGGCAATTTTTAACGTTAGATTTTACGCGGTGGCTTTAATTGTAACTTTGTGTGTGTTTTCTGCATTTTTAATTCGATATATTTTAGTTAAGAACAAAAGGCACTTTATAATTGCGTTGATTTTTCTTGTTTCAACGTTTATAGGTGCTTTTTTATCATATATACCCATAAATGATAATTTTAAAAGTAATTTAAGTGGAAATTTTTTAGTAGAAGGCGAAATTATAAGCGTTGAAAATATAGAATATTTAGAAAATTCTGTTGAAAGTAAAGTTCTTGTTAAGGTTAAAAGTGGCGAACTAAAAGGGCAAAACGTATTACTTTATTTAACTAGTAGCAAAGAACTATTTTGCGGATATAAAATTAGTTGTAACGCTAAAATCGAAAAGCACTCAATACTAGAAAACGGCAAATTTAATGCTAATTTTATAAGAAGGGGCATAAATTATCAAAGTTATAGTTGTAAAAACGTCGTTATAGACGAAAATATTGATAATCCGCTGTTTAAAATTAAGCGTTGCCTTTTTACCACTTTAAAGAATTCGCCCGCTATAAACTACGGCTTTATTTTCGCTTTACTAACGGGCGACACTAACTATATAAACTTTAACACTCTTACGAATTTTAGGAATACGGGCGTTGCGCATATATTTGCCGTTTCGGGTTTACATATAGGGTTTTTATTCGTTTTTATATCGTTTATTTTTAAGCCGTTTAATCAAAGGTCTTTTGTCGTTTACTTAATAAAAATGCTACTTTTGTTTTTATACGTGTTGTTTTGCGGTGCTACGCCGTCTTGTTTAAGGGCATTCGTTATTATAAGCGTTGCAAGTTTAACGCGTTTAATAGGTTTTAAAAACGATAGGCTTACAACCGTGTTTTTAAGCGCGATAATTATTCTTTTATTAAACCCTTACGATTTGTTTGGCGTCGGTTTTTGGCTTTCGTTTACGGCGTCGCTATCACTAATATTTTTAACGCCGAAATTTGAAGTTTTATTTAACAAAATATTCCCAAACAAAGTTTCTAAATTCGTTGCGCCTTTCGTATCGGCATTTTTAGGCACTTTGCCTATCGTAAACGACGCCTTTAACAATTCGACGATGTTTTCTATGGTGTTTAATGCCGTAATCGTGCCGTTTATGAATATTTTGTTTATTCTTTGCTTTGTTTCGTGCGTTATATCGTTAATTTTTAGTAGTTTATCTTTCATTTTAGTCGTTGCCGACTTTTTTGTTAGTTGCATAAAGTTATTCGTTGAAAAATTTTCTTTTATAACTACGCTTTCACTTGACTTTATTTTTGGTGTTTCGGCAATATTTTATTACGTAAATTTAGTTATAGCAAGCGGAATTTTTAACCTAAAAACTAAAACCGTAAAAACAATTTTAGTAATAAATAACGTTATTTTTATTTTAGCGTTTATAATCGTTAATTTTTTAAATATTACTTATATACCTTGATTTTTTTACAAATTAGTGTTAAAATATTTAAGAGGATACAAAGGTGAAATTTTCGGAACTAAAAAAAAGCATAACAACGGGTATTAACCCTATATATTACGTTGAGGGGGAAGATGCCTTCTTGCGCGAATCTTCTTTAAACGTATTAAAGCGCGCTTATTTAGTAGAGCCCGATTTTAACCTTAACAATTTTTTAGGTAGCGAATTAAAACAAGATTTAGAAGTTTTTTTAACCGCCGTAAGAAGTTATCCGTTTATGGGCGACAAACGTTTCGTTGTGGTAAGGGAATATTATCCAACCGCGCAAGAGTTAAAAAACAAAAATCTTTCAAGCGTTTTTAGCGAAGTTGAAGAAACAACCGTTTTAATTATAGTTAATCAATCAAAATGCGAAGCCTTAAAAAAGCAACCTAACGTTACGTTTGTAGATTGCAGTAAACTTGATGCCGTAAGCATTTCTAAATACATAAGAAATGAATCTTTAAAGCAAAATATTATTGTAGACAACAGCGCTGTTGACAAAATTATTGACTATACTTCTTACGATATGACTAAAATAAGCGTTGAACTACAAAAACTTATAAGTTACGTTGGTGAAAACGGGCATATAAACGACGATGCCGTTGACGCTGTAATCGTTAAAGATACCGAATACGAAGTTTATGAATTAACCGAACAAATAGCAAACCTTAATTACGACAAGGCGCTTCAAACACTTAATGAAATGCTGTCTAAAAACACCGATAAACAAAGGCTTTTTATAGCGATTTATTATCATTTTAGAAGGCTTTTACACGCATCGTTGTCTTCTTGTAGTGATAGCGAACTTGCTAAAATTTTATCGGTTAAAGAATTTGCGGTTAAAAAGGCAAGAATGCAATGCAAAAAGTTTACCGCAAAGCGTTTAAAGACTATATGCGATAAACTTGCTTATTACGACACTGCGTTTAAAAGTGGCGAACTTTCGGTTGATACCGTTTTGTGGAATACGGTATTTAGTGCATTAATATCATAATATAGGGGTTAATATGAAGGAAATAATCTCGTTTTTTCAAAATAAAATTTTGCCTATTTATACGGAAATTAGCGTTATAGGTATAATTGAACACACGTTTATATTTTTAGTGGCGTTTTTGCTTTTCGACCTTTTGTCAAGAAGTAACGCTAATAAAGTAAAATGGTGGTTTATAATTTACGTTGCTATCGTTTCGGCTGTTGCAGGTATGTCTGACCTTGATCAAAACGCATATCTATTGCTTTTAATTGCGTTTATACTTGCTATTATAGTTATGTTTTCAACGGAAATTAAAAGAAGTGTTTGGAGCACGAAAGCAATTAAAAAGGTTTCAACCGATGCCGTACATTCTGTTAAGCAGTCTACTAAAAACGCTAATTATTTTATTAACGAAATTATTAAAGCGCTACAAAATATGTCTAAAAACGACGTTGGTGCAATAATCGTTTTATCAAACACAAAAATACCAACGAGCATACTTGATAGTGGTGTTAAAATTGAAAGTGATATATCAAGCGCGCTTATAGAAAGCATATTCTTTCCAAAAACACCGTTACACGACGGCGCAATAATTATTCAAAACGATAAGATACAAGCGGCAGGTTGTTTCTTACCATTATCGCAAGAAGCAGATTTACCAAAAGAACTTGGCACGAGGCATAGGGCAGGCATAGGCGTAACGGAAGTGTTAAACGTAACGGCTATAATCGTTTCGGAAGAAACGGGCATAATCTCTATTGCAAGGGGCGGTAAAATAACGCGTTATGCCGATTCTGAAGCCTTAAAAGCCGTTTTAAAAGAATATTATTGGCAAGACTTAATCGTAAATAACAAAGGTAAGGGGGTTAACTAATGAATCAAAATAATGAAAGAAGCGTAAAATCAAGAATTGTAAGCGTTTTTGTTAATATTTTACTTTCACTTGTAATTTCCGCTATCGTGTTTATAACTTTAAAACTTATATAAATAATAGGGTGTGTGCTAAAAACGGCACACACCCATATTTTTGCTATCTATTAAGTGATTTTAGCCTACGTTTAATGCGTGGGCTTTTTATTTTTTATTAAAGTTTAACTAAAATGACAAAAATTTTATTTATTCTACACAATCTATCATATTTTTTACATTTTCAACTTATATACTATAACGGAGAAGTAAAAATGCAATTTAATAAAAAGAAGTTTTTGTTTGTTATCGTTTCGCTAGTTTTAGTCGTTGCGCTTTCTTTACTCAATTATAAAACGGGTGCTAGTTTAGTTTATCTTAACGCAAGTTCAAGAAAGTTGCCTATTTATAGCGTTGATAGAAACGACGACAAAATATCTATTTCGTTTGATTGTGCTTACGGCGCTGATTATACCGTAGAACTACTTGACGTTCTAGATAAATACAACGTTAAATGTACTTTTTTTGCCGTTGAATTTTGGGTAAAAAAGTATCCCGAAATGGTTGTTGAAATTATAAACAGAGGGCATGAAATAGGCACTCACTCTAAAACTCACCCTAATATGAGCAAACTAAATAAAACTCAAATTAAAGAAGAATTAGAAAGTTCTATAAATGCCATAACGGCGTTAACAAACGGGGCTATAACCCTGTTTAGACCGCCTTACGGCGATTACGACAACGAAGTTATAGAAGTTGCCGAAAGCCTTAATTTATACACGATACAGTGGGACGTAGACAGTTTAGACTGGAAAAACTTATCGGCAAGTGAAATTGCTAGTAGAGTTATCAATAAAACCAAAAGCGGTTCTATAATACTTTGCCACAACAACGGCTTGCATACGGCAAAGGCGTTACCTACGATACTTGCAACTTTACAAGAAAAAGGCTATGAGTTCGTACCTATAAGCGAACTAATATATAAACAAAATTATACGATAGATTCCTTTGGCGTGCAACACGAAAAAGGCTAAATAACAACGGAGGTTTTTTACAACTTGGAAAAACAAAACAATAAAGTCTACATAAAGGGCGAAATAGTTACGGAAGCTAAATTTTCACACGAGGTGTACGGCGAAGGCTTTTACGAAATGGACGTTTTGGTAAAAAGGTTATCCGGTCAAGCGGATATTTTACCCGTTACGATATCGGAAAGGCTAATTGAAAGCGGAAATTTAAAAGTGGGAAAAGAACTGTCTGCGCTTGGTCAATTTAGAAGTTATAACAAGCAAATTGACGGCAAATCTAAACTAATGCTTACGGTTTTTGTTAGGGAAATAGTTGACGGCGAAAGTAGTAGAAACCCAAATAATATTGCTTTAACAGGTTATATTTGCAAACCGCCCGTATATAGAACTACGCCGTTTAACAGAGAAATTGCCGACGTTTTAGTTGCGGTAAACAGAGCGTACAACAAAAGCGACTATATACCTTGTATTGCTTGGGGTAGAAACGCAAGGTTTGTTAAAAATTTAAGTGTTGGCGAAAAAATTGCAATTTCAGGTAGGATACAGTCAAGAGAATATCAAAAAAAGATTAGCGAAGACGAAATCGTTACCTTAACCGCCTATGAGGTTTCGGTTTGCAAACTTATGGCGTATGATAATGCCGATAATTTTGATATCGACAAAGAATTTTTTAACGAAGGTGCGTTAGAAGAAAAAGAAACTATTTGATATTGACAATAAAATATTACGATGTTATAATAAATGCGGATAGTTTGTATCCGTATTTTTTATATGAAAAACGTTTATTTAATAGCCGATACGGCGTTTTTAATTGAATATAATAGCGTTTATACGGAAATTCTTTTTAAAGAGTATTTGTCTACAAGTATGCCCGAATTTACCGTTTTAAAGCCAAACGACAGTCAAATTGAGTATGAAAAGTCGCTTTGTGGTATTGACGATTACGACGTTTTAGAAAACACGTATATTTTGCGTCAAATTTCAAAAATATTACTTGAAAACAAAAATACTGTGTTGTTTCACTCATCGGCGGTAAAGTATAAAGAAAAAGCCTATTTGTTTACAGCGCCAAGCGGTACGGGTAAGTCGACGCATACAAGAAATTTAAAAACTTTGCTTAAAGATAAAATTAGTTATATTAACGACGACAAGCCGTTTATTTCGCTAGGTGACGACGGCAATTTTTACGTTTACGGCAGTCCTTGGTGCGGAAAGCATAGGCTAGGCGCTAACGAAAAAGTGCCACTAAAAGCAATAGTTTTGCTATCTCGCGCAAAAGATACGTCGGTTGAAAAAATTAGCGGTAAAGACGCGTTAAAAACTCTCGTAGAGCAATCGTCTTATCAAGCGAAAATCGGCAGTGTAGACAAGTTGTTTTCCATATTTAGTAGTTTAATTTTTAGCGTTGATTTTTATAAACTTGCGTGCAATAAAGAAGTAAGTTCTGCAAGCGTTACGCTAAATGAAATTTTAGAGGGTTAAAATGAAAGTAAATAAAAACTATATTCTAAAAAAAATGACGGAAACTTTATACGTAGTTATACCTGTAAACGAGGCGACGAAAACGCTAAAAGGGTATCTAAACTTAAACGAAACAAGCGCAAAATTGTTTGAAGTTTTATCAAAAGGTGCAACGCTTGACGACCTTGTAAATTATTTAATTGATAATTACGAAGTTGATAAAGACCTTGCTACAAAAGACGCAACTAATTTCGTAAACAAATTAAAAGAAATAGGTGCTATAAATGATTGATAATTTGTTAGAGCGAACACTTGTTAAAGACGGGTTTATTTTAACCTACGTTAAAGGCACAAGTATGAATCCTATGCTTAAAGAAGGGCGAGACAGGGTTGTTATAAAAACTGTTAAAGGGGATATTAAAAAAGGCGACGTAGTCTTGTATATGCGTGAAAACGGCACTTATATTTTACATAGGGTTTTTAAGGTTACGGATAGCGCTTTGGTGTGCTGTGGCGATAATCATACCGTGCTTGAATACGGCGTTAAAAAAAATGCCGTGCTTGGAATTTTGACGGGATATTATAAAGGAAACACTTATATAGACCTTAATAAAAGCGTAAAATATAAACTGTATAAAGCGCTTTGGGGAAACAGGCGAAATTTTAGGGCGTTTGTTATAAAAATAAAATCAAAAATTAAAAAAATAATAAAAAAATAAAATCCATAGATTTGTAAAATCTATGGATTTTGTTATTTGTCGTTAGTTTTAAAAAGTAATTTGTATTCTATAAAAAGCGCCGTAAACGTAAGGGTAAATCCTATTAAAAGAATCATTATAGAGTCGGTTACAGTCTTTTTAGCGTTGTTGCCGATTGTTTGAGTTGTCGTTACGCTGTTAGGGTTAACGTAATTTGTGGTTTCAACCAAATAACCGCTTGGCAAATATCCACAAGGTTCGCCGTTTTCAGTAAGCGAAATTAAAGTGAACTTTTTGCCGTTAAAAGCATATTCTTTAATTAAGTAAACTTCGGTGTCTTTCAATATCTTATCAAGCGCAAAAGTTTGGTTATAGACGGGTTTTGCAAGCAAATACTCGTCGTTTGAAACGTAACGCTTTGCTTTTTGTAAGTCCGTTTCCGCTATGTTAAAGTTGCCGTAATTTTCTTTTGAAATTATCGTTGCGTCAACCGTCGTGCCTACTTGCGAAGTTACCGAAGTTTGCCTTACTAGTGCAACGATGTTAGTTGAGTAAGATATCAAATAATATTCGCTACCTATTTCGGCAATTAAAGGATAGCAACGCGCCGTATTAAGTTCGGTTATAGGTTCGATGTTAGAGTTAAAATATTTGTTGTTGCCGTCTATTACAAAGTCTTTTAGTTCAACTTTAAACAACTTTACGTTTTTAGTTACGGTTAAAAACTTAACGTCGCTAGTAATAGATTTTTCGTTTATACCGTTTGCGCTTATTGCCGATAGGTTAGAAACTTGCAAAAGTTCGTCGCCATTTTTTAATATACAAGCGTTAGATAAATAGTATACGGCGTTACTTCTATATGAAAGCGAAAAGTCTTTAATTTTAGTTCCGCCCGCAAGTTCAATTGTAAAGTCCGTACCTAAAAATTTGTTTTCGGCTTTATCAAACGTGTATTTAGAAATGGCGTTATTGTCTTTTAAAATATAAACGTTGCCAGCAAAGTCCGTTTGAATATTAAGTGGCGCGCTATCAAGCGTTATTAAAGTGCTTGCGCTTATCGTGTTTGCGTAATATCTAATTAAATTGTAACTAAATTCCGTTTCGCCGTCTTTACATAATAGGTAAACGTTAGAGAACACGTCAACACTCATTTTTTCAACAATGCCGTTGATTTCTTCGTCTTTTGTTAGTTTTTCAATTTTAATATCGGTTAATTCGTTAGTTTCGGTTGGCAAAACTATTTCGTAAATAGAAGAATAATCAAACTCTAAATTAGCGCTTTTTGCCGTATGTGAATAATAGAAGTTGCCGTCTAAATAATCAATAGCGGTAACGTTATCGTTTTGTATAGGTTCAAGCGCTTTTACAAGAGTGCCGTTTACTTGCTTATATAAGGTTAGGTAAGTGCCGTCGTAAATGAGTACGTGCTCATCAGAGCATACGAACTTTTTAATTTGATATTCGGGGTTGTCTTTATATAAAAAAGAAAGGTCAATCTTTTCAAATTCGCCGTTGCCGTTAAGCGGTTTTTTTAATATGCGCTTTGTTTGGGTTTCGTTTAAATTAGAAACGTCAAGCGCGTACAAATAGTTTTTGCTTACGAAGATTTTTTCGGCTTTATTAGTCAAGCGATAGTCGGCGGTTGATTCGGTGGTTATAGCAAAGTCGGTAAATTTTGACTTTTCTAAATCGTATTCTTGAATAGCGTTAAGCGTAGAGTCCGCAATCAAAAGTTTGCCGTCTTTAACGGCGATGCCTTGTGGCGCTAAAACGTTTTTAAGCGTTGTTTGATTGCCTAAACCGATAATAAGTTCGGGTTGTTTGTTTTGCGAAATTTCTAATTTATAAACGCCGTCGGTAGTAGTAAAGTACAAATAATTGCCGTAAACGACCATGCTTATTGCCGTTTTTAGTTCGTTTTTTACTATGCTGTAAATAGTGTTATCGGTAAAACTATAATAAGAAAAGCCGTTTGCGTTTTGATAGTAGACGTTTTTAAATTCGTCAACGTAGCCGATGAACGATTCGTTTAAAATAGTATGCCTGTGAGTAAATATTAAAGCGCCGTTATCTATCGAAATAGTGTAAAGTTTAAGCGAGTTGTTAGTGTTAGTAAGTAGGGTGTTACCGTTAATGCTTATAAAGGTTGATGCGTAAACGTCCGAAAGCACGGGAGTTTTATCAAGTTCGTTAATATTGACGTAATAAACCATTGAACCGCTAACGTAAAGTACGAAATTTTCAAATTGCTCAACGCAAGTTATGTTGCTTATTGTGTCGTGCTTAATTTTGGTGTATTGTTTAGTGTTTTTATTGTAAATTACAATTGAGTTAACGTCGTTTAAATCGTTTTCGCTATCGTAGTATTCAGAAAAGGCGTAATTGCCGTCGTTATAAGAAACGCCGACGGGCGAAACTAAATCGTAAAATTCAATAGGGGAAGACGGAAGGTAAAATTCCGTTTGCAAAGTGGTGGAAGCGTCGGCAAAAACGGTGCTTGGGCTAACGCAAAAAAGCCCCGCAAAAAGCGTTGCTACAAACGTTAACAATAAAGTTTTGGTCAATTTTTGCCTCATAATACACCTTTATAATAAATTATTATATTTAGTATATCATATACATAGCAAACTTTTCAACTATTTTTAATTTTTTATAATTATTTTTTTATTTTTTAGAAAATTGACAGAATTTGTCAGTTTTTTTGTTTACAATAAATGCGAACAAATGTTCTAAAACAAACAATTATAACTAATAAACTTTTCAATTTCAACCCTTAATGACAAATTTTATACAAAAATGTTAAAAAATAAATTTAATTTGTACAAAATAGTCATATTGTGTTGCTTTATGTCGTAAAAACACTTTATAATTTGGGTATCAAAACAACGGGGGTAATTATGGACACATACGGAAAAACTATTTTATCTTGCTACACTTTGCTTGATAAAATCGCTAATCAACTAGAAAACCTTATAAAAAATAGGGCAAGGAACTCATTTTTTGATTATTCTAACGCTTTTACAATGGCATCAAGAATTTTGGAACTTGGCGAAACAAGAAAAGAATTATTGTATTTAAAAGAAATTACAACGGAAGTTTTAAACGAATTGTCGCAAGAAGACAAAACTTTAATTTCGTACAAATATTTTAAAATTATGCCTAAAAATGAAGATTTTGACCATACGTCTAGAAATTATTTTAGAAAGCAAGTAAGGGCGCTTTCTAGATTTACCGCCTTGTTAAAAGCAAAGGGGTTTACGCAGGAATGGTTTTTTAACAATTACCTAAAAATTGCGTTTATTTCGGGCTTACACCAAAAAATTTTAAACGAAGAAGGCAAAAAACATTGCGTTTAGTTATTCTTCGTCTTCATAAGATATAGGCTGTTTTTTGTAAATTTTGTTTTTAGACGGTTTAAAAAGCGCGTACACAATTGAAATTGAAACGATAGAGATGCCAACGATTATTATAATTTGTAAACTTTCGCCTTTTAGTGAAGACGGGGTTTCGGGTGTTACTTCGTCTTGTGGCGGTGGCGTTTCTTCGCCTTCTACGATTATCGGGTCGGTGTTTTTAGGCACGCTAAAAGAGTTGATGGAATTAACGTCTATGTAGCCAAGTTTGTTGTTGCAATAAACGTAGCAAAGTTTAGTGCCGTTTTGGTTAGTAAAATTGCCGTAATACGTCATAAAAGTTTCGCTTGGCACGTTAAAATAGGCGCTTTTTAGTTCGCTATCGTTAAACAAAATATCCGACATACTAGTTGAAATTTTTATAATGCTAAACGGGTTTGACGGTATAGTTTCGCAAGGCGTCAACTCTTCAAGTTTCATATATCCCATAATTACGGGGTAATTAAAATCGTCATAACCGTAACTAACGCGCGCATAAGACTGGGTAACGCTTTCAACTTTAACGTAATAAGTATTAGGCACTTCAAAAATCTTATCGGTCAAAAGAGAATTTGAATATATATACGTATTCTCGTTTAAAACTCTATAATACTCAATAGTATTTGCGCTTGCGGTTTTTAGAGTAAAGAATTTATTTATAAATATTAGGTTGAAAGCCGTTATAAGCAAAATAACGGAATATAAAACTTTTTTCATAAAAACAATTATACAGTATTTAATTTTGAGTAAAATGTCGTAAAAAATAAAATTTAAGGGTAAAAAGTCATAATGGATAAATCTTTAATATTAAAAATAAAAGAAATAGAAAAAGAACAAAAAAGACGCTATGATAACAACTTAATATTTCGCTACAATACGACTAAAAAAAAGCATAAAAAACAAGTTGCGTTTCACAAATGCAAAAAGCGTAACAGGTGGGTGTTTGGCGGAAACCGTAGTGGCAAAACGGAGTGCGGTGCGGTTGAAACGATATATATGGCGCGCGGAATACACCCGTATAGAAAGAATAAAAAAGACGTTTTTGGCTGGGTGGTTTCGCTTTCACAACAAGTGCAAAGAGACGTTGCTCAAAGCAAAATTTTAAAATATTTAAACCCCGATTGGATAGAAGACGTAACTATGCTTTCGGGCAAAAAAGACTGTTTAAGTAGCGGTATTATAGACCAAATAAAAATCAAAAACGTGTTTGGCGGAATTTCAACGATAGGGTTTAAAAGTTGCGACCAAGGTAGAGAAAAATTTCAAGGTAGTTCGCTTGATTTCGTATGGTTTGACGAAGAACCGCCAAAAGATATTTACGATGAGTGCAAAATGCGTGTTTTAGATAAGCGCGGTGATATTTTTGGCACTATGACGCCCTTAAAGGGCTTAACGTTTATTTACGATGAAATATTTTTAAACTCGTATAACTCAAAAGAAGTTTGGTATGAGTTTATTGAGTGGGCAGACAACCCGTTTTTAAACAAAAAAGAAATAAAACTTTTAACTTCAACGATGAGTGAGCGCGAACTGTCAACAAGAAGATACGGTGAATTTGCAAGCGATTTTGGTAGGGTTTATACCGAATTTGACGAAAACGTGCACGTTATAAAGCCGTTTGACGTGCCATACGATTGGCAAGACGTTTTGTCTATTGACCCAGGCTTAAAAAATCCGCTTTCATGCCATTTTTACGCCGTTGATTACGACGGAAACGTCTACGTCGTAGCCGAACATTACGAAAGTGGGCTTGACGTTTACGAACACTCTAAAAAAATCAAAGAAATTTGCAAAAAAATAAACTGGCGTACCGATTTTAACGGAAAAATCAACGCGCTTATAGATTCGGCGGCAAATCAAAAAACACTTGCTTACTCTAAAAGCGTTGCCGAATTATTTTACGAAAACGGCATTAACGTAAACACTAACGTCAACAAAGATTTGTTTTCGGGAATAAACAGGGTAAAAAGTTTTTTTAAAAGTAACAAAATTTTTATCTTTGAAAATTGCGTCAATTTAATAAGAGAGTTAAAGGGTTACAGGTGGGGAAACGGCGACGCGCCCATAAAACGCGACGACCACGCGCTAGACGAACTTAGGTATTACGTTATGACTAAACCGCACGCCGATAGACCTAACGCTAAATTGACGGATATTCAAAAAGACAAATTGAAGTTGATTAGAAATATCAAAAAAGCAAGGGGAGGTAAATACGGATAACACGGTTAAAGACGCTTTAAAAAAAAGGGCGCTAGGGTACGATACTGTTGAAGTTACCGAAGAATACGGCGACGGGGGAAACGGCGAAATTCGTATGTTGAAAAGAAAAGTCGTTTCAAAAAACGTTCCGCCCGACGTTTCAGCGGTAAAACTATTAAAAGAACTTGAAGGCGGAAGTCAAGACTATAAAAACTTAACCGACGATGAGTTAGAACAAGAAAAAATTAGGCTAATAAGTTTAATTATGGAGGATAAAAATGAAGGTTGTAAAGACTAGTAAAACTATTGCTTGCGATATGCTTGGCTGTTCAAATTTGGCAAGTTTTAGCATAAAAACAGAAGAAACTATAAGCGATAATTCGCTTTACGTTTGCAAAGATTGTGCAAAGAGTTTATATAACGAACTTTCAAAGCACTTTAACGTAAAGGGGGAACAAAATGCAAAAAAATAAGTTGCAAAAAGAAAAAGAATTTTATAAAGAAGATTTAGTAAGCGCAGTTTTGCTTGATTTTGAAACAAGGCGAAACGAACGCAAAAACTACGAAAGGCAGTGGCAATTAAACCTAAACTATTTGGCGGGTAATCAATATTGCGAAATTGCGCCAACGGGCGAAGTAAAAGAAGAAGACAAGTTTTACGGTTGGCAATCAAGAAACGTGTTTAACCACATAGCGCCTATTATCGACACAAGGCTTGCAAAACTATCTAGGGTTAGACCAACTATGTCAATAAGGTCTGCAAGTTCAGAAGAAAGCGACCTTAAAACCGCAATGATATCTTCGGATATTTTAAACTCAACTTATTCTAGGTTGGGTTTAGATAAAATTATAACTAACGCAACGATGTGGTCGGAGTCTTGTGGAACTGCGTTTTATAAGGTTATTTGGAACAAAAACGCGGGCAAAAAAATAGGCGAAAGCGATAGCAAGCCCGTTTTAGAAGGCGACGTTGAAATCAAGGCTGTTTCACCGTTTGAAATTTTTCCCGATTCGTTGTTTCATAGTGAGTTAAGCGATTGTAAAAGCATAATTCACGCACGCCCTTGTCTAGCAAGTGATATAAAAGCCGAATACGGAGTTGTAGTTCAAGGCGAAGATATAGACGTGTTTACCTTTAACGGCAACAGTTTTTCTAATAACGGAAGTTATAACAGTAAAGACGTTTCGTCCATCGTTCACGACAGCGTTTTACTTATAGAAAAATACGAAATGCCAAGCGAATCGTACCCAAACGGCAGGGTTATAGTGGTTGCGGGCAACACGTTGCTTGCGGTTGGCGACTTGCCGTACACTAACGGGGTTGACGGTTCAAGGGGGTATCCTTTCGTAAAGCAAAATGCAATTACGTTTACGGGCAGTTTCTTCGGCGTAAGTTTAATTGAAAGGCTTATACCTATACAACGCTCGTACAACGCCGTTAAAAATAGAAAATATGAGTTTATGAATAGGGTAAGTATGGGTGTTATTAGCGTTGAAGACGGCTCAATCGATACCGACGACTTACTTGACGAAGGCTTATCGCCAGGCAAGGTTATCGTTTATAGGCAAGGTAGCAGACCGCCACAAATGATGAGTACGAATTCTGTACCGCTTGATTTTACGTACGAAGAAGAAAGGCTTACAAACGAATTTGTTACGATTTCGGGTTCAAGCGAGGTTTCAAGAAGCGATGCGTTTACTTCAACGAACTTGTCGGGTACGGCAATCGAACTTTTAATAGAGCAAGACGAAACAAGGCTTTCCGTTACCGCTGAAAACATTAGAACGGCTATAAAAGACGTGGGTAGGCACATTTTAAGGCTGTTTAAACAGTTTGCAACCGAAACGCGTATTATGAAAAGTGCGGGTAGTTCAAAAACGGTTAAAACCTTTTATTTTAACAGCGCCGACATAACTTACGACGACATACTTTTTGATACCGAAAACGAACTAAACCAAACGCCGGCGCAAAAGAAAAACGCTATTCTTCAAATGCTAAATAGTGGGCTTTTGTCTGATGAAAACGGCAATATTAGTGAAAGAAACAAGGGCAAAATTCTAGAAATTTTAGGCTATGGCTCACTTGATAACGCGCAAGATATAAACAATCTTCATAGAAATAAAGCCGAAAAAGAAAACCTTGATATTTTAAAGGCAAATGCAACCGTTTCTAGTTACGACAATCACGTAATTCACATAGACGAACACACTAGAAAACTTTTAGAGTTTGACGTTGAAAACGAAAGCGATTTAGAGTACAAGAACAGGTTAGAACAGCATTTAAACGAACATAAAAAATTTATATTTAAACAAGACTTAAACAACTTGACAAGTGAGGAAATTATATAATGGAAAACGAAATTATAGCGGGAGAAACTTTTGAAAACCAAAATTTAAAGGATTTGAATAGTGATGCGCAAACCGCAGTGGCGGAAAGTGATTTGGGCGCTAACAACCTTGAAAAATACGGCAAATTTAGTGACGTAAAAAGTTTAGTTGACGCTTACAATTCTTTACAATCTGAATTTACCAGACGCTGTCAGAAAATAAAAGAATTGCAGAGGGAATTAGAAATTTCAAAAGAAAGCAAACAATCTAATTTAGACTTGCCGTCTAGCGATATTATGAGGGAAAAAGACGAAATTTGTGCGGTTATACCGCAGACGAAAGACGTTATAGATTCGCTTGTTGAGATTGCCGAAAATAACGGCGACAATAAAAATGGACGCTTATATAGGGCTTATGCGGAACTTTTAATTAAACAAAAAGATGAAAATGAAAAGATAACTAATTCTTACGAACATCTTATTAAAAAAATTGAAGAAAACCCCACCCTTAAAGAAACGATAATTCGCAACTACCTTAAAGGTGTAAACAGTAGCGAACCCGTCGTCCATTTGACTTCGGGAAACGGAACGGCGTTTTTGACGCCACCGTCAAAACCTAAAACACTATCCGAAGCAGGTGAAATTGCTAGGAAAATTTTAGATAAACACAAGGAGTATAATAAATTATGATTACAATGAAAAATGCTGACGACGCTTTAAAATCCGCATATTTAGGTGTGGTTAGCGAACAATTAAACACAGCAATAAACCCCTTACTTGCCAAAATTAAACAATCGGCATCAGACGTATGGGGAAAAGAAGTAAGAAGGCTTGCGCAATACGGCATTAACGGTGGTATCGGTGCGGGCGAAGAAGACGGCGACTTACCGGAAGCGGCGGGCAATAATTACGAACAATTCGTGCTTACCTTAAAAAACCTTTACGGCACTATCGAAATTAGCGACAAGGCAATTAGGGCAAGTGAAAACAGTTCGGGCGCTTTCGTCAACTTGTTAAACGCCGAAATGGAAGGGCTTTTAAAGGCGTCTTCTTATAACTTTGGACGTATGCTTTTTGGTGACGGTACGGGTATTTTAGCAAAAGTTACCGAAATAAATAACGGCGCTGTTAAAGTTGATAGCGTTAAAAATTTAGTTGAAGGCATGGTCGTAGATTTTAGGGCTAGTAGCGACGGTTCTGTTATTGCAAGCGCGGGCGCTAGAAGAATTACGGCTATTGACCGCGTAAATAAAACGATATCAATTACAGGCACGACGCTTACTACGACGACCGTACCGGCAAACAGCATAATTACCGTTCAAGGCTCGTATAACCAAGAAATTACGGGTTTGGGCGCTATTTTTAAAACTTCGGGCGACTTATACGGCTTATCAAGGGCAACTCACAAATGGCTTATTCCGTATATTAAAAACGACGTTGGCGCTATTAGTGAAACCGTAATTCAAACTGCAATAGACTATCTTGACGAAACGGCAGGTAGTAGAGTAAACTTTATCGTTTGTTCAAGCGGTGTAAAAAGGGCTTTCCAAAACCACTTATCAACTTATAAAAGAAACGTTGACGTGTTAGACCTTAACGGCGGTTATAAAGCGCTTTCATACAACGGTATTCCTATCGTGTCGGATAGATTTTGTCCAGAAGGAACGATGTATTTGTTAAATACCGACGACTTCGTTTTACACCAACTTTGCGACTGGAAGTGGCTTGAAGGCGAAGATGGTAGAGTTATTAAACAAGTTGCCGACAAACCTGTATATAAAGCAACGCTTGTTAAGTATGCCGACCTTATTTGTTCACGTCCTTGCGGTCAAGCAATGCTTACGGGTATTACGGAAGCGTAATAATAAAGGGGTAAATTTATGACGGTAAAAGAAATTTTAAAAATCGCTTCAACGCTACTTGGTAGGGGCGATATAAAAACTTATTTTGAAGGCGGTGCGATTGACGATTATATCCGTATTGAAGAAGATGCGAATTTACTGCTTGATTGCTATAATTTGGTTGAAGAAGAAATCTCAACGGATTATTATAGGCTTAAACACACTCAATCTTTTACCGTATCAAACGGCGTGGTTAAGTGCAGTGAATTTTTGTATAATCCACTAGCGATTTTAAAAGTGCTTGATAAGTTCGGTTCTAGCATAGACGCACAGGTTAAACCTGACGGGGTTTATACTGACAAGCGACAAATAACGGTTATCTATTCGTATCTGCCAAACAAGAAGGGTATTGACGGCGTAAGTGAGTTTAAACTTACGCCTATATCCCCAAGAATATTAGCCTATGGAACGGTTACGGAGTATTGTTTGGTTAAAGGTATGTATGAAGAAGCAGTTACTTGGCACAAAAAATTTATCAACTCTTTAACGACTTGTATGGCAAATAAAAAGGTAAATAAAATCAAGGAAAGAAAGTGGATATGATATATTATAAAAATAGCATAACCGTACCAAACGTTATAAAAAAGAAAGTTACGATAAGTGATTTTAGCGGTGGTTTAGGCGGTATTAAAGACGGTCAAATTAAGAATTTTTCTAATGCAAAATACATATTCAACTTTGATATTAAAAGCGGTGCGTTAAGCGCGGGCGTAGGTTTAAAAGAATACAAAATTAACGGTAAAAGTATAATTTTAGAAGACGGTGTTTTGCCTATAAAACTCTACTATTACAAACACTATGATTATCAAAATTTTATCGACGACGATAGAATTTTATGCTATGCGTCGAACGGGTTTATATACTGTTTAAAACTGTCTAACGCTAGCGACGGCTTTACAAAAACCGAAGTGCAATTTACTAGTCAACCAACGGCAATAGAGTATAAGTATAACGACGAAAACGTGTTGCTTATGTCTTCTTTTAGCGACAAACTTTACGTTTTTAACGGTGACGAAATTTCTTGTGTAGACGACGCGCCGAAAATCAATTCTATGTGCGTTCATAACGAAAGAATTTTTGCAACCGAAGGAAACGGTAGCACTTCGCTGTGGTTTTCCGACGACTTTAACCCACTTAACTGGTATATTTCGCTAGACGAAGCAGGGTTTATAGACTTTCAAGACGAGCGCGGTGCGTTGTTAAAAGTAATTAGTTTTTTAGACTACGTTTATATTTTTAGAGAGTACGGCATATCTAGATTGACGGCGTTTTCCGTTCAAGAAGATTTTAGCGTTTCAAACTTACACTTTAAGGTTGGCAAAATTTACGGCGGTAGCGTTACGGACTGTGGCGAATACGTTTATTTTGTTTCAACTGACGGCATTTACCGTTTTAACGGTGTTGATACCGTTAAAATTTTAGACTGTTACGACGACTTTTTAAAGGGTGTAGACAATCAAGACTGTCAAGGCGTTTACGATAGTCAAAAACTTTACCTTAATTTAAAAATGAGAATAGACGGCGATGAAGAAAAAGTAGTTATAGTCTATGACTTAATTTCAAAAACTTCTTACGTATTAAGGGGTGCAAAGGTAACGTCGCTTTGTTTATTACAAGGCAATTCTAAAACGCTTTTGGCGGTTTATAATAACGGTGAAAAAATTGCGCAACTTATAGACGGTTACGGCAAATTATTTGGAAAACCGCTTAAAAAGGTTTGGCAGTCTAATATTACCGATTTTTCCGTGCCGTCGAAAAAACGACTATACAAATTTAGCGCGATAACCAAAGGTGATTTTAAACTTGAAATTATAAGTGACGAAAAAACTTCAAAATACAACCTTTCAAGAAGTTGTCAAGAAGTAAAGCCTTTAATTAAGGGCGAAGAATTTGCAATTAAAATTATCTCTTACGATAATGACCCCAAAATTATAAAACCTACGCTTTATTTTTCATATTGCAAGGGGGATTTATGGTAGAATTTGATTACGGAAAGTTATCTTATATAAAATATATAGAACTTGAAAAACGTATCAAAGAATTAGAGTCAAAGTCTAGCGAAACGGCTTATAAAAAGTTAAACTTTGAATACGTAAACCAAGCGGGCGAAGATACTGCAAACAAAGAGTTTTTGCTTGACGTTTTTAAAGAAGATAAATACACTTTAGACTTGCTTGTTTACGTTAGAGGCAACGACCCCGAAACGACTTATTCCGAAGTTTATATAAACGGCATAAAGGTAGACGCTAAAAAAGTTGATATAAAAACCGACTTTACTTATTCTTTTGATTGCGTTTTAGAAAAGGGCAAAAACAAAATTGAAATAGTTATAACTTCTAGCATAGAAACGCCCATTTTAGAAGTAGCAAAGTTAAATATTAGCGGTGCGGTTGACTATTCAAACGTAAAAAACCACTTGACTTACGTTACCTATTTAGCGTCAACTTTTATAGTGCATTTAGTTGGAAACAAGGCAATTTTATATAGATACACCGTTGAAGGGCTAAAAAAACAACTAGTTTTAAACGACGTTTGTGATTGTAAAATTTGCGGTAATAAGCAAAATTATATATATATTTGCTATATTGACGCTAAAAAAAGTTTAAAAACGTGTGTGTATAACTATCAAACGAAAGAAGTTTTGCATTACTATTTAGGTGTTGAAGGCGTTTCGTCCGTTGCGGGCGTGCCATACGGCGACGGCTTTAAAATATATTATTCAAGGCTTGCCAAAATTTACTGTGGCGAATACCTTGAAGGCGAAGAATTTAAGCCTTATTTTACGGGGCGAAAAGGCTTTGAAGTGTATGCCGACGCTATGGTAGAAGACGCCGTGATAATCGTAGATAATTTATTAAACGCTAAACTTGTAACTGTTTAAAATTTCCCCAAAAAATAATAAACGTAAAACCACTAGGAGAGTTATGAGTACGATAAATTTAGAATACGGAAACAACTATCACGTTTTTAAAACGCATAGCGGATATAAATTAACTTACGCGAATAATAACAAAACTTTTAGTCAAGAAATTGCTAACGGAAAACTAAAAAAAGCGGTTATAGTTGGATATTATGACGAAACGTTACCGCTTGTTGACGGTTGTGTTTTAAAGCGAAATAGAGAAATTTTATCAATTGAACAGGAGTAATATGTACGGAATAGAAGAAAAAATTATAAACTGGTTAAAAGGGTTAAAAAATCAACCCGTCGTTAAAAAGGACAAGGTTAACGTGCAAAAGGCAAGTTCTAATTTAGAAGAAGAAACTTCTAATAACGCGCCTAACGAAACGAGTGAAAGTAAAACCGAAACTACTAGCGAAAGCAAGGCTCAAAGTAACGGCAATACTTTAACGAGAGACGAACTTATTAAAAACCTTACTTCTTATAGAAATAGGTTGGACGGCATTTTAGACGACACGTTTTTAAAGAAATTAGAATATACGCCTAAAACTGACGAAGAAATTGAAGAAGAAGCGTCAAGTTATGCAAAAAATAACTATGATATATCTAAAAACGCGCTAGATAGCAATATTCAAAAAAAGCGCAATGAAGCAAAAGAAAACGAAAGTGAAATAAGTAGCGAGGCTACTAATAAAAAAGACAAACTAGATAATATGTACGCTTCATTGTATAAAGACGTTGAAAGCGAGGCTATAAAAAGGGGAATTTCACGTTCTTCTATCGTAGCCGAACAAATTAAAGGTCTTGGCGCGCAAAAAATTCAAGACTATTTGCAAGTCGATAACGATACGGCGAAAAGTTTAGAGAAAAACTCTAATAAATTACAAGAGTATGAAGACGACTATAATAGCGCGATTGCTAACCTTGAACTTAAAAAGGCGGTTGAAACAAAAGAAAAAATTGACGAACTTACGGAAAAGCAAAATAAGAAAATAGAAGAAGTTTTAAAGTATAACAACACTATAAACGAAAAACTTTACAACTTGCAAAAAGCGGGCGTTAATTTGCCCGATGACGAAACGGCTGCTAGATACAAACGAGAAATGCTTTCGCTTGCAACTAAATATTATTATTCTTTTCCACGAGAAGAAGCTATTAAAATGTTTGATAGCGATAAAGATATTCAAAAAATATTAGGTAGTGTAGCGGGTATGGTTGAAAACTACTTAAAAGTTAAAACGGCTGACCAAAAGTAAGCAAAAAGCGGTGATATAGATAAAATTTGCGTTTTATTTTATTCACCGCTTTAATTTTTTAACTAATTATTTTTAAACGGTTGCAATAAATTATTATATATGATAATATTTTTATGAGGATATTAACCATGAAAATCACAAATGCAATAAAAATTGCTATGGCAAACAAGTTTTTATGTTGTAAAACTTTTATATATAAAGCGGTTGTAATTTTAGCGTGCGTATTGTCGCTTTCGCTATTTGCAAACATAGTTTTAGAGCCTATTTTAGCAAGTCAAGAAGTTTCAAACGTCTTGGCGGTAATTCGCAAGGCTATAAAAAATTTTATTCTTATGGAAACTAATAACGACGGCGTAGTGTATGCCGACGCGTTAAAGGCGTCTATTAAAGTTCTTATTGACTTTATTAAGAATATGACGGCGGAAATCTTTTGGGTTTCGTTTGTTATGGTCGTAATAATTTACTTGACCGTATTTTTACTTGGTCTTGCCGATTATTCAATAGGCGTTAACGTCAACGAACATATGACGAGTATGCTTCACGCAGGCTTTTTTGGTACTTTGTTTGATAACTTTAAAAAAGCCTCGATATATTCGCTTTATAGAACGCTTCTTATTTTTATTTACAACTCATTAGTTTTTTCATTGTTGACGGTTGTCGTAATTTACGCGTCAAAGTTTTTTGGGGTATACATAATTACTGTCGTCGTGTTTATCTTATTTGCAAGCAATTCTTTAAGATACACGGTTACGGGTTTAGTTTTGCCAAAAATGGTTTGCGAAGATAAAGGCGTTATAGTTGCTTTTAAAGAGTGTTTAAAGGGCAAGGGCTTTTCGCTTTTTGCGTCAAGATACCTTTCTTATTTACTTATGACTATAACTAGTTACGTCGTAACTTGCCTTTCTTCTTTAATAACGTTTAACGTGGCGTTAATAGTCGTTTTACCGCTTACAAGCGTTGCTTTTTGCAGTTTAAGGTTTATTGATTATTACGTTATAAATTGCAAAAAATACTATATAACTTACGACGATATAGTCGTGCCAAAAGAACTTCGTGAAAACGACGAGCATTTACTTAACAAAGTTGACATTGACTAATTTAGAAGCCATTTTTATGGCTTCTTTTTTTTGTGTCAACAATAAACCCCCAGAGTATCTGGGGGTTTATTGTTGACACAATCAAACGCACTAACAAACGTTAGTGCGTTTTTTTATAACACAAAAAAACTTGCGTGCATATTTAAACACGCAAGTTTTTATTTATTTTCTATTTTTTGCCCACTCTTTCATACGCAAATCTTTTGAAAGTATTTTTTTACGCAATCTTATAGATTTTGGGGTAACTTCTAAAAGTTCGTCGTCGGCGATAAATTCCATACATTGTTCTAAACTCATAATCGTTGGGGGAACGAGTTTAAGAGCATCGTCGCTACCGCTTGCACGACTGTTCGTAAGGTGTTTTTGCTTGCATACGTTAACTACTAAATCGTCTTCGCGTGAGTTGACGCCAACTATCATACCTTCGTAAACTTCTAAACCTGGGCTAACGAAAAGGGTAGTTCTTTCTTGCGCGTTAAACAAGCCGTATTGAGTAGTCGTGCCTGCTTCAAAACATACAAGCGAGCCTCTGTTTCTTTCTTTTATATCGCCTTTATATTCTTCGTAGCCTAAAAGAATTGACGCCATAGTGCCAAAGCCTTTGGTGTCCGTTAAAAGTTCGTTTCTATATCCTATTAAGCAACGGGACGGAATTTTAAAGGTTAATTTCGTTTCGCCTAAATCGTTTGCATCCATAGAGATAAGTTCGCCTTTTCTTTCGCCAAGTTTATTCATAACCGCGCCGACGTAATCGTTTGGCACTTCAACTACTAATTCTTCAATAGGCTCACATTTTTTGCCGTCAATTTCTTTAAAAATAACCTTTGGTCTTGAAACTTGAAATTCGTAGCCTTCACGTCTCATTTCTTCTATTAATATAGAAAGGTGAAGTTCGCCTCTGCCAAATACTTTAAACGTGTCGGAAGACTCTGTTTCTTCTACTCTCATAGAAACGTTGGTTTCAATTTCTTTAAAAAGCCTTGCGCGTAAGTGCCTAGAAGTAACGAATTTGCCTTCTTTACCTGCAAAAGGCGAGTTGTTTACCATAAACATCATGCTTATAGTAGGTTCGTCTATCGCAACGAAGGGTAGCGGTTCAACCACGTTAAGCGAACAAATAGTTTCGCCGATGTTGATTTTTTCTATGCCCGAAATTGCAACTATATCGCCAATAGTTCCGCTTTCACACTCAACTCTTTTTAAACCTTCAAATTGATATAACTTTCCAATTTTTGCATTTGAAGTCTTGCCGTCCGTATGGCAAATGGTTACCGTTTGCGCGTCGTTAATTTTACCGCGTACAATTTTACCTATGCCAACTCTACCAACGTATTCGTCATAGTCAACGTTGCAAATAATAGTTTGTAAACCGCCGTTTTCATCGCCAACGGGGGCGGGAACTTCGTTTATTATAGTGTCAAGTAGCGCCGACATATCGCTTGTAGGTTGCGTTGTTAAACTTGCCCAACCTTGCTTTGCCGATGCGTAAACCGTTTTAAAGTCAAGTTGGTCGTCGTTTGCGCCAAGTTCTATAAAGAGTTCGATTATAGAATCCATAGTCTTGTCTAAATCGCCACCTTTATCAACTTTATTAACTACGACGACGGGTTTTTTATTAAGGTTAAGCGCCTTTTTTAAAACGTATCTTGTTTGGGGCATGCAACCTTCAACGGCGTCAACAATTAAAACAACGCCGTCAACCATAGAAAGTATTCGTTCAACTTCACCGCCAAAATCAGCGTGGCCGGGCGTGTCTATTATGTTAATTTTAACCCCGTTATAGTGAACGGCTGTATTTTTAGCAAGTATAGTAATGCCACGCTCACGCTCTAAGTCGTTACTGTCCATAACTCTATCTTGTACAATTTCGTTGCTTCTAAAAACGCCGTTTTGTTTTAAAAGTGCGTCAACAAGCGTCGTTTTGCCGTGGTCTACGTGTGCTATAATTGCTATGTTTCTTATATCGTTTCTAGTATTCATAAAATAATTCCTTTAACGAAAGTATTTTAGTATTTTGTAAAAAAAAAGTCAAACGAATAATACTATATATAGAAATATAAATATTTTTGGTTATAAAGTATAAAATAAAAAAAATTTTTTAATAAAATGTAAAATAAGGTAATATTTTAGTTGATTTTTTATTTTATCACTGTTATAATGGTATAAATTAAATTAAGTCAAAAGACGTTTGCGGAAGTTTACAACCGCAAATTGATGACACTCTGGAGAATCTCGCACGTAGCGAGTGCCGAAGGTGCAAAAGGCAACCCCTTGAATCTCTCAGGCAAAAGGACAGAGCAGGCAAATTTAAACCGCTTGTTTTTTGTTTATACCAGAGTCGTCAAATTTCTGACGGCTTTTTTCATTGGAGGTATTTATGAAGGCAATTTACGACGTTCTTAATTGGATTGACGGTAATATCCTTTGGGGTGTACCAATGCTAGTATTAATTATTGGCACTGGATTATTCGTTTCTATTAGAACAAAATTTTTCCAAGTTAGAGAGTTTGGTTACGCATTAAAACAAACTATGGGTAAAACAATTAAGTTAATGGCTGGCAAAGGTAATGCTAGCGTAAATAACGAAAAGGCAATTAGCCCGTTTGAAGCGTTTTGTACGGCTGTTTCAGGTACGGTAGGTACTGGTAATATCGTAGGCGTTACTACGGCTATTATTTCAGGTGGACCTGGTGCTGTTTTATGGATGTGGATTTCCGCGTTTTTTGGTATGGTTACTAAATATGCCGAAATAGTTTTGGCAATGTTCTTCCGTAAAAAAGACGAAAAGGGTGAATTTATAGGCGGTCCTATGTATTATATAGAAAAGGGCGCTAAAATGAAATGGCTTGCCATTTTATTTGCCGTGTTCACTATGCTTGCCGCTATTGGTATGAGTTCAGTTCAAGCAGATACTATTCAATCTACTTGGCAAACTACTTTTAAAATGCCAACTTGGGTTACTGCTATAATTATTGCCGTAGTTACAGCACTTGTAGTTATAGGCGGTATTAAGCGTATTGGTAAAGTTGCTTCTATTTTAGTTCCATTTATGGCTATTTTCTTTATTATAATGGCGCTAATAGTCGTTTGTGTAAATATTACGGAAATTCCTAGCGTATTTGCTTCTATCTTTTCAAGTGCGTTTACTGCAAAATCAGCAGTTAGTGGTTTTGTTGGTTACGGAATTATGCAGGCAATGCGTTTTGGTTTTGCAAGAGGCGTATTTTCTAACGAGGCAGGTCTTGGTTCTTCTTGTATTGCTCACTCTTCTACGGACGAGGTTGAACCCGTTAAACAAGGTTTATGGGGTATATTAGAAATATTCGTTGATACTTTTGTTGTTTGTACTTTAACGGCGTTATTCGTTCTTACTTCCGGCATCGTTCCGGTTGCGGGCAACGGTGCGGCTACGGCTCTTAACGCGTTTACTAGCCTTGGCGGAGTTATTGGCGAAATATTTAAATATAGTTACGCTGTTATTTTACCACTTTTTGCGTTTTCTACTATTCTTGCTTGGGCTGTTTACGGCGAAAAGGCTTGTCAATACGTGTTTGGCAAAAAGAGCAATTTAGTATTTAAAATTGTATACGTTGTTATGATTGTTGCAATGGCACTTGTTACTTTCTTCGGTGGAGATAACCTTGGTGCAGACTTTGTATGGCTTATTTCTGATATGACTAACGCATTAATGGCTATACCTAACCTTATTGGTATTATTGCTCTTAGTGGATTACTTGTTAAAATTACTAAAAACTTCTTTGACCGTAAAAACGGTTCTAACGTTGCTCCTATGCTTTCAGCATACGACAATTTAGACCAAAATAAGTAATAAATAATTAGAATTCGCAAGGCGCAATTGCACCTTGCGAATTTTTTATTTTTTAAAAAAAAAGTTTAAAAAAGCGTTATAAAATGCTTGCAAATATTTTTTAGTTATGATAATATAATTAAGCAATCAAAACTTGCAAGGGTTAAACCAAAAGCGTTGAATTAAAATTCTTATAAAATTTGTTTAATTGCTTGACATTTTATTTTTTATGTAGTATTATGTCAAAGTTGATAAATTCGGCGGGGTGTAGCGCAGTTGGTAGCGCACGTGGTTTGGGACCATGGGGTCGCACGTTCAAGTCGTGTCACCCCGACCAGATTTTTCAGGGGCCTTTAGCTCAGTTGGTTAGAGCGGTCGGCTCATAACCGATTGGTCCGGGGTTCGAGTCCCTGAAGGCCCACCAACAATATACAATTAAATGGCAACGGCCTGGTAGTTCAGTTGGTTAGAACGCTAGCCTGTCACGCTAGAGGTCAGGGGTTCGAGCCCCCTTCAGGTCGCCATTTTTTTTGCCTCGGTAGCTCAGTCGGTAGAGCAGGGGACTGAAAATCCCCGTGTCGGTGGTTCGATTCCGCCCCGAGGCACCATATTTATATAAAATTTTCGCTGGCGTAGCTCAACAGGCAGAGCAGCTGACTTGTAATCAGCAGGTTGTGGGTTCGATTCCAATCGCCAGCTCCATATATGGGGAGGTTGCCGAGCGGCCAATGGCAACAGACTGTAAATCTGTCGGTTTTCACCTTCGATGGTTCGAATCCACCTCTCCCCACCACAAAAAGCCACTAACTTCGTGTTAGTGGCTTTTTGTGTGGTAGAGATACTCGGTTTGAAACCGCTAGTTCGGCCGTCATTGGGCGGGCTAGCAAAGACGGGCAAAGGTCAGCCAGGGTTCCCTACTTGTAGGGTATGGCTGTATCCATTTCTTATATAAATTTATTATAAAGGTTATTGCCACTAACTTCGTGTTAGTGGCTTTTTGTGTGGTAGAGATACTCGGTTTGAAACCGCTAGTTCGGCCGTCATTGGGCGGGCTGGCAAAGACGGGCAAAGGTCAGCCAGGGTTCCCTACTTGTAGGGTATGGCTGTATTAGTTTGTTTAGTTATATTTTGCTGATATTAAAACTTATTAGGCAGTTTATTTTTAGCGCTGTATTTTGCTTGTTAAAATTTTAAAAATATGTTAAACTAATATAAGTTTTTTTACAAAAGAAAGGTTTTTATGGAATTACTTAACTCATTAAAAAATTACAAAAAAAGTTACGTTTTAAACGACGTTTTAAGCGGTTTGCTCGTTGCTATTATCGCTATGCCACTTTCAATTGCACTTGGCATGCAATCCGTACCCGAAGGCGGTATGAAAATGGGTATAATTACGGCAATTGTCGCAGGTTTTTGCGTTTCGGCGTTTGGTGGAAGTAGGTTTCAAATCGGCGGACCAACGGCTGCTTTCGTTGCAATAATTTTAAGTTATTACGCTAAAATCGGCTTACTTGGTTTGCAAATTGCGACCTTGCTTGCAGGCGTAATATTAATAGTATTAGGCATAGTTAAATGTGGCGGTCTTGTAAAATTTATGCCGTATCCTATCGTGGTTGGCTTTACTACGGGCATAGGCGTAACGTTACTGTTTTCTCAAATAAAAGACTTTTGCGGTTTTACAAGCGGTGGCGGTGAATTTATAGAAAAAATAATGGGTTATATAACGTCTTTAAACACCTTTAACTTGGCAACTTTTTTAATGGGTTTAGGCACTTTAATAACAATTTACGCCTTGCTTAAAATAAACAAAAAATTGCCGTCCGCATTTATCTCAATTATACTTTTTACAATATTAAATATTGTAATAGGTGGCAAAAATTTTGGCGTTTTAACGATAGGCGACGTGTACGATAAAGTTACCGCAGGCTTTGATTTTATAAACTTTTCGGGCTTTTTAAATATAGACTTTTTAAACGTAATTATTGCCTCAATCGTAATTGCCTTTTTAGGTGGCCTTGAAAGTTTACTTTCGGCAACGGTTGCCGACGGTATGAGCAACCAAAAAAGTAACTACAATCAAGAACTTATAGGGCAAGGCGTTGCAAATATGGCGTCGGTTATGCTTGGCGGTCTTCCCGCTACGGGCGCAATTGCTAGAACTTCCGCTAATATTTCAAGCGGGGCGAAATCTTCGCTTGCAGGCATATTCCACGCGTTATTTATGCTTATAATGTACTTTTTGCTTATGGACGTTATAACCTATATCCCACTTTGCGCTTTGGCTGCGGTGCTTGTAAACGTTTCAATAAACATATGCAACCCAAAATTGTTTGTAAAAGTAAGCAAATTTGCATTAAAAGACACTTTAATTTTATTTACAACAATGCTTTTAACAGTGTTTTTTGACCTTACTTACGGTGTTATAGGCGGTTTTGTTTTAACGATAGTATTAAATATTAAAGGCATTATAAAAGGCGTTAAAATAGAAAAAATTGAAACAGAAAACAGTTTAAATCTTTCGTTAAACGGCTATCTTAACTTTATTAGCGTAAACAAAGTTGCAACTATAATTTTGGGTGCTAACGACGGTGTGCAGTCTGTCGTTATAGACGCAAATAACCTTATAGATTTAGACAGTTCTTCATTAGACAAACTTAACGGCATTAAAAGAGAACTTGCAATTAAAAACGTTTCTTTATCAATAGAAAATGCAAATTCTAAACTTCAAAACAAGATAAATAAATTCTTTTAGCATAAAAAATAGGTGGCGGGTAATCTCGTCACTTTTTTAATAGAAAAAATTGTGTTTTTTGCATTAAAAAAGTCGTTGACAAATTCGGCGTTTAATGATAGAATTAAAATATAATTTTAAAATGTCCTTTGCGACTGACGGATCAAGTGGAGTACCACGCTGGAACATAGGATATTAAGCCGACCGTCTGGGCACACTTCCGTATAGGGTAGTAGTGCCCTTTTTTACGTTAAAAAGGTTGTTTTTTGGAGGGTTTATGAAAAAAATAGCAATAATTATGGGTAGTGATAGCGATTTGCCTATCGTTCAAAAGGCGATAGACACTTTAAAATCTTTTAACGTGCCGTACGAAGTTCACGTTTATTCGGCACATAGAACGCCAAACGAAGCGGGCACTTTTGCTCTTAACGCTAGGGCAAACGGCGTTGGCGCAATAATTTGCGCGGCTGGGCTTGCAGCGCACCTTGCAGGCGCAATAGCGGCAAAAACTACTCTTCCCGTTATAGGTATTCCCGTAAATTCCGGCACGCTTAACGGTATTGACGCGTTGCTTTCAACAGTTCAAATGCCATCTGGCATACCCGTTGCAACCGTTGCTATAAACGGCGCTACTAACGCCGCGCTTTTAGCAATTCAAATGCTTGCTATTGAAGATTGTAATTTAGCAAAAGCGCTTGACGAAAAGCGCGTAAGTGATTCACAAGCCGTTCTTTTAAAAAATAAGAACGTAGAAAATAATTTTAACAATATTTAAGGAGATTTTATACTATGGCAAACAAATTAGTTTACAGAGGCAAAACAAAAGACGTATTCGCACTTGAAAATGGCAACTTTCTTTTAAAGTTTAAAGACGACTGTACCGGTAAAGACGGCAAGTTTGACCCAGGTGAAAACGCAGTAGGTTTAACGATTGACGGCGTTGGCGCAGTAAACCTTAAAATGTCTATCTACTTCTTTGAAAAATTAAAAGAAGCAGGCATCAAAACTCACTACATAAATGCAAATCTTGACGATACTACGATGGAAGTCGTACCTGCAAAAGCATTTGGTAAGGGTTTAGAAGTTATTTGCAGACACAAAGCCGTAGGTAGTTTTTATAGGCGTTATAGCGATTATATTGAAGAAGGCGCAGACCTTGACGCTTACGTTGAATTTACCTTTAAAAACGACGAAAAAGGCGACCCACTCGTAACGAAAGAAGGTTTAATCGCACTTAACGTTATGGACGAAAAGCAATACGACGATATCGTTGATATGACTAAAAAAATCACTCAAATCGTTGCAGACGACCTTAAAGAAAAAGGTTTAATTTTATACGATATTAAATTTGAATTCGGTTATAGTAAAGACGAAGTTATTTTAATTGACGAAATTGCATCGGGCAATATGCGTGTTTATAAAGACGGCAAATACATTGACCCAATGACTCTTTCCGAATTGTTTTTCGCTTAATTAAAAGGGGATAATAATGGGTGGCTTTTTTGGTATAACAAGTAAAAAACAATGCGTGCTTGACGTGTTTTTTGGCGTTGATTATCACTCTCATTTAGGAAACGCTAGGGCGGGTATGGCGTCGGTTAATAAAGAAGACGGATTTCAAAGAGAAATTCACAACATAGAAAATTCGCCTTTTCGCACCAAGTTTGATAATATAACGGACAGGCTTAAAGGCAAGGCTTGTATAGGTTGCATTAGTGACCAAGACCCACAACCATTGCTTATTAAGTCTAAATTCGGTATGTACGCAATAGCCTTTGTCGGCACGATAAACAACAACGAAGAGTTGGTAACTAATTATCTTAATAGCGGTTACGGCGTCTTTCAATTTATGTCGGGCAACAAGGTAAACTCATCGGAACTTATTGCCGCAATGATTGAAGAAAAGGACACTGTCGTCGACGGCATAAGGTACGCGCAAAGTTTAATTAAAGGTTCGGCGTCCATTTTAATGCTTTTTGAAAACGGGCATTTAGTAGTTGCAAGAGACGGCAAAGGTCGTTTACCTATAAACGTAGGTAAAAACGAAGACGGTTATTGCGTATCCTTTGAATCGTTTGCCTACGAAAAATTAGGTTATACGACTTTTAAAGAATTAAAATCGGGCGAAATTGTAGATATTTCAACAACCGAAGTTAAAGAACTTTACGAAGGTAGCGACGATATGAAGATATGTTCTTTCTTATGGGCATATTACGGATATCCAAACGCTACTTACGAAGGTAGAAACGTTGAAATGTTTAGAATGCAAAACGGCAAAATAATGGCGGAAACTGAAATTAAAAACGGTACGTTGCCAACTATCGATTACGTTAGCGGTGTTCCCGATTCGGGTACGCCACACGCAATAGGTTATTCGCATGGTAGCGGAGTGCCGTTTGCTCGTCCATTTATTAAATACACGCCTGCTTGGGCAAGAAGTTTTACGCCGTCTAACCAAAGCGAACGTAAAAAGGTAGCCAAAATGAAACAAGTTCCTATCGTTGAACTTATTAGAGATAAAAACTTGCTTTTTGTTGACGATAGCATAGTTAGAGGCACTCAACTTAACGAAACCGTTGAATTTTTATACAATAACGGCGCTAAATCGGTGCATATGCGTTCGGCATGCCCACCTATAATGTTTAGGTGCAAATACTTAAACTTTTCAAGAACTAATAACGAAATGGACCTTTTGGCAAGGCGAATAATTTTTGAACTTGAAGGCGAAGAAGGGTTTAATTACCTTGAAGAATACGCCGACTCAAATACCGAAAGGGGTAAGAAGTTTAGAGACTTAATTTGTAAAAAAATGAATTTTGACTCTATTGAATTTCAAACTCTTGACGGCATAATTAAGGCAATCGGTTTGCCACCATGCAAACTTTGTACTTATTGTTGGAACGGAAAAGAAGATAATTAAAGGAGATATTATGAAAAATTCTAAATCTGAAAGTTACGCAGCAGCAGGCGTAGATATAACGGCAGGCTATAAAGCGGTTGAACTTATGAAGTCACACATTGCTAAAACTATAACTTCGGGCGTTTGTTCGGACGTTGGCGGTTTTGGTGGTTTATTTGAACTTGACGTTAAAGGTATGGAAAAGCCCGTTTTAGTTAGTGGTACGGACGGCGTAGGCACTAAACTTAAACTTGCTTTTTTACTTGACAAGCACGATACGATTGGTATTGACTGCGTTGCAATGTGCGTTAACGACGTAATTTGTTGCGGTGCTAAACCTTTATTCTTTTTAGACTATATTGCTTGCGGTAAAAACGTTCCCGAAAAAATAGCGTCTATCGTTTCGGGCGTTGCCGAAGGTTGCGTTCAAAGTAATTCCGCGCTTATCGGTGGCGAAACGGCAGAAATGCCAGGGTTTTATCCTATTGACGAATACGATTTGGCAGGTTTTGCCGTTGGCGTTGTAGATAAATCAAAAATCTTAAACCCAAAAACTATGCAAGAAGGCGACGTTATTATTGCGCTTGCTTCTTCCGGCGTACATAGTAACGGTTTTTCACTTGTAAGAAAGGTATTTGATATCGGCAACGGCGATATTACTTCGCCTGTTGAAGAATTAGGTGGTAAGTCCGTTGGCGAAACGTTGCTTACACCTACTAAAATTTACGTTAAACCTATTTTAAAACTTTTAGAAAGCGTTACCGTTCGTTCAATTTCTCACATTACGGGTGGCGGTTTCTATGAAAATATTCCAAGAAGTTTGCCACAAGGCTACGGCGCAAAAATTTATAAGAACTCATTAAAGATTTTGCCTATCTTTAACCTTATTCAAAAAGTTGGCAATATTCCTGAAAGAGATATGTTCAACACCTTTAATATGGGCGTTGGTATGAGTGTTGTGGTTAAGAAAGAAGACGCTGAACTTGCGGTTAAAATTTTAAAAGACTGTGGCGAAGACGCTTATATTATGGGCGAAATCGTTAAGGGTGACGAAAGCGTAATTTTCGCTTAAAGGGGTGCTATTTTGGTAAACATTGCAGTTTTAGTTTCGGGTGGCGGAACAAATCTACAAGCACTTATTGACGCGCAAAATAACGGCTTAATAAAAAGCGGTAAAATTTCTTTAATAGTATCAAATAATAGCAAGGCTTATGCGCTTGAACGCGGTAAAAACGCTGGCATAAAAACTCAAACTATTCTTAAAAAAGATTTTTCTAATAAAGAAGAGTTTGACCAAAGGTTAATTGACGTATTAAAAGAAAATAAGATTGACCTTGTAGTTTTAGCAGGGTTTTTGTGCATACTTTCTAAAAAATTTACCGACGCTTTTAGCGGTAGAATAATAAACGTTCATCCGTCGCTTATCCCATCTTTTTGTGGAGACGGTTTCTACGGTTTAAAAGTGCACGAAGCCGCTTTAAGCGCTGGCGTTAAGGTTACGGGTGCAACCGTGCATTTCGTTAACGAAATTACCGATGGCGGTAAAATTATAAGCCAAAAAGCCGTAGAAGTTAAAGAAGGCGACACGCCCGAAATTTTACAAAGAAGAGTTATGGAAGAGGCCGAATGGGTTATTCTTCCAAACGCAGTTGAATTAGTTTCAAGCAAAATTGCAAAAGGGGATTTATAATGGATATTTATAAAATTAACGACGTAAAAAGCGTTTTAAACGGCAATCCTTACGTTGGTAGGGGTATTATAATAGGTAAAACGCCTAACGGCAAATGCGCAATAGCATACTTTATTATGGGTAGAAGTGAAAATAGTAGAAATAGAGTTTTTACTTTAAACGGCGGTAACGTTTACACCGAGCCATACGACGCGTCAAAGGTTGAAGACCCATCGCTTATTATTTATTCCGCCGTTAAAAGTTATCAAAACAAACTAATAGTAACAAACGGCGACCAAACCGACACTATATACGATTTTTTAAAGGACGGCAAGTCGTTTAACTGCGCCTTAAATACAAGGTGCTTTGAACCCGACGCTCCAAACTTTACGCCAAGAATAAGCGGTATGGTTACTTTTGATGACGGTGATTTTACTTATAAAATGAGTATTTTAAAAAGTATCGACAGCGTTGGCAGTGATACGGCTAGATACACTTTTGAATATCCGTCAATAAACGGTTTAGGGCATTTTATTCACACTTACGTTACAGACGGTAACCCTATTCCAACTTTCCAAGGCGAACCTGAACGCGTTGCGGTTTTAGACGATATCAATGAATTTACCAAGAATATTTGGGACAATTTAGATAAAAACAATAAAATTTCTTTATACGTAAGGTATACTGACGTTAAAACGGGCGAATACGAAGAAAAACTTATCAATAAAAACGGTGAACAAAAATGAATGAATTTGAATTAAAATACGGTTGTAACCCCAACCAAAAACCATCAAGAATTTTTATGGAAAACGGCGAATTGCCTATCAAAATTCTTTGTGGCAAACCAGGTTACATAAATTTTTTAGACGCGTTTAACGCGTGGCAACTTGTTAAAGAATTAAGCGAAGCGTTATCACTTCCTGCCGCAACGTCTTTTAAACACGTTAGTCCTACTTCGGCGGCGGTTGGCACAAAACTTTCCGAAAAGTTAAAAAGGGCTTGTTTTGTTAGCGACGTTGAAGGTCTTGACGATAGTCTACTTGCTTGCGCATACGCAAGGGCAAGGGGCACTGACCGTCAATGTTCGTTCGGCGACTTTATCGCGCTTTCCGAACCTTGCGACGTCGTTACCGCAAAATTGATTTCACGCGAAGTTTCTGACGGCGTTATCGCACCTGGTTATGATAAAGACGCGCTTGAAATTTTAATGAAAAAGCGTAAAGGTAACTACAATATCATTGAAATTGATAGAAATTACGTTCCAGAAGTAACTGAAAGAAAGCAAGTTTTCGGCATTACGTTTGAACAAGGTAGAAATAACTTTAAAATTAACGAAGAACTTTTAAACAATATCGTTACGGACAATAAGGTTTTACCAGCAAGCGCTAAAAGAGACTTAATCGTTGCGTTAATTACGCTTAAATACACTCAATCTAACTCCGTTTGCTACGCTATTGACGGTCAAGCAATCGGCGTTGGCGCAGGTCAACAATCAAGAATACATTGTACGAGGCTTGCAGGCGGTAAGGCGGACACTTGGTTTTTACGTCAACACGACAAAGTTCTTAACTTGCCTTTCTTAAAAACTCTTGGCAGACCTGAAAGAGACAACGTTATTGACGGCTATATCAATAAAAATGAAGAAGACGTTTGTGCGGACGGTATTTGGCAAAAATATTTTGAATATCAGCCAGAACCTTTAACGCAAGAAGAAATAAAAGAATACCTTTCAAAAATTAGCGGTGTTTCACTTGGCTCTGACGCGTTCTTTCCATTTGACGATAATATTGAAAGGGCGTATAGAAGTGGCGTTTCATACGTTGCTGAACCAGGTGGCTCTATAAGAGACGACGTAGTTATTTCAACGTCAAACAAATATAATATGGTTTTATGCTTTACGGGTATGAGGCTATTTCATCATTGATAAAGGGGGCTAAATTATGTTTTTTAACAAATTAAAAGAATTTGATAGTGAAGTTTTCGCTTCTTGTGACAGAGAGTTGCAAAGGCAACAACACAACATTGAACTTATTGCAAGCGAAAATATCGTTTCGCCCGCAGTTTTACTTGCCGCTGGTACGGTTTTAACTAACAAATATGCCGAAGGCTACCCAGGCAAAAGATATTACGGCGGTTGCGTTTACGTTGACGAAGTTGAAGAAATTGCAAGAGAAAGGGCTAAAAAACTCTTTGGCGCTGAACACGCAAACGTTCAACCACATAGCGGTGCAAACGCAAACCTTGCGGTATTCTTTGCTTTACTTTCACCAGGCGATACCGTACTTTCTATGAGTTTAGCGCACGGCGGTCACTTATCACACGGCGCGCCTGTAAATATTTCGGGTAAATACTTTAATATCGTGTCTTACGAAGTTAGTAGCGAAACACAAACTATCGATTATGAAGTTGTTAGAAAGTTGGCGCTTGAAAATAAGCCAAAGTTAATTTTAGCGGGCGCATCGGCTTACGCTAGGGGCATTGACTTTAAAAAGTTTAGAGAAATTGCCGACGAAGTAGGCGCGTATTTAATGGTAGATATGGCGCATATTGCCGGTTTAGTTGCCGCAGGTTTACACCAAAACCCAGTGCCTTATGCCGACGTTGTAACTACTACTACTCACAAAACTTTACGCGGACCACGCGGTGGACTTATTTTGTGTAAAGAAAAATATGCAAAGGCAATAGATAAAGCCGTATTCCCAGGTATTCAAGGCGGACCTTTAATGCACATTATTGCTGCAAAAGCCGTTGCGTTTGGCGAAGCGTTAACCGACGATTTTAAAGTATATCAACAAAACATAATTAACAACGCAAACGTGTTATGTAACGAACTCATTAAGCGTGGCATTAAAATTGTTTCTAACGGTACGGACAATCACCTTATGCTTTTAGACCTTACTGAAACGGGTATAACGGGTAAAGAACTTGAAAAAAGGCTTGACGAAGTTCATATAACCGCAAACAAAAACACAATACCAAACGACCCACAAAGTCCGTTTGTAACAAGCGGTTTAAGAATAGGCACGCCAGCCGTAACGTCAAGAGGCTTTAAAGAAGAAGAAATGATAAAAATAGCGTCGTTTATTAGCGATATTATTTTTGATTACGAAAACAGTAAAGAAAGAGTTAAACAAGAAGTTATTGCTCTTTGCGAAAAATTTCCAATATACAATAAGGTAGTTTAAATGAATATTTTGGTAGTCGGTGGTGGCGGTAGAGAACACGCCATAATCAAAAAAATTAAAGAAAATAAAAACGTAACTAAAATTTTTGCACTTCCAGGTAACGGCGGTATAGCGTTTGACGCAACTTGTGTCAACGTAGGAGCGAAGGACGTAGACAAAATCGTTGAATTTGCAGTAAACAATAAAATTGACTATGCAATCGTTGCGCCCGACGACCCACTTGTTCTTGGTTGTGTAGACGAATTGAACAAAGTTGGTATCAAGTGTTTTGGGCCTAATAAAGACGCGGCTATTATTGAAGGCAGTAAAGTCTTTTCTAAAAACCTTATGAAAAAATACGGTATTCCAACGGCTAAATACGAAGTGTTTAACGACGCGAACAAAGCAATTTCGTATTTGGAAGGTTGCGAATATCCCGTAGTCGTTAAGGCGGACGGCTTGGCGCTAGGTAAGGGCGTTATAATTGCAACTACTAAACAAGAGGCAATAGACGCAATAAATTCTATAATGCTTGATAAAATCTTCGGCAAAAGCGGTAACGAAATCGTTATTGAAGAGTTTTTAGAAGGACCGGAAGTTTCCGTTTTATCGTTTACTGACGGCAAAACCATTATACCTATGGTATCTTCAATGGACCACAAGCGTTCAAAAGATAACGACGAAGGCTTGAATACGGGCGGTATGGGTACTGTTGCGCCAAACCCTTACTACACCGAAGAAATTGCAAAAATTTGTATGGATACTATATTTATTCCTACGATTAACGCAATGAATAGCGAAAACAGGACTTTTAAAGGTTGTTTATACTTTGGCTTAATGCTTACTAAAAACGGGCCAAAGGTTATTGAATATAACTGTCGTTTTGGCGACCCCGAAACACAAGTCGTATTGCCACTTTTAAAAACTGATTTGTTAGAAGTTATGCAAGCAACGACTAACGGCACTTTAAACGAGCAAAAAGTTGAATTTTACGATAAAAACGCTTGTTGCGTAATTTTAGCGTCAAACGGGTATCCACAAAAATATCAAAGTGGTTACGAAATCAAACTTCCAACAAATTACGACGGCGAAATTTACGTTGCGGGTGCAAAACTTGACGATGGCGTTTTAAAAACGGCAGGCGGTAGAGTTATAGGCGCAACTGCAATAGGTAACGACTTGCAATCGGCAATCAAAAACGCATATAATTTGGCGGATAAAATTGAATTTGACAATAAATATTTTAGAACTGATATAGGACAAAGGGCTTTAAAGGCAAAGGAGAGCAAATAATGGTATATCGCTTATACGTTGAAAAGAAAGACGGGTTTAGACACGAAGCAAACTCATTGTTTAGTGATATTATTACTTTTTTAGGTATTAAAAACCTTAAAGGCTTGCGCGTTATTAATAGATACGACGTTGAAAACATAGACGACGAACTTTTTAACTACGCAAAAGACACGGTTTTTAGCGAGCCACAAGTCGACGATTATTACAATGAAATCGACCTTAACAGCGGTATAGTTTTTGCCGTAGAATATTTGCCGGGGCAATTTGACCAAAGGGCAGATTCTTGTTCACAATGCTTGCAAATAATCTCTCAAAAAGAGCGTTTAGCCGTAAAAACTGCAAAAGTTTACGTTTTAGACGGCGACTTAACGGCAAGTGAAGTTGAAGAAATCAAAAAATACGTTATCAACCCCGTTGAAAGTAGAGAAGCAAGTTTAGAAACTTTTAAAACTTTAAAAGTTGACTATCAAATACCAACGACGGTTAAGGTTTTAGAAGGGTTTAACGATTTAGACGCCGAAGGTTTAAAAAACTTCGTTAAAGAAAACGGACTTGCTATGGATTATGACGACGTTGCGTTTTGTCAAAATTATTTTAAAAAGGAAAATAGAAACCCAACTATAACCGAAATTAAAATGATTGACACGTACTGGTCTGACCATTGCCGTCACACAACGTTCTTAACTACGATTGATAGCGTTAAATTTGAAGACGATTTATTAAAACAAACTTACGACGAATACTTACAAACAAGGCAATTTTTAAATAGAACAAAGCCTATCAACTTAATGGATTTAGCAACGGTTGCCGTTAGATACTTAAAAAAGACCGGCAAACTTAACAAACTTGACGAATCCGAAGAAATTAACGCTTGTACGGTTAATATTACCGTAAACGTAAACGGTAAAGACGAAGATTGGCTTTTACTCTTTAAAAACGAAACTCATAATCACCCAACCGAAATTGAACCTTTCGGCGGTGCGGCTACTTGTATCGGTGGCGCTATAAGAGACCCACTTTCTGGGCGTTCTTACGTATATGCCGCTATGCGCGTTACGGGCGCGGGCAATCCGTTAAAACCCGTATCCGAAACTTTAAAAGGTAAACTTCCACAAAGAAAAATAGTAACTACTGCCGCTGCGGGTTATTCTTCATACGGTAACCAAATAGGTCTTGCAACTGGTTTGGTTGACGAAATTTATCACGAAGGTTACACTGCAAAGCGTATGGAAATAGGTGCGGTTATTGCCGCAACACCTAAAAAGAACGTAAGGCGTGAAAGACCTGTTGCTGGCGACGTCGTTATTTTGTTGGGCGGTAGAACGGGTAGAGACGGTTGCGGTGGCGCAACGGGTTCTTCAAAATCGCACACTTTAAGTTCTCTTGAAAGTTGTGGCGCTGAAGTCCAAAAAGGTAACGCGCCTGAAGAAAGAAAACTTCAAAGGTTATTTAGAAACGAAACCGCAAGCAAAATGATTAAGCGTTGTAACGACTTTGGCGCGGGCGGTGTATCGGTTGCAATCGGCGAACTTGCCGACGGGTTGCTTATTGACCTTAACAAAGTGCCTAAAAAATACGAAGGTCTTGACGGAACTGAACTTGCAATAAGCGAATCGCAAGAAAGAATAGCGGTTGTTGTTGAAAGTAAAGACGTAAACGACTTTATTAAACTTGCCGATAGCGAAAATTTAGAGGCAACCGTCGTTGCAACGGTAACCCAAGAGCCAAGACTTACTATGCTTTGGAACGGCAACAAAATATGCGATATTTCACGCGAATTTTTAAATTCTAACGGCGCTGAAAAACACGTTGACGTTGTTTGCGAAAAACCTAATTGCTATAAAAAGCAGGTTGGCGATAACTTTACGAATAATTATAAAGAACTTGTTGGCGACCTTAACGTATGTTCAAAGCGCGGTTTATCCGAAAGGTTTGACTCTACAATCGGTGCAAACACAGTTTTAATGCCTTTTGGCGGTAAGCGTCAATTAACCCCAATTCAATCAATGGTTCACAAAGTTTCGGTTGAAAAGGGCGATACGGACACTTGTTCGTTTATGTCTTACGGCTACAATCCGTTCATTACGGAAAAAAGCCCATATCACGGCGCGTATTTAGCCGTTGTTGAATCGGTAAGTAAACTTATTGCATCGGGTAGCGATTTTAACGACGTATACTTAACTTTCCAAGAATACTTTGAACGCCCAAACAAAGACGCAAAGCGTTGGGGTAAGCCAATGAGCGCGCTTTTAGGTGCTTTTAAGGCGCAAAAAGAGTTAAATATAGGTTCAATCGGCGGTAAAGACTCTATGAGTGGTTCGTTTGAAAAGTTAGACGTTCCACCAACGCTTGTTTCTTTTGCCGTTTCAACGGACGATATAAATAACGTTGTATCGCCAGAATTCAAAAAGGCAAACAGTAAAGTTATTTTAATCAAAACCGAATATGGCGAAAACCACTTGCCAAACACGACGAGTTTAATAAACAACTTTAACGTAGTTTCTAAACTTATTAGAGATAAAAAAGTGTTGTCTTGCTATACGCCTTGCTACGGTGGTATAGCCGAAGCAATCTTTAAAATGTGCATAGGTAACGCAATCGGCTTTAAGTATAACGATAACTTGTCTTTAAGCGATATTTTCGGTTATAGTTACGGTAGTTTTATTCTTGAAGTTACCGATGACGTTAACGAAGGCGAACTTTTAGGCTACACTACAAGTGACTATACTATTTCGTATAATGGCGAAGTTATAAATTGTTTAGATTTAGAAAACGTTTACGAAAATAAACTTGAAAGCGTATATCCTATGAACGCTAAAACTACTAAACAAGTTATAGAAAACGTTTCATACACTCAAAACAAAACGTTTACTTCAAGCGTAAAAGTAAGTAAACCACGCGTTTTAATACCTGTTTTCCCAGGAACTAACTGCGAATACGATTCGGCAAAAGTTATAGAGCGTGCAGGTGGCGAAGCGGATATTTTCGTAATAAACAACCTTACTTCTTACGGCGTTTCAAAGAGTGTTGAAGAGTTTGCTAAAAAGATTACCGAAAGTCAAATTATATTTATTCCGGGTGGTTTTTCAGGTGGTGACGAGCCAGATGGTTCTGGTAAATTTATAACCGCTTTCTTTAGAAACGAAGCAATTAAAGAAAAGGTTACCGAACTTCTTGACAAGCGTGACGGTTTAATGTGCGGTATTTGTAACGGTTTCCAAGCGCTTATTAAATTAGGTCTTGTGCCTTACGGTAAAATTATTGATGCCGATAGCAACACTCCAACGCTTACGTTTAATAGCATCGGTAGGCACCAATCTAAAATAGTTTCAACACGCGTTGTTTCTACAAATTCGCCATGGCTTCAAGGCGTAAAAGTTGGCGACGTTATAAACGTTCCTATTTCACACGGCGAAGGTAGGTTTATTGCAAGCGATGAAGTTTTAAACACTTTAAAGGCAAACGGTCAAATTATAACTCAATACGTTGACTTTGACGCTAACGCAACAAACGATATTCAATATAATCCAAATAACTCTAATTTAGCGGTTGAAGGTATTGTTTCGCCAGACGGTAGAGTTTTAGGTAAAATGGGGCATAGCGAAAGGTATAGTAACGGCTTATACAAAAACGTTTACGGCAAATACGACTTAAAGTTGTTTGAATCGGCAATAAAATATTTTAAATAATTTTTAATTAACAAAAAAGGAATAGCGTGCTATTCCTTTTTTTATATATAATTATTGATTTTTTAAATATAAAGGTGTATAATTAAATAGATTATTATAGGGGGTACTTATGAAAAAATTTACAAATAAAAAACTCTATCTATCTTCAAGCATAGCGTTTTTTGTATCGGCATTTTTAGTATTAGTTGGTGCTAGTATTAAGTATTTTACTTATTTTGACTCAAATTATTTGTTGGGTGACTTAATATCGTTTTTACCATACCTTGCGCTCGTCGTTTTAGGAATAATCTTAATTATAAAAAGAAAAAACGGAATATTCGTGCCTATAATTTTAGGTTGTTTTTTACTTTGCCATTTCGTATCGTTTATAGGTAACCTTATATCGTTTTTAGATTACGTCGTTTACTTTATGGACTCAACCGTTGGAAGTGAAGAGTTTTTTGTTGAATTAGACCTTACTTTTTCTAATTATACAACGAGTTTGTCGGTAAGTTTTTTAACTATTGCATGCGTTGTTTTTGCATTAATTATGTCAATACTTTCGCTAAACAACAAAAAACTTTCAAATAAACTAGCAATTATACCGCTTGTTATATTTGCATTATCTTTTTCATCTAAAATAACGTGGGCGCTTACTTGGTTTATCGAAGGTATGTATTCGGGCGCGTTAGATATTGCAATTTCATCGTTTACGTTGTTGTTTTTTGGCGCTGGCATAACTTTGTTGACGTTTGCAATCTTAACTAATGAAAGCGAAGAAACTGCTAGGCAAGAACAAAGCGGTTTAGAAGAAGAAAGCGTTTCTATTGACGAATTTGACACTTTGCAACAACAAAGAGCCGAAAAAGACGAGCTTTATAAAATTAAAGAAATTCAACTTGACCTTGTAGTTCATATTTTGCTTTTATTATTTACTTCGCCAATTTGGGACTGCGTTTGGATATACAAAACAACGCGAATTTTAGGCGAAGTTGAAGGTAAAGAAAAACGTTCGCCAATATGCCAAATGCTTTTATGCTTGTTCGTTCCTTTCTACGTTATTTACTGGTTATATAAAACTTGTAAATTAGTTGAAACTCTTTCAAATAAAGTAAACGTAAACGGTGGCGACGTTATGCTTTTGTCAATATTATTTCAATTTATTTTTCCCGTTGCGTCATACATAGTAATTCAAGAAAAATTAAACCAAATTTGCAATGCTATTGACGTAAAATACACAACGCCGTATAACGAAGAGCAAGAAGAAAAAACGTTTACTAACGTAAACGAAGAAACTTCAAGCGACGACGTTACAATATTAAGAAACTACAAAGAACTTTTAGATGACGGCGTTATTACGCAAGAAGAATTTGACAAAAAGAAAAAAGAGATTTTACATTTATAATATAATTTTAATAAATAAAGCGTGTGTAATTTGTTTTACACACGCTTTTTTAATCGCTTTAATTAAATTTATTAACTTTTTTTAGCAAATAGTCGTAAACCTTTTGGCTACCGCAAATTATAGACGTTTTAGTGTCAAATTGTAATTTTTCGCCGTTAAAATCACTTAAAACGCCACCACACTCACTTAAAATTAAAGAGCCTGCGGCATAGTCCCAAGGAAGTAATTTGCGTTCAAAATAGCCGTTAAGCCTGCCTATTGCAATATAGCAAATGGCAAGGGCGGACGAGCACATACGCCTTATATCTAAACAATCTACAAAAATTTCTTTTGCCAAATCAAAAGTTTCGCTTGCATAAGTTTTAATTGAAGAGCCTGCGCCAAATTCAATTAAACTGTCTTTAACAAGCCTATCTTTAATTTTTTCAAGTTTATTGCCGTTAAAATACGCGCCTTGATTTTTTATAGCATAAAACAATTCGTCGTTAAAAGGGTTGTAAACAACGCCAAAAACAATTTCGTTGCCATCAAGAAGCGCAAGAGAAATCGAACTTAAATTATAGTTATAAATTAGGTTGGTAGTGCCGTCAATAGGGTCTAAAATCCACCTTTTTGAAGGTAAACTTTGGGTGGTTTCTTCTTCGCTCATAAAGGCGATATCGGGGTATAATTCTTTAAGGTTTTTCTTTAAATAATCGCTAATTTTGTAGTCTATTTCGGTAACAAAATCGCAGTTTCCCTTAACGCTTACGTTACTTTTTAACGTTAAATTCGTTGCAATTTCTTTCGTTGAAGTTACAAGTGTTATAATTTTGTTATAATCCATAATATTCCTTAACCGTTTAATGCGTCAATGCAAAAATCTTTAATGTAGTCGTCTCTTTCACTCTTATCCCTAAAAACGATAATTACGCCACATTTTGGCGATGGCGCTTCGTCGTGAAAGTTGCCGTTAAATTGAATAGGGGCTTCGTTACTTGAAGTGTCAAGGTAAAAATCGTGTATACCACGCCTTATGCCTTTATCTATTTTAACTTCACCAAACGTGCCAACGTGTTCTCTATTTGCTATAAATATACCAAAAATAGAGCCGTCTTCTTTTATTTGATAGTCGCCTTTCCAGTGCGTGTATGATAAAACGTCTTCTCTTAAAACGTCTTTTTCTTTATTGTACTTAACGTTATAGTTTTTGCCGTCAAAATGCAAGTTTTTGTAATTATCTTTTGAATAGTCTTGCGTAACGTTGATTATGCCTGTTCTTATGTATTTAGGGTCGTCGGGCGTTAGGTGAACGTGATACCAAGTACCGCTTAAATTATAGCAGTTGTGCGTCTTTTTAAACTCTTCGTTTTCTAAATTAAGTTGTTCTGCGCCTTTTTTTCTTACCCAACCACTACATTGTTCTATGTCAAAACTGCCAAAAAATTGCATAATTATTTTAGAAATTGTTATTTGTTCAGTTTCAGTTCTTGCAAAAGAAACTTTGCTTGCAAATTTTAATTGTTTCAAAGTGTTTTTAGGTAGGCTATTTTTTTCATCTTCGCTTAAATTTCTAAGTTTAGCAAGTTCTTTCGTAATGATAGCAATAATAGGCTTGTTTTTAGAAAGGGCATAGTCGTATTCTTTTTCGGTCCAACTAATGCCGTCGTCGTCAGTAGAGCCATACTCTTTTCCTAATATAATAACGAAAATATCACTATCGTCTATAAACGTAGTAATATCGTTAAACCTAGTTGTAGCAGACGCGGTAAAATGCTCCATACAAATAGGGAACACCCTGTAATCTAACATAGAGTTTATTGCTTCATTTCTTTCGTTTAGCAAACTTTCATACACCGATGAAATAAATGCCGAATACATTTTTTTATCTTTCATAATACACCTTTTATATTATACCATAACTAATTTGTGCTTTGCAAGTTATTTTAAAAATAAATAATTTAATGCGTAATTTACAACTTGATATAAAATTAGAAAAATATTAAAAATCAAGCATAAAATCGAAAAATATGCAATTTTTTATTTTTAAAATTTTGCCAAAATTTATACGTAAATAAAGTTGTTGATTTTATTAAAATTAAGGTGTATAATATATAATAACTGTATTTAATAATATTTAGGTGATATTATGAAGATTATTGATATTATTTCTAAAAATAAACCGACTTTATCTTTTGAAGTATTTCCACCAAAAACAAGCGATAAATTTGACGGCGTTTTATTCGCGACTAAAGAAATTGCAAAGTTAAACCCAAGTTATATGAGTGTTACGTACGGTGCGGGTGGTGGCACGTCAAAATATACGATGGCAATATGTAAGGCGCTTAACGAAAGTGGCGTAACTTCTCTTGCGCACTTAACTTGCGTTTCGTCTTCAAAAGAAAAAATACAAAGTGAATTAACTTCTTTAAAAGAGCAAGGCATAGAAAATATTTTAGCGCTTCGTGGCGATATTCCAACCGATTTAGACGTTTCAAGCATTGAATACAAACACGCTAGCGAACTTATTGAAGAAATTAAAAAGTTCGGCGATTTTTGTATCGGCGGTGCTTGTTATCCTGAAGGACACCCCGAAAGTGCAAACAGAACCGTCGATATTGACGGTTTAAAACGTAAAATTGACGCTGGTTGTCAGTTTTTAACAACTCAAATGTTTTTTGATAACAATATTTTATACAATTTTATGTTTATGCTTTTAAAAGCGGGCATAAACGTTCCCGTAACGGCGGGGATAATGCCCGTAACTTCGGCAAGCCAAATTAAAAGAATTTGTAGCATATCTTCACAAGCCTTACCACAACGCTTTTTAAGAATTGTTGACCGCTATGGCGATAATCCGCTTGCGATGAAACAAGCGGGCATTGCCTTTGCAACCGAACAAATTATCGACCTTTACGCAAACGGAATTAACGCCGTTCACGTTTACTCTATGAATAAACCCGACGTTGCAAAAGCAATTAAAGATAACGTTTCGGAGATTATAAAGTGAAAGATTTTATAACCGGAAAATTAGACTCTAATAGCCTAGTTTTAGATAGGGCGGAATTACTTAAAAGATTGTCCGTTAAAGGCGATTTTGACGTATCCGTTTTAGACGTTTTAATTAAAGAAGTTTTAGACAATATAAACTGTTCTTTCGTGGCGTTAAAAACAAATATAAAATTTTCTAAAAAATGCGATATTATATTTGATTTTGGCACTTTTTCTAGTAAATCATTAAGAAACTTTTTACAAGATTATAATACTGTATTCGTATTTGCCGTAACGCTTGGAAATATGGTTGATAGACTTATAAATAAATACTCTAAAATTTCATTATCAAAGCAATTTTTCGTTGACGCAATAGCGTCTAGTTTTATAGAAAGCGCAAGGGTCGAAGTTGAAAATTTACTAACCAAAAACAAGGTGCATAGCACTTCGTTTAGCCCAGGTTACGGCGACTTGTCGCTAGAAATTCAACCGCACCTTTTAAACGCGCTTAACGCTAGCAAACTAATTAACGTAACTATAAGCAAATCGCTTTTAATGTCGCCGTCAAAAACAATAACGGCAATAGTAGGTGTTTATGATTAATTTTAAAGAATATTTAAAATCAAATAGGGTTTATTTCGACGGCGGTTTCGGTACGTCTTTACAAAGTATGGGCTTAAAAATGGGCGAAACTTCGGAAAGTTGGAATTTAACTAATCCACAAAAAATAACAAGCCTACATAAGCAATATATAGACGCAGGCTGTAACGTAATAACCGTTAATTCTTTTGGTATAAATAGTGATAAATACGCTAATTATGACGAAATGATTAAAAGCGCCGTTGAGTGCGCAAAAAACGCGGTAAAGGGCACTGATACGCTAATTGCCTTTGATATCGGCCCAACGGGGCGAATGTTAGAGCCACTTGGCGACCTTTCTTTTGAAAACGCCGTTAATATTTTTGCAAATTCGGTAAAAAGCGCGGTAAAATATGGTGTTGACCTTTTTATTATTGAAACTTTTAACGATTGCTACGAAACAAAATCGGCGCTTCTTGCCGTAAAAGAAAACAGCAATTTGCCCGTTATCGTTTCTAATGCTTACGATAAAAGCGGTAAACTTATGACGGGCGCATCGCCACTTGCAATGGTTTCTATGCTTGAAGGTCTAGGTGCGGACGCAATAGGTATAAACTGTTCTTTTGGACCAGACTTAATGCTTGATATTGTTGACGAATATATTAAATATTCGTCCTTACCTATAATCGTTATGCCAAATGCGGGCTTGCCAAAAATTATAGACGGAAAAACTACTTTTACCGTAGACGAAGAAGAGTTTTCTAACTATATGCAAATTATTGCTAAAAAGGGCGTTTCTATTTTGGGTGGATGTTGTGGCACAACGCCTAGTTATATTAAAAAAACGATAGAAAAAACAAAAGATTTGCCATATTTTTATCCTTGCAAAAAAGAGTTTACGGCTGTTTCTTCGTATACAAATGCCGTTTTAATTGAAGGTAAACCTATAATAATAGGTGAAAGAATTAACCCGACGGGCAAGTCAAAAGTTAAAGAGTGCTTAAAGAGTGGAAACTACGCATATCTTCTTAACGAAGCCGTTATGCAAGTCGAAAAGGGCGCTAAAATATTAGACGTTAACGCAGGTCTTTTTGAAATTGACGAAGCCTTAACTATAAAAAATCTAGTAAGCGAAATACAATCGGTAACAGACGTGCCACTTCAAATAGACTCGTCTAACGCAAAGGCGCTTGAAAGCGCAATGCGAATTTATAACGGAAAACCACTTGTAAACTCTGTAAACGGTAAAAAAGAGAGTATGGACGCGGTATTTCCGCTTATTAAAAAATACGGTGGTGTCGTTATTGCATTGACTATGGACGAAAACGGTATACCACAAACCGCAAAAGAAAGATACGAAATTGCGCTTAATATTTTACAGTACGCTAAAAAATTCGGCATAACTAAACAAGATATAGTTTTTGACCCGTTGTGCATGGCAATTTCGGCAGACAACGGCGGTGCGATAACTACGCTTGAAACTTTAAAACTTTTAAACGGTGGCGGTTTTAAAACTTGCCTTGGCGTTTCAAACGTTTCTTTTGGACTTCCTTTACGCAATAAAATTAACGCAACTTTCTTTTCGCTTGCTATGTCAAAAGGCTTAAATTTAGCAATTATCAATCCGTTTTCTAGCGAAATGTTAGACGCTTTTTACGCCTTTAACGCAATTTCTAAAAACGACGTTAATTTGCAAAACTATATAGGCTATGCAACAAGCCAACAAGAAGTTAAACCTACCCAAACCGTATCGTCAACAACTTTAGAAAAAGCAATAGTTTTAGGGTTAAAAGAAGAAGCAAAAAACATTGTGAATTCTTTAATTTTAACCGAAGAGCCACTTGATATTATCAATCGAAAGATTATTCCCGCGCTAAAAGAAGTGGGTGACGGTTTTGAAAGTAAAAAACTATATCTTCCACAACTTCTTATGAGTGCCGAAACGGCTACTTTGGCGCTAGATATAGTAAAACAAAAAATACCAAAAACGGATAGCGGTAACTCTCAAAATGCCGTAATTTTGGCAACGGTTAAGGGCGATATTCACGATATAGGTAAAAATATAGTAAAAGTGTTGCTTGAAAGTTACGGATTTAAAGTTTACGATTTAGGTCGCGACGTACCGCCAAACAAAGTTGTAGATTTTGCTATTCAAACTAATTGTAAACTTGTTGGTTTAAGCGCGCTTATGACGACTACCGTTCCGTCAATGCAAGAAACTATCACGGCGTTAAGAGATAAAATAAACGATATAACCGTAATAGTAGGCGGTGCGGTGTTAAGCAAAGAAACGGCTAAAAACGTAGGTGCGGACGCATATTGCCGTGACGCGCTACAAACCGTTAAATTTACGCAAGAATATTATAAAAAGTAATAAAAAATGGAACTATTTTGCAAATAGTTCCTTATTTTCTTTGGCAGGGGAGACGCGATATTACTTTTCAAGGTAGCAAGGCAAGGTTGCTTTCGGCAAATGGTTTTGCTATGCAAAAGCACCGAACACTGCACGTTCTTATCGCTAAATAATAAAAAAAATGACTTCTACTTACGCAAAAGTCATTTTCTTTGGCAGGGGAGACGCGATTCGAACACGCAACCTACGGTTTTGGAGACCGCTACTCTACCGTTGAGCCACTCCCCTAAATTTTAACGCTAGTTCATTATAGTATAATATTTTATTTTAGTCAACAAAATATTGCTTAATAATTAAAAGTTTTTATTTTTTAAAATAGGTTGCGGTTTTTTAGGCTTTTGCTTATAGTCGTTTACAACTGTTTTCAAAGTTGACATTTATTAAGTTCCACTATATAATAGGTATATAAAAAGAGGTTTTTATGTTAAAAGAAGTTGAAATTTACACGGACGGCGCTTGTTCTGGCAACCCAGGTAACGGCGGTTGGGCGTCAATATTATCTTACAAGGGCATAGAAAAAGAAATTAGCGGTGGCGAAGAAAACACGACTAATAATAGGATGGAATTACTTGCTATTATTAAGGGACTTGAAATGCTTAAAGAAAAGTGTAATGTCAAACTTTATTCGGACTCTCAATACGCGGTTTCGGCTTTTAGCGAAGGTTGGGTTGACGGGTGGATAATGTCCGGTTGGAAAAACGCTAGCAACAAACCCGTAAAAAATTGCGATTTGTGGCAAAGGCTTATTGAACTTACAAGGGTTCATAACGTAGAGTTTATTAAGGTAAAAGGGCACTCGGACAACGAAAAAAACAATAGGTGCGACGCTTTGGCGCGAAAAGAAATTACAAAATTAAAAAACAATTGATTTTTTATGATTAAAAGGTTGTAAAATTCATATACTTTGTATATATGAAGCGCTTTGAAATTGTAAAAAATTGCCTTAATATAATAATTTTATTTTTAATAGGTGTTAGCGGAATAGTTTTTTCTATTTTATACGTAAACACCTTTAATTGCGGATTTTTTTGCAATAATAAAAAAATAATCGTTTCGGGAATTACGGTTTCAGTTTCAATAATAACCGTAATTTCTCTTATTTATTCGTTTTCTAAAAACAAATTTATTTATAGGCTAACTATCGTAGTCCTTTCAATTTTTGCAACGCTAATTTCAACGTTGTATATTCTAAAAATTACGGGCGTATTAGATAAAATTGACTCCGTTGAATCTTTGCGAAGTTACGTTGCGTCGTTTGGATATTTAGCGGTAGTCGTTTATATTTTACTTAACGTTTTGCAAGTCGTTGCGTTGCCACTTCCGGGATTTATCACGCTTGGCACGGGCGTTGCGTTATTCGGTGCGTTAAAAACGGCAATATATTCCTTTATAGGCATTTCACTCGGCTCTTTAATAGCGTTTTTTATAGGTAGGTGTCTTGGTTATAAAGTGGTTGCGTGGCTAGTTGGTAAGGACGCGCTAGATAAAGCGATAAAATCAATAAAAAACAAAGATAAAGTAGTTTTAACCTTTATGTTTTTGTTTCCGTTTTTTCCCGACGATATCTTGTGTTTCGTTGCGGGGTTATCTTCTATGAGTACGTCGTATTTTATAGTTATGATACTTGTTTGCAGGTTGATTTCGGTATTTTCAACGGCGTATTCGCTTAACGGTAGCATAATACCATACAACACTTGGTGGGGCATAGTTTTGTGGATAGTGCTTTTTGCCGTTGTGGTTTCTATGTCTATGCTAATTTACAAAAAAGGCGATAAAATAGAGAAATTTTTTAAAAAATTCTTTAAAAAGAGAAAGTCTAATGAGAACAATTCTTCACGTTGATTTGAATAACTTTTACGCAAGCGTAGAAATGATTTTAAACCCTAACTTAAAGGGTAAATTCGTTGCGGTTTGCGGTAGTGTTGAAAATCGGCATGGAATAATTCTTGCGAAAAGCGAAAATGCAAAAAAACTAGGCGTAAAAACGGGCATGACTATTAAAGAAGCGCAAGAGTTGTGTCCAAATTTAGTTTTAGTCGAGGCAAACCACAAGCATTTTACGGCTTACTCTAAACTTGTTAGAAACGTTTATAAAAACTACACCGACAAAATAGAGTCTTTTGGTATAGACGAGTGTTGGCTTGACTGCACTAATTCTTTAAAAATGTTTAAAAGTGGCGAGTTTATTGCCGACGAAATAAGGCGTAGGGTAAAAGAAGAGTTTGGCTTAACGGTTTCGGTTGGCGTTAGTTTTAACAAGGTTTTTGCTAAACTTGGGTCGGACTTAAAAAAGCCAGACGGTACAACCGTTGTTTCGGTAGACAATTTTAAAGAAAAAGTTTGGCATTTACCCGCAAGCGATTTGCTTTTCGTTGGCAAGTCAATGTCGGCTAAACTTCAAAAAATAAATATACAAACGATAGGGGACCTTGCTAGAATAGATAAAGAATATCTTGTTTCTAAATTCGGCAAGTGGGGCGGAATTTTGCACGACTACGCCAACGGTTTAGACGATTCGCCCGTGTCTTATGACGGCGAAGAAGACGAAATTAAGTCGGTTGGCAACTCTATGACTTGTTATCGCGATATAGAAACCGATGAAGACGCGTGCATGGTCTTTACCGTTCTAGCCGAAAGCGTTTCGGCAAGGCTAATTTCTTACGGTCTTAAAAATGCAAGCGGAATATCCGTTTATTTAAGAGATGAAAATTTGTTTTCAATAACGAGGCAAGCAACTTTTGACGTTCCAACGCAACTTCCAGAAGATTTCGTAAAAAAAGCAATGGAATTGTTTAAAAATAATAGAAACAAATACGTCAATTACAGAACGCTTGGTTTATCGGTAAAAGGGTTTAACGAAGTAGAGCAAATGTCTATATTTTCAAGCGACCACGACGAAAAAGTCAAGTTAAATTCTACGATTTCGAACATAAAACAAAAGTATGGCAATCAATCGGTAGTAAAGGGCAATTTGTTAAAAGATAAAAAACTAATGAGAAGGGAAAGCGAGCAAAACTCACTAATGCATCCCGACAAACGATAAATTTTAGTTGCGAATATCGTTTGTATATGGTATAATTTTTAAGATTTTGAAATTAAGGTGTGCTATGATAGACGGAAAATTTTTAATTGAAAAATTGATTTTATATGCCAAAACGCATTTATGTCTTGATGAATTAGACGTTATTTACACAAGAAATACGCTACTTCACGAATTTGGCTTTAATTCGCCGTTAGATACTAATAGTTTTGATTTTGACGCTAATAATTTGCAAGTTCCAGACAGTTTAATAGAAGAAATAATCGAATTTGCTATTCAAAATGGTCTTGCTAATAATGAAAACGAGGGCGAATTGTTTGCAAGTTACGTTTTTGGCATATTAACGCCAAAGCCGTCAACTGTAAATAGTAATTTTATGACTATTAAAGAGAATTTTGGTTCTCAAAAGGCTTGCGATTACCTTAACGAATTATGCGTTAAAAACTATTTTATTAAAAAATCGGCGGTTGATAAAAACGTTAGTTGGGTGGCGGATAAATTACGCGTACCGCTTCAAATTTCAATAGGTGCAACTAACGAAAATTGCAATATAAAGCAAATAGATAATGCTTATCCAACTTGTCCGCTTTGCATAGAAAACGAAGGGCATTACGGCAACGAAACGCAATATTCTTGCAGTAACAGTAGGGCGGTTTCTATAAATTTAGGCGAAGAAGAGTGGGGTTTAAAATATTGTCCGTATCCAAATTTTAACGAACACTTCGTTGCTTTTAACAAAAATCACACGCCTATGAAAGTTACGGGCGAAACTGTAAACAAACTTTTTGATTTTATAGAAAACTTTCCAAGTTATTTTATAGGTTCAAACGCATCTTTGCCTATCGTTAGCGGTTCAATTTTAAACCACGAACATTACGAAGGCGGTAAACAAACAATGCCTTTAAGTAATTGTAAGGTTTTAAAATCTTATAAAAGCAAAGATTATCAAGACGTTGCCGTTGACTTATTAGATTTTTACAATTCCGCAATAAGAATTTCGGGTTTTAATCGCAACAGCGTTGAACTTTTAGCAACAGAAATTATAGAAAAGTGGTCTAATTATTGTGACGAAACGGTTGGCATTATAGCCAGCACAAATGAAGAAATGCACAACAGCGTAACGCTTGTTGCAAGGTTTTTAGCAGACAATAGATATTGCGTAGAGTTGATTTTAAGAAACAACCGCACTAGCGAAGAATATCCAAACGGCATTTTTAATTTGCGTAAAGAACATCAAAACGTTAAAAGCGATAACGTCGGCTTAATAGAATCTATGGGTTTATTCGTTTTACCCGATGCGTTTAAGGTACAATTTAAAGATATTGCAAATATACTTTGCCATAACGTAGAGTACGATAAAGACGCTTTAAATAATAAAAAAGACCAATTGTATATTCATCGCAAAATGATTGAAACGCTTATTAAAAAGCATCCAAACGTAAAAGACTTTAAAAAGGCAATTTCAATTATACACGAATACGTTAATAAAACTTGTGTAAGTATTTCAGAAAGCACCGCGGTATTTAAAAGAGATAATTTAGGTACGGTTGCTTTTAACAAATTTTTAGGTTTCTGTAACCTAAAATAAAGAAATTAAGTAGGCTTTTAAATTGCAAGCCTACTTTTTTTATTTTTTTAAAGTAAAAATTGCAAAAATTTACAATTTATAAAGTATTTGGCTATAATATATTATATAATTGCAATTTTTTGGGTATAATGTTATAATTTTGTAAAATTATAATGAGGAGTCTTTATGTATTTTTTAACTCAAACGATTGCCGCTGTTGAATGGCAACATATTGTAATGTGGGTAATCGGCGGTTTGCTTATATTTCTTGCAATTGCAAAAAATATTGAGCCTGCGCTTTTACTTCCAATGGGCTTTGGCGCTATTCTTGTAAATATTCCTTTTGCAAACGTATTAAGTACTTGCGAGCATATTGATAATCCAACTGTTCACGGTGGTATTTGTTCGTTTTGTGGAGAAGTTTTGCCTGACGGAAAAGAAGCGGTAGTTACGCAAGGCGTAATACAATGGCTTTTTGAAATAGGAATTGAAGCAAGCGAAGCAATGCCTATTTTATTATTTATAGGTATAGGTGCAATGATAGATTTTGGACCGCTTTTATCTAATCCAAAATTGTTTTTAATCGGTGGTGCCGCGCAATTCGGTATATTTTTAACTATACTACTTGCGTCGCTTTGCGGTTTTGACCTTAACGACGCGGCTTCTATCGGCATTATCGGCGCGGCGGACGGACCAACTTCAATTTTAGTTGCGCAAGTTTTAAAAAGTAAGTATTTAGGCGCAATTATGGTCGTTGCTTATTCTTATATGGCGCTTGTTCCTATTATTCAACCTATTGTTATCAAATGTACAACGACTAAAAAAGAAAGGCTTATTAAAATGCCGTATAAACCTTCTTCCGTTAACAAATTAACTAAAATTTTATTTCCAATAATAGTTACGTTAGTTGCGGGTTTAATTGCTCCCGATTCACTTGCACTCGTAGGATTTTTAATGTTTGGTAACCTTATAAGAGAGTGTGGCGTATTAAATAATTTAAGCGACACTGCCCAAAACAACCTTTCAAATCTTATAACGTTGTTACTTGGCATTACAATATCTTTCCAAATGCAAGCAAAGAGTTTCGTTACGATACAAACGCTTTTAATTATGGCGTTCGGTTTATTTGCCTTTGTATTTGATACCGTTGCAGGCGTATTCTTCTGTAAACTTATGAACTTGTTTAGTAAGTCTAAAATCAATCCTATGATAGGCGCTGCTGGAATTTCGGCTTTCCCTATGGCTTCGCGCGTAGTTCAAAAATTAGGCTTGCAAGAAGACCCCACGAACCATCTTTTAATGCACGCTGCCGGGGCAAACGTTTCAGGTCAAATTGCTTCCGCAATCGTAGGTGGTTTAATTATAGGTTTAGTAGGTTAGGAGGGGTTTTATGTTTTTATTCAATTTGCTTGCAAACGTTAAAGAAAACGTGATTAAATCGCTAGATATTATGTGGCAAGGCGTGTTAGCCATATTTGTAGTTATTGCGGTTATAATAATCGTAATGTACGCAGTTAAATGGATTATAAATTACTTTAATAATAAAAAAAATAATTAAACATAAATAATTAAACGAAAAATTTTAACGTTTATATAATAAATTCAGGTATCTATTGCAAAGTTAACACAACTGTGTTAAAATTATTATACAAAATTAATGGAGGAGTTTATGGATATTTTTGATATGCTTAACAAACGTAAAGTTGAACTCTATAAAAACTCAACTAACGTAAGGGAAAATATTTCTCAAATTATAGATGACGACAGTTTTGTAGAGTTAAACACTTTTTCCTTTATAAAAAACGATTTTTATAGTCAAGACGTAAACGGGCTTGGCGTTGTTACGGGCTACGCTACAATTGACGGATTTCCAATTTACGTTATAGCGCAAAACGGCGCGGTATTAGACGGCGGTTTAAGTAGCGCAAGTTGCCAAAAGATATTAAATTGTCAAAAGAAGGCTATTGAGGCAAACGTTCCCGTAGTATATTTACTTGACAGTAAAGGCGTTCAAGTTGGCGAAGGCGTGTCTATTTTAGAAAGCATTTCTTCAATTTTAGCGTCTTCCGTTACGCTAAAAGATATTGCACCGCAATTTGCCGTTGCAACGGGCGACGTTTACGGCTCGCTTTCTTTGTTATTTGCAAATTGTGAATACGCGTTTACCGTAAAAGACGCTTGCGTTTCTTACGCTAGCCCAGCGGTTGTTTCTGCAAGTAGTAAAGAGCCGTTATTAAAAGAAGTTATAGGTGGTCAAAAAAGTCAAAACGGTTTAAGCACTTTTGCCGTTCAAACTTTAAGCGAAGTTAAGTCAGGCATAGTTAAAATTTTAAACGACTTGCCACAAATTAGCGGTGGCGTTGTTGATTGTCAAGACGATTTAAACCGTTACGCCCCAGAACTTAATTTGAAAATAGACGCGCAAACTTTAATAACTGCCGTTTACGATAAAGACACTTTCGTTGAACTTAACAAAAACTTTAATAGCGAAGTTATAACGGGCGTTGGTAGAGTAGGCGGTATAAGTACGGCTGTGTTATTATTTGACGGTGGCGAAGAAGGTGTTGAATTAACGCTTAATAACGTTATAAAAGTAAAGAATTTTGCAACTTATTGTGTTGACAACAACTTGCCTTTATTAACTTTCGTTAACACAAAAGGCGTTAAGCAAGACGCTATAACGGCAACTTCGCCTATTTTAACCGAAATTACTAACATGTTATATAATTTATCTAACACAACTAGAATTTCAGTTATTTACGGCAATGCAATCGGTTTTGGTTATACTGCTTTTGCATCTAGAAATTTTGGAAACGCTTACACTTACGCTTTTGCAGGTGCCAAAGTTTCTTTATTTGATAAAACGGTTGGCGCAAGCGTAACTTATAACACTATTGATAATTCTAAACTTTGCGAATTAGAAGAAAAATACGCTGAAATGCAAGATGCGTTTAATTCGGCTAAACTAGGGTATATTGATAACGTCATTGAACCGCAATTCGTTCGCCAACACGTAATTTCAGTATTGCAAACGTTAATTTAGAGGTGTAAAATGATTGATAATATATCCGCTATTTCCTTGCAAATACTGCAAGACGGGTTGTTGACGTTTATAATAGGTCTACTCGTTACGTTTTTGGGGATAGGCATAATCGTATGCTTCGTATGGCTATTCGGCTACGCTTTTTCAAAAGGCAACAAAAAGGTTGAGACTGTTGAAAATAAAAACGAAGTGAATAAGCCTGCAACTTTACAAAATTCAAACGAAATTCCCGAACATATAAAAGTTGCTATAATTTCGGCAATAACAGCGTACTATGCGTCTGAAACTAAAAGCGCAATAAAGTGCGAATTCGTAGTAAGAAGAATTAAAAAATTATAATTAAAGGAGAGTATAAAATGCGTAATTTTATCGTAACTATTGATGGAAAAAAATATGAAGTTGGCGTAGAAGAAGTTGGTGTAACTAACACTGTAACGCCCGTTGTAAACGAAGTTAAACCTGTTGAAGCGGTAAAACCACAACAAGTTGAAAATAAGCAAGAAGTTAAACCTGCTACTACGGTTACAAACGGAACTAAAATGGAAGCGCCAATGCCTGGTATGATAAAAGCGTTAAAGTTTAATGAAGGCGCAAGCGTTAAGGCGGGCGACGTTGTTTTAGTGCTTGAAGCAATGAAAATGGATAACGACATAACCGCACCTTGCGACGGTGTTATTTCGTATAAAGCGCAAGTGGGAGCAACCGTAAACACGGGCGACGTTATGGCTATAATCGGCTAATAGGAGTAGTTAAATGTTTTCATTAAATTCACTTTGTGGTTTTTTTCAAGACTGCATAAATTCGTTTGTCAATTTGTTTGAAAGCACGGGTGTGTACTCGCTTTTTAGCGGAGAAGCAAGTTGGCAAAATCTAGTAATGATTTTAATATCGTTTATACTATTTTATTTAGCAGTTGTAAAAAAATTCGAACCTTTATTGCTTTTGCCTATCGCTTTTGGTATGTTTATTATAAATATTCCCGGAAGTTATAGGATACTATACGGCGAAAAGGGATATATAATAACCGACGCAATCACTAACGTAGAGTTTGCAAGGGGAACGGCACAGCAACTTATAAATATTTTTGGCGTTTCTAACGTAGGCGAAATTGAAACGCTTATAGGTAGCGGTTTTAATTTGACGTTAAACGGCGTTCAATATTCTTTTGAAGCAAACGCTTTAAAAATGTCAAGTGAAACGGTTATAGGTAACTACGGCTTGTTCTACTACTTATATAAGGGTGTAGACTGGGTAATCTTTCCACCAATCATTTTCTTGGGCATAGGCGTTATGACGGACTTTGGTCCACTTATAGCAAACCCAAAAAGTATGCTTATAGGTGCGGCTTCGCAACTTGGCATTTTTATTACTTTCTTTGGCGCGGTGTTACTTGGCTTTACAAATCAAGCAGCGGGCGCAATTGCAATAATAGGCGGGGCGGACGGTCCTACCGCAATATACGTTACTAAAAAACTAGCGGAAGATTTACTTCCTGCAATAGCGATAGCGGCTTACTCTTACATGGCGCTTATCCCTATAATACAAAAACCTATTATGCGTTTGTTAACTACTGAAAAAGAACGCAAAATAAAGATGAAACAGTTGCGTAAAGTATCAAAAGCGGAAAAAATTATCTTTCCTATACTCGTAACTTTAATCGTAGGCTTAATTTTACCAGACGCAATACCGCTTTTAGGCATGCTTATGTTTGGTAACTTATTAAAAGAAAGCGGTGTAACCGATAGACTTGCCGATACCGCTAAAAACGGCTTAATGAATACGATAACGATATTCCTTGGCTTAATGGTTGGCTCAAAGGCAATAGGCGCCACGTTTTTAGACGTAGATACTTTATTAATTATCGCGCTTGGTTTGACAGCGTTCTGTATGGGAACGGCAGGCGGTTTATTAGTTGCAAAACTAATGAACGTAATATCAAAAGGTCAAATAAATCCGCTTATCGGTTCGGCTGGCGTTTCCGCCGTTCCAATGGCTGCTAGAATTTCACAAGAGGTTGGGCGAGATGCCGACCCTAACAACCACTTATTAATGCACGCTATGGGTCCAAACGTTGCAGGCGTAATCGGCTCTGCAATAGCGGCGGGCGTACTACTTGCATTATATGCTTAAATAGGAGATTATAAATGTCTAATAAAGTAATGATAACTGAAACAATCTTGCGTGACGCGCACCAATCACAAGCGGCGACGCGTATGAAACTTGAAGAAATGATACCTATGCTTACTCAACTTGACGACATAGGGTATTATTCAATAGAAGCGTGGGGTGGCGCAACTTTTGACAGTTGCTTGCGCTTTTTAAACGAAGACCCATGGGAAAGGCTTCGCACGTTAAAAAAATATATCAAAAAAACACCGCTTCAAATGTTGCTTCGCGGGCAAAATTTGCTTGGTTATAAGCATTATTCAGACGACGTTGTTGAAAAATTCGTTGAAGCGTCAATTAAAAACGGAATAACCGTTATTAGAGTTTTTGACGCGTTAAACGACGAGCGCAATATGGAAGTTGCTATGAAGGCAATTAAAAAATACGGCGGTATTTGCGAGGCTACTATTTGTTATACTACTAGCCCCGTTCACGATAACGAGTATTTTATTAAAAAGGCAAAACTTTTAGAAGATATGGGCGCTGATAATATTTGTCTTAAAGATATGGCAAATATTTTACTCCCTTATACCACTTACGAAATTATAAGCGGTATGCGTAAAGTTTTAAAGCCTGAAACTAAAATTCACCTTCATACCCACAATACGACTGGTACGGGCGATATGATATATATAAAGGCGATTGAAGCCGGTTGCGATATAGTTGACTGCGCGCTTTCCGCTATGGGTAACGGAACTTCTCAACCTGCAACCGAGCCGTTGGTTGCAACGCTTAAAGGCACGAAATACGATACGGGTATTGATTTAGAAAAACTTTTACCAATCAACGAACATTTTAAAACCGTTGCCACAAGACTTGAAAAAGACGGTATTTTAGACCCAAAAGTAAGGCAATGCGACGTAAAAACCTTAATTTATCAAGTGCCGGGCGGTATGCTTTCTAACTTAATGTCTCAATTAAAGCAAGCGGGCAAATTTGACCTTTTAGACGAATGTCTTGCCGAAGTTCCTAACGTTAGAAAAGACTGTGGATATCCACCACTTGTTACGCCATCGTCACAAATCGTTGGAACACAAGCCGTTTTAAACGTCCTTCAAGGCGAAAGATATAAAATGGTAACGAAAGAGTTTAAGTCTTTAATTAAGGGCGAATACGGTAAACTTATTGCCGAGCCCGATAAAGACGTCGTTAAAAAGATTTTAGGCGACGAAAAACGCATAACTCATAGACCTGCGGACGATATTGCGCCCGAATATGAAAAGTTTAAAGAAGAAATGAAAGAATATTATACGCAAGAAGAAGACGTGCTTTCATACGCGCTCTTTAATCAAGTTGCTATAAATTTCTTTAAGTATAGGCTTGCAAGGGATAAGCAAGTTGATGCCGATTTAGTTAAAAGTTCGGTGTATCCCGTATAATTAAAGCGAGGGCAATTTTTGTGCCCTCGCTACTGTATTATTAAAAAGGTTGGTTTTATATGAGAACCGTAGTTGTTGGCGGTGGCGCTAGCGGTATGATTTCGGCTTATTTTCAAGCAAAAAACGGAAACGACGTAATTTTGATTGAAAAAAACGAAAAATTAGGCAAAAAATTATATATTACGGGCAAAGGTAGGTGCAATCTAACAAATAACTGTTCGGTTGACGCCTTTTTGTCAAACGTAGTTTCTAACCCTAAATTTTTAATGAGTTCAATTTATGCTTTTGCGCCAAGCGAAACTATTGCTTTCTTTGACAGTATAGGCTTAAAAACCAAAACTGAAAGGGGAAACAGAGTTTTTCCCGTTAGCGATAAGTCTAGTGACGTTATTAAGGTTTTAAAAAACGCGCTTGAAAATTTAGGCGTAACTATTAAACTTAACGAAACTGTAACGAATATTGAGGTTTGCGAAGGTAAAGTTGTTGCGGTTGAAACTAATTTTGATAAATACGTTTGCAACAAGGTTATTGTTGCAACGGGCGGACTTTCTTATGCGTCTACTGGCTCTACGGGTGACGGGTATGCCTTTGCAAAAAGCGTTGGTCATACCGTAAGCGAATTAAAACCGTCGCTTTGCGGTTTTAACTTAAAGGGCGAAGATTATAAAGATTTGCAAGGTTTAACGCTTAAAAACGTCAAATTGACGGTTAAAGACGGCGCTAAACCTTACTATGAAGAGCAAGGCGAAATGCTGTTTACTCATTTTGGGGTTTCAGGTCCACTAGTTTTAACGGCGTCTGCACTAACGACTAGACGCAAAGCGTCAAATATAACTTTATCTATAGACTTAAAGCCTGCGTTAACCGTTAAAGAATTAGATACAAGAATTTTGCGTGATTTTGAAATAAATAAAAACAAAACGCTTAAAAATTCGTTAGATTTGTTGTTACCCAAAGCGCTTATTCCACTTGTAATAAAACGCGCGCAAATTGACGAGTATAAAAAGAATAACGAAATAACTTCGCAAGAAAGGGGAAGATTAGTTCTCGTTCTTAAAAATCTAGAATTTTCTTTAAATTCATTGCGCGATTTTACCGAAGCCGTAATAACAAGCGGTGGTATTTCGGTTAAAGAAATTAACCCGTCTACAATGGAAAGCAAACTTGTTAATGGCTTATATTTTGTTGGCGAAGTATTAGACGTTGACGCGTTTACGGGTGGCTACAATTTGCAAATTGCATTTTCAACAGGCTATTTAGCAGGCAATAATTAAATTAGAAAAATATTTAAAATTTGCGATAAAATCAAAAAATATAAAGGAGATTATAAATGATAAATATAGCACTTGACGGACCGTCGGGAAGCGGTAAATCTACAATAGCAAAAGCGCTATCAAAAAAGTTAAACGTACTCTATTTAGACACGGGCGCTATGTATCGCGCTTGCGCGTTAAAGGCTCATCAAATGGGAATAGATTGCAAAAATGAAATTGAAGTAAATTCAATAATTGACAAAATCAATATAGCCGTAAAATACGTTGACGGCGCGCAACGCACTTACCTTGACGGTGTTGACGTGTCTACGGAAATAAGGCAAAACGAAATTTCAATGAAAGCGTCTGATATTTCGGCGCATAAAAACGTAAGAAAAAAACTTGTTGAACTTCAACAAGAAATTGCAAGGGGTACGGATTGCGTTTTAGACGGAAGGGATATCGGCACTTTCGTTTTACCTTTTGCAAAATATAAATTTTTCATTACCGCGTCGGTTGAAGAAAGGACTAAAAGGCGTTATAATGAGTTAAAACAAAGGGGTCAAGAAGTTGACTTTGCAGTTTTAAAAGCCGAAATCGAGCAAAGAGACTACAACGACTCTCATAGAGAAATTGCGCCTTTAAGACAAGCCGAAGACGCCGTTTTACTTGACACGTCGAATATGACTATCGAAGAAGTTATCGATAAAGTTACGTCTTATATTAAAGAGGTTAAATAATGTTTTATAAAATTTTACGCCCTTTTATGTACGTTGCGTATAAAATATTTTTTAGGGTTACTGTTTTTAATAAAGAAAACTTAATTCAAGACGGTAAAAGCATTGTCGTTTGCAACCATTTAGGCAAAGCCGACGTTTTAGTTATAGGCTCTATCCATAAAGATAAAACGATTTTTTTGGCTAAAAAAGAGTGGTATAAGAACAAATTTATCGCTTGGCTATTAAAAAAATTAGGTTCAATTCCCATTGATAGAGATAACCCTAGTTTACAAAGCATAAAGGACGGTTTAAAAGTTTTAAAGGACGAAAAAAGGTTGGGGATTTTTCCCGAAGGAACAAGAAACAAAAAAGATAATTCTTTACAAGAATTAAAAACAGGAACTGCGCTTTTTGCTATAAAGGGCAAGGCAAAAATTGTTCCTATAATAATTCACAGTAGAATTAAGCCTTTTAAACGCAACTACGCAATGGTAGGAAAACCTTTTGAACTTGACGAGTTTTATACTCAAAAATTTACTGACGAAGTTGCTACTAATGCAACCGAAATTATAAGAGAAAATATGCTTGAAGTTCAAAATCAATTATTTGAAAAAGTTAATATAATTAAAGGTAAACGTAAGTAAATGAAAGTTATTCTTGCCAAAAATTCAGGGTTTTGTATGGGTGTTAAGCACGCAATCGAAACCGCGCAAAAACCCGAGAATAAAAACGCATATATTTTAGGCGATATTATCCATAACGAAACTGTTTTGCAAGACCTAAAAAATCAAGGTTTAAAAACTATTTATTCGCCAAATGATATACCAAATAACAGTAAAGTCGTTATTCGTTCTCATGGCGAAAGTAAAAGCGTTTTTGACGATCTTTCAAGTCGTGGCATAGAAATTGTTGACGCAACTTGTCCTTTCGTTAAAAAGATACAAAAAATCGTAAACGAATATTATTTAAATGGATATCAAATTGTTATTATAGGAAAAAAATCGCACCCCGAAGTTATCGGTATAAACGGTTGGTGCAATAACACCGCAATAATTATTGACGACGAAGATATAACAAACGACCTTGAAAAGTACGAAAAAATTTGCGTTGTGTCACAAACGACCTATTCTTTACAAAAATTTGAAATAATTTTTGAAAAAATAAAGAAAATGGCGATAAAAACAGTTGAAGTTTTTAAAACTATTTGTTATACTACAATGGAGCGTCAAAGTGAAGCAGAAGCGCTATCAAAAAAATGTGACGCAATTGTAGTTATTGGCGGAACTACAAGTTCAAACACCGCAAGGCTTTACAATATTTGTAAAAAGAATTGCAACGCCACTTACTTGATATCAAACCCTAGTGGTTTAGATTATAATAAATTAAAATGCTATAATAGCATAGGGATTGTTAGTGGTGCGTCCACGCCACTAGAACAGTCAATGGAGGTTTTCTTAACAATGAATAGTACAGAAGTAAATTCAATGGAACAAGCAGTTGCTTTGCTTGATGAAAAGCAAAATCTTAAAAAGGGGCAAAAAATAAGTGTTGTGATTTCAAAAGTAGACGCAGACGGCTTAAAGGTTTATTTCGATGGTAAAACCGATATAACTGTTCAAAAAGAACAACTTTCTTGCGAAGATTTTAGTAGCAATAATTATAAAGTTGGCGATGAAATCGAAGTGGTTGTAATGAGCGTTAGGCCTTTAACTGTATCTCAAAAGCAAATTGAGGTGTTAAAGCGTGAAGAAGCGCTTGTTAACGAACTTAAAGAAGGCAAAATCGTAAACGTTACTATTTCCGCTTTCAACAAAGGCGGTTTAACAGGTAAATACGAAGGCTTTGACGTTTTCGTTCCTGCAAAAGAAATTAAAATCGGTTTCGTTAAGGAATTAGATAAATACGTTGGCAAAAATTTAAGAATTAAAGCGCTTAAAGTAGAATACAACCACAGAAAGAAAGAAATCGTTGGTTCTCAAAAAGTTATTTTAGAAGCTGAAAAACAAGCAAGAGAAGCCGAAAAATTAGCAAAAGAAGAAGAATTCTTTGCAAATATTGCAGAAAACGATATCGTTACGGGTACTGTTGCTAGATTTGCACAATTCGGTGCTTTCGTGGTAGTTAACGGTTTTGACTGTTTAGCACACGTTTCAGACCTTTCTTGGAACAGCGTTAAAAACCCACAAGAAGTTTTAGAAGCAAACAAGGCTTACGACTTCGTAGTTTTAAAAGTTGATAAAGAAAATAAGAAAGTTTCTATCGGCTATAAGCAATTACAACCAAAACCTTGGGACACTGTAAGTGAAAAGTACGCTGTTGGCGACACTATTAAAGGTAAAGTTGTAAGAATAGTAAACTTCGGCGCTTTCGTTGAAATTGAAAAGGGTGTTGACGGTTTAGTTCACGTTTCTCAAATTTCTCACGAATTCCTTGAAAATCCTGCAACTGCACTTAAAATCGGTCAAGAAGTTGACGCAAAAATTTTAGCGATTGACGTTGAAAAGGAAAAAATTACGCTTTCTATCAAGGCTTTAATCGACGCTCCTGTTAAGGAAGTTAAAGAAGTAGAAGAAAAGCCTAAAAAAGAAAAGAAGGCTAAAAAAGAAGACGAAGAAATTAGAGGTTGGACTGAAAGCGACAACGGCGGAATTTCTATTGCTGAACTTCTTAATAAATAAAGAAAAAGCGTATGCAAAATGCATACGCTTTCTAATTTGTTTTTACGCGCTTTTTTAAGTGCGTTTTTTTTGTTTAATTTTAAAACGTTTTTATTTTTGCGTGGTTTTTATGCGGTTTAATCGTTTAACCAGTCGTCAGAATTTATAGTGCTTAAACTTGATTTTTCATAAATAACGTTCGGCAGTTTTATCGTTGACGTTTTATCTAAATTACTTAAAACAACTTCATATTCGTATTTGCCAAAATTATAGATTGTATCGCAAATTTTATCTATATAATTGCCGTTATACACCATAATTTTATTACCGTTATAACATCTAAAAACCTTAATTTCTTTTACGTTAGTTGCGTCTAAATTTATATTTACAACGTTTTTGTTTAGTTCAATTTTATAATCGTTTACCTTAATTAAATCGCCATTTGGTATTTTTAACGTTTCGGTTGGTTGCGTGCCTAAAATATAGTAATATAAAACGCCTAAATCACTTGTCAAAACAACTTCTTTTTCATTTTTTAATAGGAATTCTTCGTCAATATGGCAACTTGTAACGTTACTAGGCATAGTAAAATTATCGGGTTTAGAGTTACTGTATAAATAGTTTAAAGCCTCTCTTTGATAAAAAGTAGGGTAATTTCCGCCCGTAACCGTATTTGGCATTAACGAGTTGTCGTTGTTGCCTAGCCAAGTTGCAAGAATATGATTTTTAGTATATGCAACGCTATATGCGTCTAAATTTCCGTCATTTGTGCCGTTAGTGCCAGTTTTTGCACACAAATCAAAATCAAAATCTTTTAATTTTTTAGACGTGCCTGTTTTAGTGCCGTCTTTTAATATATCGTTTATTATAAATGCCGTTTCGCTTTTAAAAACACTTGCATAATTGTTTATATTTTCATATAAAGTTTTGTTATCGCCAACTACTTTTTTAATAAAATGTGATTTAACGTAATATCCGTCGTTAGAAAAAGGCGAGTAGCAATCGCAAATTTCTTGTAAAGTCATACCACCGTCAATAGCGCCAAGCGCGATAGAAAGGTCTTTGTTTGCAATTTTAACGTTCATTTTATTAGCGTAGTTTATACTTTTATTTATGCCAAAACTGTTTAGCAAGTCAACCGCGGTTACGTTAAGGCTATTTTTAAGCGCCGTTTTTACGGTTACGTTTCCGTAATATTTATCGGCATAATTTTTAGGTGTGTATCCGCCAAAATTTTTCTTTACGTCTTTTAAAACCGTGCTTTCTTTTATAAAGTTTTCGTTTATACTAGGTGCGTAAACAAGCCATGGTTTTACCGTTGATGCGGGACATCTTTTGTAATTAGAGTTTTTGCCATAAAATGCGATAACTTCGCCGTTTTTACTATTTATTACAATTTGTTTTCTGTCCGTTTTAGGTGCGCCTAATACTTTAATTTCACTTATGTTCTTTTGCAACGTTTTATCTAGTGCCGTATATATTTTTATGGTGTTAAAGTTGTATGGGTTAACGTTTAAATCTTCATATTCTAAAAGACAAGCGTTAATATAATCGTTAAACGCATCGTTTGAATTATTCTTAACTATTTGTATTTTTTCAACTAACAACTTTTCGTATTCGTCTTTACTAATAAAGTTATTATTAAGCATACTTTTTAAAACGACGTTTTTTCTATTTATTGCATTTTCATAGTTTTGAATAGGCGAGTATTTAGACGGCGCTTTTATAAGCCCTGCAAGTAAACAACTTTCGTTTATAGTTAAATCTTTTGCGTTTTTATCAAAGTAAAGCATACTTGCGTTATTTATTCCATATGCGCCACCGCCAAAATAGATGGTGTTTAAATATTTTTCTAAAATTTCATTTTTAGTGTATTTTTTTTCAAGTTCCGTAGTTATTTTTAACTCAAAAAGTTTTCTTTTTAAAGTTTTTTGGTTATTTAGATGAGTGTTTTTAATAAGTTGTTGCGATATTGTCGACGCGCCTTCTTTAAACTGTAAACTTTTTAAATTACTTATGCTTGCGCCAACTATTCTTTTATAGTCAATGCCTTTATGGGTATAAAATCGCTTATCTTCAATGGCAATAAAAGCGTTTATTGTTTGCGGGTTAAGTTCGCTAAAACTAACGTAATTATTTTGATTTTTTATCAAATTTACGTCAATTAACTCATTATTGTTATCGTAAAACTCATATTTTGTAGTTTTAGAAATTAGTTTTGTTTCGTCTAGATGCACGTTTTTTACTAAAATTAACGAGTATAAACTCAAACCAAAAATTATCGTAAAAATTGCAATTAAACAAAACAAAGATATCTTTAAAAATGTTTTCATTTATTTTAATTTTTGCAAAATGCGATATTTTATGTAAAATACTAAAATTTTGCTTATAAATAATCTAAACGATATCGTAGAACGCCTAATTTAATACAAAATATTATAATTTGCTTGTTTTTAATTAACTTTATATGTATAATATACTATTATGGAATATTTTAAAATTTACACTTACGGCTGTCAAATGAACGTTCACGAATCGGAAAAACTTGCCGGCATGATGAAACAACTTAACTATCAAGAAACCGATGACGACAATTTAGCAAGCGTTATTATTTTTAACACTTGTTGTATTCGTGAAAACGCCGAACAACACGCGCTAGGTAACATAGGCGCTTTAAAGCCTATAAAAGCAAAAAATCGCAATATTATTATTGCGGTTGGCGGTTGTATGACGCAACAAAACGGCAAAGCCGACTACATAAAAACTAAATTTCCGTTTGTAGATATCGTTTTTGGAACGCATAACTTAAATATGTTTAAAGAGTATTTACAAAAACGTATTTCAACTAAAAAACGAGTTTTTGAAGTGCACGACGGCAACTACAATATAGACGAAACGGTAAAGCCATACCGCACAAGTTATCCTAACGCTTGGGTAAACGTTATGTATGGTTGCAACAATTTTTGCACTTATTGTATCGTTCCTTACGTAAGGGGGCGCGAACAAAGTAGAAATCCGCAAAACATAATTGAAGAAGTAAAGGGTCTTTTAAAAGACGGATACAAAGAAATTACTTTACTTGGTCAAAACGTAGACTCTTATGGAAAAACGCTAGATATCAACTATGATTTTGCCGATTTATTAAGTGATATTTGCAAAATAGAAGGCAAGTTTAGATTGCGTTTTATGTCTAACCACCCAAAAGATATTAACAAAAAAGTTATAGACGTAATCAAAAATAATCCAAATATTTGTAAGTGCATACATTTTCCTATGCAATCGGGTTCAACGAAAATTTTAGGGCTTATGAATAGGCGTTATACTTACGAAGGCTATTACGGTTGGTATAAAATGATAAAAGACGCTATGCCAAACTGTGCCGTAACTACGGATATTATGGTTGGTTTTCCAGGCGAAACGGAAGAAGACTTTTTGCAAACGCTTAATGCCGTAAACACTATTAAATTTGACGGCGCGTTTACTTTCGTTTATTCAAAGCGTTCGGGCACAAAAGCAAGTTTAATGGAAAATCAAGTTGATGAAAAAACAAAAAAAGATAGAATTATGCGCCTTGTTGCAAGGCAAAATGAAATTAACGTCGAAAAATCTAACGCTTACATAAACAAAGTGGTTGAGGTTTTGTGTGACGATTACGACGAAAAAAAGAAAACGTATCTTGGCCGTGATGAATACGGTAAAATGATATATTTTGAAAGTGAAAATAACGTAATTGGCGAGTTTGTAAACGTAAAAGTAGAAAAAGCGGGCGGTATGTCGCTTATAGGTACGAAAGTTGAGGAGTAAAAATGGCAAAAGTAAATTCTAACGGCGAAAAAAAGCCAACGCCTATGATGGAACATTATAGGAATTTAAAGAAAAACTATCAAGACACCGTCTTGTTTTATAGGCTTGGCGATTTTTACGAAATGTTTGATGACGACGCTATAAAAGTTTCTAAACTTTTAGACTTAACCCTTACGGGCAAAGATTGTGGTTTAGATAAGCGCGCGCCTATGTGTGGAATACCGTATCACGCTGCCGACGGTTATATAGCAAAATTAGTTGCTCTTGGCGAAAAGGTTGCTATTTGCGAGCAACTTGAAGACGCAACGAAGGGAAGAATCGTTCAAAGAGACGTTGTAAAAATAATATCCGCAGGAACGATAACCGAAAATTCGCTTTTAGACGAAAAAAGCAATAACTACATACTTTCCGTAAGCGAAAATAACGGAAGTTACGCAATTAGTTGGCTTGATATTACAACGGGCGAATTTTTTGCTCAAAACTGTAATGATGACGGTAGTTTTAGCGAAATATTAAATCAAATTTCTAAAATTATGCCGTCCGAAATTATTGCAACCGCTAATATTTGTCAAAAGGCAAATGCAATAAATTCGGTTAAAAGGGGGCAATTCGTCAAATTTTCAGCATACAGCGAGTGGGAATTTGGTTACACAAGGGCATATAAAACGCTATGCGAACAATTTGGCGTTTTAAACCTTGTTTCGTTTGATATTGAAGAAAACTATTCTATAATTTCGGCGTGTGGCGGACTTTTGGCGTACCTTAACGAAACTCAAAAACACGCGCTTAAAAACATAAATACTCTTGAAGTTTTAAACCAAAACGAATTTATGGCTTTAAACGATAGCGCAATAAGAAATTTAGAATTAGTTAAAACTTTGCGCGACGGTAAAAAATACGGCAGTTTGCAATGGGTTATAGACAAAACGCAAACGGCTATGGGTTCAAGAAGGTTAGTTAGTTGGCTTTTATCGCCACTACAATCAATAGAAAAAATCAATTATAGGTTAGACGGCGTTGAAGAACTTTTTACAAACGCCTTACTTCGTGGCGCGGTTAAAGAACTTTTATCTGGCGTTAAAGATACGGAAAGGCTTTCTGGTAAAATTTCTAACAACAATATTACACCGCGCGATTGCATACAACTTGCGTCTTCTTTATCGATATTTCCGTCGATAATATTTACTTTATCGGGCGCAAATAGTAAGATTTTAAACGATATTTCAAGCAATATTACGGATTTTACGGAACTTGCTAGCCTATTAAACCACGCTTTTGAACAAGAAGACCAAAAGATTTTAAAAGACGGTGGCTTTATTGCAAAGGGGTTTGATAAAGAACTTGACCGCTTGCGCGAACTGTCCGACAATTCAAGCGCGATTTTAAAGCAAATGGAAAGTGACGAGCGTGAAAAAACGGGCATTAAAAACTTAAAAATCAGTTTTAATAAGGTTTTTGGCTACTATATTGAAGTTTCAAATTCTTTTAAAGAAAAAGTGCCTTATAATTACGTAAGACGTCAAACGCTTACTACGGGCGAACGTTTCGTTACGGAAGAATTAAAGGTTTTAGAAGAAGAAATTTTATCTAGTAAGCAAAAAATTGAAAAGATAGAAAGCGAAATATTTGCCAAAATCAAACTTGTTTTAGAAGAAAATATCAGTAAAATTCAAAGGTCGTCAAAAGCGGTTGCCGTTTTAGACGTGTTGACGTCGTTTGCTATAATAGCAAAAAGCAATAACTATTGTAGGCCAACGATTACTGGTAGTGACGGCGAACTTATTTTAAAAAATAGTAGACACCCCGTTGTTGAAGTCGTAAGCGACGCGCAATTTATTGCTAACGATTGCGTAATGAATTCGTCAAGCGACAATATGCTTATAATTACAGGTCCAAATATGGCGGGTAAATCTACTTATATGCGCCAAATTGCGCTTATTACGATATTAGCGCATATAGGCTGTTTCGTTCCTTGTAAAAGTGCGGAAATTCCGCTTACGGACAAGATTTTTACAAGAATAGGCGCTAGCGATAGTTTGATATCCGACCAATCTACGTTTATGGTTGAAATGAACGAAGTTGCTTTAATTTTACATAAGGCAACTAAAAATAGTTTGGTTATTTTAGACGAGGTTGGGCGCGGTACGTCTACCTTCGACGGACTATCTATTGCATGGGCGGTAGTTGAATATATGACCGAAAAAATAGGCGCTAAAACGCTGTTTGCAACTCACTATCACGAACTTTCGGAATTAGAAGGCAAGTTAAAGGGCGTTAAAAACTATAAAATTTGCGTAAAAGAGATTGACGGCAACGTTATATTTTTAAGAAAAATTCAAGAGGGAAGCGCAAATAAAAGTTTTGGTATAGAAGTGGCGTCTCTTGCTGGCGTACCTAATGAAGTTACGAATAAAGCGCGCAAAATTTTAAAAGTGTTAAACGATAAAGATAGCGCAAATATTTCAAATAATATCAAAGAAAATGAAGAAATTTCTAATACGGAAACCGTGCTTTGCGATGCGATTTTATCCGCTGATATCGATAATTTTACACCACGTCAAGCGCTAGAATTTTTATATAAATTAAAAGAAATTTCAAAGGAATAAAACTATGGCAAATATAAACGTACTTGATAAATCGGTTTATAATAGAATAGCCGCAGGCGAAGTTGTTGACAGACCATATTCCGTTGTCAAAGAACTTGTAGAAAACAGTATTGACGCAGGCGCAAGCGAAATTTCTATTAACATAGTTAACGGCGGTAAAACTTTAATTGAAGTTTACGACGACGGCTGTGGTATAGATAAGCAAAACTTAAAAAAGGCGCTAATGCCACACGCTACTTCAAAAATTAACTCTACAAGCGATTTAGATAATATCTTAACCCTTGGTTTTAGGGGCGAAGCATTGCCATCTATTGCATCGGTTTCTAAAATTTCAATAAGCAGTAAGGTTAAAGATGCCGATATCGGCTATATAATTACAAGCGAAGGCGGTGTTGAAACCGAAATTACAGAAATGCCTTGTAATAACGGCACTTATATTTCGGTAAGCGATTTGTTTTTTAACACTCCCGCGCGCTTAAAATTTTTAAAAAGCGATAAAAGTGAAGAAAACGAAGTTACCGATATGGTTGCTAGGCTAGTTTTAGCAAATCCAAACGTTTCGTTTAAATACACCATAGATAATCAAATTATGATTGAATCTTATGGCGACGGCGTAGAAGATGCGCTAATATCCGTTTACGGCGTTGAAGCGGTTAAAAACTCTTTTAAAATTTCAAATTATCTTTATGGTGTTAGAATTGAAGGCTACGTTGGAAAGCACAACTACACAAAGCCTAATAGAAGTTATCAAACAACAATTTTAAACGGAAGATACGTTTCAAATTCTACGATATCTTCGGCGGTGCACAATGCTTATGCAGGTTACTTGATGAAGCGCCGTTATCCGTTTTTCGTGCTTTATATAACTATGCCAAAAGAAGTTGTTGACGTTAACGTTACGCCTAATAAAAGCGACGTTCGTTTTGTTGACAATTCGGTCGTTTACGGTGCAATTTATTCTACTATTTCAAAGGTTTTAGACGGGACGGACAGCGCCTTAAATATTATTTTAAATGACAAAGAAACTATTTTTAAAAGTCCTAACGATGCTAAAATTGACCAAAATATTGCAAAAAACGAGCCTACGCAAGTCGTTAACGGCTTTGGCGAGCCTATAAAAGACGTAAAGAGTTTTGAGTATAAAAAAGACGATTTTATATCTAAACCCATTTCAAAAGTAAGCGAAGATAAAGACCTTTTTAGCGACTTTCCACAAAATAACGTCGCACCGCAAAAAGACGATATTTTTGCCGAAAACAAGCGTTATATTGAAGAATTAGAACGCAAAAAACAACAAGCAATTCAAGAAAGTATTGAAACGCCGAAAGAACTTATTTATAAAGGGCAAGTTTTAAACGCATTTTTAATTTTTGACGACGGTGTTGATATGTATATTGTCGACCAACACGCCGCGCACGAAAGGTTGCTTTACAATAAATTCGTCAACTTGCAAAGAACTAAATCAATAGTAAAACAAGACCTTTTAGTACCGTTTACTTTAACGCTTAATTCAAGCGAGCAAAACTTTTTAGCGGATAAAATCCCTTTCTTATACGAACTAGGTATAGACGCTGTTTTAACGGCTAATAAGTTAGAGGTAAGCGCTGTGCCATTAGAACTTATCGACATAAATTTAGACGAGTTTTTTGGCGATATAATGCAAGATTTTTCGTTTAGAAGGGTAACGATTCCTAATATAATCAACGAAAAACTTATGCAAAAAGCGTGCAAGTCGGCAGTTAAGGCGGGTATGCAACTTTCTAATTTAGAAGTTAACTCACTTATGCGACTACTCAATAACGATATTAACCTAAAATGCCCACACGGAAGACCTATTGCAATTAAAATTACGCGCAACGAAATTGACAAGTGGTTTAAGAGGATTGTATGAAACCGGAACTAATTATAATTTGTGGGCCAACCGGTTCAGGAAAGTCGAATTTGGCGTTAAATTTGGCAAAAATTTTAGATACCGAAATAGTTTATGCCGATTCTCTTGCGATATATAAAGAACTTAATATAGGAACGGCAAAGCCTACTAAAAGCGAAATTGAAAGCGTAAAGCACCATTTAGTCGACGTGTGTAGTCCAACCGATAATTTTAGCGTTTCAGATTATGAAACTCTTGCGTTATCTGCCGTACAAAGCATTTTAGATAAAAATAAACCCGCAATAATTTGCGGTGGAACGGGTTTTTATATAAATTCGTTGCTTTACAAAATGAGTTACGGCAATACCGCCAAAAATTTAGAAGTTAGAAACAAGTATATGGAACTTGCTAAAACCGACGGGGTTGACGCCGTTTATAACGAACTTTTAAAGGTTGACGAAGAAACGGCAAAAAAACTTCATAAAAACGATTTGGTAAGGGTTGTAAGGGCGCTAGAAATCTATTATTCTACGGGCAAGAAGAAATCTTTGCAAAACGATAAAGAAGAACCAAGATTTTCTTATTTAGCGTATTCAATAGATATGCCAAGAGACGTTTTATATTCACGAATAAACTTGCGCGTAGAAAAAATGTTTGAAGAAGGCTTGGTTGAAGAAGTCAAGTCTTTAATAGATAAGGGCATAACCATACAAAATCAATGTATGCAAGGCATAGGTTATAAAGAAATTTACGAAGGGTTAATAGAAAACAATTTAGATTTAGCAAAAGATTTAATCAAGTTAAATTCACGCCATTACGCAAAAAGACAAATTACGTTTTTTAAGAAATTAAGCGGTTTAAAAGCGTTGCCACAAGGTTTAGACGAGCAATTAAAAGTTGTTTTAAACGATATAAAAAATTTTAATAGTTAAAACTTTAAAAATTAAAAAAAACTCACATTTTATGTGAGTTTTTTAATATAATTCTAATCTTAAAATTTACGCATTAAGCCTTTAACGATACCTAAAATTGTAACCGAGTCGCACACGATGTCTTCATAAGATTCGTTCTCGGGGTGAAGTATTATCGTGCCGTTTTTATTGTAAAAACGCTTAACGGTTGCGCTATCGTCTAAAAGAGCAACTACTATATCGCCGTTTTCACAAGTTGAAGATTTTTTAACGATTATCTTATCGCCGTTTAAAATGCCTGCGTTTATCATTGAATCGCCTTTAACTTTTAGCATAAACAAGTCTTCTTCACTAGAATATTCTTCGGGGACGGCATAGTAGCCTTCAAAATTTTCTACCGCAAAAATAGGTGCGCCTGCAGTAATCGTGCCTATAAGCGGAACGGTAAGTGATTTTGCGTTAAATTTGCTTGCAACCGTTAAAGAACGTTTTTTATCGTCTTGTTTAGAGATAAGCCCGCGTTCAATTAACTTATTTAAATAATATTGCGCCGTTGCAGTTGATTTTATTTGCAAATCTTTACAAATATCGCGAACAGTAGGCGAAATGCCGTTATTTGACGTATAATTAACTATATATGCGTATAATTCGTTCAATTTAGGTTCAATTTTTCCCAAAAGTACACCCCTTAAATATTTATTTGCTAAATTATACCATATTTTTACAGTAAATGCAAACAAATGTTTAAAATTTTTAAAAATATTTTTATTGCAAAAATTTTAAAAAAGATATATAATTATAGTAGACTTATTTATTGCAAAACGAGTTTGGTTTATATAAATTTTTAAGAGGTTATTATGGCTAAAAAATGTGTTTTATACGATAGAGATTGCATTGATTGTAAAGAGTGTATGATGTGCGACTTAAATCCGTTAAAAGTTTGCGACAACTGTGGTAAATGCTTAAACGATGGCGACAGCGAATATAGAGCAATTAAAATTTCCAAAATAAAAATCGACAAATAAAAAGTATTATTATTTTGTTTTTACCAACAATATAACTATGCTACTATTTATAATCATATTCATTGTTATATTGTTATTTGCGCCTATTTTCGTAACGATTTACGCCTGTTATAATAAAAAAGAAAATAGGCTATATTTTGCGATATATTCATTAAAAATAATAAAAATTCTATCGGGATATATTACTGTTAGAGATAAAGGTGGATTTTATATTCACGTTAATAATACGGCGTATATAATAAATAAAGATACGCTTTTAAATTTTAAAATGTCTAGTGGCGACGAAAAGGCCTTTTTGCCACTTTATTTATATTTAGTAGTTGATAGCGGAAGTGATTTTAATTCGCTATCTTTTTTGATGGTTACAAATTTTTTAAGCAATATTTTTAGCAATTATTTATATAATACGGATAATTATTTTGATTTTAACAACGATATAAATATATATAATAACGAGTCGGGCATATTGTCAATTAAATTATGTTTTACGTTATGTTTCAACCTTTTTTGCATAGTTAAGGCAATTTTTGCAAATCATATTCTTAAAGGAGTAAAAAATGCAAAAAAATGGTCGCGATAAGATAGATTCTTTGACTAATAAGACAATCAAAGAACTTTCGGATATATCAAACGTAAAACAAATTATAGGAACGCCAATACCTTGTGGCGAAAACTCTATGCTAATACCCGTTTCTAAAATGACACTTGCCTATATTAGTGGTGGTGGGGAATACGGCGAAGTTAAGTTGTTTGACAAAAATAAAAACAAGCCTTTTTTAGGCGGTGGTGGTGCAGTTGTAAATTATTTGCCAACGGGATTTTTATATCTTAATAACGGTGTTGCAACTTTTGTTAAAGTGCCCGATGACCCGTTAGAAAAAGCGTTTGACGGCGCATTAAATTTTGTTGCAAACACGTTAAATGAAAAGAGTACAAAATAAACTATATTTTACGATATTATTTGTTGTTTTACAATTTTTTCTAATTTCATACACGCCTGTAAACACTTCGTATTGCCACACGCAGTCAAAAGCCGAATACGTTATGGATATTGACGGCAAAAAGGTGTTTAGCAAAGTAAACGAAAACGAAAAATTGCCGATAGCGTCTACAACAAAAATTGTAACGGCGCTAACCGTTTTAGAAAATTTTGACGTAAATAAAAAGGTAAAAGTTCCTAAAAATTGCGTTGGAATAGAAGGTTCAAGCGTCTACTTAAAAGAAGGCGAAGAACTTACGGTATTAGAACTTTTATACGGTTTAATGTTAAGAAGTGGCAACGACTGTGCAGAGTGTTTGGCAAACACGCTAACAACACGTCAAGAATTTATTGTCTTAATGAACAAAACTGCAAAAAGTGCGGGCGCAACTTCAACTAATTTTACAAATCCACACGGCTTACACGATAATAACCACTACTCAACGGCAAAAGACTTGTGTTTAATAACTGCAAAAGCGTTAAAAAACAGTCTTTTTAGGCAAATTGTTTCTGCGAAACAAATAAATATTTCAAACGGCGACAATGATTACGATAGGGTGCTTATAAATAAAAATAAAATGCTTTCGTTTTACGAAGGTTGTACGGGCGTTAAAACTGGTTTTACTAAAAAAGCGGGGCGTTGTTTGGTTTCGTCTGCCGAAAGAAACGGTTTTGAAGTTGTAAGTGTCGTTATAAACAGCCCGCAAATGTGGGAAAGAAGTACAGAACTACTTGATAACGTTTATAATAACTACTCTTTAAAAGAAATTTTTAACAGCGAAAACTTAAATAACGATATTTTTACGTCAAACGATGGCAAAAAGTTTAAAATTGAAAGTTACGGCAACTTTTTGTATCCTGTAAAAAACGGCGAAAATAACGGCATAAGTTATCGTGTAAACGGCATTTTATTTGACGAATTTATAAAAAATCCTAAAGAAAACGGCATTTTTGAAATTTTTGACGAAAATAAGTTGATTTTTTCTCAAAATATCTTTACTATAATAAGTAAATAAAAGATAGTAGGTGTATTTATGAGAATAAATAAATTTCTTGCTGAAAGTGGTGTTGCTAGTAGGCGTAATTGCGATAAACTTATAAAAGACGGTTTAGTTACGGTTAACGGCAAAGTTTGCGCGCTTGGTACGGAAATAGACGAAGTTAACGATGCGATTTTAGTTGACGGCAAAAAAATAAATAATATCAAAAAATATTCGTATTATATGATGAATAAGCCAAAGGGCTACGTTTGTACGGTTAAAGACGATAAAGATAGAAAAACCGTTATGGACTTATTGCCTAGTAGCATCGGCAGGGTGTTTCCCGTTGGAAGATTAGACTATGATAGCGAAGGTTTGTTGTTGTTTACTAACGACGGCGACCTTTGCAATAGGCTTTTACACCCGTCAAATGAAATTCCTAAAACTTATTTAGTTAAAATTGAAGGAAGTTTAGAAGACGGCGCTATTGAACGTCTTAAAAAAGGCGTGATAATCGACGGTGTAAAAACAAAAAAATGTAACATAAAAGTCGTTGAAGAAACTAAAACTTTTACTAAATATCACGTTACCGTAACGGAAGGTAGAAATAGGGAAATTCGCAAACTATTTTTATCGGCTGGTAAAGAAGTTAAGTTTTTAAAACGCATTAAAATAGGCGAATTAGGTCTTTCCGGTCTTTCGCGTGGCGACGTAAGAAAATTAACCGCGGAAGAAGTTGAATATCTAAAAAGAGTCTAGTATTTATTCCACTACATAGGTGGAAAATGAGGAATAAATATTATAAAGGTTTAATTTTAGCGCTATTTATACTGTTTTGTGCGGTAATTTATATAACGAGTGATTACGTTCTTGACGCCGTACAAACCTTTAAATTTATAGGCGGAAATACTAAAAGGGTACAGTTAGTTATGGAAAACAGTTGCTACGACGAATTAAAACAGTCGTTAAAACAAAAATATGCTAAAAAATTCGTGCAAATGCTTGACGAAACGCGTGTTAATTTTGATGCGGAATTAAAATCGATTTTAGGCGAAGAATATATGAAAACTAGGCAAGAACTAGTTGCAATAGATAACGAAATATCAAGTATTAGAAAAGAATTTTTGTCTAGTAGCGAATACGTTTCAAAAAAAGCGGAATTAAAAGAAATTAAGTCAAAACTTGATGCAATCAAAGAAGATAATAGCGAAAAAGAAGAGTTGCAATCTAAATTTAACGTTGCGTTAAACGAACTTTCTACGCTTAACGTAAAACTAAACAATCAATGTAAAGATAAACGCGAAAAAAAGGACGAAATTAGAACTCAACTTAAAAAATTGTTTAACGAAAAGCAAGACGAATTGTTAAAAGCAAAAACCAAAATAGAGCAACAAACAAGGCAAAATATTGCCACGATTTTTAATGAATTTAACTTTGAATTAAACGAGTTAAACGACGCTTTTGGCATAAAGTCAAGGGCAAGAGAACTGCCTTTTGATGAATCGGAATTAAACGTTGAAAGCGTTGCAACGAAATTTGAGTCCGATTATTTTAGCGGTAACTTAAACGATAACGTTTCTGATAATCAAGACGGAGTAAAGGTTGAATTTGTTACTTTGGATGGTATCGACGACGTTGTAGTTAGCGAAAATAGTTCTAAATTAAAAAGTTGATTTTTAACGTAATTTAAAAATAGTATAATAAAAATCGTAGTATTAAAATATTTAACTAAAAAATTTTTTATTCAAAATAAAAGTGTAGCCCGTTATATTTTGCTTTTAGAAAAATATGTGGACTGCACTTTTTATTTATATTTAAAATTAACTATTAAAAATAACGAATATATCGTCGTTTATTTTTTTACTAATAGGGCATACTGGCTTTTAATTGTTTTACTCTGTGGATATAGAAGAATATTATAGTGAATATTGATAGCGCCCAACCTATTGGCCATACTAAATACAAGAAAGTTAACGTGCCAACTAATGGGAATATAAAATATACCCAAATAAAACGAAGCACGCATAAGTAAAGTACTCCGCATATGGTTGAAGTAATAGGTCTACCCATACTTCTCATTGCGGCACATAGAACGTCGTTTACGCCACAAATAAAGTACGTGCTTGATATTATAATCATCTTTTGTTGTGAAAATCCTATAACGGTTGCATCGTTTGACATTAAAGACGATAATTGCGGAGATAGTATAGCAGAAACAGCACCTAAAATTGAACCAATACATACGGTTAGCAATACGCATATTTTAACCGAAGCAAAAGCGCGTTTTAATTTTTTTGCGCCAATGTTTTGGCTTATGTACGGCATAACGGCAATAGATGGAGCATGGCAAATATTATATAAAATACCGTCAAAAGTATTAGCAATAGAAACACCGGTAGACGCTGCTGGACCAAACGTGTTTACTGCCGAAGATATTACGACGTTTGCTATTGAGTAAAAGGCAAGTTGTAATGCGGTTGGTATACCGATATATAAAATTTCTTTAAGTTCAGGAAAGTATAATTTAATTCTATTAAGTTTAATTTTAATTAAAGTTTTACTTTTAAGTAGCGTTATTACAATCATGATAGAGTATACGAGCCAACTTATAATAGTGGCAAGCGCAACTCCCACGATTTTCATGCCAAACCCTCCAACAAAAAGAAAGTTTAATACTACCTTAGTAATGCCCGATATAATAGAATAAATCATAGGTCTTTTAGCATCGCCCGAGGCTCTTAAAATAACTGCGCAAAAGTTATATAGCATAAGTAATGGAGCACCTAAGAAATATAACTTAAAATATAAAGAAGCGTCATCTAATAAAACTTCTGAACAATTTATTAACGTTAGTAAAGGCTTTGCACAAGTTAAGCCTATTATCAATAAAAAAAGCCCGCCGGCTAACGCAAAAAACAATGACACACCTATTGCTTTTTCAACTTTTTCTGGGTCGTTTTTGCCTAAATTTCTAGCAACTATTACGTTTGAACCCGTAGAAACGCCTACTACCAAGTTGGTTGCAAGGGTAATAAGCGAACCGCACACTCCTACTGCGCCAACAACGTATCCATCGCCAGTATCGTAAATTTTTAATATAGTTAAATCAATAATGTTAAATAAAGATGCTAAAACGCTCGTAATCATAACGGGTAGCGAAATTGCTAACAACCCTTTTATTATTGAACCCGATAACATGTTAACGTTTTTTCTCATAATTCGCTCCTTTTGGTATTTTATAGTTATATTTTATCACTTAAACTATATTTTAGTTAAATTTTATCAGTAAAAAAGTTGCACAAAAGATAGATTTTTGTGTATAATACGTTTAGGAGAATATTATGAAAAACGTAGTAATAACGGGTGGATATGGTACTAAACAGTTTAATTTACACTCACACGAAACATACGAAATAGTTTTATACGTTTCCGGTAGTGGTGTTTTATATTTAAACGGAAAAGAAATGCCTGTAAAAAAGGGCAATATTTTTATAGTTCCACCAAAAGTTACACACGGCTCTATTTCGCACGATAATTTAAGATATATATCGCTTAGTGGAAATCAAGACCAACTTTTGCACATTGATACCCCTATATTTTTTACCGATAACGATAAAGAATACGCGCGTTATTTATCTCAAATGATACTTGAAAATAAGCATGGTAACGAAGAATTTTTTAATACGCTTTGTAGAGCGTATATTTTGTTTTTGTTAGATAGTATTAAAGTTAATACTGAAATTGAAAAGGCAGTATATAAAATAAAAAGTGAAATCGTTTCTAATTTTTGCGACGTTAATTTTAACGTAACTAATATTCTTAATAATAGCGGATATTCAGAAGACTATATCCGTACGTGTTTTAAAAATATTTTAGGCAAAACCCCAGTTGAACTAGTTAATGAATTACGAATTGATAACGCTAAAAGTTTAATAAGCGTTTATCGTAATTCTATGTCGTTATTTGATATTGCACTAAACTGCGGTTTTGATGATTATATATATTTTTCTAGAAAATTTAAAGAACAAACAGGGTTATCTCCTTACGAATACAAAAAAAGTTTGCATATAAATTAAATTTGCATAGTTGCAATTTTTAGACTTATTTAATAAAAGGTTAAAACGCTTAAAATTCACGGCGTTATATATAATTATTAGTTACAATTCTAAAAATACTACTTGTAAAATTATCTATAATATAAAGTTAATTTGCTGATTTTACTTTTTTAGTAAAAATACGCGTAAAATCGCTTGCAAAAAAATTATTTATGCTGTATAATTAGCAAGTAATTTGATTTTGAATATACGGAGGGCTATCGAAGTGGTCATAACGAGGCGGTCTTGAAAACCGTTTGGGTGCAAGCCCACGGGGGTTCGAATCCCTCGCCCTCCGCCACGAAAAAAGGCTATACTTTTGTATAGCCTTTTTTTGTTGTTAAGATTGCGTGGGATTCGAACGGGTGGGTATCGGCAACTTATAAGTTTGAGATATGGTCGTATAGTTGCCGACAAACAGTGGACACCCACTGTTTGCCACACAGGCGTGATAGCAAGCGCAAACGCATAGTTTAAACAAGTTAAACAGCCACGAGTGAGGAACGAGTACGCCAAGCAAATTTTGAGACGTTTGTTAAATAGCGTAGCGGAGCGAATCCCTCGCCCTCCGCCACGAGAAAGGGTACCAACTTGGTACCCTTTTTTCGTGGTGGAAAATGGGGGAGGGTTCGAACGTTCGGCGCTTGCGTCAACCGAGGGGTTCCCCTTTGGGGTTTCGGTTGTATCCCTCGCCCTCCGCCATATGCAGTCGCGTTTGAACCCTAATTCAGACGCGATTGTTATTTCTATTAAATTATTGAAATATATTTTCATAAAAGGAAACCCCGGAATTATCTTTGATTTTGAACGCCCTAAACCTGAAAATACGAATTGGATGACACAACCAAGAAACGAACACGGTGATTTCATTAAGAAAAAGAAATAGCATTTTAAGGACTTACAAGAATACTTGTAGGTCCTTTTCCCAATAGAATATTATCAAACTTCACAATTTCTCCTAAGATAATTCTTATAATTCAATACTCAATTCTTTCATGCATTGATTTAAGATTGTTTTTATGTTGCATTTTTCCAACCCTTCAATAACATACTCATTATTAAAAAGCTCTGAAATAATACATCCTACAAAAACATCATATAATTTTTCTAACCTAACATCTATATTATTGTCTATAAAATATTCACAAATTGATGACACAATCTCTTGAACAGTAATAATTTTTGTGGCTGGAAAAGCCAATTGATATGTCCCAATTTTCTTTAGGGTTACATAAATATCTGATTTTGGCGAAAACTTAGCCCAGTTTTTATTAAACGGACTCCCAAATGTATCAAATATGGAAACATCTTCTAAAACAAAGCCTAACTGCTTACAATAATCAATAAGATTTTTCCATATTATAAAATCTTTATTTTGAAAGCATATAGTACATTTCCCATTATATTTAAGTGCATCATAAATTTTTCTTATGCCAACACACAACAAAGAATTAAACTC
>JAZRSX010000015.1:0-136547 GCA_045651725.1 Christensenellaceae bacterium
ATTATATAATTTTTAAATTATATAACATTAAATATATAACTTTTAATTTTAAAATGTGGCTATTATAGGAAAAACTACTATATAAAGTATAACTATATATATTAAAAAAACGATATAAAATATGATCTTTAATATGTTAAAAAAACGATGTAAAGTATAAATTTGCTAGACGCCAAGCAAATATCTAGTCTAACAATTTTGTATAAGCAAACAATTATTTTTTTAAAAAAAGTAAAAAATGGCTAATTTATTGTTTAAATGCGGTTGCAAAATTTAGTTTAAGTATGTTATACTTATATATGTTTAAAATTATAAAAGTTTTTCGGAGGAAACAAAATGCAATATTCACACGAAGTAGAGAATATGGTTTGCGTTAAACAAGGTCCTAACCACGGCCCTGCACCTATTCCCGAAGAAGGAAAATGGATTAAGTCAAAAGAAATTAAAGATATTTCAGGTTTAACACACGGCGTTGGTTGGTGCGCTCCACAACAAGGCGCTTGCAAACTTACGCTTAACGTTAAAAACGGTATTATAGAAGAAGCGCTTGTTGAAACGATTGGTTGCTCGGGTATGACTCACTCTGCCGCTATGGCATCTGAAATTTTGCCTGGCAAAACTATTTTAGAAGCGCTTAACACCGACCTTGTTTGCGATGCTATTAACACCGCTATGAGAGAGTTGTTTTTACAAATCGTTTACGGTCGTACGCAATCTGCGTTCTCTGATGACGGTTTAGTTATCGGCGCAGGTCTTGAAGACCTTGGTAAAGGCTTGCGTTCACAAGTTGGCACTATGTACGGCACTAAAGAAAAAGGTACAAGATATCTTGAAATGGCAGAAGGCTACGTTACGAGAATGGCTCTTAACGAAGATATGCAAGTTGTTGGTTACGAATTCGTATCTCTTGGCAAAATGACTGACTTTATTAAAAAAGGTATGGACCCTAACGAAGCATACAACAAAGCAATGGGTCACTACGGTCAATTTGACGGCGCGTTCAAGTACATTGACCCACGCAAGGAATAAGGAGGTACTAAATTATGGCATTATTTGAAGGTTATTCAAGAAGAATTGATAAAATTAACGCAGTTTTAGCTGAATACGGCATTTCTTCTATCGAAGAATGTAGAGAAATTTGTCTTGCAAAAGGCGTTGACTGTGACGAAATAGTTAGAAGCACTCAACCTATTTGCTTTGAAAACGCAATTTGGGCATATACTGTTGGCGCTGCTATCGCTATTAAAAAAGGCGTTAAAAAGGCTTATGAAGCCGCTTCTCTTATTGGCGTAGGTTTACAATCTTTCTGTATTCCCGGTTCGGTTGCAGACAATCGTAAAGTTGGTATCGGCCACGGTGAACTTGGCGCAATGCTTTTAAACGACGCAACTGACTGTTTCTGCTTTTTAGCAGGTCACGAATCTTTCGCCGCTGCTGAAGGTGCTATTAAAATTGCACTTAACGCAAACAAAGTTCGTTCTAAAGACTTACGCGTTATTTTAAACGGTCTTGGTAAAGACGCTGCTATGATTATTGCAAGAATTAACGGCTTTACTTACGTTGAAACTGAATTTGACCCATATAGCGAAACTGTTAAAGTAGTTTATGAAAAACCTTTCTCAACGGGCGACCGCGCAAAAGTTAAATGCTATGGTGCTGACAACGTAAACGAAGGCGTTGCTATTATGCGTTTAGAAAACGTTTCGGTTTCAATTACGGGTAACTCTACTAACCCTACCCGCTTCCAACACCCAGTTGCAGGCACTTACAAAAAGTGGTGTAACGAAAACGGCGTAAAATATTTCTCTGTTGCATCTGGTGGCGGTACGGGTCGTACGCTTCACCCAGACAATATGGCTGCCGGCCCTGCATCATACGGTATGACTGATACTATGGGTCGTATGCACGGCGACGCGCAATTCGCTGGTTCTTCGTCAGTTCCAGCGCACGTTGAAATGATGGGCTTAATCGGTATGGGTAACAACCCAATGGTAGGCGCAACCGTTGCAGTTGCAGTTGCTATTGAAAAGGCGATGAATAAATAAACGTTACAAACTAAAAATACGCTACCATTTGGTAACGTATTTTTTTTATTATATTAGCGTTTTAATTATTCGCTTAAATTAGTCGATTTTACAACTATGCGGTTTTAACCTTAATTTCCTGCCACTCGTCAACGTTTATCGTTATTATTCCTGATACCCTTGCAATAGGGGCTTCGCCGATAAATGCGCGTTCATTTTGCCATAGACCGTCTTTATATACGCACTTTATTTTATAAACCGTTATAAGCAAATTCAAATTACTACTTACAACTTTTTCATCTTCAAACGTGTAGATATAGTATACCGTATCAGTATCTTTTTTAATAACCCACATTAAAGACTCGCTTTCGTCCCCTAAAAACTTCAAGTTGCCACCCGTTGTTTTTTGGTTAGAATATACTACTCCGTTTTCATTTAAATAATTAGTCAATACTGGCTTTTGCTGATAATTTAAACCATATTTAATATGGTCGGTTATATTGTATATAACTTCTTGGTGGTTATGGTCAAGATAGCCTACTTCGTGACCTGGTAAAACTTCTTCGGGTTTATACACAAACTCTACCATAGATAAACCAAAATTAGTTTCGTAGTCGTCAGGCGAATATTCAGCATACACCCACGACGCAAAAACCGAAGTAATTAACGTTGTCGAAATCAACGCTAGTAATGCTGAAATTTTAGCAAGATGCTTTATTAACATTGTGCACCTCACTTTCAATTATGCTAATAAGTTCTAAAAGCCACTTAACCTGCCTATTTGAAGTTAAGCGCACCCTCATAGCGTAATTTTTGTATTTTTTAACGTTTGACGCGTCAGTAAAAATATATTTGCTTTCAGAATAATCACTTGGGTTAAGTGCTACGTATGCGTTAAGCGTTTTTCCACGCATTATAAGTTTTATAAGTGGCTTGCCCTTAAGTTTATACGTTTCACTATACTTGCCTGTAATTACCCTTATACCGCTAATTTTTAATAACTCGTTTTTAATTACTTGATATCTTATTTTTGCATTTGGCGATTTTCTTACGCGATATTTAAAACTCAACGGTGCTTTTTTCTTAAATTTAACAAAAGGGTTTAAATTTTCCTCAACAAGTACGGGTTTTTCAACAACCGTTAATCCTTTTTTATTTGCTAAATCTAAAATAAGTTCTGTTATCCAACGAGTTTTACGTTCGCTTGTCGCTCTCACTCGCATAGGATAATTTTTAAATGATTTACTGCTCGAAACGTCTTCAAAAATATACTTCGTATTTTGATATTCACTTGGATTAAGCCCTAAATACGCGTTAAGGGTTTTACCACGAATAGCAAAACGAATAATAGGCACGTTTTTGTATTTATAAGTTTGATATTTTTTGCCTTCTATTAAACGAACGGCGTTTATGCGTTGCAATAAATCATTAATTTTAAAATATCTTTCTTTAGTTGTTTTAGGCGCTTTATCTAATTTTTCATTAAACGGAAGCGTTACCCCTTTTATATTCAAAAAAGTTTGGTTTTTGCAATCAGCAGTTTGAGTTTCTTCTTTTAACTTTATAGGCGTAGTATCGTCAGTAACCGAAACTTCTTCGTTAATATCGTCAGTAACCGAAACTTCTTCGTTAGTATCGTCAATAACTAGTTGCGCATCATCTAACTTGCTTTGACTATCAATTTCACAATCTTTATTTTCTTTGCTAAATTCATCATCTTCAACGTTATTGCCTATGCCTTGAATAATAGCCAGTCTTTTTGCTCTTTCTTTTTCTAATTTTTTATCTAAATACGGACCTGCAATCATTGCTACAATTACAAGAAAAATACAAATCCAACCGGCAGGCGATTGCATAAACTTAATAAAACTTCCTATAAACGGAATACGGTCGCCACGATATATCGCTACCATTTGGTCGTAATATACCGGCATTACGTCTACTCTTGGCTCGTTATCGCCTTGTAACATATAATACGTTCCGTTTTGTTTTGTATGTACGATTTGAACTATACGGTGTACGACAAGCATATCTTCATACCTATACACCACTATATCGTAAAGTTTAAGGTCCTTTTCTTCGGGAACGCCATAAGTTATAATCAAATCGAAAGTACCGAATTGGTCATTTAAATTATTTTCAATTAAATAATCGTTTTTCTCGTGTTTTTTAGACATAGAGTCTGAATTTACTACACGAAATACGGGGATTTGCCCTATTGAAATTTCTTTTGTGCAAGCAACCATTGTTGAAAGAACGAAGGCTATCAAAAAAAGTACACTAAAAATTAAGGAAACTGCTTTATCAATAAATTTCCATATTTTTTCGCTTTTTGATTGAGTTTTATTTACTTCGGCTAAAATTTTATCATCTTCTGCGCCTGACTGAATTAATTTGCAAGATAATTTCATAATAATTGACACTACCGCAACTGAAACGCCAGTCATTAAAACGATAATTAGCACACTTAAAGTAAATATATAAATGTCAAAAGCCGTCATTTTACGCCTCTTTGGTTACTACGCTTTACTTTATAAAATTTTAAGTTTTTAAAATAGGGCAAAAAGCCTCCCGTAAATTACGGTGGCTTTTTGCTTAATTTTAAATATTTGCTTGATTTAAATATTAGTTATTTTGTGTTCCGCTTCCAGAAAGAACGTCAATACCGTCAGAAACCTTAACGATAACGTTACCAGCATGTAATAATGCTTGTTGGAAAGCAGCATATTCAACGTATGTATCTAATACGAATTTTTCACCTGGAATTTCAGTATTTAAATATACTTGTTGAAGTAATGCTTCTGCATCATATTCAATGTAGAAATATTCTCCAAGTCCGTCATTATTTTCATCAACTTTAATCCAAGTGATAGTGCTATCACTATTAAACACTCCGTCTGATTCATTTAAGAAACCAAACACTTTTGTTGCGCTTTCGTTAGCAATAGTTGAGTCGTAGTTGCCGTTAGAATCTATTTTGTAAACGAACGCATTACCCGTAGTAAAGGCTACTTCAGTAGGAACGCCATCTCTCTTAACGTCAACAGATGCTGCTGCAAATGGAGTAAACTTAATAGTAAGTTTTGCTTCGCTAGTATCAGTTGATTCAACACTTAATTTAGCAACGTGGTTAGTGCCTTCTTCTTGGTCTATTACAAATTTTGCATTAGACGTAATAGTATATTCACCATTAGCGCCCGTTTGAGTTGCTTCCGTAATACCTAATGATAATTCTAGATATTTGTCTTGAATATCGTCTGATGCAGAATACGCCCAGTTAGCATAAACGCCACCGATTACTACGCATAATAATAACGCAATTAATCCACTTATTTTTTTCATAAATATCTCCTTTTTTATAATGGCTATATTACCTTTATATATTTCGATTTTCAATATGAATATAAACCAAATTTTTTTATATGTCAAGTAGTTTTATATTTTTATTATATAAAAATTATTTCTAATATTTTAATGCGACGATAAAAACAAATAAATATTTTGACACGTACAAATTTAGGGGCGATGCAAATAAAGGCTTAACGTCTATGCACGCATAGAAAATAAGCATTGTTTATTGTTTAAAGTTTATATTGCTTTTAAGTAATTTTTTTGTTATAATTTAAACGATGATTACAATGAAAGTTTTTAGTGAAATGTTAAATATAAGCAAAAGCGAACAAATTTTAATAGACGATAAAACAAATATAATAACTTTTCCCCCACGCGTTCAAATTATAAAGGACGATTTGCTGTTTAACTCAAAAACAAAAGGCGCTGTTTACGTTATTAGTAAGGCTCTTAAAAAAGATGAAAATTTGTCGCCAAAACTTTATTATGACAAGGCAAGCGACAATTACGAAATTTATTTTGACAGCGTTGTTTGTGTAAACAAAACGGCAAACGAAGTAATTGACGATATTGCCTACGCCTTAAACCTAGCAGAAAAAAATATTAAAACCGTATTCTTTTGCCTTATTGATTACAGCCTAGACGGAACTTATTTTTCTAACGCTACAAGCAAAATGAGTATAGAAAAAATTATATACAACTACGGAATTAAAGCGTTTAAAGATAGCATAAAAGAAAGAGTTGCCTTAATGAAACAAGTAAAAGAGTTTAATAAAAAATTGAGTAGTATTAAGCAATTTGACTTTAATTTTGGCAATGCGTTTTGCGGAATTAAAAAGTTAAGAATAAACTTTGATTTATACGTTACCGTTAAATCAAATAGCATAAAAGCGCTTGACGTTACACCTAAAAAAGAAGACGTTTTAAAAGAACTTGAACTATTTTGTTTTTCCGCTTGGAAAAGCGTTTACAACGAAAATAAAAAACCGACTTTTGAAAACGCTTGGATGATAACTTTAAAATTAGACGGCGAAGTTTTAGAGTTTAAGGGGCTTGACGACTACCCTAAAACTTGGAATTACGTTGAATATTTTGTTAAAAAATACGGCGGTTTTGAAGAAATAAAAGAGTAACAATTCGTAAGACAAAATGCTTGGCTTTGCCAAGCATTTTTTATGCTAAAATTAAGCGTCAATTTAGCGATTGCAATTATTATTAACGTTGACAAACTATTACAAAAATGATATACTTTTTTATATTAAGCAAATATTTTAAAAGGTGCTATTTATGAAATATAAAATTATAGACTTTCACACTCACCCTTGCGTAACGAAAGAACAAAGCATTTGTTTTTACAAAGACCATTTTACAGACTTTTCGCCCGAATTTACCAAAAAATATTTAAACGATATGGGCATTGTTAAAATTTGCGGTGGACTTATCTTTAAAAATAAAGAAGAAATAAGTGATATAGACGTTATCTGGAAAACAATGAAAGAATACAACCGCGAAACGCTAAAAATCAAAGAGTTGTTTGGCGATTTTGTTGAGCCAACGTTTCATATTCACCCTGCAAAAGTTGACGAATCGTTAGAAGAAATTGACTTTATGGCGAAAAAAGGCGTTAAAATTGTGGGCGAATTAAAGCCACAATATCATAGATATAATTTTGCGCACGACGGTATGGATGAAATTATTGACTATGCTACGCAAAAGAATATGATTATTAGCATCCACACTTCCGACCAAGATAATTTTGACGCTATGGTCAAAAAGCACCCCGACACCGTTTTCGTAGGCGCACACCCCGGTCAACTTAACGACCTTACAAGACATTTAAGGCGTATGGAAATGAACGAAAATTATTACCTTGACGTTTCGGGTACAGGTTTATTTAGATGGGGTTGTTTACTTCCGTTTATTGAAAAATACGACGTTGACAGAATTTTATTTGGGTCGGACTTCCCTGTTTGCGCCCCTGCTATGTACGTTGGCGGTATAGTTTATGACAGTATGCTTTCCGAAGAGCAAAAACAAAAAATTCTTTACGACAACGCTTACAAATTACTTTACGGCAAAAAATAATACAAAATATATTCAAACTCTTGGCAAATTCGCCAAGAGTTTTCGTTTTAATTTTTTATAAAATCGCCACTTTTAATTTAATATAATAAAAAAAATATGAATATATATAGATTTGTTTAAAACTTTATGGTATAATGATAATAATAAAAAAATAGGTGTTTTATGATTAAAATTTTAAAAGAAAAAGAATTTTCAGTTTTAGGGCTTGGCGAAGTTATGTTAAGGCTTTCGCCAACGGGCAAAGAAAGAATTTCTTACTCGGAAACTTTTGAAAAAAAGGCAGGCGGTTCGGAACTTAACGTGGTTGCGGGCATATCTTCACTTGGTTTGCGCACGGGTATCGTTACTAAACTTCCCGATAACGAAATAGGCAAGTTTATTAAGCACGAAATTCGCTTTACCGGCACTAGCGACGACTATATTGTTTACGACAATTCGCCACAAAAAAGGCTTGGCATTTACTACTATGAAAGCGGTGCGTATCCTAGAACGCACGTCGTTTCATACGATAGGCAAAATTCGTCTTTCTCTAACTTCAAAATTGAAGATTTGCCAAACGATATTTACACTTCAACTAACGTGTTTCACAGTTGCGGAATAACGCTTGCCTTAAACGAAACTTTACGCAAAAACGTGGTAGAAATTATTAAAAAATTCCACGAAAACGGCGCGCTTATTTCGTTTGACGTAAACTACCGCGCATCTTTGTGGGACGAAGCAACCGCAAAATCAACCATAGAAGAAATTTTGCCTATTATTGATATTTTATTTATTTCGGAAGAAACGTCAAGAAGAATGTTTCAAATGACGGGAACGCTTGAAGAAATACACCGCAAATTTACCAAAAACTACCCTAACCTAAAAATTATTGCAAGCACAAAGCGTACGGTTATTTCGCCACAAAAACATAACTTTACGTCGTTAATTTACGATTGCGAAACGGACACTCATTTTATTGACAAACCTTATGAAAACATTGACGTTGTTGACAGAATAGGTTCGGGCGACGCTTACGTTGCTGGGGCGTTATACGGTCTTTGCAAGTATAAAGATATTGAAAAAGCGGCGCGTTACGGCGACGCTATGGCTTCGCTTAAAGACACCGTTTTAGGCGATATGACACAATGCGATATTTTAGATATTGAACGAATTATAAAATCTCACACTTCTACGGGCTATAAAGACGAAATGGTTAGATAATTCACAACTTAAACGTAATAAAAAAACCAACGCAAATCGTTGGTTTTTTTAATTTGGAGCGGATGACGGGAATATTAAAAAGTTACACTTTTTAATGTGGTAGCAAACCGCTTTCGTTTTCTATTTAACTTTTGTATGCTACCGCACGAACCCTGCGGGTCCTCTTCCCGAACACAAAATTAAAAAACCAACGCAAATCGTTGGTTTTTTTAATTTGGAGCGGATGACGGGAATCGGACCCGCAACTAGGGCTTGGGAAGCCCCTATTTTACCACTAAACTACATCCGCAAAAAATAAAAAACAACACAGAGTTATTCGTGTGCTGCCTTTTTAAAATGGAGCGGGAAACGGGACTCGGACCCGCGACACCTGCCTTGGCAAGGCAGTGCTCTACCACTGAGCTACTCCCGCGTATATGGTGGGAGTTATAGGGCTCGAACCTATGACCCTCTGCTTGTAAGGCAGATGCTCTCCCAGCTGAGCTAAACTCCCGTAAATCTTAATGCCCATATAATATAACAAAAAATAATTATAATTGCAAGCATTTTAACGTATGTTTTTTAATTTTTTTTAATTTTTTTTATTTACACCTTTTTTACTTTAAAAATACTGCTTTTGCTTGATGCAAATTTCTAACTTGTCGTTTTTATATTCTTGCGCTTTCTTATCGCGCTATTATAAAAATAAAAAGGGACTAGCAAATTAACTAGCCCTTTAAATTTTTGATTAAAGAATTTCTTTAACTTTTGCAGCCTTACCAGTAAGACCACGAAGATAATAAAGTTTAGCCCTTCTAACAGAACCTTTCTTAACAACCTTAATGTCTGCAACCTTTGGTGAGTGAAGTGGGAAAGTTCTTTCAACGCCAACGCCAAAACTAATTCTTCTAACTGTGAAAGTTTCACTAATACCGCCACCGCGCTTTGCAATAACGATGCCTTCGTATACTTGAATTCTTTCTCTCGTACCTTCTATAACTTTTACAGATACCTTTACAGTATCACCAACGTTAAATGATGGCACTTCGCTTTTTACGTTTTCTTTATTGATTTGTTCAATTATATTCATGACTTATACCTCCATAATTACGCGGTGTTCATTAACTTACTATAAGAGGACCACCCGAAGTCTTTACATATTTTATCATACTAGTTGCTATTTTGCAAGCAAAAACACGCTGTTTTTTAAAAATTTTATACCCTTTTAGCCGTTTTTTTTGCAAAAAACGAATAGAAAGTGCAAGGAAGTTTGCCAGAGTAAATTTTTCTTTTTTTATCCGCCTTTTTGTTAAACAGCCTTTCAAAATCGCTTACGGGTGTTATAACGTGATAACTCCAACCGTCTAACCTGTTAGCCATTTTGCCAAAATCTTTATATAGCAAAACTATTTGTTTTCTATCAAGTAGCCTTTCGCCGTAAGGGGGATTTGTTATTATAACGCCACTACTAAACCTACTTGTAAAGTCGCGCATATCCCCTTTTTGAAAGTGAATATTTTCTAAAACCCCTGCGTTTTTTGCGTGCAACCTTGCTAGTTTAAGTTGCGATTCGTCTATATCAAAACCTATTAAGTGCAAGTCTTTGCCATCGGTTATTTTACTTTTAGCGTCGTTTAGCATTTCTTCGTAAAAAGACGTGTCAAAATTAGAATAGTCTAAAAAGTCAAAATGCCTATTTAACCCTGCGGGAATATTTCTTGCAAGCATACACGCTTCTATCAAAATCGTTCCGCTACCGCAAAAAACGTCTACAAGTGGCATATTAGGTTTCCAAAACGAAAGGTTTATAAGCGACGACGCCACGTTTTCTTTTAGCGGTGCTTCGCCAACAAGTTTTCTGTATCCCCTTTTGTGCAAGCCTTCGCCCGAAGTATCTAGCGCGATGGTTACAAAATCTCGCCTTATAATAAACTCTATTTTATATCTTTCTTTAGACTCGTCTAACTTACAGTTATAACTGCGTTCTAAACGAGTGCAAATTGCCTTTTTTATAACCGACGCGCAAGCCGTTGTTGCCGAAAGTTTAGACTCTATTGAACTGCCGTAAACTTCAATTTTTCCGTTTTTAGATATATATTTTTCAAAATCTAGGTTTAAAACGCCGTCGAATAACGCGTCAAAATTAGACGCTTTAAAAGAGCCTATTTCTATAAACACCCTACTTGCCGTACGCAAATGCAAGTTGCAAAGCGCAACTTCTTTTATAGTGCCGTCAAAAAACAACCTGCCGTTTAAAGCGGTTGTTTCTATTTTTAAAAGATTATATAATTCTCTTTTTGTAACCCCTTCTAATCCCGATGGGCTTGACACTAAAATTTTCATTAAAACGCATCCGTAATTAAGTTAACCTTGCCATTAACGACTTCCGCAACGGCAAAAGAAACGTCAACTTCTTCTAAATTATTTTGGTTTATGTAATAGTTTGCTATGTTTTGATATTTTTGTTGCTTTTTATAATCAACCGCTTGTGCAGGCGTGCCAAATTTATCGTTACTTCTTGTTTTTACTTCAACGAAAACAAGCGTTTCTTCTTTTAAAGCGACGATATCCGCCTCGCCGTAAGGCGTAACGTAGTTTCTTAAAAGCACTTTATAGCCTTGTTTTTTTAAGGTTTTAGCCGTTAAGTCTTCGCCTATTTTTCCAAGAAGTTTTTTATAAAGGTTTTTCTGTGAATTGAACAAGCGCCAACCTCCTTTAACGCGGTTATATGCTCTTTCGTGCCGTAGCCACTATTTCTTTCAAAGCCGTAATTTGGATAAATTTTTGAATATTCTTCCATTAACTTATCCCTATAAACTTTTGCAACTATTGACGCTGCGCCTATGCTATAACTTTTAGCGTCGCCTTTTATTATTGAAAAGGTCTTTAAGTGCGTGTCTAGTTTAACGGCGTCAACAAGCGTTACGTCGGGCGTAACCTTTAAAGTTTCTATGCACGATTTCATACACTTTTTAGTTGCGTTAAGTATGTTTATTTCGTCAATTTCTTGTGGACTTATCTCTTTAATTGAATAGCATATTGCTTTTTCTAGAATTTTTTTCGAAAGTGCTTCTCTCTTTTTTTTTGATAGTTTTTTGCTATCGTCTACACCATCAATAATATCGTCTAGCGGCATAATTACGGCACAGCAAACGACTGGGCCAGCCAAAGGCCCTCTGCCAACTTCGTCTACACCCGCGACATATTTATACCCTTTATTATAAAATTCGGTTTCGTATAATAATTTATCTTCCATACTTATATAAACAAGATTTTGCCCAACTTTCCCTTACGCAAATCGCCTATTATTAAACTTGACGCCCTGTCTTCGTCAATTTCCGCACCCTTTTTTAAACAGCCTTTTGCCCTTGCAATTTCTTCAAAAATTTGGTATTCGGTTTTGCCGTCAACGTCAATTTTATAAGTGTTTTTTATTGCGTTTGGATATTTTGCTAGCAAATATTTAATTAAGTCTAGCGAAAGTTCGGTAAAATCTAAAATATCGTCGTTAATACTACCTATAAACGCCAAATATTCGGCATTTTGTTGGTTTTCAAAACTTGGTGGCGTTGTGCCGGGGGTGTCTAAAAGTTCTAGGTCTTTAACCTTTAACCATTGTTTATCTTTCGTTACGCCAGCCTTGTCGCCTGTCTTTGCTTTTTTTGAACCGCAAAGCAAGTTTATTACGGTTGATTTGCCCGTATTTGGTATGCCCGCAACCATTATTCTTAACGGCTTTGCTATACCCTTATTTTTGTGTTTTTCTAGCACTGTTTTAAGCGAATTTACAATTTCTAAATAAAGCGTTTTTGCACTTTTTTCGCTTGTTCCAACAGTCGTAACAACGTATGGATTTGCGCTTTTGAATTCGTTTAAAACTGCTTTGAATTCGGTTTCGTCAACAAGGTCGTATTTGTTAAAAACGTAAACTACGGGGCGCGTACCAAAAACCTTAATCAACTTTTGATTAAGGCATGCAAAAGGCGCTCTTGCGTCAAGCACAAAAACGATACCGTCACATAATTTAACTTGTTCTTCCATCATTCGCATTGCGCGGGTCATATGACCTGGAAACCATTGTAAATGCATAGTTATTTTTTAAGTAAGTCGGGGCGTTTTTTAAGCGTTATTTTTTCCGACTCACTCTTTCTCCATTTTCTTACTTCGGCGTGATTGCCAGATAGCAATACGTCGGGCACTTTTAAGCCTTTAAACTCTTGTGGACGAGTGTATTGCGGATACTCTAAAAGCCCGTCCGTAAACGATTCTTCGCTTAAAGATTCGTCGCTAATTACACCGTCGACGTATCTACACAAACAGTCGGCAACAACCATTGCAGGTAGTTCCCCGCCCGTTAAGACGTAGTCGCCTATTGAAATTTCTTCGTCAATATAAAGGTCGATTACGCGTTGGTCAACGCCTTCGTAGTGTCCGCAAAGTAAAAGTATATTTTCGTATTCGATAAGCGTAGAAACCTTTTTTTGCGTAAAAACTTCACCTTTTGGCGACATAAAAATTCTGCGCGCTTTATGTTCGCCGTCAATCGTTTCTATTGCAGATGCAATAGGTTGTGGCGTCATAACCATACCCGCGCCACCGCCAAAAGGATAGTCGTCACACTTTTTATGTTTGTTTTCGGAATACGCCCTTATATCGTGAACGTTTATTTCTATTTTGCCCGCATCTTTTGCCCTACCTATAATGCTTTCTTTTAAAGGCGCGAACATTTCGGGAAACAAAGTTAAAATATCAATCTTCATAATAGATAACGTCCTTTATATCTTCTTCAAAAGCAAGTGTTTTGCTTTCTAAATTTACTATAGGCTTTAATTTTTTTAAGTAAGGAATATATGCCGTTTTGCCGTTTTCTTGCTTTATTACGAACATATCAACGCTACTTTTATAAACGTCGCTTACTATTCCTATTTTTTGGCTGTTATCGTCGTAAACCGTAAGACCTATAAGGTCAACTATAAAGTAAGACGTGTCGCTTTTTTTAACGTCGCTTTTCTTTGCATAGTATTTTTGACCACGCAAAAGTTCGGCATCGTTTCTTGTTAAAACGCCGTCAAGCAAAATAAACGCAAAGCCACCAAACGCGTCTTTAATACTTTTAACGCGCTTTTCTTCGCCGTCTTTCGTATAAACTTTTTTTAAATCGCTTACGCTAAAAAACCCGTCGGCAAGTATGCGGACTTTAAGTTCGCCTTTAATTCCTTGCGGTTTTACAACTTCAAAAACCTCTAAATTTTCCATAAAAATATGAGAGAAATTTATGCAATTTCTCCCTTTCCTTTAATTTCTATATTATACTTTTTATTCTCTTTTGCGCTAGCAGAACGAACAATAGTGCGAAGGGCTTTTGCAAGTTTACCTTGACGGCCTATAACTTTACCCATATCGCTTTCATCTAAAACGACGGTAACGTTTACAACGTCGCCATCTTCTTCAACGATATATTCTATTGCGTCTTGCTTTTCGGCAAAACGATTGACAATATATTTTATAAGTTCAAGCATTTAATTCACCTTATTATTTCTTCTTCTTTTTTGGGTTAGTTTTAGAAGGAGATAATTTGCTAGACTTTTCAATTACGCCTGCTTTTACAAGAAGGTTTTTAACAGTTTCAGTTGGTTGAACGCCGTTTGCTATCCATTTTTTAGCCTTTTCTACGTCGATTACAACTTCTGCTGGGTCTGTGTTAGGATTGTAGTGACCAATCTTTTCGATGTAAGCGCCATCTCTTGCAACTCTTGCGTCTACAACAACGATTCTGTATAAAGCGTTGTCTTTATCGCCAAGTCTTGTTAATCTCATTTTTACTGCCATTTGTATATCCTCCGATATTATAATTTTATTTTACATAAACGGTAAACGACGTTTACCATTTTTTAATTGTTTCATAAGTTGTTTTATTTGTTCAAATTGCTTTAAAAGTTGGTTGATTTCTTGCACCGTAGTGCCACTGCCCTTTGCAATTCTTTGCTTTCTTGAATAGTTGAGTATTGACGGGTCTTTCTTTTCGCGCTTTGTCATAGAAAGGATAATCGCCTTCGTTCTTTCAAGTTTAGATTCGTCGATATCTTCTGCCTTAACGCCCTTTAACTTGCCCATACCCATACCGGGTAACATACCTAAAATATCCGAAACGCCACCCATCTTTTTTATCATATCAAATTGAGATAAATAATCGTCAAGCGTAAAGGTATTTTCTTTAAAGTGCTTTTCAAGTTTTTTTACGTCTTCTTCGTTAACCGCCTCTTGCGCCTTTTCTATAAGTGACATAACGTCGCCCATACCAAGTATTCGCTTTGCCATACGGTCGGGATAAAACGGCTCTAAATCGCCAAGTTTTTCGCCAACGCTTGCAAACTTTATGGGCTTACCCGTTACCGCCTTTACCGAAAGACAAGCACCGCCCCTTGTGTCGCCGTCAAGTTTAGTTAAAACTGCGCCCGTAATAGGCAACTTTTCGTCAAAAGATTTGGCAACGTTGACCGCGTCTTGACCTATCATAGAGTCAACCGTAAGTAAAATTTCGGTTGGCTTTACCGCATCGTTTATTTCGATAAGTTCGTTCATTAACTCTTCGTCAATGTGAAGTCGACCCGCGGTATCTATAATTACCGTGTCGTAACCGTATTTTTTAGCGTATTCAACGCCGTTTTTTGCAATTTTTACGGCTTTACCTTGCCCTTCGCTAAACACTTCGACGCCCGCTTGCTTTCCAACGACTTTAAGTTGGTCAATGGCGGCTGGGCGGTATACGTCACACGCGACGAGAAGTGGTTTTTTGCCGTTCTTTTTTAAGTATAAAGAGAGTTTACCCGATAGCGTAGTTTTACCCGCGCCTTGCAAACCGCACATCATAATTACGGTTGGCAAATTGTCGGCAACCAAGAGTTTTGCGTTGGTGCTACCCATAAGTTCGGTAAGTTCGTCTGCAACGATTTTAATAACTTGTTGGGTTGGACTTAAACTTTTTAAAACGTCTTGCCCAAGCGCTTTTTCGCTAACTTTATTTACAAAATCTTTGGCAACAAGCAAGTTGACGTCCGCCTCTAAAAGCGCAATTCTAACTTCGCGCATTGCTTGTTTTATTTCAAGTTCGGTAAGTTTACCTCTCTTTGTTAATTTAGAAAATATATGATTGAGTTTATCACTCAAACCACCGAATACGTTTGCCATTACAAATCTCCTATCATTTTAAGAATTGCAACCTTTTGCTTGCTTTCGGGCAAATTTTTTGCTTCTAAAGTAAGCGCGCGTTTTTTTTCTAATAAGCGTAAACTTTTTTCGTAATTTTCAAGCAATTCCCTTGTTTTAACAAGAGTATCGCTAACCGCTTGACGCGATATTCCCTTGATTTCTGAAATTTCGCCAAGTGATAAATCACAATTATAGTAAAAGTCAAAAATTTCAACTTGATGCGCCGTAAGTAACGCCTTGTATTCTAAATATAATTCAGAATATGTAAAATGTAAGTTCATTTTTACCCCACTACGTACGCTTATTATACGCTATAATAAAGTAACTGTCAAGCATTTTTACTTGACATATAAACTTTTTATAAATTTTTTTTAATATATCATTATAAATAAACTTTTAGTTTAAAGCACAGTTTTAAGGCGTTTTCGGTAAAATAAAAAAGGCTTGTTTAACAAGCCTTAATTGTATTTAGAGTGGGGTTTAAAAATAAGTGCGATTATATACCCTATAACGACAGCCGCAGTTACGCCGGCGGACGCCGAACATAAACCGCCCGTAATAGCGCCGTAAAGACCTGCTTTTGCGCCTTTAATTGCGCCTTCGGCAAGCAAATAACCAAAGCCCGAAATAGGCACGGTTGCGCCTGCCCCAGCAAAGTCAACTAGCGGTTTATATAGCCCAAAGGCTTGCAAAACCAAGCCTGAAAGCATAAAATAAACTAAAATTTTTCCGCTTGTTAGTTTAGTTTTATTTATAATCAACTGTGCAATCGTACATATTAAACCGCCAACCACAAAACTTTTAAAAAACATAAATAACATTTCTAACATTTTACACCTCTATAACTACTGCGTGCGAAACCGACGGGATAGATTCGCCTTGTTGTATTGAAACTGTTGAAAGTAAAGCGCCCGTAGCCGAAAATAGCACCCTTTTAATTTCTTTATTTACTAATTTTGGATAAATATAACTAGCCATAACGACAGTTCCGCACCCTGCACCGCTACCGCCTTGATAATCGCTTTCGTCCATATTGTAAATTAGTTCGCCACAATCGACGTGGTTTTGCTCTACGTCAATGCCGTCTTTATTAAGCAAATGCTTTAAAAGTCTACTGCCAAGCGCGCCTAAATCACCTGTAATAATAAGGTCGTAATCGCTGGGTTTAGTGCCCGTATTATTTAAGTGCCTCGTTATAGTTGACGCGGCGGCGGGCGCCATAGCAGCGCCCATATTGTTTGCGTCCGTAACGCCAAAATCGGTAACTTTACCTATGGTTGCACTTGATATATACGGCAAATCTTTTTGACTGTTAGACAGTATATACGCCCCTGCGCCCGTAGCCGTCCACTGTGCTTGTGGTGGACGGATTGCGCCAAGTTCTAGCGGATACCTATATTGCCTTTCCGCCGTTGCAAAGTGACTGCCCGATGCGCATGCAACGGTTTTTTCGTAATTAGAGTTTACCAGCATAGAGCCTATTATTAAACTTTCGGTTATAGTTGAACACGCGCTATAAACGCCAAAAAACGGCACTTCAAAATCGCGTGCGGAAAAGTTTGCCGAAATTAGTTGGTTTAATAGGTCGCCCGCTATAATCGTGCCTATTTCGTTTTCTTTAAGCCCTGCTTTTTTTATACATTTTTTTAGGGCGGTTGAAAGCATTTTGCACTCCGCTTTTTCATAGGTGCTTTCGTCAAATTTATCGTCGTCAAGCGCCAAATCGTAGCATGCGCCAAGCGTAGAGTTTTTTTCTTTTGGTCCAACGACAGAATAAGTCGTTATAATTTTTGGTTTATTGTTAAAAATTAGAGTTCCTTGCATAAAAAAAATCCTATTATACGCTTATTTTTTGCAATAATAGAATTTTAATTCGCATTTTATAAAATTATTCCAAACAATCCTAATATATAATACAAAAGTCCCGTTACGACGCTACCTATAACGCCAAATACTATAATAGGCCCTGCAACTACGAACATTTTTGCGGCAAGCCCGTAAATATAGCCTTCGCTTTTAAACTCCATAGCGGGTGAAACTACGGAATTTGCAAACCCCGTAATAGGCACGATTGAACCGCCACCTGCGTATTTGCCTATTCTATCGTATACGCCAAGACCCGTTAAAAACGAGCCTAAAAATATCATAACCATAGAAGTTGAGCCTGCCAAAATATCGCCGTATAGACCTAGCCAATACATTAGCATATATCTAACGAATTGACCTATTAAACATATTACACCGCCAACCCAAAACGCGTGAATTAAAGTTCGCCACTCGTTTGTTCTTGGCGCAATTGACGAAACGTAATCTAAATACTTTTGATTTGTGTTTTGCTTATTTTTGCCTGTCATATTTACCCTCTTTTACCAAAATTTCTGTTGGCGTTATAGAAAATTCTTCTTCTAAAACAAATTTTTTATGGTTTTTCATAGTATTATTATTTTTCAAAAATTCAAAAATAATACGGCAAATATAAAAATGATTTATTTGCGATAAATCAAACTAAAAACGACTTTTATGCGTTTATTTAATATAGTATAAAGGCTTTGGCGGTTTAGCCAAAGCCCGTTTAATTTTTATTTTTTGTTTTTACCTGCTTGAACTTTGTTTAACTTAACAAACCTTGGCAAGCCGTTTTCGTAAGGAAGTTTCGTTTCGCCTTCGATAAGTGGTAAAGCGTAATCGATAAATTCTTGAGTAACGTAGTTGCCTTCTTCGTTTATCCACTCTCTTGGCACGACTTTTTCGGTATTAGCGGCAAGAGATAATTTTGCCATTTTATACTTGATTTTGTATTTTTCGCCTTCAACCCTTTCGTATGCAACCATTTTATCGGTTACGCCACGACAAGCGGCTTTAACGGCTTCTCTACCTGCTCTAACCGCTTCGTCAATATCAACTTTTGACGCAAGGTGTGCGGCGCATCTTTGCATTAAACTAAACTCAAAACTTCTTGTTTTAAAGCCTGTTTTTTCTTTGATTATGCTTGCTAAAAGGTGCGAAACACCGCCAAGTTGAGTGTGTCCAAACCCGTCTGTGCTAGAAGTTACAAGCGAATCGCTTATAAACTTGCCGTCTTTATCGCGTATGCCTTCTGAAACGACGACTATACACTTGTTGTTTTTCTTTTTGCAAACGTCTAAAACGTCTTGAACGAATTTGTCAACGTCAAACGGTACTTCTGGCAAATAGATAAGGTCGGCGCCGTAACCCGTAATTCCCGCAAGGGCGGCAGAACCTGCAAGCCAACCGGCGTTTCTTCCCATCGCTTCTAATATGCAAATTGCGGGCGTTTCGTATACGGTAGAGTCAATGTTAATTTCCATAACAGTAGACGCAATATATTTAGCCGCCGACGCAAAGCCTGGGCAATGGTCCGTGCCGTAAAGGTCGTTGTCAATAGTCTTTGGCACGCCTATAACGTTGCAATCCCAACCCGAATTTTTAATAAATTTAGAGATTTTATTGCAAGTGTCCATACTGTCGTTACCGCCGTTATAGAAGAAATAACGAACGTTGTATTTTTTGAACACTTCTAAAATGCGCTTATAGTCGGTATCGTCAACCTTATAATCTTTAAGTTTATATCTAACCGAACCAAGCGCCGAAGATGGCGTGTACTTTAAAAGTTCAAGTTCTTTGCCGTCTTCTTTACTCATATCGTAAAAATCTTCGTTTAAAACGCCTTGAATACCATGCGCAACACCGTAAACGTTAGTGATTTTATCTTGCCTTAATGCTTCGTAGAAAACGCCGTATGCACTTGCGTTTATAACCGAAGTAGGACCGCCCGATTGCGCAAACATACATGCGCCAACTAAATTCTTCATAAAATTCTCCTAAAATTGTATTTTATTACGCGCTATTTAAAATTTTAAAACCGCGTTGTTTTTATAAGTAGTAAATTTAATTTCAAGGTCGTTACTAATTAAAGTTTCGCCTTCGTAAATCATTTCAAAATTTTCGTTTTCGTCTAAATTAGGATAAAATACGGTAGCACCGCCGTCCGCATTAACTTTTGTTACGAAAACTTCTTCGCAATATGGCAACATAGTTTTATAAAACATTGCGCCACCTATAACGAAAACGTCTTGATATTTAGAAAGTTCTTTTGAAAGTTCTTCTAAAGTGTGAACGATTATGCAATCGTCTCTTTCAACGTTTTGTGGGGCTAAAACTATATTTACCCTATTTTTTAAAGGTTTAGAGTTTGGAAATGAAAGCAAAGTGTTGTAACCCATACAAACCGTTTTGCCAGCCGTTTTTTGCCTAAAAAATTTCATATCTTCTGGGATATCAAAAAGTAAGCCGTTTTGCTTGCCTATACCCCATTTTTTATCAACAGCAACTATCGCTTTCATTATATTGCAACCTCCAATTTAGTAGCAAGTGGCGTAGATTTGTAATCTACAAGTTTAAAATCGTCAACTGTAAAGTCGTAAAAATTCTTTACGTCCTTATTGATTATAAGTTTAGGCGCTTCAAACTGCTCGTTTTTAAACATCGTTTCAAGCGCGGGTATGTGCCTATCGTATATATGCGCATCCGATATAACGTGCACGAGTTCGCCAACTTCTAAATTTGACACTTGCGCAAACATCATAAGTAAAACCGCGTATTGAACGACGTTCCAGTTGTTTGCAACTACCATATCGTTTGACCTTTGGTTTAAAATGCCGTTTAACTTGCCGGCGCTAACGTTAAAAGTCATAGAATAAGCGCAAGGATACAAATTCATTTCGTTAAGGTCTTGGAAAGTGTAAATATTCGTCATTATTCTGCGCGAATACGGGTTGTTTTTTAAGTCGTAAAGCACCCTGTCAACTTGGTCCATATAGCCTTCTTTATACTTGTGCTTAACGCCAAGTTGATAACCGTACGCCTTGCCGATACTTCCGCTTTCGTCCGCCCAACTGTCCCAAATATGAGAGTTAAGGTCTTTAACGTTATTGCTCTTTTTTTGCCAAATCCACAAAATTTCGTCAACTGCCGACTTAAAGAAAGTTTTTCTTATCGTTAAAATAGGAAATTCTTTTTGCAAGTCGTAGCGGTTTACTACGCAAAATTTTTTAACGGTGTGCGCAGGCGTTCCGTCTTCCCAACGTGGACGAACGTTTTGGTCTGTATCCCAATAACCGTTATTTATAATATCTTTACAATTTTCTATAAATACCTTATCTGCGTAACTCATAAACTTCTCCTTACGCTATATTTTAACATAACGCTTTTAAAAAGTAAAGGTATAAATTATACTATAATTTAATTTAATTGAAAATTGCGTTGTTCTTTTTGATTTCTTGCTTTGTTTTTTCTATTGCGCGCTTTTCTATTCTTGATATATACGAACGCGAAATTTTTAAAAACCTTGCAACTTCTCTTTGCGGTAGCGGAGCACTACCCTTTAAGCCGTATCTTAAACAAATTACTTTAAACTCTCTTTCGGACAAGCATTTTTCTAAAATATCTAGCAGTTTTTTGCGTTCCGTCTTTTTTTCAACTTTGTCAAAAACGCTTTCTTCTTCGTCGCTTAATAAGTCCATTAAAGTTAATTCATTGCCCTCTTTATCTACGCCTATGGTATCCGAAAGAGAAACCGTACCGCTATATTTTTTGTTTGCCCTTAAAAGCATTAAAATTTCGTTTTCTATACACCTTGCGGTATACGTTGCAAGTTGTGTGCCTTTTTCGTCGTCGTAAGTGTCTATCGCCTTAATTAAACCTATCGTGCCCGTTGAAATTAAATCGTCCGTATCTTCGCTACATTGATATTTTTTTACTATGTGAGCAACTAAACGCAAGTTGTGTTTAATTAAAATTTCTCTTGCCGACTTGTCGCCGTTTTGCTTGTATCTTATAAGGCACTCTTTTTCTTCTTCCGCCGAAAGTGGTTTTGGAAAGCAATCGCCCGCTATACTTCCGCAAAAGAACAGTATTTTAGAAAATATAAAGTTTAAAAAATCAAAAAACATACAAATCCCCCGTAGAGAAAATGTATGTTTAAAAACGTCTAATTATGTAGAATTTTAGATATCGCGCCTTAAAATATCGCCTTCGCTTAACTTAACGCTTGTGTATACGAGTAGTTTTTGTTGAACTAGTTTTGCGTCTAGCACTTCGTTGCCGTCAAGGTCGGTCATTTTAGATATAACTATCTTTTTGTTAAAGTTTTCGCTTGGCGATAAAACTTCAAGTTCTTCGCCCACTTTAAACCTATTTCGCATTTCAACTACGTTTGCGTTTAACTTTTCGTCATAGCCTAAAACGTTTGCGATAAACATACTGTTTCCGCTTGATTGACTACCCGTTAAGTTGACCGTTTCGTCGTTTTCGCCTAGCATATAGGCGGTGGTAAAGGCGCGGTGAAACGTCTTTTTAAGTTCAACCATATAAAGTTCGTTTTCTTTATAAGTTTCGCCTATTTTATAATATTCGTCTATCGCCCTGCGGTATGCGTTGATAACCGTTGCCAAATAGTATTCGCCTTTCATTCTTCCTTCTATTTTGAAAGAACAAACGCCACTTTTTAGCATTTCGGGGATATAGTTAATCATATTAAGGTCTTTGCTGTTTAAAATGTACGTTCCGCGATTGTCTTCTTCAATGGGGTAATATTCGCCACCCTTTGTAGTTTCGCGAATATCGTATTGCCATCTGCACGCTTGCACACATTCGCCCCTATTGCTATCGCGCCCCGAAAAATAGTTTGAAAGTAAACACCTACCGCTAAAACTTATACACATAGCGCCATGAATAAACACTTCAATTTCCGCTTCATTTGCGCATGCGTTAGAGATTTCTTCAATTTCTTTAAAAGAAAGTTCGCGCGCTAAAATCAACCTTTTTACGCCTTGTTTTACCCAAAATTTAGCCGAATATTCGTTTAAAGTGTTGCTTTGCGTTGAAAGGTGAATTTCTAAATTCGGCGCAACTTCTTTGCAAACCGAAAGCACGCCGGGGTCAGAGATTATAACCGCGTCAACACCTATTTTATCTAAAAACTTAAAGTATTCTTTTAGTTTTATAAAGTCGCCGTTTTTAGCAAAAATGTTTACCGTAACGTAAATTTTTTTGCCTTTTTCGTGAGTGTATTTTACGGCTTCAATTAGTTCTTCTTCCGTAAAATTATTAGAATACGCGCGAAGCGAAAAATCTTTTCCGCCAACGTAGACTGCGTCCGCGCCGTAATAAAGCGCCGTTTTTAATTTTGAAAAATTGCCTGCTGGGGCAAGTAATTCTACCTTTTTCATAAGTTTTCCTTTATTTTTTATACGATACGGCTATGCCGTCGCCAACGTCAAAAAAGCAAGTTATCATTTCGTCGTCGTTTGACGCTAAAACGTTGTAATCGTCAATTTTTTTAATTAGAGTTCTATATTCTTTTGGACACTCTTTTTCGCCCGAAACGTAACCCCTAAATAAGATATTATCGGCAAAAATTACACCGCCGTCGTTTAACAAATCTTTAAGCAACGGATACAGCGTAGCATAGGCGGCTTTGTTGCAATCTAAAAAGATAAAATCAAATTTAACGGTTAGGTTTTTAACCACGTCAAAACTGTCGCCTATCAAAGAAGTTACCCTATCGTAAACGCCGTATTTTTTAAAGTTAGATATCGCTTCTTTTCTAATATCGGGGTTCTTTTCTACCGTAAAAAGCCTTGCGTCTTTTAATGTTTTTAATATTGCAACGCCCGAACAACCCGTCGCCGTTCCTAGTTCTAAAACCGTTGACGGCTGTTTTATGGAAAGCATAAGCAAAAGTTCGTTTAAGCCTTCGGATAGTATCGTTGGCACGCCCTTTTTTCTATATTCGTCTTGCATTTCTACAAGTTCTTTTAATAGGTTGTTTTTAAAATTCGTTGCCGTTAAATCTTTCGTGTATTTATTAACCATATTACACTTCCGTTATTACCGGCAATATCATAGGGCTTTTTTTGGTGTGTTTAAATAAAAAGTCTTTTAATCGCCTTCTTATAATGTTAGTTATATCCCTATAACCGCCTGCCGATTTAATATTGTATTCTTCAATACATTTTACTACAATATTTTTCATTTCGCAAATTTGTTGTTCCGTAAGCCCTGCGCCCTTATTTATAATGTCTGGTTCTTGAAGTATTTGCCCCGACTCACTAGAAACGCAAGCTATTGCAACGATTATGCCTTCTGCGGATATGTGTTTTCTATCCCTTACTATGCTGTGCGCTTCGCCTACCGACAAACCGTCGACTAAACGGCTACCTGCCTGTATTTTATCGCGCTTTTTGATAGATTTTGAAGTAACTTCAACGGTATCGCCTATTTCGGCAATTAAAATACCGCTATCGCGCATACCCATTGATTTTGCAAGTTCCGCGTGCTTTATAAGATGCCTATATTCGCCGTGAACTGGGATAAAGAATTTTGGCTTTATAAGAGAGTGCATTATCTTTAACTCTTCTTGACAAGCGTGCCCCGAAACGTGTATTTTTTCTAGACTTTCGTAAATTACTTCCGCGCCCTTTTTATACAAGTTGTTTATAACTTTATAAATACTTTTTTCGTTGCCTGGAATAGGCGATGCCGATATTATTATAGTGTCGTTTTTACCAACGGTTACTTGACTAGATTCACCCATTGCCATACGCGTTAGCGCGCTCATAGGCTCGCCTTGTGAACCCGTTGAAACTACCACTAAATCTTTGTCTAAATAATTTTTGATTTTATCTATATCGACAAGCGTGTTTGGGGGTATGGTTAATTCACCTATTTTGCTAGACGCTTCTATAACGTTTATCATACTTCTGCCGTTTAGCGCAACTTTTCGCTTGTTTTTATATGCAATATTTAAAATTTGTTGCAATCTGTATACGTTTGACGCAAAAGTTGCCAAAATAATTCTACGCGTTTTATGTTGCATAAATAATCTATCTAAACTTTCGGCAACAACCGTTTCACTCATAGAATACCCCGCCCTTTCTACGTTGGTAGATTCGCAAAGCATTAAGACTACGCCCTTTTTGCCTATTTCCGTAAGCCTAGCAAGGTCTATGATTTCACCGCCTATCGGCGTTAAGTCAACTTTAAAGTCGCCCGAATGAAAAACCGTTCCAACGGGCGAAGAAATACTTAACGCAACCGCGCCCGGTATAGAGTGGTTTACGTTTATAAATTCAACCGAAAAACAACCCGCTTTTACTACGCTTTTATTCTTTACGCTGTTTAATTTAAAGTTTTTAATCTTAAATTCTCTAATCTTATTGTCCGCAAGAGTAACCGTCAACTTCGTGCCGTATACGGGCACGTTTAACTCTTTTAATATATAAGGTAACGCGCCTATATGGTCTTCGTGGCCATGCGTTAAAAATATACCGCGCACCCTATCTTTATTTTGAGTAAGATAAGTTATATCGGGTATAACAAGGTCAACCCCTGGCATATCTTCGCTTGGAAACGTAAGCCCTGCGTCAATAACTATTATATCTTTGCCGTATTCAAGCGCCGTCATATTTTTACCGATTTCGCCAACGCCACCTAAAAAACGGACTTTTAAAGTGTTTTTATTATTCTTCATTATAATTCCTTATTTTTTTATATTTATTTTACCATATTTGCTAATTTTTGTAAACAAATTTAAAAAATACTTTGCCCATTGAACTTTGGTTTTAGACATTTTTCGATATAAACTAATAAATTCCCTAAAAATCATTTTTTTAGGGAATTTTTTTAGTTATTCAATTTCGCTAATTTGCTTGATGTTTGCGTTAATTTTTTGACGCATTTCTAAATATTTTTCGCGTTTTTCCATTTCGGCATCAACAAGTGATTTTGGTGCTTTTGCTAAAAATCCGCGATTTGCAAGTTTTCCGCTTGCCCTTGCTATTTCCGCTTCAACCTTTTCAAGTTCGCCCTTTAATCTTATAAGTTCTTTTTGAGTGTCAACTAATTCGCCAAGCGGTATGTAAAGTTCCGTTTGAGAAAGAATTTTTGATACTACTTTAACGCTTAATTCGTCTTTTGACTTAATGTGATTGATTTTAGAAATACCACCAAGTTTTTCAACGTAAACGGAAGTTTTTTCTAGAAGTCTACTCTTTTCGCTTACGACGTATAGTTCGACTTTTTTGTTTACGGCGCAACCCGTATCAACGCGGATTTGCCTAATGGCTTTTATAATACCCATTATATATTCGGTGTTTTCAACGTCTTTTTTATAAGATAATTTTGAGTTATACCTTGGGTATTCCGCCGTCATTATACTTCCCTTTGTATTTGGAATATTTCTATAAATTTCGTCGGTTATAAATGGAATATATGGGTGAAGAAGTTTTAAAGTATTAGTTAAAACGTAAACTAAAACGCTTAATACGGCGTCTTTTTTATCGCCGTCTTCACCATAAAGTGTAGGTTTAGAAAGTTCAATATACCAATCGCAAAAATCGTTCCATACAAACTCTTGAAGTTCCGAAAGCGCAATTCCGATTTCGTATTTTTCCATATTAACCGTAATTTTTCTTACGGTGTTGTTAAGGCGTGAAACAATCCACTTGTCAACCGTTGAAAGTTTGCACTCGCTTACGTCTTTAATCTTCTTGCCTTCGCAATTCATAAGGACGAATCTTGACGCGTTCCAAATTTTATTTATGTAGTTGCGCGCGCCTTCTAATTTGTCTTTTGAAAAACGCGTGTCGCTACCCGGCGCAATGCCGTTTAACAACGTGTATCTTAAAGTATCCGCACCGTATTCGTCGATAATTTCAAGCGGGTCTATGCCGTTTCCAAGCGACTTACTCATTTTTCTGCCTTGCGCGTCTCTAACAAGACCGTGAATTAACACGTCTTTAAAAGGTATTCTGTTAGTGTGTTCAAGCGCAGAGAAAATCATTCTTGCAACCCAGAAGAATATTATATCGTATCCCGTAACCAAAAGGTCGGTTGGATAGAAATATTTTAAGTCTTCCGTAACTTCGGGATAGCCAAGCGTTGAAAATGGCCATAAAGCCGAACTAAACCAAGTGTCTAAAACGTCTTCGTCTTGACGGATATTTGCACTGTTACATTTTGGACATAACTTAACGTCTTCCCTAGATACCGTCATTTGTCCGCAATCGTCACAGTAAAAGGCTGGTATTCTGTGCCCCCACCAAAGTTGACGCGAAATGCACCAGTCTTTAATGTTGTTCATCCAGTTGTAATAAATTTTTGTAAATCTTTCCGGCGTAAATTTAACGCTTTTTTTCTTAACCACGTCAATAGCAGGCTTTGCAAGTGGTTCCATTTTAACGAACCATTGTTTAGAAATAATAGGTTCAACGCTAGAAGAACAACGATAACAATGCCCAACGTTATGAACGTATGGTTCGGTTTTTACAAGCGCGCCTTCGGTTTCTAAATCTTTAACTATCGCCTTGCGACATTCAAATCTATCTAAACCTTGATATTTATAAGCGTTTTCGTTCATCGTGCCGTCGTCGTTCATAGTTCTTATAACGGTAAGGTTGTGGCGAAGCCCAACTTCAAAGTCGTTAGGGTCGTGAGCAGGCGTAATCTTAACTGCGCCCGTACCGAAATCCATTTCAACGTATTCGTCGCCAACGATAGGTATTTCCCTACCACAAACGGGTAAAATTAAGGTTTTGCCGATATAACCTTCATAACGCTTGTCCTTTGGGTTTACGGCAACCGCCGTATCGCCAAGCATAGTTTCAGGACGAGTAGTTGCAACGGTAACGTATTTATCTTCACCCTTAACTTTGTATCTAACGTGCCATAAGTTAGAAGATTCTTCGCCGTATTCAACTTCGGCGTCAGAAAGCGCCGTTTTACACGTAGGACACCAGTTGATAATTCTACTGCCTTGGTAAATTAAGCCCTTTTCGTAAAGGTTTACGAAAACTTCTTTAACGGCTTTACTACACTTTTCGTCCATAGTAAAGGCAAGGCGCGACCAGTCGCAAGAACAACCTAAACACTTTAATTGTTCTATGATTTTACCGCCGTATTTTTCCTTCCAAGCCCAAGCGCGAACTAAAAATTCTTCACGCCCGATTTGTTCTTTTGATAATCCTTCTTTTTTGAGTGCGTCAACAATCTTAACTTCCGTTGCAATAGACGCGTGGTCCGTACCAGGAAGCCACAAAGTTTCGTAACCTTGCATTCTTTTGAATCTAATAATACTGTCTTGTATAGATTCGTCAAGCGCGTGCCCCATGTGAAGTTGCCCCGTAATGTTTGGTGGGGGTATAACGATAGTAAATGGAACTTTGTTTTTGTTTGGTTTTGCACCAAAATAACCGCAGTCGTTCCACTCTTTGTATAATCTTTGTTCAAATTCCTTTGGATTATATGTTGTTGACATACTCATATTGCATAGCCTCCGCTTTTACAATCTTTTAATTAAAAATTAGCAATCGTTTTGATATTATACAATATTTACTTATTATTGTCAAATAAAAGTGCGTGGGCATACAATATAATAAATTGTTTTAAAGGAGTTTTTATGAAAAAAATAATTTTGTTTTTTATTACTTTCACTTTATTGCTATTTCCCTTTTCGGCGTGCAATAAAAGTGACGACGGCGTTTTACGCGTGAACGAAGTTACCGACTCTTTTTTCTATGCACCTTTTTACGTTGCCATAGAAAAGGGATTTTTTAAAGACGAAGGCTTAACTATTGAACTTACCAACGGTGGCGGTTCGGACGTTTCTATGACGGCTCTACTTTCGGGCGGAGCAGACGTTATACTAGCAGGCCCTGAAACCGCAGTTTACGTTTCACGCCAAAATAAGCAAGACACACCGAAAGTCTTTGCGCAACTTACAAAGCGCGACGGCTGTTTTTTAGTGTCAAGAAACCCCGAACCCGATTTTAAATGGGACGATTTAAGGGGCAAAGAAATTATAATAGGTCGTCAAGGCGGACTTCCCGCAATGACGTTTCAATACATCGTTAAAAATTTAGGTTTAGTTGAAGGAACTGACGTTACTTTAAGAACGGATATTCAATTTCCTTTGATGGCGCCTACTTTTGATAACGGAACGGGCGATTACGTAACGCTTTTTGAACCCGTTGCAACGGAATTTGTAAACGCAGGCAAAGGTCATATCGTTGCAAGCGTAGGCGCACAAAGTGGCGAAGTTCCCTACACTTCTTTTATTGCGCTTTCAAGTTTTATGAAAGATAATCCCGAAAAAATTGAAAAGTTTATTCGCGCTATGTATAAGGCGATAGATTACGTTAAAACAGAAAGCAGTTTAGAAGTTGCAAAATATTTGGTTAGACACTTTACGGGTAGCGACGAAACTGCCGTTGCAAAATCACTAGACAATTACAAAAGCGTTGACACTTGGATGAGCAATATGTGTTTAAACGAAACTATGTTTGACAAACTTTTAAGCGTAATTAGTAACGCTGGCGAAAACGTAAGTGGCGTTCAATTTGCAAAAGTTGTCGACAACTCTTTTGCAACTAAAATTTATCAAGAATTGTACGCTTAAAACTAAATTTACAAAAGGTTTATTATGGAAGAATTACTTAAACTTGAAAACGTTTCGCTAACGTATCAAAGCGAAATGGGTGAAACACAAGCGATAAAAGACTTGTCGTTTACGGTAAATAAAGGTCAATTTATTGCGATAGTAGGCCCGTCGGGTTGCGGTAAGACAACCGTTTTATCGCTAATTGACGGACTTATAAAACCTAGCGGTGGTAAAATACTTTTTAAGGGAAACACCTTTTCAAGCGTTAACAAAAACATAGGTTATATGCTACAACGCGATGAGTTGTTCCCTTGGCGAACAATTGAAAAAAACGTTTTTCTTCCGCTAGAAATTAAAAAAATTAACACGAAACAAAATAGAGAATACGCCGTAAACTTGCTTAAAAAGTATGGGTTATACGACTTTTTAAAATCGTATCCAAACGAACTTTCGGGCGGTATGCGTCAACGCGTTGCACTTATTAGAACGCTTGTCAGTAGACCCGAAATTTTGCTTTTAGACGAACCGTTTTCCGCGCTTGACTATCAAACAAGGCTTAACGTTTGCAACGACGTTTACTCTATAATTAAACAAGAAAAAAAGACTGCTATTTTGGTTACTCACGACATATCCGAAGCAATTTCTATGGCAGATACAGTTATAGTTTTAACAAAGCGCCCCGCTAAAATTTTGGCTCAACACACGCTTGATATAAATAAAGGCGTTTCGCCACTTAAACGGCGCGAAGATAAAAACTTTGCAAAATGGTTTGATATACTATGGGGGCAACTTAACGATGAAAAATAAAGAAATATCTTACGAAAGATTACTATACGAAAAAGTGCAACAAAGAAATAAAACGCTTGTAACTTTAATGCGGTTTTCTATACTAGTTTTGTTTATAGGACTATGGGAAATTTTTGCGCGTATCGGGGTTATAGACTCTTTTTTAATGAGTATGCCTTCAAAAATTATACTTACCGTTAAAGAGTTGTTTTTAACTGGCAACTTGCTTTTGCACGTTAGCACAACCCTGCTTGAAACAGCGCTTGGATTTTTAATTGCAACAGTTTTAGGCTCGGCTATTGCCGTTGCGCTTTGGTGGAGTGAATTTTTAAGGAAGGTTTTAGAGCCTTATATCGTCGTATTAAACAGTTTGCCTAAAATTGCGCTTGGACCTATTATTATAGTTTGGTTTGGCGCAGGCACGAAGTCAATAGTTTTTATGGCTATAATAATAACTATTATAGTTACCATTATAACTATGCAAAACGGCTTTTTAGCAACGGATAAATCAAAAATTTTACTTATGAATTCGCTTGGCGCTAGTAAGATGCAAACGCTTGCTAAACTCGTTTTGCCTGCGTCTATTCCAACCTTTATTTCGTGTTTAAAAATTAACGTCGGCATGGCTTGGATAGGCTCGATTATGGGCGAATATTTAGTTTCTAAACAAGGCATAGGCTATTTAATAGTTTACGGCGGTCAAGTGTTTAGGCTAGATTTGGTTATGGCTAGCACCGTAATTTTGTGCTTGCTTGCAGGCGTTATGTACGGTTTAGTAGTGCTTTTAGAAAGGTTTATTACTAAACGAAGATAACTTAATTTTTAAGTATTTTCGCGTTATAGCGTAGTTTTTAACAAAAAAAAGGTTGGCGCACGCCAACCTTTTTGTCATTTATAAAATTGTTTTTATTTGCTATTTTAAACGACTTTTATTCGTCGTATATATCTTTAATTTCTTTAATTATTTCTTCGCTTAAACTATCGTCTGTCAAATAATTTAAAGTTTCAACTTCTTCGCTTGGCGCTATGCAAGATAGATATAAGTCCCTAACCTTTTTAATGGCTTTCGTTGAAGTTTTAAAAAACTTTGCAAGTTCAACTTTGTTTATATCTTCTATCGTTTTAGAAACTTCAAACATAAGCGCGGATAGCGCGTATTCGTCTTCAACTTCGCTTTCTTTTCCGTTAAAAACAAGCGCGCCGTAGACTTCGTATGCAGCGTCTTTTAGCCTTGTAAAATCTTCACAAAAAGCGCAAACTTCCGAAACCATTATCGCGTACGCGCTTTGAAAAACCCCGCCGTTTTCACCGTAAAACACTACTTTATCTAAATTAAACTTTTTAAACTTCCCGCCAAACACCACACTCATTTCGCCTTCGTATCCGTCAAGTAAAAAGCAAGAAATTATCGCCTTTTTAACGTCGTCGTAAGTGCTTGTTAAAAGCAAGGCGTTGCGTAGAAATTCGTTTGATTTTTGGCAATTACTTCTAAACAGCAACTCAACCGCCAAATAACTTAATTTGTTTATGGCAGAGCCCATACAAAACTCGCAAACGCTTAAAAATTCGTCCGTTATTTTAAACGATTTTTTGTTTTTTAACGCCGTTAGTTTTTCGTATATGGCAATCTTTTCTTCGCTAGGCAAGTCAAACATAAACTCTAACTTTTTAAGCCTTTTGCCCGATTGCAGTTTTGCTAATTTTTTAGCGCAAAAATTTGCGTAGTATTTAGAAACGTAGTTTTTTGTTAGCCTAAAATGATTTAAAAAATAATTTCTAGCGCTTTCAACGTTATTAAGGTTGTATTCTAAAAATGCCAAAATATATATCGTATTTACGTCGTACGGCTTTTCTTTTAATTGCATAAGCGCAAGTTGTTTTGCCGTTTTATAATCGCCAAAGTCTTCAAAAACCATTACGGCTTTAACCCTTGCTTCTTCGCTGTTAATCGGCATACTATTGCGTAGCATTTCAACGTAATATTCGGCTTTTTGCTTGTTTTTAGTCGCCTTGCATATGCTTACGGCATTACATATTGCCGTAGTGTTTTTATCGTCGGTTTTTACCGAAGTTTCTATGCAAGTAACGGCGGTTTCATAGTCTTCTAAAAAGAAATACGCTATCGCCTTTTGCATTAACGCTTCGCTATAAAACTTGGACTTTTCCGGCACGATTTCAAGATTTTTTATAACTTTTTCGTACTCGTTAAACTTAATTAAATCATAGCATTTTGCTATAAGTTTAGAAAAGTCTGCACTTTCATAAGGATACGCAACGTAGTAAGCGTTTTTAACGTCAACGACTTCTTGATAAAACTCTTTAACGACGTCGTCATACGGATAAACTTGCTTGCTTTTTGAAGTTACTTGCAAATTAAAATAGTAGCCTGCGTTATTTAAGTCGTTTAACCTAAAAAACGACGCGCCAAGCCCGTTATACGCGCGAACACACTTGTTTTTAGGGCAAACGGATAGATAATTAAACCAACTTTCAACGGCTTCGTGATACATACCCATATTGTAATAGGTCGTTGCGTAAAGCGAAGACAAAACTTCCTTGCTTTCGCCGTTTTCTTGCATACGCCTTATCGCGCTTAACGCCCCATCGTAGTCGCCCTCTTGAACTTTTTTTAAGTAAAGTTTGTTAAGGGTTAAATTGTCATAAGTAGCGGTGTATAATTTTGCCATTTTATCTATCGTTAAAAAGTTTATCTATATCATCCTTCGTATAGACGTAAGTTTTATTGCAATATTGACAGCCAACTTCAATTTTATTTTGTTCGTCAATTATTGACTGCGCTTCATCTTTGCCAAGAGAAAGTATGATGTTATCTATATATTTTTTACTGCAAACGCATTTGTATTTCGGCTGATATTTTGTAAATTCATAGCCGTCAAAATACTGTTTGCATAAGTTTTCAGCGCCTATTTCTTCAATTATAGTGCTTACGTTTGAAAATTTAGAAATTACGTTTTCGGCACGCGAAATACTTTCTTCGCTACACCCCGGCATAACTTGCATAATAACACCGCCCGCGCCTATACAAACGCCCTTTGCGTTTACCTTTACGCCAAGCGCCATTGCCGTTGGGGTTTGTTCTGAAACCGTGTAATAATACGCAAAATCTTCGGCTATTTCGCCACTTATTATTTTGCTTGAACCCGTGTAAGACTCTTTTAAACCCATACTTTTTATGACGGTCATTCTACCGCTACCAACAAGCCCTTTAACGTCTAATTTGCCGTTTGGCTTTAACGGTAAATTAACTTGCGGATTATCTATATAACCACGCACGTTAAGTGAACTATCTGCGCTAACTATTATATGACCGCCAACACCGTCGCCACAAATGGTTACGGAAAGTTTATCGCCCTTATTTTTAAGATTAGACGCCATAAAAAGCGACGCCGTCATAGTCCTACCAAGACCAGCGGCGGTTAAAGGCGTTAATTTATGATATTTTATGGCTTTGTTTACTATTTGAGTGCTTTCTATTACGGTAAGCGAAACGTAGCCGTCTTCAATCAGAGTTTTATATAATGCGTCCATAATTATTTTTTAATAGCCGTAAAAACAGCCCTTGCACTTTTTTGATTATATTGATTATTCAATTCGTCCGTCACGTTTAAAATTTCAAAACCCGTTTGTGTCAATGCGTCTTTAATATCTTCAACGCTATGGCAATACTGCACTTGCTCTTCGTCAAAACGGCGGTAAGTTTTGCCGTCTTTTTCAAAAAACGTTAAAGTTATGGCAAGCGATTTTTTATCTTTATCGTATTCGCTTAACCACATATACGAAACGTCTTCACTATTATCGCCGTACATTTGCCCGTCTAAAATAGTTTGCATTTTATATTCCGTTGAAACGTCAAAAACCAAAAGACCGCCCTTAATTAAACACTTGTTAAAAGAAGTTAAGGTCTTTTTAATTTCGCTGGGTAAAAGATAGTTAAAACCGTCGTTAATTGCCGTAATAAACCCAACTTTTTCTAGGGATTTTAGGCGTTTCATATCTTGCTTAACGTAGTTTATATTCAATCCGTCTTTTATTGAAACTTCTTGCGCGGTTTTAAGCATTTCTTCGCTAATATCAACGCCCGTAACGTCAAAACCCAAACACCTTAACTTTCTAGTAGACGTTCCGCTACCGCAAGCACAATCTATGCCCTTGTTTGACGGCGCGTGCTTTTTTACTATACCCAAAACGCAATCTATCCACTCGTTATAGGTTTCGTCTTCAATCAAGGCGTTGTAATAGCGCGCTAAAATTTTATACGGCAAACTCATTTTTTACTCTTATTATCCTTTTTCGACTTCTTTTGTTTTTTGCTTTTTTCCACATCTTCGTTCATAAAATCGTCTACTTCGCTTTCAACGTCGGCATAGTCGTTTTTATGTTCTTCGGCATATCTATCACTATCTTCCATCATAAGTTTTTTGCTTTCTTCAAGTTTTAACAAGTCCGCACGCGAATACGATTCTGGAAGTATGGCGATTTCAACGTCATAGTCCGTAATAGGCTTTACGGGTTTTGCCGTCATAGTAGTCTTTTTGTATACGAATTTTTCAGGTTCAATATCAACGCCTTTCTTGTAAATACCTCTGTATTTTTTAGCGCCCGCAACTCTGTCGTTTATAAATTCGTCAAATACCCAATGGCTATAGTTTGTCCAAATAAGAGTGAACAATGAAAGTGAAAGAAAAACGGCAAAAAGCAAGCCCATTGCAAAGATAATTGAACTTACTTCGGCAAAGAAAAGTAAAAACGGTATAGACGCAAGCGCCAAGAAAAATGCGTTTAACGGCAATAAGCCGAACGCAAGTATAACCGCGTTAGATAAGTTTTGCCAAAATTTAAGTTTATAGGTTACGCCCATAGTTAGCATTAAGAAGTATACGCAACAAGCAAACACTAAAAAGATAAAGCAAACTATTTTAGAAATTTTAAACGCCGTTCCGTATGCCATATTTAATGCAAGTTGATAATTTGCAAGGTCGATAGATATAAAGGTAACAGCAAAAACGAAAGTAAAAAACGCCGTTGTTAAGCATACCCATTTATAGTTCTTTTTAACGCCTGACCAAAAGTCCGACGAAACGAATACGCCTTCCGTCCAAACCATATTACGCATAACGTAAAATCCGCCCGATAAACCGATTGACGCAACGAAAGAAAGTGCGAACATAATTATTGCAATTAAAATATCGGTATAAAGCACGATTTCTTGTTCTCTACCCCCAAGAAACGGGTGCATAGGATATCCTATACCCAAATTTTGCGAAAACGGTGCTAAATACGATTGATTGCCTATTAAAATTTCTCTAAAAATAAAAGCCAAAAGCAATGGCGAAATAAATAACACCATAAGCAAATTGATTTTTATTAACTTTGAAAAGTTTGTCGTAGCCAAACTTAAACCAAGCGACCATCTATTGCTTGGAAGTGTTCTTCTTGCGTAATCTTCCGACCTTTCAGGGCCTTCTATAAGCCTTGAAAATAATCCTTTTTTCTTCGTTGCCATAATTTCCTTTAACGCGCCCTTATTATTTTGACGCAATTTTACTATTATGTACCATTATGCACGCTTTTTTAAACGGCATAAACTTGTCCATTATATATATAATATACCGTTTGCAAAAATTTTTCAATCGTTTTTATACACATTAGCAAAATTAAGTAAAATATCTAATAAATTTTTACAAATTTTAGCAAACTTTTAACAAATTTTTAAGGTTTTTTATTTTTTGCCGTAAACTAAAATATTTATATAAAATATTAATATTTTGCTTGCAATTATCTAAAAGCGTGGTATAATTATTTAAACGCATACTTTTGCGGTCAAAAATAAAAAATACAATAAGTTTTTTTTAGGAGAAATTATGAAATTTTACCACGTTTACAACGAACAACACATGAAGGGGTTAGAAATTAACGGCTTAATTAACAAAGATAGCGGTTTTAAACTTCAACACGACTTTCCTATGCCATTTGACCAAAAATTCAATATTCACGCGGCAAAGGGTAGCAAACTTTACAACTTTATCAAAGACAATAAGTTTCCTTTCTACGTAGATAGAATTTGTGGTGGCACGACATGGCACGACTATACGTTTGACAAAGCGTTAGTTGAAGAATACAAAAACATTTTGGGCGACGACTTTTTAGGTTTCCAACTTCACGAAAGTGGTTCTAACAGACGTTTTGCCGAATGGCCAAGAATTATTAGGGCTATGGACGGATGCAAAGGTCCATACGACTTAAAAACTTTAAGCGAACGCCTTTTATCAAAAAAGCAAACTTTACCCGACGGCACTCAACTTCACAGATTTTCGCAAGACAACGTATACTACTATGCAAACAAGGTTTACGCTGAAACTTGGCAAGAATTTACTGAAGAAATGAAAGAAATGTTTACTCGTAGAATGGTCGGCACTTACGGCAACGTTTTACCTTGCGACAGTTACTTCTTGGCAACCAAACTTCAAAACGATATCGGTATGAGGTCGTTTATGCCTGAAGTTGGCTGTCAAATTCCTTGGATGCGTATTGCGGTTGCGCTTGCTCGTGGTATGGCGTGGGCTAACAACAAAACTTGGGGTGTTTACTATGAATGTTGGCGTGAACACGACCCAAGCACTTATTCTATGCCTTGCTTTAACAGTGACCCTTCTAACGAGTGGTTCTTAACGCAAGAACAACATGGCGACGACTTTACAACGTTTGGTGAAAACGGCGGTAGTTCGCGTTTACTTCAAAATCGTATTTACTATCACGCTTTAATGAGCGGTGCTGAATACGTTGCAGAAGAATGGGGTCTTAATTGCAGTTACAGTGATATGAAGTCTTACGACCTTTCTACTTACGGCTTAGTTAAAAAGAACTTTATTAAAACTGCCGAAAATTATAGAGGCATTAAACCCGTTACTCCATTTGCCATCGTTCTTCCTAAAAAATACAGTTGCGTTGAACTTGTACTTACAAAAGAAGCGGCAAAAGACGCTATCGTTGGCAAGCATAGAGACGTTTATATGGGCTCTCCATTAAACGCAGAAGAAAAAGCGTACTTTGGCCACGTTGAAGACGTAATTAAGTTAATATTTAACTACGCTGGCGAAACTTACGGAAACGAAAGCCACACTCTTACAAACTCTAAATTCCCTGACGTATTCGATATTATTTACGAAGATTGCAGTGAAGAAACTTTTGCTAAATACGAATATTTAATTGACGCTACTAAAGATAGCGACTTTAAAAACGCTAAAAAAGATAGCAAATATAAAATTATTGAAACTAGCGATTTAGGTAAGTTTGAATACGAACTTACTAACCTTATTAAAGAAACTATGCCTTGCTACGTTGACGGACTTCACTGGCTCGTTTCTTACGACGAAAACGGCAAGCGTTTCTTAACTATCTTTAACAACGAAGGTAACACTCGTAGCCACGAATACGGCGACATTTTAGACCACAAGGCAGACGCTGTCGTTACGTTAACGTTTAAAGAAACTACCGTTCCAGAAATCGTTAAAGAAAATCCAAACACAATAAGACTTAAAAAGGTAGACGATAAGACGTATACCGTAAAAGTTTTAGCAACGGGCTTTGGTATTATTGAATTCTAATTAAAATTTTAGCGTACAACTTATCTTTTTAGATAGGTTGTATGTTGTTTTTAAAAAAGGACTAATTATGAATAATTTTAACTGTGAAAACTATTATGATTTAGCACTTAACTTAACAAGAGAATTATGTGCTATACCAGCCCCTTCTCATCACGAAGAAAAAAGGGCGGAATATATTCTTAACTATTTAAAGAGTATCGGTTACGATAACGCCTATATTGACGAAGCAAAAAACGTAATATGGGATATTAAAGGAAATACTGATAAATACGCTTTAATCATCGCGCACACAGATACGGTTTTCCCCGATACTACGCCTATGCCTATCGTTGAAGACGAAACTTATTTATGTTGCCCCGGCGTTGGCGACGATACCGTTTGCGTAGCCATAATTTTAGCGGTTTGCAAATACTTAAAAGATATAAACTTTAAGCCAAAAACTTCCCTACTCTTTTCAGCAAACGCTTGTGAAGAAGGTTTAGGTAACCTTAAAGGCGTAAAGCAAATTTTTAAGGAATACGAAGGCAAAATAGACCATATGTTTTCCATAGACTGCGGTAGTTTTAGCCATATTTACAATAAAAGCGTAGGTTCGCATAGGTATAAAGTAACGGTTACGACAAAAGGCGGGCACTCTTACGGCGCTTTTGGAAACCCAAACGCCATAACCGAACTTTCTAAAATAGTTACGCAAATTTACGAAATTCAAGTTCCTAAAAAAGAAGGCGCTAGAACTACTTATAACGTAGGAATTTTTGAAGGCGGAACATCAATAAACACTATATGCCAAAAAGCGGAAATGCTTTGCGAATATAGGTCGGACGATTTAGACTGTTTTAATATAATGAAAAATAATTTTGAAACCATTTTTGAAACGGCTAAAAACAACGGCGTTGATATACAAGTTGAATTAATTGGCGATAGACCTTGTATGGGTAACGTAGACGAACAAAAAATGCAAGCGCTTTCAAAAAGGGCTATGGATATTCAACAAAAATATTCCGACAAGCCCGTAACAGCATCTTCGGCTTCTACCGACTGTAATATTCCACACTCTTTGGGAATACCTGCCGTTTGCATAGCCGGATACGTTGGCAGAGGCGCGCATACGAGAGAAGAGAGAATTGAAAAGAAATCAATAAAAACGGGTTTAAACGTTTTAGTAGATATTATTAAAAGTGAGGAAATACAATGTTAAAAGTTACAGCAGTTGGCGATTGCGCCATACAAAAACATTTGCCTAAATATTATGACGGCTTTAAAGAAATAAAAGATTTTATAGCACAAGGTGACGTTAGATTTTTTAACCTTGAAACAACCGTAAACAGAGATTGCTTTGCTTACGGTTTTAGCGGTGGCACTTGGCTTAGAACGGACGAAACTATTTTAAAAGACACGCTTGAATACGGCTTTAACGCTACCACGTTTGCAAACAATCACTGTATGGATTACGGTTTTGACGGTATGCTTCAAACGATAGACAATTTAAATAAAATCGGCTACGTTCACGCAGGCGTTGGCAGAAACTTAACGGAAGCGTCATCTCCAAGATACGTTGACACTCCAAACGGTAGAGTTGCAATAATTGCTTGCACGTTTAACTTTGCGCCCGGCGCATTTGCAGGTGAACAATCTAGACTTATTCCAGGAAGACCAGGCGTAAACGGCATTAGATATACTAATAAAATAGTTATAACCGAAGAACAAGCAAAAACCATTAAAGAAATTGCCGATAACACTTTAATAAACGCAGGAAACGAAAGTAGTAGAAAAAGCGGTTATTTGCCACCATTAAAAGAAGGTATAGTTGAATTTGGCTCTACAAACTTTGAAATTGGCAAAGAAAACGACATTGTTTCGGTACTAAACGAAGAAGACGTTACTCGTATGAAAAAATACATAAAAGAGGCTGAATTCCAAGCAGATTACGTATTTATTTCTATACACCAACACCTTTCTTATCGCGGTGAAAACGACCAACCTGCACCATTTTTAGTAGATTTTGCACATATGTGTATAGACGCTGGCGCACACGCGGTTATAGGTCACGGGCCACACAAAATTCAACCGCTTGAAATTTATAAAAAGAGACCTATTTTCTATTCTCTTGGCGACTTTATTCTTCACCTTGAAAATTGCGAATTAGCACCTGAAGACTTCTACAATAAATTTAACCAAACGTCTGCAAACAGCATGTACGACTTATTTAAGGCTAGAACGCGCGATTTCACTTGCGGACTTCAAAGAATTAAAGTTATGATGGAATCTATCGTTCCATATTTTGAAATGGAAGACGGCGAAGTTAAGAAAATTGAACTTATATCGGTTGAATTAGGTTTAGGTCAAAAACACTCGTCTATCGGTTGGCCAAGAATTATTAAAGACGACGAACTTTTAAACCGTTTTGCTACGTTATGCGAAAAGTTTAATACGAAAGTAGAAATTAAAGGTAATAAAGCAAGTATAGTGCTTTAAAAGGTAAAAATGGTAAATTTAAAAGATTTTATTAAAGGCGACGAAGTGCTTTATACAAAAGCCTTTCAAGACGCAATAGACTATTGCTATGAAAAAGGTGGCGAACCACTTTACGTTCCATTTGGCGTTTACACGCTTGGCTCGGTTAGTTTAAAAGATAACACAACCATTATTTTTGAAGACGGCGTTAAAATTTTAGGTTCTACGAATATTCTAGACTTTTTTGACGAAGAGCCTATTCTTAACAAATATCAAGACTTGTCTCACAGCAGTTATACAAGGTCAATGTTTTACGCAAAAAACGTTAAAAACGTAACCCTTAAAGGTAATGCTACTATTGATATGCAAAGCGCTTGGGACGTTAACAAAGTTAAAAACTGCAATAGTAGAAGGGGTGCTAAAATTATTGCGCTTGACGGTGTTGACGGCGTAAATATAAGCGATTTAAAACTATTAAACGCAACTGATATAGCCGTTTTGTTAGGTCGCTGTAAAAACTGCTTTATAAAAGGCTTGTATATAGACACGCACATTGACGGAATAAGTCCAGACGGGTCGGAAAACGTTGTAATATCAGACTGTATCGTTAAATCTGGCGACGACAGTATAGTGTTTAAATCTTCTTATTACGACGATAAATTATCGCCTTGCCAAAGAATTACGGTTACTAACTGTATTATGAAAAGTAGGTGTACCGCGCTTAAAATCGGCACGGAAACTAACGGCGATTTTAAAAATATAACCGTTTCTAACTGTGTTATTTACGATACGCGTTGTATGGGTATTGCCGTTGAAAGTTGCGACGGCTCTCACGTAGAAGGCATTATTATTGACAATATAACTATGCACAACGTGGCTTGCCCTATCTTTGTTTTTGCAGGAAAGCGTATGCGCGCACCCGAAGATATGCACGAAAGCAAAATTAACGACGTATTTATAACCAACGTTTTTGCTGACACTCATAACGAGCCTTACGAATCAAAATATTTCGCTTATTCAATGAAAGGAAGCACCAAAGAAAACTGGCACGAAATTTACGAAAAGAACTTCTGCTTCCCTAGTATGATTGTAAACTACACGTCTAACCCAATGAATAATATAGTTTTACAAAACGTTAGCGTTAAGGTTGTCGGTGGCAAAAAGATGAGTGATATTAACTATAAACACAACCCAACGGGTACGCCAAGCGACGAAATGTTTGGACCTACCCTTCCTTGCTACGGTTTATTCGTTGTAAACACGCCTGATTTAAAACTTAACAACGTTAAATTTGAACTTATTAACCCAGACGAACGCCCAGAAACGTACGTTGAATAAAATATAACAATATAAAAACGACCAAACTTTTGGAGTTCCTAAAAGGGAATTTTAATTTAACACAAAAGTGTAGCCCACTATACTTCGCAAAATGCGAAATATGGTGGGCTTTTCTTATCTACAAATAATCAAGTTAAATAAGTTATATTTTTAGCCTTGTGGCTAAAAGTGATATGCAAAACAAGTTTTGCGTTATATTGCGACTTTTAGTCGCAGTTATATTAAATAAATCCTTAACTCGCCAATAGGCGAATATAACTGCCGTAAGGCAATATAACTCGTCGTGAGACGAATATCACAAATCCGTTTACGGATTTATTTAGTTGCCGAATCCCTTGCAGGGACTCGGCTTAAACTAACCCTTTTTTTATTTGCAAAATATTATTTTAAATTGTTTAAGTCTGCAAGCCACTCGTATTTTACAGCATCTGACGGCATTTGCAAATCGCCCCTTGGCGAAACGCCAACCGAACCTATTTTAACGCCGTCTGGCAAGCAAGAACGCTTGAATTGTTGACTAAAAAATCTATTATAAAAGTTCTTTAACCACTTTAAAAGCGTTGCACGTTCAAAATCTTTTTCAAAGGCGATATTTGCAATTTTAAAGATTTTTGACGGTTTATAGCACGTTTTAAGCGCGTAGTAAAGATAGAAGTCGTGAAGTAAATAAGGTCCAACTATGTCTTCGGTTTTTTGGCTTATTTTACCGTCTTTTGGTGGTAAAAGTTCGGGTGAAACAGGCGTCAACAACACGTCGTAAAGCGTTTCTTTTATTTCGCCCCCTAGCCTATTTGCTTCGTATTCAACAAGATATCTTATAAGCGTTTTTGGTATCGACGAATTTACGGCGTAATTACTCATATGGTCGCCGTTGTACGTTGCCCAACCTAGCGCTAGTTCCGACAAATCGCCCGTTCCTATTACGATACCGCCCACTTTGTTTGCAACATCCATTAAAACTTGCGTTCTTTCGCGTGCTTGCGAATTTTCGTACGTTACGTCAAAAGTGTTTTGGTCTTGTTCTATGTCTTCAAAATGCGCTAAAACGGATTTTTTAATATTTATTTCTTTTAGAGTTACGTTAAGCGAACTTGATAACCTTTCAGCATTAGATTTAGTGCGGTTTGTAGTGCCAAAACAAGGCATCGTTATTGCTAAAATATCTTTAAAATCTCTTTTTAAAATTTTAAACGCCCTAACGCAAACTAATAGCGCAAGCGTACTGTCAAGCCCACCCGAAACGCCTATAACAAGATTTTTGCACTTTATATGCTCTATTCTTTTTGCAAGCGCGTTTGCTTGCATTGAAAGTATAAGTTCCGCCCTTGACGCAATTTCGCTTGCCGTTAAAGGTACGAAAGGCGTTTTAGAAAATACCCTGTCAATTTTATTAGAAAATTCTTTAATTTCAAAGTTAACGAATATTTCTTCGCCAAAAAACTCTTTTGCCGTCTTTGATTTTTCGCTTGAAAGATAGTCAACGTCAACGTCACAATAAATAAAACTGTTGTTAAACAACTTGCTTTCTTTTAAAATTTTACCGTCTTCACAAATTAAACTATGCCCAGAAAAGACGTGGTCGGTAGTAGATTCGCCATAGCCTGCGTTTGCGTAAACGTAACTTGCGTTTTGCGTTCTAGTCGTATCAATCAAGTTTATGCGCCTATACTCCGCCCTTTTAACTATTTCGTTACTGCAAGCGCAGTTTATTATAATATTTGCAGTTGTTTTATAGTCCGCAAGGCCACTACAAGCGCTAACTGTAAAGTTTTGATGATTTTTACAAACGTAAACGATATTGCTAGCAAAAATATATTCTTTGCCGTCAACTAAAATTTGTGCGTTTTTAAAACTTCCCTTTAATTGAGAAAGTTTAATATCGGTTAAAACTTCGTTACTATAAGGCGTAAAACCTAAAATTTCGCCTTCAAATAAGCAGGCAACGGCATTATAAATTAAGCCGTTTACCATAAGCGGTAGGCTTACAAAAACAAGCATATCTTTATATAAAGTATAGTTTTTTATAGATATTAGCGATTGTTTTGCTCTTTCAAGTAGCGTTTGTTGATAAAACAAGTCGCCACAAGTAGCGCCCGTAACGCATAAATTTTGAAAAGCCAAAACCTTAACGCCCTTTGAAAACGCCTCGTCTATTGCCGACTTGATTTTTTCTTCGTTATTCTTAACGCCTGCAACTTCAACGTCAATAGTTGTAGCGCCAACTTTAACAAAGCCCATATAGTTTGACGGTTTAGTTTCTTCTTGCGATAACACGCCGTTTATTTTTTCTATCGTCTTTGATTTTGCGCCACATCCTTGCGAAAGTATTTTATTTACCGTTCCAAGCGGAACGCCACTTTTTAAAGACAACTCTTTGTTTGTCATCTTTAAAGCCATTTTTTTAACTTTAATTTCTTCTATAATTTTATCCATATTTCGATTATACTATCGCATAAAAAAATAGTAAAGCAAATTTATGTAATTTTATAACAATTTTTATTTTTTTAAAGTCAAAGGGTGCTAAATTTATAAATATTAATAATTTTTATATAAAATTTTATAAAAAAATACAGTACCTAACCGTCGCTAGATACTGTAAGGATTCGTTTATTTAGTTTTATTCGACTGCGCTTTTTACCGCTTCGTTTATCACTTCTTTCGCATATTTAAGCGCATATTTTACGGGGTTAAGCGATTAAAATTGTTCCTCAAGATTCATTGGCGTATCTCCTTATATCCCTTTAATTTTTTGGTTCAACCATTTACTAACTCTAATTACATACACTTTAACTGTACCTCCTTATTGAAAGTATGTGGCTTATTTGTACATTGGATTTACCCTCCCTTTGTACCTTTATTATACAAGAAGAATAAGGCGGTGTCAATACCAAAATTAAAAATTTTATCGAACTTTATTTTTAAAAAACCTATTTACAATCGCAAATTTTTATGATATAATTTAGTGGTGAGTGCAAGTAAACAACTTGCATTTTTTTATTTTTATAGTTATTAAAACGGCACTTGCTTTTATGTAAATGCCGTCATTTTTAAAGTGTTTCTATTTCTATACTATTTAATGCGTTTTCAATTAACGCGTCAACGTCAAGTAGTTTTTCAAGTTCTATAACCTTTTCAAGCCTTGGTTTAATTAGCGGATATTTTGGCAAAAATACCGTACAGCAATCTTCATAAGGCAAAATACTAGTTTCAAAAGTGCCTATTTTTTCGGCAATTTCTATAATTTCAAGTTTATCAAACCCTATAAGCGGGCGTAATACGGGCACGATATTAACAGCGTTTTGCGACGACGTTATACTTTCAACCGTTTGGCTTGCAACTTGCCCTAAACACTCGCCCGTAATAATGGCTTGCGCACCTATTTTATTACACAACCTTTCGGATATTCGCATCATAAAACGGCGCATCATAGTTATCATATATTCTTCGGGAAGTTTTTCGTGTATCGCCTCTTGAATTTCGGTAAACTTAACTACGTAAAGGTCAATGCCCGACGAATATCCCGAAATTATTTTGGCAAGGTCAACGACTTTTTGCCGTGCCATTTCGCCCGTATAAGGATAAGAGTGAAAATGCACCGCGCTTAATCTCATACCGCGTTTAGCCATCATATACGACGCAACGGGGCTATCAATACCGCCCGAAAGCATAACTAAACCTTTACCAGACGAACCTATCGGCATACCGCCCATCATTTTTATAATTTCTGTAAATACAAGCGTTTTTTTAGTTTCGCGAATATCGATATAAAGCGTAAAACTTGGGTCGTGCACGTCAACGGATAAATTTTTGTTCGACGCTAAAATTTTACCGCCAACAAACCTACTGCACTCTACCGAATTAAGTTCAAAACTCTTATCGGCGCGCCTAGTTTCAACCTTAAAGGTGCCGGACTTGTTTTTGCAAGCGTCTATTGCAAGCGAAACTATATCGTCAAGCGCCGTATCAATGCAATTTGCAACTGAAACGGTGTGAATACCGCTCACCTTTTTTAACGCGTCGATAGCGTCGTAAACTTCGCTATCGTTTAAACCTTCAAGCAAATACCTGCCCGGTATTTTTACAAGTTTATAGTTATAGCCTTTTAACGCCATTTTGATATTATCTTGCAAAAGTTTTTCAAAAAAACCCCTGTTTTTTCCCTTTAAATGAATTTCGCACCAGCGAATTATTAAAACTTTATTCATTTTAGATTATACATCGTCCTTTTTAAATTCATTGCGTTTTCGTTTAGTTTTTGAGTGGCGAATAAAACTTCTTCACTTGTCGAAAAAGACGAAAAACTAACCCTAATTACGCCGTCTAAAATTTCGTTTGAATAGCCTATGCTTTTAAGCATTCTGCTGTGCTTGTTTTTAGACGAACAAGCCGACCCCGTACCTATAATTATACCGTCTTTTTCAAGCATATGTTGTAAAACTTCGCCCTTTAACCCAACCGCCGATAAACTAATTACGTACGGCGAACAGTTATTGCTACTTATAACTTTAAAAAGGCTTTTATCAAGCGTATTTATAAGCGTTTCTTTAAGTTTTTTAACGTTTTGATAGTCGGTTTCAAGCGTTTTATAATGCTCTTTTACGGCATATTCAAAAGTTTTTATGCCAAACACGTTTTCCGTACCGCTTCTATATCCGCTTTCTTGCCCACCGCCGTAAATTAGCGGTTTAAGGTTTTTAACCCTTTTGTGTTTAATTAGCGCGCCAACGCCCTTTAAAGCGTTAATTTTATGCGCCGAAACAGAGTAAAGGTCTATAAAATCACTTAATTTATATGGTATTTTTAAAAATGCTTGCACACCGTCAGAGTGAAATATTATTCGTGAATTTATCTCTTTAACGCTTTTGGCAATTTGGTTTATATCATTTATTGCGCCCGTTTCGTTATTAACGTGAACGACGGACACGAAAGTCGTGTTTTTATCTATTAACGAAAGCAAGTTTTCTACGTTTACGCTACCGTCTTCGTTTAAAGTAGCAAACCTTACGTCAAGCCCCGAATTTTTTAGTTCCATAAACGGCGCGTAAACGGCACTGTGTTCGCCAAGGGTAGTAACGATATTTCCGCGTTTAGAATAAGAGAACACCGCCGTGTTATCCGCTTCGCTACCGCAAGAAGTAAAAATAACTTCGTAATTACTTCCAAACACGCTTGAAATAACGTTTCGCGCTTCGCTTATCGCCTTGTTTGCCGTAACACCGCCCAAGTATAGCGCCGACGCGTTATAATAACAATCGTCATAGTATTTTTTAGCATACGAAAGCGCTTCGCTTAAAGGTTTAGTCGTTGCGCCGTTATCTAAATAAATTAAGTCGTTTTGCATAAAATTTATCCTTGTTTAATCAAATTTAGGTAATCTTTATCAATTTTTTGAACGGGTACGGTTTTAAAAATATAGCCCAAAAGTTGTTGCTGATAAGATAAAACTATCATACGCTTTTCAGTTTGACCTTGAACAAAAAACACGGTGTCTAACTGACTAATTTTACCCGATTTTGCAACGTAAACTTTATATTCTTTACTATGCTTGTTAGCAACGAAAAACTTGCTGTTTACGTTGCCGACAGAAATTACTTTTGAACATTCAAAATTAACGTAAGGCAAAGCCCTTTTATTGTTTAAAATGCGGGAAATTCTAACCGAGCCGTCAATATACGAATAGTCGTAAAAACAATAAAATTTGTACTGTAAAAATGCAAAAAATATAACAACTAATAGCGAAACTGCAAAAATTATCCAAAAAAACTTGATAAATGAAAACGCCACTACAAACGAAGTTATACAAATTGCAATAAATAATATTTTTAAAATCTTAAAAGTTACGAATAACGCCTTTTGACCTTTTAAGTCCTCTGGCGCTATTGAAACTTCGTAAAAGTTTTTTCTTATCATAATACCCCCCCCGTTTTATTTTATCACGTAAAACGACAATTTACAATTATTTAAGCGTTACAATCGTTACGCCGTGTTCACCTTCGCCGTATTTTCCAAACCTATACGACGTTACGTCTTTTCTACCTTTTAAGTAGTTGTGAATAGCCGTTGACAAAATTTTTAAGCCCTTTCCATGCACGATTCTAACTTCTTCAAGATTGCTTATTATTGCGCCGTCTAAAAAGTTTTCAACTTCAATAAGCGCTTCGCTTGTGTCAAGCCCGATTACGTTTACTTCAAGTTTAACGCCCAAAACGTTTTGCCTTTTTAAAGAAACCGCAACGTTTTTGCCCTTAATTTCACCCTTTTTAATAAAGGATATATCGTCGATTTTGCAATTTATTCTCAACGAACCAACTAAAACCCAAACGCAATTTTTACGGCTATTAACTTCTAAAACTTCGCCTTCGCCGTTAAGCGATTTAACGTAAACCTTGTCGCCCTTTTTAAGCGAATTTAAGTTGCAATCGTCGTATGGGTTAAGAGTATTAACTTCGCCGTCTAAATTGTATTTAGAGTTTTCTATTTTGTTTTTTAAAGTAGACATTTTAACAAGGTCGGCGTTTTCGTATTCGTCCTTATCAAAAATCTCTTTCATTTGCCCTAGCAAATCTTCGGCTTCCATAAGCCTATTTTCAAACGTCTTTTTAGCGTCAAGTTTAGCCTTTAATAAGAATTTTTCTTTGTCTTTTTCTAGTTTTTGACGCTCTTGTTCAACTTCTTTTAAAAGCGCTTGTTGTTTTAACTTTAATTCATTTATAAGCGCCCCGTCTTTTTCGGCTTGTTCTTTTACGATTTCCGCTTCTTTTAACATGTTGTTAAAAGAAACTTTTTCGCTAGATAAAAAACTCGTTGCTAAACTTGCAATTTCTTTATCAAGACCAAGCCTTACGGCAATTTCTATTGCGTTTGAAGTGCCCGCCAAACCACTGCGCAACCTATAAAGCGGTGCGTAAGTTTGACTATCAAATTCCATTGATGCGTTTAAAATTTCGCTAGACGAATAAGCGTACTCTTTTAAACTGTTAAAGTGCGTTGTTACAAGACCGTAAGTTTTGCGTTCTACAAGAGTTTTTAAAACGGCAAGAGCAAGCGCGCTACCTTCGTCGGGGTCTGTGCCTGCGCCTAATTCGTCAATTAAAACCAAGCATTTATCGTTTGCAATTTCTAAAATCTTAACGATATTTTTAAGATGAGATGAAAACGTTGACAAGTTTTGCTCTATGCTTTGCTCGTCGCCGATATCAACGCAAACGTCGTCAAAAACCGAAAGCGTAGTTTCATCTTGACAAGGCACGAACATGCCCGAAGTTGCCATCAAAGAAAGCAAACCGACCAACTTTAAAGTTACCGTTTTACCACCCGTATTAGGACCAGAAATTAAAACGTATCTATATTTATAGCCAAGTTTTACGCTTACGGGTACAACCTTGCTTGCGTCAATTAATGGATGCCTGCCCTTTATTATATCAATTTTGCCGTTTGCGTTAAGATTTGGGCAAACGCTTTTAGTTTGATAAGCGTAATGCGCCTTGCAAAAAGTTAAGTCTATATCGGTTAAGTAGTTTATATTATCGTTTAAAAAACTGCTAATTTGTCCAACCGAATTTGAAAGTTCTAATAAAATTCTTTCAATTTCAATACTTTCGCTTAAAACGGCGCTTCTAAGTTCGTTGTTTAAGTCTAAAATTTCTTGCGGTTCAACGAAAAAAGTGCTACCACTTGCCGACCTATCGTGAATAAAGCCCTTAACTTGCGTTACGTATTCGCTTTTTACGGGTATAACGTACCTACCCGAACGCATTGAAACGACGTTGTCTTGCATAAACTTGTTGCCGTCTTTTTTCATAAAAGCCGAAAGTCTTACGCGTATTTTTTCGTTTATTTCTTTAATTTGCGCCCTTATGCTATAAAGTTTTAAAGACGCGTTATCAGCCATAGTCGTTTCGTTGATTATTTTAGAAAAAACGTCGTTTTCTAAACTACTTTGAGTATAAATATGGGTTGCAATTTCTTTTAAAATAGGCGCGTCGGTAATTGAATTTTCAAGCATTGTTTTTAAAATTCTTGAAGACCGCAATAATTTAGCGCATTTTAAAAGTTCTTTGAAAGAAAGCATACCGCCACGACTTGCGCGTTCTGGTTCGTCAAGCATTTCTTCAAAATACTCTACATTGCCAACGCCTTCGTTATACAGTAAGTCGTAGGCTTCTTTGGTTTTTTGTAAAAGGTGCTTTGCTAGTATAAAGTTTGAAGTTGGCGTTTCTTGTAAAATCAAACTTTTGGTACTATCTAAAACAGCGTATTGTAAAAGTTTTTTAAGTACTTTATCGTATTCAAGTAAGTAAAGCGACTTTTTATTCATTATAGCACCCCCTTTTGCAAATTTCCTTTGGTTTTGTTTAGCAAGTTTAATATAGGTTTATTTAACGCTTCGTCTTTAATAGTAGATTTTGCGTTTACCGTAACGTCAAGTGCATAAGAATTATATACCCTAAACCTACACTCGCTTAACTTATATCTATTAACTATAAATTTCCTGTTTTCACTATCTTTTAAAACGAAAGTGTCGTTTAAACGGCAAGAGCCACACTCTTTTGAAAGCGGACAATAAATTAAATCCATAACTTCAATACCGCCTTCGTTAAACACGATAAGTCCGTTATTCATACTTTCAATTTCCCTTTTAGATAGTTCTTTTGACGCGCAAATTAAACGCGCGCCTTCATCGTATAAAACGGCAACGTCAACGCTGTTAAAAACGTTAACACCCATACCGCAAAAACAGTTGATTTGGTTTATTTTACAGTATTCAACCGCCCAGTAACCGTTGACGTATAAACCGCTAAAATAATCTTTAATATTTTCAATAATTTTTAGGTCGCAACCCGAACAAAACGGCGGTATATATAGATACACGCTAGCGCCGTTTTTAGATAACGCTTTAACTTCTAACGCGCTAACTTCGTTATAATTTTTTGGAGCATATACTATATGCGTTGCACCTTTAAATTCTTTAACTTCGCTTGTTATTACGGCTTTAATATTAGGCGTTAAAATAGGTTTATTAAAATTATAATAATCTTCATATTTTGCGATAGTTACTGGGTTTTTTAAACAATTTTTAAAAAATATTTTTTCGTATAAACTAGCGCGCAATCTATTTAACACACCTTTTGGTATAAATAGGTTTTCTTCAAAATCTATAAAATTTGCGCTTACGCTAAACGGGTAAATATCAACTTTATTTAAGTTTATTATAACGTCGTTTTTAGACGTGGGTTGCGTTTTTGACGCCGTTAAAACTTCGCTTGATTTTACGGTAAAGCCTTCGCAACAAAGCGTTAAAAATTCGTTACGCCTTGCCGTAACGCTTACCGTAATTTCTTTTAGTTTTTGACGTTTTAAATCTTCGTTTAAAGTAACGCTTTTCGTTATACTTACAACGTCGCCTTTACGAATATCGCCCTTATATTTTAGCACTTGTTTTTCGCCCGTAGAAGCCACAAATCCGTTGCCAACTTCTTTGTCGTTACGAAGTATTTTAAACGCGTCGCCATCGTTAAATTTTATAAAATTTTTTAAAGTAAAAACGTCTTTAAACACTTTTTCAACTTCACCAACGGCAAGACCTTTATGCCCTTGAATTTTTGAAGATATAAAGTCTTTTGGTTGATTAAACGCTAAACCCGAAGTATAGTCGCCCCTATTATACGCAGTTTTTAAAGAGTTAAAAAGTTTAGTTTCGTCTTCGCCGTTTAATATAGCCCTATACGTTAAAACCGATGCCCTAACGTATTCTTCACTACGCATACGCCCTTCGATTTTAAACGAAGTTACGCCTGCTTTAATAAATTTATCTAAATCGTCTTTTAAACAAAGGTCGGATAGCGATAAAACGTATCCGTCTTTAATAAATTTTCCGTCTAGCGTTTCATAAGCGTATTGCTTTCTACAAGGCTGTTTACAAAGCCCCCTATTGCCACTATTTCCGCCTATAAACGACGACGCGTAACAATGCCCCGAAAAAGACGTACACAACGCGCCTTGAACGAAAATTTCGGTTTCAATTATACTGCAAATTGTTTTAATATCTTCAAATTTAGTTTCTCTTGCAAGAATAACTCTAGAAAATCCGTAATTTTTGGCTTGAATAGCGCCGTATTCGTTACACACGCCCGCTTGCGTTGAAAGGTGCAAAACGGCGTTTGGCAACGCATTTTTTATAACCTTACCCAAAAACACGTCTTGCAAAATAAATGCGTCAACGCCTTGATTGTACGCATAAACTATTGCGTCTAAAACGGCGTTTAGTTCGCTATCCTTATAAAGAGTGTTTACGGTTAAGTAAGTTTTTACACCGAAAGTTTTTGCGTAACTAACGGCATATTTTAATTCTTCCCTACTAAAATTTTTAGAATTTTTGCGCGCGGAGAAATCTTGCAAGCCTAAATATACGGCGTTTGCACCCGACTGTACACCTGCTATTAAGTTTTGCATATTGCCTGCCGGCGCTAAAATTTCTATCATAATTATAGTTTAATATACCGCCACAAAAAAGCGTGGCGGTATAAAATTACCTTAATTCTATGTTTGATTTTTTCAAGTTTGCAAGTATTTTGTTGATGTTTTCGTCAACTTCTTCCATCGTAAGCGAACGCTCTAACGAAGAAAATACTAGATGGTAAGCCATACTCTTTTTGCCCGTTTCGGCAAGTTGACCGCCTTCGTAAATATCAAACACGTCAACCGAAACAAGCGTTTTGTCGCTTGCCCTTTTAATAAGCCTTACAGTTTCGCCGTTTGTTACAGACTTATCCATAACAAGCGCCAAATCGCGTTCAACCGTTGGGAATTTAGAAATTGCTTTAAACTGTGGTTTTTTGTTAAGCATATTTGCGATTTCATAGAAATAAATTTCACCAACGTAAACGCGCTTGTCAATATCAAAGTTTTCGCATACTTCTGGGTTTAATTCGCCAAAGAAACCAACGCTTTTGTTGCCTATAACGACTTCTGCGCTTCTAGTTGGGTGCATAAACGGTTTTTCGCAAGGTTTATAGTCTACTTTAAAACTTGCGTGTAAAACTTCAAGTAAGCCTTCAACAACGCCTTTAACGGTATAGAAATCTTCGTTTTCGCCAAATACGCCAAGTGAAATGCACGCGTTTTCGTTTGGCAATTCTTCAAGCGGTAAAGCCTTTGGCTTATACTCAACGCCAAATTCAAAAAGTCTTCCTTCTAAATTCTTTTTGTTAAGGTTTGTTGCAATAACTTTAACCATAGAAGGCATTAACGAAGTGCGCATAACCGACATATCTTCGCCAAGCGGATTAAAAATTTTAACGTAGTTATATTCGCTTGTATTAGTGTCGATATTAAGCATTTCGTAATCTTTTGGCGAAATGAACGAATAGTTGATAGTTTCGCAAAATCCTTGCATAGCAAGATAGTTTTTAGCGATATCAATATCTTTTTGCTCTTTCGTTAAACCGCCGACTGTAAGCGACGCGTCGTCAAGCAAAGTGTCAACGATATTGTCGTAGCCGTACATTCTAATAACTTCTTCGGCAATATCTGGGTAATCTTCAATATCGTCACGATAAGGTGGAACGATAATTTCAATATCGTCGCCACAAATAGTCGTTTTAAATTCAAGGCTTTTTAAAATATCTTCAATAATTGCCGTTTCAACTTCAATGCCTAAAACCTTGTTGATTTTAGAAATTTTGGTTTTTAAAACCTTTGGCTCTAAACTAACGGAATTACAATCAATAAAACTTGAAGAAATCCTGCCCGCTTTAAGTTCGTCTATAAGAGAAAGCGCCCTTAACATACCTAAATTTGCAATATACGCGTCCGTACCCTTTTCAAAGCGTGAAGACGAATCGGAACGCTTACCCAAATTGCGTGAAGTTTTTCTTATACTGTCACGCTTGAACATTGCCGATTCAAATACTATTTCGGTGGTATCGTCGCTTATGCAACTGTTTTTACCGCCCATAATACCTGCGATACATTGTGGTTTAACGCCGTCGCAAATAACCAAATTTGAAGTGTCAAGCGTAAACTCTTTATCGTCAAGCGTAGTAATTTTTTCGCCGTCTATCGCGCGCCTTATAATAAGTTCTTGGTTTTCTAAATTCTTATAGTCAAAACTATGCATAGGTTGACCGATTTCCGTTAAAACGAAATTAGTTATGTCAACTATGTTGTTAATTGCGTTAATGCCAACGCTTTTTAACCTTTTTTGCATCCAAAGTGGCGACTCTTCTATCTTAATATTGTCAACGTAAGACGCTATATAGCGTGGACATAAGTCAACGTCTTTAACGGTAACGTTTAACTTATCTTGCGTTTTAATATCACAAGTATTATAAGTGATTTTAGGCATTTTTAAAGGTCTTTTAAGAATAGCCGAAACTTCGCGCGCTAAACCTAAAATGCTTTGACAATCAGGCCTATTTGCCGTAACGTTAATATCAAATATAATTTCGCCTAAACCTACTATTTTTTTGATATCGTCGCCGTTTTTACAATTATTATCTAATATTAAAAGTCCGTCGTAAGACGCGCCCTTATACATATCTTCCGTAACGCCTATTTCACCGCCCGCGCAAAGCATACCAAAGGAATCGTAACCCCTTAACTTACCGGCTTTAATAGTCATAACGCCTTCAATCGTCTTATGGTCGCTTGCCGTAGCGTAAACCGTTGCGCCAACCAAAGCGCAAGGCGCTTTTATGCCAACTTTAACGTTGTCCGCACCGCAACAAATTTGAAAAACGCCGTATTCACCGCAATCAACTTTGCAAAGATGAAGATGCGTGCCTTCGATAGCCTCGCACTCTAAAACTTCGCCTACAACAACTTTTGAAATTTCTTTTCCGTATTCAATAACTTCTTCAACTTCAAAACCGCAAGAGAAAAGTTTATCTTGAAGTTCTAAAGTGGAAACACCTGTTAAGTCAACGTAATCATTTAACCATTCTAATGGAAGTTTCATAAATAATCCCCCTCTTACTTAAATTGCTTTAAAAAGCGAATATCGTTTTCAAAGAAAAGCCTAATGTCTGGAATTTTGTATTTTAAAATAGCAATTCTTTCAATACCCATACCAAACGCGTAGCCAGAGTAAACTTCGCTGTCAATACCGCAAGCGTCTAAAACTTTTTTGTTTACCACGCCTGCGCCTAAAATTTCTATCCAACCCGTACCTTTGCAAAGTTTACAACCCTTACCGTGACATTCGGAACACGAAACGTCAACTTCAACGCTTGGTTCGGTAAATGGAAAGTACGACGGACGCAACCTTGTTTTAGTATCCTTGCCGAACATAATTTTAACGAATTCATCCAAAGTGCCTTTTAAGTCGCATAAAGTTATGCCCTTATCTACGACCAAACCTTCCATTTGATGAAACATCGGTGAGTGCGACGCGTCGCTATCCGAACGGTATACTTTTCCTGGACTTAATATTTTAATAGGTGGCTTTTGTTTAAGCATAACCCTTGCTTGTCCCGCCGAAGTTTGCGTGCGAAGTAAAATATTGTCGCTTATATAGAAAGTATCTTGCATGTCGCGTGCGGGGTGGTCAAGCGGAATATTAAGCATTTGGAAGTTATAATAATCTTCTTCAATTTCCGGACCTTCAAACACGCTAAAACCCATACCCGTAAACGCTTCAATAAGTTCGTTTCTAACAAGAGTTATTGGGTGAAGTGAACCTAATTTATTAGATTTTGCAGGCATAGTAATATCAATGGCTTCGTCTTTAAAAGTTTGCATGCGTTCCGCCTTTTTTAAAACGGCTTCGCGTTCTGTAAACAACTTTTCAATTTCCGCCCTTACTTCGTTGATAAGTTTTCCCGCTTCCGGACGTTCTTCTTTTGGCAAGTCTTTCATACCCTTTAAAAGTTCGGTAATTTCACCCGACTTTCCAAAATATTTAACCTTCGTATCAAAAAGTTCTTTGTTGTTTGCGGAATTTAAGATATCCGCGCCTGCTTTTTGTTTTATGAGAGATAATTTTTCTTTCATAATATGCTCCTTAATTAGTCTATAAATAAAAAAAAGAAACGCCTTTAAAAAGGGCGTTTCTTAATACGCTGTACCACCTTAATTTATGCAAAAAAATTTGCACCTTGTGCGCTTGTAACGAAAGCGAACGGCTCGGCTTACTTAATTCGGCTTGCTACTCAAAAGTGAATATCGCATCATCAAGCGTAAGGGTCTTTCAGCAAATTAACCCTACTCTCTTTCCGCTAACAAATGCGCCTGTCTTTATCAAAGTATTTAAACTATGTAATTATTATAGTTATTATAATAATAAAAAACGCTTTTGTCAATTATTTAAACCACTTTTTGACTAGAAAAGACGCTAGACGTCAAATAAACTTCGGGTATTTTGCCAACTATAATAGTTTCGTAAACTAAAACGCTAATACTACCTTTCAAATCTTTTGTTGAAAATCTTGTTACGACGTAAACTTCTGGTAAAATATTTACGTAAAGCGAATGCTTAACTTGATTTATTCCCGCTTCTTCAAAAGACGAAACTATATCGCATTGAACTGACGAAACCGTTATAAGTGGCATTTTTACTTTTTTGCCAAAACCCGAAAATATGCGAATACCCGTAAAAACACCGATAGGCACTTCGACGCCCTTTTTTAACTCTATTGAAAAATATTCGCCAACGTATTTTGCTAAATTTGCACTTATTACGTTAAACTTATACGCATCAGTCGTTATTGCGGTTATATTGTTTGAACTGTCTTTTTCAAGTTGAATAACGCTTGAAAAATCTGTTCCATCACTCAAAGTTTTGTTTATAGCAAAATACGACGCCGTTGAAAGCATGCCCGAATACTCGCTTACGCCTATATCTATCAGCATTTTATTTGAAAATGAGTATAGCGTTATAAAAATGGCTAAAAATAGCAATATAAATAGCCGTTTAAAAAGTTTACTTTTTTTAGTTTTTTTCATAAAAAAATACAAGCAAATCCGCTTGTATTAATTTATGCTTTTCTTTTTAATTTTATGGTAAAATTTTAATATTTAGGCTTTACTATGTTTTACCTTTTAAAATATTTACTCGCTTTATCTCTTAAAAAGTCTAAACTTTCTTTTAATTCTTCAATTTCGCCATAGTCGTTATTGTAAACTTCAATAAGCATATTTCCGTCAAAACCAGTATCTAAAAGCCTTTTAAACAAATCGTCAAAATCAAAAACGCCTTTACCTGGCAAACAAATTTTTTCGCTTTCGCTTATATCGGATAAATGCACCGTGTTAATGCTACCTGCCATTTCTTTTATATAATCGACGTAACTATCGCCAGAAACACGCGCTTGCTTTACGTCTAAACAAGTTTTAAGCCCCTTACAATACTTTGCAATTTCCGTATAAAAACCAACGTGGTTATAATACGCCCACTCTACGTTTTCTAAACACAAATTAACGTTTCTTTCAAGGCAAAAATCGTTCAATTTGACAAACTTTTTCCCGATATTTTCGTAGTTATTGTATAAAATATTTTTCTTAAAACGCGCTATGCCGTGTAGCGTATAATTCGTAGCGCCAAGCGTGTTTGCGGTGCTTAAACAGTTTTCTAAAATTCTATACGCATCGTCAATCGCGCGTGGGTTATCGCCAAAAAGTTGTGGCTCGAAATGAGTGTTTAAAGTGTGAATAGAATGCACCTTTAAACTGCCTTGACGCGACTTTAAAAGCGTTGCAAACTCTTTTGTGTATTCGCAATAAGAACCCAAAAACACTTCAACCACACGCGCGTCTAAACCGTCAAGCGTAACTAACGCGTCTTCATTATACTGCCTTTTAAACAAAGACGCCGTTGATATTCCTATTTCCATAATCAATCCTTCTTGCAAGTAATCTTTCCGTCACTAGATAGTAAAGTAACGCTATCGCCGTCTTTAATTGAACCTTCAATTATTGCGTCCGAAAGCAAATCTTCTATATGTTTAGAAACGGCGCGTTTAAGCGGTCTAGCGCCGTAAGTCTTGTCGTAACCTTCGTTTACAACGACGTCTAACGCAGATTTTTCTATCGTTAATTTTACGCCTATTTCTTTAACCCTTTCAATAACTTCGCTTGCCAAAATTTCGACAATTTCATAAAAGTTTTCTTTTGAAAGTTCGTTAAACACGACGATTTCGTCAAGCCTGTTTATAAATTCGGGCTTAAATTGTTTTTTAAGACTTTCTATCGCCTTGTTTTTGTTGCTACTAACGTCGCTAGAAAAACCAAACGAAACAACTTGATTTTCATCGCCCGAAAACCCTACGTTAGAAGTCAAAATTATTAAAGCGTTTTTAAAACTTGCTTCTTTGCCTTTGCTATCGGTTAGCCTACCTTCGTCAAGCACTTGAAGTAAAAGGTCAAAAATATCGGGGTGCGCCTTCTCAATTTCGTCAAACAAAACTACGCTATAAGGGTTTTTTCTTATCTTTTCGGTAAGTAACCCTTCTTCTTCGTAACCGACGTAACCTTGCGCAACGCCTATTAGTTTGTTTATAGAAGTTTTATCGGCATATTCGCTCATATCAAAACGAATAACGCTGTTTTCCGAACCGAAAACGCATTTGCCTAGCGCCTTTGTAAGTTGCGACTTGCCAACACCCGTAGGCCCAACGAAAATAAACGAACCCATAGGTCTTGACGGGTCTTTTAAATTAGCGCGTGAACGACGTACCGCACGCGATACGGCGTTGATTGCATCTTCTTGCCCAACAACCATTTTTTTAAGTTCACTTTCTAAACCTAAAAGTTTAGAAGTTTCGTCTGTCGACAACTTGGTTATAGGTATTTGTAAACTTTCGCTTATAACCCTTCTTACGTCTTCCGCCGTAACTACGGGGGTTTTTGAAACTTGTTCGTTTTTAGTTGCTAATAATTTTTTGTATTCTTCACGCTTAAAAGAAAGTTCTTTATCGGCTCTTTTCGCAACGTCTAAATTATTTTGTTTAAGCGCGGTATCTCTCTTTAAAATTAAAGAATTTACATACGATTTTAACTGTTCAACTTCGCTAAAATCAACCTTAAATGAAAGTTGTTTTTCGCTACACGCTTCGTCTATTAAATCTATTGCTTTGTCTGGAAGTTTTCTATCAATTATGTATCTATTTGAAAGTTTGCAAGCGCATACGACTGCTTCGTCTAAAATAGTAACGGCGTGGTGCTTTTCAAACAAATTTTTAATTCCGCGTATAATTTCAACGGCTTCTTCAACAGTTGGCTCGCTAACCTTTATAGGTTGAAAACGCCTTTCTAGCGCAGGGTCTTTTTCAACGTATTTAGTGTATTCGCTAGGCGTTGTTGCGCCTATTACCATAATTTCCCCACGCGATAAAAGTGGTTTTAAAATTTCAACGGCATCCATTTTGCTATCTTGCGTACTACCAGCGCCAACAAGATTGTGTATTTCATCTATAAAAAATATAATATTGCCGTCTTTTAAAGCGTAGTCAACGGCATTTTTAAGCCTAGACTCAAAGTCGCCACGATAACGCGTGCCTGCTAAAAGACCGCCTATATCAAGGCAAAAAATAGTTTTGTTTTTTAAAAATTCGGGAACTAAACCCTTTGCAATTTTAAGCGCTAAACCTTCGACGATGGCGCTTTTTCCAACACCTGCATCGCCCACAAGCACGGGGGCGTTTTTAGTCTTTCGTGAAAGCGTTACTATTATTTTTTGAGTTTCTTGCTCGCGACCGATAACTTCGTCAACCTTGCCTTGCCTTGCCTTTAAAGTAAGGTCGTAGCCAAACCCGTCAAGTGGCGAAGAAAGTGGCTTTTCTTCTTCTTTTTTAACCTTTTCCGCCTTTGGTTTTAAGGTTGTTGAAGACTTTGACGCAACTTCGCGTTTTTCTTCTTTAACAGGCATAACCACTTTTTGAGTTTCGCTCTTTTTCTTTGCGGTTACACCCTTTAAAACTTCGGCATAAAGCGAAGATATATCAACGCCAAGCGCTTGCAAAATTTTATACGCCCTACAAGTTTCACACTTTAAAATGGCAAGCAACAAATGTGCTGTTTTAACGTAGTCGTTAAACTCTTTTGCTATTTCAGACGCACTATTTAAAACGGCTTTTGCGTTTATCGTATAGCCACTTGTCGCTTGATTTCTAAACGTCGTTTTTAAGTATGCAAAATACTTTTCGTGCGTTGCGCCGTATAAAAGCAACGCCTTCGTAGCATCGCATTTAGGCGTAAGCAAAAAAGCGTACAAAATTTCTTCCGTACCAACGTAGTTTAGGTTATATTTAGTTTTTATTTCGTTTGCTGTGTTTAAAACAATATACAAACCTTCGCTGTAACTAGCCATTTACACCCTTTTAAAATTCATTTAGAACTTCTTTTAAATATTGTTTAAGTTCGCCTTTTAATTCTTCGTCTCTTAACCCAAATTCAATATTAGCCTTTAAGTATCCAAGCCTACTGCCCATATCGTAACGCTTGCCGTCAAATACAAGCGCTTGAACTTCGTTTTTGCTTGCTAAAACGTCTAAAACGTCGGTAAATTGATATTCGCCGTTGCTTGCAGGTTTTAACGTTCTTATAATATCAAAAATATCCGAAGTAACGACGTATCTGCCAAGTGGCGACAACGTGCTTTTAACGTCTTCTAATTTAGGTTTTTCAACTATTTTAGTAACGTTATATAAATTGCCGTCTATATCACTGTATTCAACTGACGCGTAATTAGGAACGTCTTTAAGTGGAACGTCTTTACAACCTATTATATTTTTGCCCGTTTTGTTAAACGCGTCTACAAGTTGTTTCGTTACGGGATAATCTTTGTTGTACATAACGTCGTCACCCCACAAAACTGCAAAAGGCTCACCGCAAGCAAATTCTTCCGCCTTTAAAAGCGCGCCTGCCGTTCCGTTTAACTCTTGTTGCTTAACAAAAGATATTTTTGCCATTGTTTCGGGGTATTTAATTTGATTATAAAAGTTGGTTTTGCCTTTTTGTAAAAGCATTTCGTCAAGTTCTTTAACACAAGCAAAGTGTTCTTTTATAACTTCTTCGCGATATCCAACTACGAATAAAATATCGGTTATGCCACTTTTAACGACTTCTTCCGCTATAACTTGAATAGCGGGTTTGTTAAGTACGGGTAACATAGCCTTTGGAACTGCTTTCGTGTATGGCATAAACCTTGTGCCGTAGCCCGCAACGGGTATTACGGCTTTTGTAACCTTATTCATAAAAACCTCTTATAAAATCTATAAAATTAACAAAAATCGGGTAGAATTACCACCCGATTTACTTTTTTATTTCGTGCCGAAAAGCCTATCACCCGCATCGCCAAGACCAGGAACTATGTATGCGTGTTCATTAAGTTTTTCGTCAAGCGAAGCAACGTAAATATCAACGTCTGGGTGAGCGTCCATAACGGTTTTTACACCTTCTGGCGCGGCAATTAAGTTCATAAGTTTAATATCTTTACAACCGCGTTGTTTAATAAAATCAATAGCGGCAACCGCGCTACCACCCGTTGCAAGCATAGGGTCAACAACGATTATCGTTCTTTCTTCGCTATCAACAGGCAATTTGCAGTAATATTCAACGGGTAAATGAGTTTTTGGGTCTCTGTATAAGCCGATATGCCCTACTTTTGCATTAGGCACAAGCGTTAAAATACCGTTTACCATACCTAAACCTGCGCGCAAAATAGGTACTACGCCTATACTTCTGCCCGCAATAAAGTTTGCTTTAGTTTTGCAAATAGGCGTTTCAATTTCCCTTTTTTCAAGTGGCAAGTTTCTAGTTACTTCATACGCCATAAGCAAAGAAATTTCGTCTGCTAACTCTCTAAAATCTTTGGTGTTAGTTTCAACACATCTCATCATAGATATTTTATGTTGAATAAGTGGATGATCTAAAACGTGCAATTTACCCATAATTTCTCCTAAAAAGTAAAAATATTATTTAAAAAATTTATTTTCGATTTCGGTTATTTTATTAACCCTTATTTCGTGTCTATTTCCGTCAAAAGGCGTGTTTAAGAATATGTCAACAAACTTAACAACGTCTTCTTTTTTAGTTATTCTAGCACCCATTGCCAAGACGTTTGCGTTGTTGTGACGCCTTGTCATTTCCGCAGAAAATTCGTCGGCAACGTGCGCGCAACGAATACCTTTAAATTTGTTAGCCACCATACTCATACCTATGCCCGTTCCGCAAATAAGTATACCGTAGTCGCACTCTTTTTCTATAACGGATTTACATACTAAAGTTGCATAGTCGGGATAATCGCAAGAATCACTTGTAAAAGTTCCATAGTCAACCACGCTGTGCCCATGAGTTTCTAAATAATAAATAACGGCGTCTTTGTAATCAATTCCGCCATGGTCGCATCCAAAAGCAATTTTCATAATTCACCTATATAATAATAAATAATAATTAAGTATATTGTAAAATAACAAACCTAGTTTGTCAAGTATAATAAAAAATTAAGGCGTTTTGCGTTATTCTTTTGCGCACGCTTTTTCTAGCCTATTCATAATGCCAACGTCTACGTCACTACCCGTACAAACGGATATTGCAATAATGATATCGGCAAATTTTTCACCTTCAAGTAACTTATAGTATAAGTTAGACGCAATTTCTTCGCCCGTAGTGCCAAGTTTTAGAAAGTTTCCGCTTAATTTTTTAGCAACGGTATCGTCACACAAAAAATAGCATTTAAAACCTTCTTTACTCTTTTGGTTATAATAATTTTGCGCGTTTATTAAGTCGTTATTCTCAAATAAAATAGTTTGACATTTTGGTTTATAGTGACTATATTTGCACCCTGGCGAGCGATTGACTTTGCCGTCGTTTTTATCGGCGTATTCGCAACGCCCTACGACGCTTTTAATCATATCGCGCGTTACAAGTCCACTTCTTAATATTATGGGTACGCTCGTAGTTACGTCAAGCACGGTTGACTCTATACCGCCCTCACATTTACCGCCGTCTAAAATAAGTTCAATTTTGCCGTTTAAGTCGTTATAAACGTGCTTACTCGTTACGGGGCTAGTGTGTTTAGAAACGTTTGCCGATGGCGCGCAAATAGGCGCGTTTACGTACTTTAAAAACTCTTGCGCACCCTTGTGTGAAGGCACTCTTACGGCAAGAGTATCAAGCCCGCACGAAACTATGCTACTAACGGCATTTTTGCTTTTATAAACCATAGTTAACGGACCAGGTAAAAAGGCTTGTTGCAACTTTTTAATATAGTCGTGTTCAACGTAAACTAAACTACTTAAATCAAAATCTTTGTGGATATGAACTATAAGCGGATTGTCGCTTGGTCGACCTTTTGCTTCGTAAATTTTTTTGACGGCATTATCGTCGGTTGCAAGCGCGCCAAGTCCGTAAACGGTTTCCGTTGGAAAGGCAACAAGGTTACCGCTATCTATCAAATTTTTTGCATAATTTAAAGAAAATTCGTCAATTTTAAGTATTTGTGTTTGCATAAAACTCTCTTAAAAAATATCGTCGTCCGTTGGTGGTGGCGGTATAAATTCGTCTTCTGGTGGCGCAATTTCTTCTTGCGGAGGCATAAAGTCGCTTTCGCTTAACTTTTGAAATCCGCCGTTTGAATTATTTTCGGGTGGTATTTGATAGTTACTTTCGTTAAACGTAATATTAACGAATTTAGATAACGAACCCTTAAACATAACGTTGAACGACTCAACCGCACCGTTACGGTTTTTAGCAATAATAATTTCAGTTTCGTCCTTTTTAACGGCATCTGGGTTTTCCATACCGTCCGGCGTTTTATCCGCTCTATGAATAAACGCAACGATGTCGGCATCTTGTTCAATAGCGCCCGATTCACGAAGGTTAGAAAGAACGGGTTTAGAACCTTTCTTTTCATTTTCACGGTTAAGTTGTGAAAGCGCGATAACAGGAACGTCAAGTTCCTTTGCAATCATTTTTAACCCGCGTGAAATTTCGGTTATTTCGGCTTGCCTACTTTCATTTGAAGTAACCGCCGTCATAAGTTGGATATGGTCTACAACGATAAGGTCAAGCCTACCCTTAATTGACTTTAACCTACGGCATTTAGATAAAATATCGGGCACCGTAACGATAGAAGTATCGTCTATATATACGTTTGTAGAGTTTAAAAGTTTTTGTGCGTTCCAAATTTTTTGCCAATCGTGACTTTCCAACTTTCCGTCTCTAGCAATTTTAGAACTTACGCCACTAACCGAATAAATCATACGTTCCGCAAGTTCTTGCTTTGTCATTTCAAGTGCAAAAACAGCGCAAACGGCATCGTTTTTAATAGCAACGTGTTCAACTATGTTCATAGCAAAAGTAGTTTTACCAACGGATGGTCTTGCGGCAATAATAACAAGGTTACCTTTATGTAAGCCCCTAGTCAACCTATCAAAACCGATAAAGCCCGTTTTTAAACCCTGATTAAAGTTTTTGTCTTTTTGAATATTGTTAAAAAGTTCAATAACGTCTTCAACTTCTTCGTTAAGGTTAGTAAGTGACGAGGTTGAAATTTGTTCGCTTATATCGTATATTAACTTTTCTGCATAACTTAATGATTTTTGGCTATCCGTACTAATTTTAGCGTCTTTCGTGATAAGGTCTGCGCTTCTAATAAGTTTACGCAAAATGCTATCGCGCTTAACGATTTTTAAATAGTATTCGTAGTTAGCCGCCGATGGAGTTGCGCGTGAAAGAACGGACAAATACTCTATACCGCCCGCTTTTTCTAGCGTAGTTTTGCTTTCCATATCTTCCGCCAAAGACGCAAGGTCAACTTTCTTTCTCTTTTTAGCGGGTTCAACGGGTTTTTTACTCATTTCGTCGGTTAACGTAACGATGTCAACGGGTCTATTGTCGTCTAACACGCTACAAATACTGTCAAAAACAAGTTTATGAGATTCCATATAAAAATCGTCGCGCTTTAATTCCGCACGAATTTCATACTGCAACTCTTTGTCTATTAAAATAGAACCTAAAATACTTTGTTCTGCTTCCAAATTGTATGGAAGCGCTGAAATAACGTTATTTGCCATAATTTTACCTATATATAAATTTAATCTAAACTTTTTAATTCTAAAAGCGCGTCTTTAAACGACTTCATTGCCATTTCGTAAGGCGCTTTCGTCATAAGGTCAACCCCAGCAATCTTTAATAAATTAGTAGGAGTATCGCTACAACCCGAAGATAAAAACTTAAAGTATTTATCAACCGCCACCTTTCCGTCTTTTAAAATATTTTCTGCAATATTTATTGCGCTTATTATACCCGTTGCGTATTTATAAACGTAAAACGCCGTATAAAAATGTGGTATTCTTGCCCACTCGTAAGAAATTTCTTCGTTAGACTTTACAGCCTTGCCATAGTATTTTTTATTGAGTTCTAAATACTTTTCACTTAAAAATTCTTTGGTCAAAGAAACGCCGTTTTCCGCACTGCTATGCGCAATATACTCAAATTCCGCAAACATCGTTTGCCTAAATAAAGTCGTTCTTATAGTGTCAAGATAATACGAAAGCAAATACTTTTTAACGTTTTTATCTTTCGCCGTATTTATAAGATATTTTATAAGCAACACTTCGTTTACAGTCGACGCAACTTCGGCAACGAAAATCTTATAGTCCGCCGTAGTTTGCGGTTGAGTTGCATTTGACTTATATGAGTGTATTGCGTGCCCTAATTCGTGGGCTATCGTAAATACAGAGTGAGTAGTTTTAGTGTGGTTTAAAAGCACGAACGGGTGTTTTAATCCGTAAGTTGAAACGCTATACGCACCCGAACGCTTGCCGTCGTTTTCGTAAACGTCTATCCACCTTTCGTCGCGCGCACGCGTTAAAAGGTTTTTATAGTCTTCGCCAAGTGGTTTTAAGCCTTCTATAACAAGGTTGTAAGCGTCTTCGTAATCAAGCGCAATTTCAGCGTCTTTAACGAGTGGCACGTACAAGTCGTACATATTAAGCGTTCCGCCCAAAACCGACTTTCTATACCTAACGTAACCGTGCAAAGTTGAAAGGTTTGCGTTTACGCTTTTTAAAAGTTGAGCATATACCTTTTTATCAACTTCTTCGCTAAAAAGCGCCTTGTCTAAACAACTTTCAAAGTTTCTTGCACGCGATATAAACACGTTTTTTTCTACGTTGCCTTTATAAGTTGCCGTTATGGTGTTTAGCACCTTTTTATATGCGTTGTAGTATGCTTTAAAAGCCTTTTTTCTTACGTTTTTGTTTGGATTTTGTAAAAGTAAAGAGAAAGTTGCTTGCGTTACCTTAACCTTTTTATTATCTACGATAATAGTTGGAAAGTCAAGGTCTACGTTATCTATCATAGAAAAGATATCGTGGTATCCGCCTAAAACCTTACCGCTTAAAGCAAGAAGTTTTTCGCAATCTTCACTTAAAATGTGTGGTTTATAGTCTTTAATTCTTTGTAAATCACGCTTGTATAACTTTAAACTTTCGTCGTTTATTAAAGAATTTAAAACACTTTCTTCAAGAGCCGTAATTTCAACGTCTATAAACGAAGTTTCCGTTGAAAATTTTACGCCTAAATTATCGACCTTTCCGCTTAATTCGTTGGCAACTCTATCGTCGGCGTTTTCGTCTCTACGCATCATAGCGTAAACGGATAGGTTCTCTAATTTTAAAAACAAAGCGTAAAGTTTTTTATAACATTCCCCTACGCAAAGCGCATTGTTTAATTTACCTTTAAACTCCGAAAAATCTATTTCTTTTTCTAAAATTTCACACTCTTTATAAAATTCTTCGTCATTTTTATAAACGTCGCTAATATTCCATTTATACTTTTCGTTTATTTCACTTCGTTTCATAAGTCACTCCTTTTATAAGCCGTTAAAAAGTTTGAAGAAGTAGTTATAGTTAAAATTTCGTCTACTTTAAAATCTAAATCTTTAAACTCACAGTCTACTAAAACCGTTCTTTCAACGTAGTCGTTTTCGGTGTTAGACCACTCTAAAACGTCAATCGTGTAATAGTCGATTTTGTTTGTTTGCGTTTGATAATGAATTCTAATTACCGTTACTGACGACGTCGTTTTTCTTTTTATCATAGTTTGGCTTACGAACTTATAATATTCGCTAACTTTACCGTAAGTTATTTGCAAATACAAAAACGAAAATACCGTAAATAGTACGCCCGTTGCATATAAAATTATCGTTAAAAGCGTTTTATATTCGTGCATATATGGTAAATATGCGTTAAACCCTATAACCACAACTTCAATTAAAACGCACACCGCTAAAATGATAAAATATATAGTTAAAAGTTTGTTTTTTTGCCTTTTTATTTTTTCAAGGTATTCGTTTGTGTAAAAATTCGTCATAATTTTAACCTTTTTTATTTAATATTTAATCTTTTTTATCCGTTCTTACGTATTTTAAACCGCTTTCGGTTTTTAAAAACAATTCGTATCTATCTTCGTATTCGGCAAAGACGTATCTATCGTCTTGCTTAACGGCAAAATATATAGGATATTTATTTTTTGATTTTTTTTGTTCGCCTCTTTCTTTTGTGGGCGGTTCTTTTTTCTTACTTACCCGTTTAGTCGTAAATAGACTATAAATTGAGTAAAGTATGGTAACAATCGTAAGCGTTACTGTTATTCCAAAAGTTAAACTGCCGTAAGTTACGTCTTTATTTAAAAAGAACATAACGGCATAAAAAATTGCAATAAGGGGTAGCGGATACAATTTTGACTTAATTAAAAATTTAATTATCTTCTTCATTTTTACCTAAATTATCAAATAAAAATTTAGTTACGCCACGCATTTTTATAAACACTTCGTGCACAACGCCTTTAACTTGCGATTTTTTAACACAGCCAAAGTCCCTACTGTCGTAACTTTCCAAGCGGTTATCCCCCATAACGAAGATTTCATCTTCGCCAACGACGTAAGACGGCTTGCCCCTATACTCTGTAAACCCACCTTCTTTAACGTAGGGTTCAACAAGTTTTTGCCTTATGACTTCGCCCTTATATATAATATAAACACAGTATTCACCCGTCTTTTTATCTTGTTCAAAAATGATTTTGTCGCCTTCCGTTGCAATAACCCTTTTAACGTAGTCTTTATCAGCGCTGTATTTAAAAATTACGACGTCGCCCCTATGAATAGGCGCTAACTTGTCCGCCAAAACGATATCGTCGTTAAAAAGCGTGTTTTCCATAGAAACGTTTTGAACTTTATAAACGGATAGCCAAACGTTAGTTACGAAGAACGTAAAAATTAGCAAGGCAATTAAAGTGGCGATAAAAGTAACGTCACTTCTAAACTTTTTTTGTGCATTTTCTTCTGTAATTAACAATTCCGGTTCAAAATTACTCATATTTTTTTCCATTTACGGTTTTTACGCTTTTTTTAAATTCGTCAAGCGTAAACATTACGACTTTATTACACTTGTCGCACCTTAATTTTATATCGGCACCCGTCCTAACACACGTCCACTCGTTATTTTTGCAAGGGTGATTTTTTTTAGTTATAACTTTGTCGTTAATTTGTAGCATATTGCCTCATAGTAAAATAAAGTTGTTTATCATAAACGCGCCAAGCGAAGATATTGAAATTGATATAATTTTATCGTATTCGCGTATACCTTTTGCGTTTTCGTCTTTAAAATCAGACAAAAACAACTGTACGTTTTGCCAATAGTCGCCACCCCTTATAGCAACTTCTTTAAAGTAAACTTCTCCCGTTAAAAGTTTAATTTCTACGCTCAAAGTGTCGTTAAACGAAGACGCAACGTCAAACTTTAAAAAAGAACTTTCTTCTATCGTATCCGCAATTTTTCTAACTGCATAAGTCGTTAAAGTATTTGAAGAATATATGCCCTTTATGTTAAAAGGCCCTTCTTTTATAGCGTATAACGACGACGAAAAGACGTTGCCCATAAGTTCGGTTTTTACGTTTTCTACGATAAAGTTTGCAGGTTGTTTAAACGAACTAAAAAGTACTGACGGAGTTTTTGATAGCGACTTTATGCCCAACTTTTTAAAACTAAACTTTGAACTTATCGTAAAGCCGTTTTTATACTTGACTATTGCAAACGCAATTTCAAAATCAACGTTTCCGTAAGCCTTGCGCCTAAAATTGTATTTCCCGCTTTCGGTTATTGTTGGAGTTACGTTATACCACACCCTGTCGTTAGTGTTATAAGTATTGCTACTTGACAAAACGTGAACTACGTCAACGGCGTTTTTGCCGTAATAATCGACGGTGTAAATAATGTCTTCTTCGTCACAATCTATTTCAATCGTTGGCGTTTTTGGCAAAGTGACGCTTTCTTTTGCTATAAATTTTGCAAAAAACAAGTCGACGTCTTTAAGGCAGTTTTCGTCAAGCACGTCTTTTGCAATGGTTATAAAGTTAAACCAAGTCGTGTCTTGATTTGGCAATCTTAACAGCGTTTCAATAGACCTTTCGGCATCAAAATTATCGCTATTAGTCGCGCCTAAAAATAATACGGGGCAAGTAACGTAAGTTGCGTAAGATTGTGCTTCAATACCCGCAATAAACCTATACCTTTCTTCGTCGAGTTCTATGCCTTTTTTAACTTCTTCGTATTTGTTTACGCCCTTGTACGCAAGCCAACCTGCGCCGAATAAAAAGATTGCACAGTCAACGCGCTTGTCGGTTGCCGAAAGTTGCCACAACACGTTTGCGCTATATCTATTTGCAATTACGCCCACTTTTCCGTTTGGCTTTTTACTTTTTAGGTAAGAAACGGCGTATCTTGCAACGGCAGTCCACTCATACCAACAAGTTTGATTTGCCAAATTGTAAGCGTGTTCAAAAGTGTCGCCACGCTTAATATAGTTAGCGTATGAAATTTCTTCGGGATATTTAGTGTATTCGCCGTCCCCACCGTTTTCGCCACGCAAATCAACGGCTAAAACGTCGTAACCTTGACTAACGAAGTGGTTAACTAATTCGCCGTCAATTTTGTCCGCCACGTCGGAAAGAACTAATATAGAGCCCTTACTTTTACACTTTTGCTCAACGAATAAACCGTATATTCTAACTCGGTTAGCGCCTACTTGACGACCCGAAAAATACACGTTAGTATACGTTGCGTTTTGAAGCGTAAACGAATTTAGTTTTACTTCTTTAAGCGCAAGCGTATCGTCAAACGAATTCCACAAGGTTATAGGGGTTAAAATTGTTTCTGCCATAATATCCTTTTTGTTTCAAACTTGTAGTTTGGTGTTTTCCTTTACCTTTTTGATTTATTAAATCGCTTTTAACTTTAAAAAACTAATTTGCTTTGCAGTATAATCTTTCGCTTAATTTTTTAAACTACTACTTTTACTTTTGAACCGCTACTATGCGTTGCCGAAGTAACTTCAATTTTGCCGTCAACGGCGTCTTTTAACTCGTCGACGTGCGAAATTAAGCCGATTGTAAAGTTAGAAGTTTTAAGTTTTTGCAAACAGTTGATTACGATTTCCGTCAAAGACTTGTCAAGCGTGCCGAAACCTTCGTCTAAAAAGAAAAATTCAATAGGTCGAAGTGATGCGGAGTGAATTTCCGTACTAAGCGCAAGCGCAAGTGAAAGTGAAACGATAAACGTTTCGCCACCCGACAGAGTTACTACCCCACGCTTTTCGCCACCGTTAAGATTGTCGGTTACGAAAAACTCGCCGTCGTATTCTAAACCGTACTTACCCGAAGAAAGATTGAAAAGAGTTTTTCTTGCGATTAAACAAATTTCTTTCAAATACTCGTCCGCAATAAATTCCAAAAACTTGCGCTCTTTAATTAAAGCGATAAGCGACTGCAAAAGTTTAATTTTTTCGTATAGTATATTATACTCTTTTTCTATTATACACTTATCTTTGTAATTTTGCTCTATTTTTTCACAACTATTTTTAATTTTTGCCGTTTTTTCTGCTTGAAGTAGTAATTTTTCGTGAATTTCTTGCTTTTTATTCAAATTTTCGGTGTAAACGGACAGGTCAAATTGCGAATTTTTAAGAATTTTTTCAATATTTCTTTGTTCGCCGTTTAGTAAAAGCACTTCGTTAAAGTAGTTTTCGGTGTCTTTTTGCAAAGTTTCGCTACCGTATTCGGCAACTATTTTTTTGCTTTCTTCAAGCGTATAGGCAACTTCTTTTTTGATAGTTTCTAACTCGTTTAAAAGTTCGCCCTTTTTTGAATTTAAACTTTCAAGTTTAAGTTCAAGTTCTTTAATTTTAAGCGTAGCGTTTAAAATTGAAGTTTCAACTTCTTTTAATTTAGTTTCGCCGTTTTGCAAAAGTCGTTTGTTTTCTTCTAGCGCTTTTTTTGTTAAAAAAATGCTTTCTTCAAGGTCTTGACCGCCGTTTAAAGTTAAAATTTCTTCGTCGTTTCGTTTAATTTTTTGCGTAATTTCGGCATTTGTGTTTTGGCATTCTAAAATCTTTGCGCTTATAATTTCAATTAACGAAACAACCGCTTGCTTATTAAGTGAAATTTCGCTTAATTTATTTTGAATTTCAACTTGCTTATCAAACGCCGTTTTAACTTCGTTTATAAGTGTAAATTCGTCTTTAAACTCGCCTTCTTGACTTAACGCGTTAAGCAAAAATTCTAACCTAGAACTAATTTTAATTTTAGGCTTTTGCTCGCTAACGACGGCTAAAAGTTCGTTTAAGAAGTTTTGTTCGTCATGAATTTTAGAGTTTACCGCCTTTTTAGATATAGCGCTTTCTAAATTTTTTAAGCACGCGTCTAGGCTTACCTTTTCTAGATTTTGAGTAAAAACTACGACGTCGTTTTCTAAACTTTTTAACTCTTGTTTTTTGCTTTGTATTTGCTTATTGAGTTTATCAATTTCAAGCAAGTTATCGTTAAGGTCTAATTTTAAACTTTGATTTTGTTTTAAAATAATTTTTGCCTTTTCAAAGTTGATTTCAAGGCTAGATAATTTTGTGGTTAACGTTTCAATTTCGCCCTTATAAAGTAAAATTTTTCGACTATAAATTTGCTTATTGTTTTCATTTTCAATTTGCAAATTTTTTGACGAAATTAGTTGAGAGTTTATTAAAGAAACGCTACTTTCATTTTGCAAAATTAAATCGTTTAATTCTATAATTTTTTTAATAGAATAAAGTTTACTTATTACGCTTTTTGCATTTTCAAAATACGCTTGTTTTTTGCTTAAATTTTCAAGCGAAACTTTAACTTCTTTAAGCCTATTTTGATAATTATAAAAAACTGCATTTTTTTCTATATAATCTAAAATTTTGTTGTTATTTTCATTTGTAATTTCATATTCTTTTTTTGCTAAAAGATATTCGTTTTTTAACGCTTCAACACTCTCTTTTGTAACGTCTTTAAACATAGCAAGTTTTGTGTTTAAAACTGTTTCTTGCTCTTTGTAATTAGCGTTTAATTCGTCGGTGTTTTTCTTTAATTTTTCGCCGTATTTTTCTAGCCCGAAAAGGCTTTCCATTATCTTAACTCTGTTTATTCGCGTTGCCGTTAAAAACTTGTCAAACTTGCCTTGTGGCAACACTATGCTACTTTCAAATTCATCGGCGTTTAGACCTATAATTTCAATTATCTTATCGTCAACTAGCCTTTGTTTTTCGCATATAACGACCTTGTTTTTATCGTCTAAAACTTCGTATAAAACGCTTTTAGACGTCGACTTTAAACTATACTTTCTATTGACTTTATAAACCTTTCTAACGCCACTAGATACAAGTTGAAATTCAAAATCAATTTCGGCGTTATTACAACGCTTGCTTATATAATCGGTTTTAAATTTTGACGAGTAAAGAGCGCAAACAATGCTTTCCAAAATAGTGCTTTTACCACTACCCGTATCGCCAAAAATACCAAACAAACCGCTTTTAGTTAGTTCTTTAAAATCAATAACTACTTCTTCGCTAAAACTCTTTACGCCTGAAATCGTCAATTTTATAGGTTTCATAATTCCACCTCGTGTTCAAGCATTTTTAAGTAAAGCGTTAGTAATTCTTCACTAGGCTCTACGCCAAAAATTTGCTTATGGTATTCAACAAAAAGTTCTTTATCGTTTAACTTACGCCTATCAACGACGTTTTCTTGACTTACTTCGCCGTCAATTAAAAACGCAATATCAACAACGAAGGGGTATTTTTCAAGCAAATCGGTCACTTCCATAGGCGATAGCGGTTGATTTTGATAAAGGCACAATTTAACGTAGCAATTTTGGTAAGTGTCAAGAATTTCATAGCATTTAGAAAAATCATAGCAATTAACTACTTTTAACTTCTTTCCGCTTTCAAATTCAACGGTTTCTAAATCTTGAACTTTGCCGTCTTTAACAGTTAAAACTTCAAAAGACTTTTCTTCTTTTTCGCCAAAATCATACTGTAAAATGCTACCGCTATACGCAATATTTTTTTGCCTACTTATAACTTGACGTTTATGCAAATGCCCTAGCGCCGTATATATAATATTATTTGGTATTGCATCAACAAAAACTAGCCTAGCACCGCCAAGTTCAATGGGTTTTTCAACCCCGTCGGAAACACCGCCAGCCATAAATAAGTGCGAAACTAAAATTTCTGGGCAATCGTTTTTATTGTATGCGCTTCCGCTTGCAATTAAACTTGCTATTTTTTGAGAATAAGTTGCGTTTTCGTCAAGCGTTTTAATAAGCGCTTGCTCGTTTGGATACGATACCAAATTAAAAAATACGGTTTCGCCGTTATTATCTTTAATTTCAACGAACTTTTCGTTGCCGTCAACTATTTCAACTCTTTGCAATTTTAAAGGATGCAAAAACTGTTTGGTTGCAAAAATAACGCCGTATTCAAAACATACCGACGCACCAGCCGTAACCCTAGAATTATCGTCGTGATTTCCGCTAACCACGATAACGGCGCGCTGTTTGTTAGACAGTTCTTTTACCGCGCTATAAAATAGTTCTTCCGCGCTCGCAGACGGCGAAAAAACGTCGTATACGTCCCCTGCAACAATTACGACGTCTATATCACTATGATTAACGTAGTTAATCAGTTCGTTTAAAACTTGCTTTTGTTCTTCTAATCGGCTAATATTTTTAAGTTTTTTACCTAAATGCCAGTCCGAAGTGTGTAGTATTTTCAAAATATCCCTCTTGTAGACAAATCTAAACAGCACACAACATTTTGTGGCAAAACTTGTCTTGCAAAAAAATGCTTGATTTATTTTTATTATTATTTTAATATATTTAAAAATATAATGCAATACAAATTTTATAAATTCAAGGTGAAAAATGTCGTTCTGTAATTATTCAAAAGAAAACACGTCTTCGGGCAAGTTGCTTTTAGACAATTTGTTTGTTTCTAACTATCTTCCCGAATTAAATAACGGTGCTGTAAAGGTTTACCTTTACGGCTTATATTTATGCCAAAATTCATCTATTGATTTTGACGTTGACGCAATGGCTAATTCCCTTAATATATCTAAAACCGAACTTATTGACAATTTTAAATACCTTGAAGAATTTGGTTTAGTATCTATTATTTTGAACGACCCTTTTACCGTTAATTTTATCCCCGTTGGCGACAATAGTGTAAAATACAAACGCTACAAACCCGAAAAGTATGAAGATTTATCAAAAGCGCTACAACTTTTTATTTCAGAACGTATGATAAGCACTTCCGAATACGCAGAGTATTTTAACCTTCTTGAAAGCACTCCGTTAAAACCCGAGGCGTTTTTAATGATAGTAAAATACTGTACAGACTTAAAGGGTGCAGACATTTCGTATAAATACATTTTAACCGTTTCAAAAGACTTTATAAACCGCAACATAACAACCCCCGAAGCCGTTGAAAAAGAACTTTCGGGCTACAACTTGTTGACAAAAGAAATAGGCGATTTATTTAGAACTTTAAAAATTACGCGCAAGCAAGAAGTTGAAGATATTCAACTTTACAAAAAATGGTATAAAAACTACAATTTTGAATCGGAAATTATCAATTTTACGGCAAAAACGTTTAAAATTAAGAACTTAAAAACGCTTGATAAGGTGTTTGACGAATTGTATAGCGCAAAGTGTTTTACCAAAGAAGACGTAAGCGCATACCTTAAAACTAAACAACAAAAACAAGAATTAAGCATAGAAATTTGCAAGGCGCTTGGCATTTACGTTGAAATTCACGATTCGGTAATATCAAATTACGTGTCCCCTTGGCTTTCTATGGGTTACGATTCTCAAACGCTTGTATTTATTGCAAACTATTGCTTTAAAAATAACAGGCGCACACTTGAACAAATGAACGTTACCGTAAACAACTTAATGAAACTTGGCTACGTTACGCTTGAAGACATTATCGCCTACATTAACGAATTTAACAGCACGGACAAGTTTATTTACAAAATTCTTGAATACCTTGGCTTAACTAGAAAGCCTAACGGTTGGGATAGAGAAAACGTTAAAATTTGGCGTAGAGATTGGAACTTTTCAGACGATATAATTTTAGAGGCGGCAAAGCGCGCGTCTAATACCGAAAACCCTATTCCGTATATGAACGCAATTTTGTCTAACTGGAAAAATAAAGGCGCGTATACGATTGAACAAATTGCAAGCGTATCCCCCGTTAACACAACCAAAACAACAAAATCTAAAACTACTAAAACGCACTTTAAAAACGAACGTCAATACACTAAAGAAGAACTTGACGACCTTATTGAATCGCTTGACGACATAAAGGAATTATATGATAAAATCTAACGTACTCTTGCAACAAGTAAACGAATTTTACATAAAAAAAGCAACCGAAACTTTGGCAAAAAAAGCATATTTTGACGAATTGCTAAACCAAAATAAAGACTACGTTTTAACGTATAACGAAATAGGAAGCGTTAAACTAGATATAGCAAAACAAGAATATTTAAACAACTTTAAAGAAGTTGAAAAACTTAAAAATTCGCTTGACTTACTAAATAGAAAACTTAACAAAATATTAGAAGATATGGGATATTTTAAGTATTTTTCTAACGAAGAATACGACTGCGAAATTTGTAAAGACAAAGGCTACGTTAACGGAAAAAGATGTTCTTGCTTTAACAAAAAGTTAACCGAAGTTAGCCTTAACTATTTAGGCGTATCTAAAAAACAACCTTGCTATTTTGAAAACGCAAAATCACCTTCTATTAAAAAACAAAAACTTCTTTTAACAAAATTTGCGTCTAACTTTCCAAACAACAAAGTTAAGGGTTTTGTGTTGACGGGTAAAGTCGGCACAGGCAAAACTTACCTATCTAGATGCGTGTTAAGCGTTGTTAACGAAAAGGGATATAACGGCGTATTTTTAACGGCAAACGAACTTAACAATATCTTTTTAAAAATGCATATAGGCGAAGTTCAAAAAACGGTTATTAACGAAATTTTATATAATTGCGACCTTTTAATTATTGACGATTTAGGCACGGAACCACTATACAACAACGTTACCGTTGAATACCTTTTAGCCTTAATTAGCGACAGGTTAGACAAAAATATGCCCTTTATAATAACTACAAATTTATCTAATGAAGAACTTATAGAAAAGTATAACGAACGCCTTGTTTCAAGGTTAAAATCAACTATGTTTTTACCTTTTAACGACGACGATTTACGAAATTAAAAACTACAAATAAAAAAGCGGTTAGAACTAATCTAACCGCTTTTTTTAAGTATTTTATTTTTTCTTTTTATAATTATCCACGCCAAAAAGCGTTTTCATATCGGCGTCGTACTTTTTAATTTTATCGTACTGTTTAATTTCAACTTCGCCGTCAAATTTTTCTAGGTGCGCCTTTTGTGAGCGCGAAATTCTTGTTGGCACTTCAATAGTTACGGTTACGTACATATCGCCCGTACCTTGCCTTGACTTAATACCCTTACCGCGAACAAAGAACTTTTTACCGCTTTGCGTACCTTCCGGTATTGTAAATTCGATAGCGTCGTCAAGCGTTGGTATCATAATTTTACCGCCTAAAACCGCCATTTTATAAGAAATAGGCAATTCAACGAATAAATCGTAACCCTTTCTTACGAACATTTTGTGCGAAAGAACTTTAAACACAACTATTAAATCGCCCGCGTCCCCACCTTTTGTAGACGCGTCGCCGTAGCCACGCTTTTTCATATACGAATTAGTATCCGCGCCTGCTGGAATATCAAGCGTAACTGTCGTGTTTTTCTTATTGTAACCCCTACCCGAACAAGCGTCGCACTTTTCTAAAATCTTTTTACCCGTACCCGAACAGTCCGGACAAGGCTTAACGCTAATAGAACGGAAAATGCCACCGCCCGACATATATTGAACTTGACCGCTTCCGCCACAGTTTGAACAAGTTGAGTATTGAGTGCCGTTTTTTGCACCCGTACTTTTACAAGCCGAACAAGGTTCTTTGCGCGAATAAGTAATATCGCGTTTGCAACCTTTTGCCGCGTCTAAAAACGAAAGTTCAACTTCAAGCGTAATATCTTGCCCTTTGGTGTTTCGTTCCGTATAAGAACTGCCACCGCCCGTAAATTGACTAAAAATATCGCCGAATATATCGCCAAAACCGCCGAAACCACCTTCACCGCCAAAGTTAAAGCCACCCATATTCGGGTGTTCTAACTCATAGTCGTATTGCCTACGCTTTTGTGGGTCTGAAAGAACTTCGTTGGCTTCGTTTACTTCTTTAAATTTAGTAGCGCAGTTAGCGTCACCGGGGTGTAAGTCGGGGTGATATTGCTTAACTAGTTTTCTATATGCCGATTTTATTTCGTCTTGGGTTGCGTCTTTTTTAACGCCTAAAACCTCATAATAATTTGCCATAATTAACCTGTTTTAAAGTAGTAAGTGAAGGGCAAGTTGCCCTTCACCGTTTATTTTTTTAATTAGTTTTGGTGAAATTCCGTATCGCCGTCGTCGTTATTGTCGCCGTTTGGATTTGGGTTTGCACCGCCTGCTTGTTGATAAAGTTTAGCAAAAATTGCTTGCGCTTCATTGTTTAACTTTTCAGTTGCCGACTTAATGCGTTCATCGTCGTTAGATTCAAGTTCAACTTTCGCGTCTTTTACAAGTTCTTCAAGTTTAGCCTTGTCTTCTTCCGAAATCTTGTCGCCATTTTCTTTTAAAGCCTTTTCCATTTGGAAAATCATACCGTCAAGCGCGTTTCTATTGTCAACGGACTCTTTTCTCTTCTTATCTTCTTCGGCATATTGTTCGGCTTCTTTAACGGCTTTGTTGATTTCTTCTTCGGATAAGTTAGTTGAAGAAGTAATAGTAATATCCGCAGTTTTTTGAGTGCCTAAATCTTTTGCAGTAACGTGAACTATACCGTTTGCGTCAATATCGAAAGTAACTTCGATTTGTGGTATTCCCCTAGGCGCAGGAGCAATGCCCGTAAGGTTGAATTGACCAAGCGTCTTATTGTCTTTTGCGAACTTTCTTTCACCTTGTAAAACGTGAATTGTAACTTCTGGTTGATTGTCAGCCGCAGTAGAGAAAACTTGTGATTTTTTAGCAGGAATTGTAGTATTTCTTTCAATAAGTGGAGTACATACACCGCCCAAAGTTTCAATACCAAGCGTAAGTGGGGTTACGTCTAAAAGCAATACGTCTTTTACTTCGCCCGTCAATACACCGCCTTGAATTGCAGCGCCGATAGCAACGCATTCGTCTGGGTTAATGCCCTTAAAAGGCTCTTTACCCGTAACTGCTTTAACTCTTTCAACAACGGCAGGTATTCTCGTTGAGCCACCAACTAAAATAACTTTTGCTATATCGCCGTAAGAAAGCCCTGCGTCAGCCATAGCCTTTGAAAGTGGTTCGATAGTTTTTTCAACAAGGTCTTCGGTTAAAGCGTTGAATTTTTGTCTTGTTAAAGTAACGTCAAGGTGCTTTGGACCGTTAGCGTCTGCCGTAATGAAAGGCAAGTTAACGTTTGTGTTAGACGTACTTGAAAGTTCAATTTTAGCCTTTTCAGCCGCTTCTTTTAAGCGTTGCATTGCCATTTTATCTTTTGAAAGGTCAATGCCTTCTTTCGCCTTAAAGTCTTCAACTAAATAGTCCATAACCTTTTTGTCGAAATCGTCACCACCCAAGAAACAGTTGCCGTTTGTTGCTAAAACTTCAAATACGCCGTCGCCGATATCAAGGATAGAAACGTCAAAAGTACCGCCACCAAGGTCGTAAATTATAACCTTGTGTGAGTTAGTGTCTTTATCAAGACCGTAAGCAAGCGCAGCCGCCGTTGGTTCGTTGATAACGCGAAGAACGTTTAAGCCTGCAATTTTGCCCGCGTCTTTCGTCGCTTGACGTTGCGCGTCGTTAAAGTATGCAGGACAAGTAATAACCGCATCTTTAACAGTTTCGCCAAGATATGCTTCGGCATCTTTTTTGAGTTTAGAAAGTATCATTGCCGAAATTTCTTGTGGCGAATACTTTTTATCGTCAATAGCAACTTTATAATCGCTACCCATATGCCTTTTAATAGACAAAACGGTTCTATCGCTATTAGCAACCGCTTGCCTTTTTGCTACTTGACCAACGAGTCTTTCGCCGTCTTTTTGAAAACCTACGACCGATGGCGTAGTTCTTGAACCTTCTGCGTTAGCAATAACTACGGGTTCACCGCCTTCCATAACTGCTACGCATGAATTTGTTGTACCTAAATCTATACCTATTATTTTACTCATAATATATCTCCTTCTATTTTATTATAATCTATACGTATGTATGCTATTAGCCGATTACAACGACTTGCGCATATCTTATTACCTTATCGCCACATTTATAGCCTTTTAAAAAGACTTGTTTAACCGTGCCTTCAACTTCGCCTTCTTGCTTTTCAACTTTCATAACCGCTTCTTGAGTGTTAGGGTCAAAAACTTCGCCAAGTGGGTTTATTTCGGTAAAGCCTTCCGCTTCTAAAGTTTCTTTAAATTGACGCGCCATCATAACGATGCCTTCTTTCGTCTTTTCGTCTAAATTCATAGTAAGCGCCCTGTCTAAATTGTCGCCAACTACTAATATTTTAGAAACCATATCGTATTTGCCTTCTTTATAAGCGTTAATTCTCGTTTCTTGATTGCGCTTTTTAAAGTTTTCAAAGTCGGCGGCGGTACGCATCCAACTGTCTTTAAAAGACGAATTTTCGGCTATGAGTTTTTCGTTTTCTACCTTTAAAGCCTCGTTTTCTTCTATAAGTTGCTTTATAGTAGGCTTTTTTGCCTTTGTTTCCGTTTCAGTTTGATTAGTTTTTATATCTTTATTGTTTTCCATTTTTACCTACCCGATAAAATACTTTCTAAAATTTTTCCAACGTTTTCTAGCACCGCAACGACCTTTTGATAGTCCATACGCGCGGGTCCTATAACACCGTAAGTACCTATTTTTTTGCCGTTTGCCGAATAAGTTGCGGTAACGACTGAACAGTCTTTTGGAAGTTCGTTTTCGTAATCGTTGCCGATTTTAACGTTAAATTTTAACTCTTTATTACCGTCACTTAATAGGCTGAACACCTTGTCTTTCTTCGTTACTACCGATAAAAACTCTTTGATTTTAGAAACGTCGGTATACTCTGCGTGTTTTAAAATTTTGTCTTCACCTTCCATTAAAACTTCATTTTCGGACTCTGAAAAATAAACTTTTAACGCTTCAATAACGTTTATAAATATGGTTTTGTATCCGCTAAAACTTTCGTTAAAGTCAATTTCCGTTTGACATATCTCTTTAAAAGTCTTGCCTGAAAACAACTTATTTATAAGCGCGCTTGCTTCTTCAAGACCTTCGTTAGTCATAGTTTCGGGAATAGAAATAAAATTGTCTTTTAAAAGTTTAACGTCGGTAACTATTAAAACAAGCGCCGTTTCGGGCTTAAAGCGGAAAAACTTAATTTCGCGTAGCCTATCGTCTTCCCCTTTAGAGTGAACGCCTAGCGAAGTGTAATCGGTAAGTTCGCTTATAACCTTAACCGCGCTTTTTAAAACGCTTTCTATGTTATCCGTTTTTTCTAAAAATATGTTTTTAATGTAGTTTAATTCTTTTTGAGAGAGTTTTTCTTTCGTCATTAAATCGGAAACGTAAAGTTTATACGCTTCGGGCGATGGAACTCTTCCCGACGAAGTGTGTAATTGAGTTAAGTATCCAAGTTCTTCTAAAGAAGATAACTCCGCCCTAACCGTTGCCGAACTTACGTCTTGCATATACTTTTCCGTAATCGCTTTTGAAGAAACGGGAACGGCAGTATCAATGTAGTCGTCAACAACGATTTGAAGAATTTTCTTTTTTCTTTCACTTAATTCTAGTTTTGGCACACTAAACCCCCGATTGTTAGCACTCTTTTGGCGTGAGTGCTAATTTTGATTTAATTGTACAACCTAAAATAAAGTTTGTCAATAGTTTTTGACTACTTTTTGCAAAATATTTTTTTGCTATTTAGGTATAAATTATGTATAGGTAAAAACACGCGTAAACGCGCCGTTTTTTTTAGTATTAGAAGTTTTATAAAAAATATTTTTTTTCTATGTAGTAAAAACGCTTGAAATTTTGTTTTTAATATGTTAATATATTTTTGCTTGTTATGACGGCAAAATTATACACGCTGGTGTGGCTCAGTCGGTAGAGCAGCTGATTCGTAATCAGCAGGTCGCAGGTTCAAGTCCCGTCACCAGCTCCATAAAAAAACAACGTAAGCATTTCTATTTGCTTGCGTTGTTTTTTATGCGTTGTTGGTATATGGGCTTGAACGGGGCGTTAAAAAAATATGCTAAGGATAGCATATTTTTAGCCACAGTCCCCGAGAGCGAGCGCAAACGAAAATTTTAAACAAATAGCAACAGCCACGAATGGGGAATGAGTGCGCCAAGCAAATTATGAGTTGTTTGTTAAATAGCGAAGTGGCGGAAGTCCCGTCACCAGCTCCAAATAAAAATCCACGGGTAAAAACCCGTGGATATTTTTTTATATCTTTTCTACGAAAATTTTATCGTAAATTTCTTCAAACTTATCTCTATAAAATAAATTTGTGCCAGACGTCGTTATAGATGCCGTACCAGCGGCAACCGCGCACCTTAAAATTTCAGTCTTTTCCGCGCCGTTTTCTATCATAAGGCTTGCGGCGGCAACCATACTGTCCCCCGCGCCAACCGTAGAATTTACGGCAACCGTTGCGCTTTTGCAAAAATACGAATTTGTGCCGTTTGTAAATATAGCGCCTTCGCGCCCAAGCGAAAGTAAGACGTTTTCGCACCCTAAATCAACTAATTTAGTGCAAGCCTTTATCATTTCGGGCACAGTTTTTAGTTTGGTTTTTACCGCGCCTTCTAACTCGACTAAATTGGGCTTTGCCATATAAACGTTACCACCGCTTGTAAGCGTAGTAATAAGCCTACTGCCTTCTATATCGATAATCTTTTTGACTTTGCCGTCAATAGCGTTTAAAAGTTCAGAGTAGTATTCGTCCCTCACGCCTTGGGGTAAAGAACCGCTAATTATTGCAACCGACGATTTTTTAGATAAATTTTTAACTAAATTTACAAGTTCTTGTTGCTTTTCTTTAACGACTTCTTCGCCTATGTCGTTTATTTCGGTTAGCATAGATTTATTGTCAACGACCTTGTAGTTTATACGCACGCTACCTTTATTCCAAATAAAAGTGTTTTTTACGCCTTCGTTGTCAAGGCGTTGCACGAATAAACTACCGTCGTTTTCATACATAAAACCCGTTGCGTAACTATCGCCACCAAGCCTACTTACGCCTATTGCCGAATTTAAGGCTTTTCCCGAATAAGTTACGGTTTTGTTTGCTATTCTATTTAACCTACCTACGTTTAACTGCTCTAACTCTACGGTACAGTCTATACTAGGGTTAGGACAAATACTTAATATCATTTATATCACTCTTTATCTTTTTTTGCTTGCGCAATTATTTTTGCTTGTTGGTCGTATGGCACTTCTTCGTACCTTACGAATTCTGCCGTAAACGTTCCGCGACCTTGCGTAATGCTACGTAAATCCGCCGAATATTCTAAAATTTCACTTTCGGGAACCTCGGCTGTTATAACCGTTTTATCGTTTAGCGTATCGGTTGAAAGTATCCTTCCGCGACGTTTATTTAAGTCGCCCATAATATCGCCCATATACCCGTCGGGCGCAATAATATCAACTTGCATAACAGGTTCTAAAATAACGGGGTCAGCATTTGAAATACCTTCGTCATATGCAATTTTTGCCGCCGAAACGAACGCAACTTCTTTACTGTCAACGGGGTGAGAACTTCCGTCGAAAAGCGTAGCCTTTAAGTTGATAAGCGGATATCCCGCCAAAACGCCTTCTTTAATGGCTTCTTTTAAACCTTTGTCAACCGCAGGAATAAATTGTTTTGGCACGGCACCGCCTACAACAGCGTCTACAAACTCATAATAGCCGTCGCTAGCGCCACTTTCAAAACGAATTTTAACGTGCCCGTATTGACCTGCACCGCCCGATTGCTTTTTGTGTTTACCTTCGGCTTCCGCTTGTTTTCTAATAGTTTCTCTATACGCAATTTTTGGTTTTTCTAAAAGCGCGTCAACGCCAAATTTAGATTTTAACTTTTTCTTTATAACTTCAAGTTGAGTTGCGCCAACGCCCGCAATAACCATTTCGCCCGTGTCAACGTTCTTTTCAACGGTAAAGGATACGTCTTCGTCTTTCAACTTGTTTAAACCTGCAAATATCTTGTCTTCTTCGCCTTTCTTTAAAGCGTAAACGGCGCGTTTATAAGTTGCGGGTGGCACTTCAAGAGTTTTAAACACAACTTCTTCTTTTTGATATAAAGTATCGCCCGTTTTAACGTTGTTAAGTTTGGCAACCGCACCTATTTCGCCAGCGCAAAGCGACGAAACGCCGTCTTGTTTTTTGCCTTTTACAAGATAGATTGAACTAATTTTTTCTTCTTCACCACTACCCGTAATTTTAAGCACGTCGCCCGAATTTAACACACCTGAAACGACTTTTATATAGTTAAGCCTACCAACGTAAGGGTCGACTACGGTTTTAAATACCCTAACAACAGTTTGACTAGTTTCGTCGGGAGTAATGGCAACCTTTTCGCCATTTACGACAGCGCGTTGAATGCCTGCGTCTTTTGGACTTGGTAACGTTGAAATTATCTTATCCATCAAGTTAAACACGCCGTGGTTTTTAAGCGCGCTACCACCTAAAACGGTAATAGTAGAGCAAGAACTAATACCTAATTTAACGCCCTTTTCAATTTCTTCGGGTGTAAGTTCGCCTTCACTAAAAAACTTGTCTAAAAGCGCTTCGTCGTTTTCGGCAGCCGCTTCCATAACCGAAAGTTTAGCGTCTTCATACGCGCTTTGTAAATAATCTGGGATAGGATATTCGTTTCTTTCCCAATCTCTTAAAACGCCGTAGGCAACCTTAACAAATCCCTTCATTTTTCCGTCAACCATATTAGGTATAATCATAGGCGCAATTCTATGCCCGTATTTTTCCTTAATAGCGTCGACTGTTTTTATAAAATCGGAGTTATCTTTATCTAGACCATTGATAAAAAGCATAGCCGGAATACCGCGACTTACACAGTAGTCAATAGCCTTTTCCGTACCAACAGTTAAAGTTCCGTTTGCGCCCGATACGATAATTGCCGAGTCGCAAACTGCAAGCGCTTGCGCCATTTCACACTCAAAATCGTAAAATCCCGGCACGTCTATAAGGTTAAATTTATATCCCCTATATTCGCCGTAAGCGCACGCTAAACTAATTGAAGATTTTTTTGCTATTTCTTCTTGGTCAAAGTCCATAACGGTGTTTCCGTCATCAACCTTACCTTGCCTATCCGTCGCGTTGCAATTAAATAAAATTGCTTCGGCAAGAGTTGTTTTACCCTCGCCACCATGTCCTATAAGTGCTACGTTTCTTAATCTGTCTACATCCATATAACGTTTACTTCCTATAAATTATTTGCGAATACTCGCTATCTATATTATACAATAGCATTTCGCTTTTTTCAATAGGCAATTTATTTTTTTGATTTTTTACACTTTGCTTTCGTTTTATACGCCTATTTTTTTATAAAAAACGACAAAACTACGCTTTACAAAACTGCAAAGCAAGGTGTGTTTTTAATTTTAACCGCCCACAAAAAAAGTATATGCTTTTTGACGACTTTTATTAAAAAAACGAACTTAAAGATTAAGTCCGTTTTAGTAAATTTGTTTTGACGCTTATAGTAATATGCAAATAACTCCGCCCCTACCTTCGTTTACAATTCTTGTTACCGTGCGTCTCATTTTATTTTTAGTGCGGTCTTTCATACAACTAATTTTGTTTACGATTTCGTCGTTTACAAGCATAGAAAGTCTTTTGCCAAAAACGTCCGTTTGCCAAACTTTTTCTGGACTATTTTCGTATTCCGTCTTTATAAATTCGGCAAAATCTTTGCATTGTTTTTCCGTGCCAGATATAGGCGAAACTTCGGCGTCAACGTTAATTTTAAGTAGGTGCATACACGACGTTTTAGCCTTAATTTTAACGCCGTACCTACCGCCCTGCTTAACAACTTCGGGGTCGCAAAGCGACATATCGGCTTCGGTTGGAATAACTATTCCGTAACCGCTTTCGTCAACTTCTAAAAGTGCGTTTTTAAGTTTGTTGTAGTTGTCTTTTGCAATATTTACTTCCTTTATATAACTAATAAGTTTATAATCGTCTAAAATATCTTCGCCCGAAAGTTCAGTTAAAAGTTTATAAAATAGTCCGCTATTTGCCTCTAACGTAAATTCGGCTTTGCCTTCGCCTAATAAAACTTCGCTTTTATCGACCTTTTTAATGCCCTCAACTTCTAAAAGCGCGTCTTCTATTAGTTTATAGTCTTTCATTTTTTCGGTTACTTGACAAACATTTTTAAGCGTTTTTAAAATTGACGATATAACTTCGCAAGACGGTGGCAAAACTTGCATCCACTTTGGTAGTTTAATATCAAAAGTGCGAAGTGGAAATTCCATTAACAAACTTTCTAGAATTAAGGCGGTTTGTTCTTCGTTTAACTCTAAAACGTTTAAACATAGCACTTTTACGCCGTATTTATTAGAAATTTCGGCTTGCAACCTTTTAGCGTCTTCACTACTTGGATTAGTCGTGTTTAAAACGATAACGAAAGGCTTATTACATTCTTTTAACTTATTTACGGCTTTTTCTTCGGCTGTTTCGTAGTTTTGACGGGGTATGTTAGAAAAAGAGCCGTCCGTCGTAACTAAAACACCAACCGTTGAGTGGCTTGATATTACCTTTTCCGTTCCGTAACTTGCCGCTTCTTCAAAAGGCATAGGTTCGTCTTTCCAAGGCGTTTTTACAAGCCTTGGCACGCCGTTTTCACTGTCGCCGATTGCGCCGTCAACCATAAAGCCAACGCAATCGATAAGCCTAACTTTTGCTTGCGCTTTTTTATTGATAGAAATTTTTACCGCTTCGCTAGGCACGAACTTTGGTTCTGTCGTCGTTATCGTTTTGCCTTCGCCAGATTGTGGCATTTCGTCAATGGCTATTTGACGCTTGTTTTTGTTTAATATATTGGGCGTTACCATAAGGTCCATTAACTTTGTGATGAACGCCGATTTTCCCGTCCTTACCGGACCTACAACACCTATATAAATGTCGCCGTTCGTCCTTTTGGCGATGTCCTTATAGATATCGAACTTTTCCATAAAAAAAATCCTCCCCGATACTGTTAAAGTATATGGAAGAATTTTTTAAAATATGATTTAATTATTTTCTTTTTCTTTATTTTTTTGTTCCTTTTTTAGTTTGCGCTTAATTTTGGCTTCTCTTATCATTTGCATCCAGTTCGTTGGGTGTTCTTCGCCCGCTATAAGCCTGTTTATGTTTTGACGGTGCGCATACCAAGTTAAAACTATTATCAATACTATAAATAAGTTAGAAAACGCCGTAACTAAAATTTTTGTTGGACTAACAGCGCCAACCGCTATATACTGCGTGTATACCGAAAAGCAAGCGGCTATCGCCCCTGGCGTAGTTGCTATAAACGACCCCATAGAGCCTATTTCCGTAAGCAAAATAAACGCTATTGCTAAAACACCGCTAATAATTGCCACACGCCAGTCGCAAACGGCAAAAACGCCTATCGTGGTTGCAATACCCTTACCGCCTTTAAACTTCATAAATATAGGAAAAACGTGCCCAAGAACCGCAAAAAAGCCACACGTTACTTCGGTAAGCATATTAACGGGCAATTCCGTACCCTTAAAACAATAATTTTTGTAAATTAAAAACCCTATAAGCGTTGGCACAGCGCCTTTAATCATATCTAAAACAAGCACCAAAATACCTATTTTAAGACCAAAGTTTCTGCTCATATTTAAAGTGCCTGGGTTTCCGCTACCTATTTTTCGTATATCCCTTTTTTTGAGTTTAGAAATGATAACTGCAAAGTTTACGCTACCTATCAAATAAGAGCCTACGCAAAGCAAAACAAACTGCCACCATATTTTGTAAAAAGAAATTGCAATCATTTTAGTTGTCCTCCGTCTTCTCTCTTACAAAAAGTCTTATCGGCGTACCCGAAAAATCAAAAGTGTTTCTTAAAGTGTTTTCTAAAAATCTTTTGTAACTAAAATGCATAAGGTCGGCGCTGTTTGCGAAAATTACGAAAGTCGGCGGACAAACCCCATCTTGAACGGCATAGTATATTTTTAATCTTCTACCGTTTTTCGTAGGTGGTTCGGTTGCTCTAACAGCGTCGTTTATAACGTCGTTTAAAGTACCCGTCGTTATACGCTTTTGGCTATTTTGGTAAACTTCGTTTACCATATTAAAGAGTTTTTCCGTTCTTAAACCCGTTTTTGCCGAAATAAATATCGACTTAAAATAGTCCATAAACGCAAGGTCAACGTCAAGTTTATTTTTAAACTTTTCTATCGTATAGGTGTCTTTTTCAATAGCGTCCCACTTATTCATTACGACGATAGACGGCTTTCCTTGTTCGTGGATATAACCTAAAATTTTAACGTCTTGTTCGGTTAAGCCTTCAATACTGTCAACAACGGCAAGACATACGTCGGCACGCCTTATTGCGCCTAACGCACGCACTACGCTGTAATACTCAACGTCTTCACAAACCGCCTTTTTCTTTCTTATGCCTGCGGTGTCTATAATCATATACTTTTGACCGTTTACTTCAAGCGGTGTATCTATTGCGTCACGCGTTGTGCCCGCCATATTAGAAACGATTGTTCTGTCGTAGCCTAAAAGTTTGTTGGTTAAACTTGACTTGCCAGCATTTGGCTTACCTACTATTGCAATTTTTACGTATTCGCTTTGCTCGTCTTCGTTAGAAAGGTCAAAACTGTTGCAAACTTCGTCAAGCAAATCGCCAAGCCCCTTGCCTTGCTCGCAAGAAATACCAAACGGCTCGCCTAAACCAAGTTCATAGTATTCCATAAGCAAGGTGGCGTCGTAATTATCCATTTTATTTACGGCAAGAACTACTTTTTTATTAGATTTACGAAGTATCGTTGCAACGTCGCTATCGGCAGCGGTCAAACCGCCTTTTATATCACACATAAAAATTATAACGTCTGCCGTTTCTATTGCTATTTCGGCTTGTTTTTTTATGTGTATCCACATTTCGTCTTGCGATTTTAATTCAATTCCGCCCGTATCGATAAGCGTAAATTCCTTTCCGCACCACTCTGCGTCACAATAAATTCTATCCCTTGTAACGCCCGGCACGTTTTCTACTATTGAAATCTTTTTTCCCGTAACTTTATTAAAGAAAGTAGACTTGCCAACGTTTGGCCTACCTACTACTGCAACTATCGGTTTACTCATTTTACTATCCTTATATCCTTTCCACCACTAATTGCGTCAAAAAAACTTTGACCGCTTCCGTTAGTTATTATTATTTTTTTGTTTAATTTTTGCCTAAATTCTTGCAAGGTTAAGTCGTCTAAAAACACGTCTTCGCCTTGCCTTAAACACACGTCGGGCAATACTAACGCGTCGTAATCGCCTATAACTTTTACGGCGTAGTTTAAAATATCGCCACCCGTTAGCAACCCCGTACAATTTACGGTATCTCCAAAAAAATGGTTTTTGACGGATAACACGCTACCGTCAAGCCCCGAAACTACTGCTTTTACTTTATTTAGGCAATCGTTTATAAAATCGCTAGCACTTTCGCCACAAACAAGCAAATATTTTTTGTTGTGCTTGCAAGGTTTTAAACTTGCGTTTAATTCGTCTAAAAACTTTGCAGTTGTGCCAACGCCGTTACCTATTTGACTAAAATTGCCGTAATCTTCCACACTTTTAACGGGCAAACCCGCTTTAAAATAAAACTCGTCGCCAAGTTGCGCAAAATTAAAGCCAAATTTTTTGTTTAAACTTTCAACTTGCTCTATTACGCATTTAGAGTAACTTGAAGTTGCGTTTTCTATATCGTAAAGCCCCTGTCTAAAAGCCGTTATTCCACAAGGAACAACCGCCACCGAACAAACGCTTGGATATAAACCGTATAAATCGTTTATCGTTTTATCAAGCAACGCGCCGTCGTTTACTTTTGGCACTAAAACGACTTGCGTTTCCATTTTTATACCGCCGTTTGCAAGTTTTTTAAGTTTTTCAATTATATCACCCGCAAAACGATTGTTAAGCATTAACTTTCTCGTGTTGCTATCGGTAACTTGAACGCTTACGTATAGCGGGCTTAAATTTAAGCGGATAATTCTTTCAATATCGCCGTCGTTTAAGTTAGTTAGCGTTACGAAGTTTCCACGCAAAAAACTTTGGCGGTAGTCGTCGTCTTTAACGTATAAAGACTTTCGCATACCCTTTGGCATTTGGTCTACAAAGCAAAAAATACAGTTGTTATGGCAATTTTTAACGTCTAAATTGTCGCTTTCAAAAGTAAGTTCCATACTTTCGCTTGTATACTTTTCAATTTCGGCGGTTGACAAAACGCCGTCTTTATCAAGCACTTCTACGGTAAAGTTTTCTAAACTGTCGTAATACAAATAATCTAAAATATCAACGACGTCATAACCGTCGAATTTAGTTATGGTATCGCCTACTTGCAAGCCGACTTCACGCATTATTGAGTTTTTGCCTATTGACTTTACCTTTAACATAACAACCTTTAATTTTTACTTATTTTGTAAAAAGTTCTTCTTCGCTTGTAGTTAGATATCTACAACTTCCTTCTTCTAGCGTTTCGTCAAGTACAATTCCACCGAAAGACACTCTTTTTAAGTAACTAATTTTGTTACCTATACTGCCGAAAATTCGCTTAATTTCGTGATATTTACCTTCCGTTAAAGTAACGTATCCGCTAGTTTTAGTTAGCATTTTAACTTCGCAAGGGCGTGTAGTATACCCGTCTTTTAAAGTAACGCCGTTTTCAATTATTTCTACTTGACTATCTAAAACTTCGTCTAAAACTTCAAAATAATAGTCTTTTTTAGTAAAATTTTTAGGAGCAAGCCTTTTGTGTGCCGAAACGCCGTCGTTAGTTATAATAACTAAACCAACGGTGTCTTTATCAAGCCTACCGCAAGGAAACAACCCTTGCCTTTTGTATTCGCTTGGCAAAATATCTATAACGGTTTTACTTTCGCCGTCTTCCGTAGCACTAACTACGCCACTAGGTTTATTTAGCATAATATAGACGAACTTTTTAAAATTAGGCTTTTTGCCGTCAAGCAAAATTTCGTCTACGCTAGCGTCAACTTTTAGCGACGGGCTTGTAACTACGCTTCCGTTTACAGTAACCCTTTTGCTCTTAATTGCCGTTTGACACTCTGACCTAGTCATAATAGCGCAAGAAGAAAATAACTTGTCTAACCTTTCCATTATAATTCCTTTCTATCAACGAAAGCGCGCATTAAAGTTACTTCGTCGGTATACTCGATATCACTGCCGATAGGTATACCGTGCGCTAGCCTTGTAACCTTTACGCCAAGCGGTTTTATTACGCTAGTTATATACATAGCCGTAATTTCGCCGTCATAGTCGGGGTTAGTTGCTAAAACTACTTCTTTAACGCCGTCTTCTTTTATGCGAACGACTAAACCTTCAACGTCAATATCGTTAGGCCCTACGTTTTCGCTTGGGCGCAAAGTTCCATGCAAAACGTGATACACACCGCTAAATTCGTGGATTTTTTCCATAGCGACGATATCTTTTGGCTCTTTGACTACGCACACGATTTCGTGTGAGCGGTTTTTACAAATATCGCAAACGTCTTTATCGGTATAGTTTCCGCAAATTTTACAGTAGTGTATTTTGTTTTTGCAATCTATAATGCTATTTGCAAACGCTTCGGCATCTTCTTTAGACATATTTATAATTTCATACGCAAATCGTTGCGCCGTTTTAGTTCCCACACCTGGCAACTTGGTAAAAGCGTTTATCAATTTGCCGATGGGTTCTATATGTTGACTCATAAATTAAAATAAGCCCCCAGCACCACCGAACGCGCCCATTTTTTCTTTGTGTAATTCATCGGCTTTTTCGTAAGCGTCGTTTATTGCAACGATTATTAAATCTTCAAGCATTTCTAAATCGTCAACGTCAACGGCTTCTTTTTTAATGTTTATTGATTGAATATTCTTTTTGCCGTTCATAGTAACGGTAACTAAACCGCTAGCCGAAACGCCTTCGATAACGGCATCTTCAAGTTCTTGTTGCGCTCTTTGCATATCTTGTTGCATTTTTTGTGCTTGTTTCATAAGTTGTTGCATTTGATTGCCACCACCGAAACCGCCAAAGCCACCTTTAAATCCCATAGTTTTACACCTCTTTTATTTTAATAGGCTTGCCGTTTTTGGCTAACCTTAATACATTATTTTATTTCGCTAATAGTTCCAAAAAACTCTTTTACGGCATCGTCGTCACTAGCGTTACAACTAGAAGTTTCGCCCAAAACGGACACCTTCGTTATGCCAAAATCTTTGACGATATCTTTGATGATAGATAAATTTTCTTCTTTTGACACCAAATTGCGTTCCGCACTACCGCCCGCGTTTATAATAAGTTCGCCGTTTACAACGGTTGCGCTCATTTCTTGCGACGCTACCCATAAAATAGTTTTGCCTTCCATAGTTCTTAAACGCCTTACGACCATACCCCAAACGCGCTTGCCTAAATTTTCGTCTACAACTTGCGTAGACTTAACTTCGCTTACAGTTGGCTTGACTTCGGCTTGCTCTTTTTTAACTTGACTTTTTTCAGGTTCAATTTCATACGGCACTTCTTCGATAGGCGCTTCTATTTCTTCGATAGGCGCATAAGGTTCTTCAAAACTTTCTATTTCTTCTTGTTGCGTAGTTTCTACAACTTCATTTTTAACCGCCGTAACCTTGTTTTGACTGCTAAAAGTAGTTACTTCGGCGTTATTTTTTAAAATTATTTTTGGTTTTTCAAAATCGCTTGCGTTAAGATTAGAAAGTTTACTTTCTAAAGCGTTTATTCTAGAAAGCAAAGCGTCAATGTTGTAATCGGCTTCTTTTAAAGATGCCTTTATAAGCGCCGTTTCAAAAACAGCGCGTGGTTGCAAAGAGTATTTGAGTTGCGATTCTATTGAAGAAACAATCTCTAAAACCCTTAAAAGCCTGTGTTCGTCGCATATGCTTGCGGTTTTTTTATAGGCTTCAATTTTATCGTCGGGTAAAGCCAAAATGCTTTTTGCATTTTTACAAGTTTTAACGACGACTAAATCTCTAACGTAACAAATAACGTCTTTACAAAGTAAAGAAATGCTTTTGCCTAAATTGTAAAGTTCTTCGGTAAATTGCAAAACGCTACCCGTATCGCCGTTTAATACGGCTTTTACAAGCGCGTCCGTCTTTAAAGAATCGGTTGCGCCTAAAACCGAAATAACGTCGTCGTACGATAGTTCGCCTTCGCTTGCAGAAACGCATAGGTCGGCAACCGAAAGCGCGTCTCTAACACTGCCTTCGCCCGCTTTTGCTATTGCAAGTATTGCTTCTTGAGTGTATTTTTTGCTTATTTCATCGTATATTTTAGCAATTAAACTTGCTATTTCTTTTGTTGAAACAAGCCTAAAATCAAATCTCATACACCTTGATAAAATAGTTGCGGGTAGTTTGTGCGGTTCCGTCGTTGCAAGTATGAAAATAGCGTGTTTTGGAGGTTCTTCAAGCGTTTTTAAAAGCGCGTTAAAGGCTTCGCTTGTAAGCATATGAACTTCGTCTATTATATAAACTTTATACCTTGCGCTTACGGGCGGATATTGAACGTTTTCTCTAATTTCCCTAACGTTTTCAACTTTGTTGTTAGACGCAGCGTCCATTTCAACGACGTCTATGTTAGACGAAGACGAAAGCGCTTCACACGCCTTACACTTGCCACAAGGCGAACCGTTTTTATTTTCTAAACAGTTTACGGCTTTTGCAAAGATTTTTGCAAGAGTAGTCTTACCCGTACCGCGCGCGCCCGTAAACAAGTAGGCGTGCCCTATTCTATCTGATTTAATTTGATTCGTAAGCGTTTTAACTATTGCCTCTTGACCGATAACCTCGTCAAAAGTAGTAGGTCTAAAACGCCTGTAAATTGCTAAATAAGACATATTATTCACCGATACATTTAATAATTTTTTTTCTAGCCCTTGTTAGAGCATTGTTTACACTTTTTACGTTTTTTTCCGTTTTTAAAGCGATTTCAGAATAACTTAAACCCTCTAAAAACAAGTTTAAAACGATAATTTCACTTTTTGATAGCGCGCCGTAAATTTTATGTTTTAACTCTACGCTACTTTCTTTTGAAAGCACTATGTCTTCTGGCGTAATGTCAAAAATTTGCATACTATCTAAAATTTCGGTTGGCACGCTGTTATTTAAAACGCTACTGTTATTTTTTGAGTATTTTTTTACGGCGGTAAGCAAACTGTTTTTTATACAAGTTGTTGCAAAGGTTAAAAACGATGTGCCACCTTCTTTATACTTGTTTACGGCGTTTATTAGCCCAAACATACCTTCTTGCATCAAGTCTTCGTTTTCCGCGCCAAGCAAAAACAAGTTTCGGCAAAAATACTTAACAAGCCCGCTATACCTTGAATAGATTTCGTTAAAAGCCGTTTCGTCGCCTTGCTTATAGGCTTTTACTAATTCTTCGTCGGATAAATTTACCATAATCACCTATTATTTTTTACTTGGCTTTGACGAACTAATTCAAACACCGCAACCGCACAAGCAACCGATGCGTTAAGCGAATTTACCTTGCCAAACATAGGTATAGACACTACGGCATCGCACTTTTCTTTCGTAAGCCTGTTTACGCCCGTGTCTTCACCGCCAACTATTATTGCGGTTTTGCCCGTTAAGTCCGTTTTATAAATATCGCCACCGCCAACTTCAAGCGCGTAAGTCCAAAGTCCGCAATCTTTTAACTTGTCTATGGCGGAGTTTATATTAGTTACCCTACAAACCGATATGTGATTTGCACTTCCTTCCGAAATTCGCATTACGGTGTCGGTAACTTGCGCGCTACGTCTTTTGCCTATAATTACGGCATCTGCCCCAGCGCATTCCGAAACTCTTATTATGCTACCCAAATTATGTGGGTCTTCAACGCCGTCTAAAACGACGACTAACGCGTTTGACTTGTCCTTTAACCCGTTACACAACTCGTCGAAATCGGCGTAAACGTAGTCTGAAACGAAAGCGATAAAGCCTTGATGACGACGCATAGGCGACTCTTTATCTAAAATTTGTTTTTCAACGTATTGAATTTTTGCTCCGCATTTAACGGCTTCTTTAACAAGCGCTCTTGACGCTTCGTCTCTCATTCCGTTTTGCACTAAAATTTTGTCAATGGTCTTGTCCGTCTTTAATAATTCCGCAACTGCGTTTCTACCTTCAATTTTCATTTTGCTCACCGTAATTTAATAAATAATCTAATCTGTCGTTTTGCCCCGTTAAGTACAAAAAACCAACAAGCGCTTCAAAGCCCGTTGCCTTATTGTACTCGCCAACCGACGCATTTTTAGCGCGCGTTCCCTTTTTAGTGTTTCTTGCGCGTTTGTATACGCTAATTTCTTCTTCGGTTAAAATGGGCAAAAGTTTGTCTAAATAATCGGCTTGCGCCTTTGCGCAAACGACTTGCGACGCCTTTTTATTAAGAACCGCGCCCTTATCGTCTTTAACAAAAACAAGTTTTTCGCGAATAAATAGCGAATAAACGGCATCGCCCACAAAGGCTAGCGTTACTGAACTTAATTGTAAAACTGCGCTTTTATCTAGCGTATCACCTAACTTAAACATAACTTAACCTAAAATATAATATTTTTACTAGTATAACATACTTTAATTAAGATTACAACTAATTACAAGATAGATTTTTATATAAAATTTACACGTTCGACATATAGTTTAAAGTGCCGTCAAATATAACTTTTGCTAGTTTTTGCCTATAATTTTTGTCTTGTAAAAGCCCTTCTTCTTCGGGGTTAGACAAAAAGCCACACTCAACTATAACAGACGGACATTTTGACGTGTTAAGTAAAAAATAATCGCCCGATAGCGCCGAATAATTTTTAGAAACGGGCAAGTTTTCGTTTATGTTTTTTTGTATGGCGTTTGCTAGTTTTTTACCGCTTTCGCTATCGCTTTTATAAAAGACTTGCGCGCCCCTTCTATTAGGCGAAGTATACTTGTTTAAATGCACAGATATCAATAAATTTGGGGCACTTTCCCTAATAATTTCCGCCCTTTTTTGCATATCGCGTTTTTTAAAACCGGGGCTTGTGTCACCGTATAAACCGTCCATAGTTTGCCTTGTTAAAACCACTTTAAACCCCACTTCTTCAAAAAGCGTTTTTAACCGTTTTGAAATATCTAAATTTAACTCGCTTTCGCTTACGCCCGTCAAGTTTCCAACCGCACCGCCGTCAATACCGCCATGCCCTGCGTCTATAACTATCGTGTACTTAACGCTTTTTACGGCGTAAGTCGTTGGTATATATACCGTAATTAAAGAAAGCATAACTGCAATAATAAAGCAAATAACCGCTTGTTTGTTAATAGAAAATATCATATTGTAAATGTATGTTTAAAAGTCTTTTATAATTACATTTTTTTGATTTTTACACTCGTTTTTAAGGTAAAATGCCTAACTTTTTGTGAGAATTTTTAATAGTTTTCAAATTTTACGTTTTACTTAAACAAGCCGTCTTAATTTAGCGCAATATAAATATTTAACGCTTATTGTCGTTAAAACAGTTGACAAAATTTCGTCAATTTTCTTATAATAATGCTATATTTTAAGTAATTTATATGCTTTTGCAATAATTTTTAGAGAGGTTACAAATGCTTATCCCCGAAATTTATGCTAAAAATCTTTTTAGCGAAGAAGTAATGAAAGAACTTTTACCAAAAGACATTTACTCTTCACTTGAAAAAACCATTGAAAACGGCGAAGCGCTTGACATTACGGTTGCGCAAGCCGTTGCCGACGCTATGAAAACTTGGGCTATATCAAAAGGCGCAACCCACTTTACGCATTGGTTTCAACCTATGACGGGTGTTACCGCTGAAAAGCACGACAGTTTCATAACTCCAAAGGGAGCAAAGGCGCTTATGGAATTTAGCGGAAAAGAACTCATCAAAGGCGAACCCGATGCGTCTTCTTTCCCTAACGGCGGAATAAGGGCTACTTTTGAAGCGCGTGGCTACACCGCTTGGGACCCAACGTCTTTTGCTTTTATAAAAGACAATACCCTTTGCATACCAACGGCTTTTTGTTCTTACAGTGGCGAAGCGCTTGACGAAAAAACGCCTTTACTTCGTTCTTGCGAAGCACTTTCTAAACAAGCGTTAAAAATTTTGACGATTTTAGGCGTTACCGACGCCAAAAACGTTAGGGTTAACGTTGGCGCGGAACAAGAATATTTCTTAATTGATAAACAAATGGCAGGAAACCGCCCAGATATCGTGTATACGGGAAGAACTCTTTTCGGCGCAAAACCACCGAAAGGTCAAGAACTTGACGACCACTATTTTGGCGCAATTAAACCACGCGTTAAAGCGTTTATGGAAGAATTAGACGTTGAACTTTGGAAACTAGGTATTCCTGCAAAAACAGAACACAACGAAACTGCACCAAGTCAACACGAACTTGCGTCCGTTTATCGCACGGTAAACATTGCTACGGATAACAACCAAATAACTATGGAACTTATGAAAAAGATTGCGGACAAGCACAACCTTGTTTGCCTTCTTGCCGAAAAACCTTTCAACGGCGTTAGCGGTAGCGGTAAGCACAACAACTGGTCGATTTCAACGGATACGGGCATTAACTTATTAGACCCAGGCGAAACGCCGGGCGAAAACTTACAATTCTTGCTATTTTTATCGGCAGTAATTAAGGGTGTAGACACTTATCAAGATTTACTTCGCGCATCCGTTTCTTCTGCGGGTAACGACAACCGCCTTGGTTCAAGCGAAGCGCCCCCTGCCATTATCTCTATCTTCCTTGGCGAAGATTTATCGCATGCGTTACTTGCCTTTGAAACTAACACTCAATATAAAATCGACAAAAAAGTTATGGGGCTTGGTTCTAAAATTCTTCCTAAACTTCCAAAAGATTCTACGGATAGAAACAGGACTTCGCCATTTGCCTTTACGGGTAACAAATTTGAATTTAGGATGGTTGGCTCAAACGACTCTATTGCCGATTGCAACACCGTTTTAAACACAGCCGTTGCCGAAAGTCTTTCGATTTTTGCTGAAATTTTACAAAACGCAAGCGATATTCCATCGGCTATTCACGACATAGTAGTTTCAACCTTAAAAGAACACAAGCGCATAATATTTAACGGCAACAACTACTCTAAAGAGTGGGTTAAAGAAGCAAGCAAACGCGGTTTATTAAACCTTGCAACTACGCCTGATGCCGTAAATACTTTACTTGACGGCAAGAACGTTAAACTTATGGAAAAACACCGCGTTCTTTCTATTACCGAACTTACCGCAAGGCAACAAGTTATGTTTGACAAGTATTCAAGCATAATAAACATTGAAGCCTTAACTATGATAGATATGGCTAAAAAGCAAATTTACCCTGCCGTTAACGATTATATCGTTAAACTTTCGCAAGCCGTTCAATTTAAAGAAATGGTAAACGCTTATTGCGAAAAGGATAAAGAGTTGATTATTAAGTTATCTTCAATCAACGCTAAAATCTTTGAAAAGACTGAAGAATTAAGCGAATTGCTTAAAAAATCGGCTACGTTACTTGATAAAAAAGAACTTGCTTTCTTTACGAAGAAAAAAGTATTAAAGTGTATGAGCGAACTTCGCGCGTATGCCGACGAAGCCGAAATCAACACGGCAGAATCTTGCTGGCCATACCCAACTTACGGCAAACTTTTGTTTAGCGTAAAATAATTTTATAAAAATTTTAAAAACTCACCGTCTTAATTTTAGGCGGTGTTTTTATTTTTTTAACCAAAAATTTGCAAATATGGGGTTATTTTATTTGTAATATTGTTTTTAAAGTTGTATAATTATTAAAATATTTTATTAACTAGGTGAATATTATGAGAGTTTACAATTTTGCAGCAGGCCCTTCAATACTTCCTTACGAAGTTTTATTAGAAGCACAAAAAGATTTTTTAGACTATAACTCATCTGGCATGAGTATTGCCGAAATGAGCCACAGGTCCAAAACTTTTATGGCGGTAAACGACGAAGCAAACGCTTTATTAAGGGAACTTTTAAATATTCCCGAAGATTACGCGGTTTTATTCGTTCAAGGCGGTGCGTCGCAACAATTTGCGTCCGTTCCACTCAACCTTATGCAAAACGGTAAAGCCGACTATATCGTTACGGGTAACTTTGCTAAAAAAGCGCAAGAAGAAGCGTCTAAATACGGCGAAGCAAAAATTATAGCGTCCTCGCAAGACAAAAACTTTACTTATATTCCCGACGTTGACGCTATCAAATATAGCGACGACGCGTCATACGTTCACATAACTTCAAACAACACTATTTTCGGCACGCGTTACACAAAATTCCCAAAAACTAACGCCCCACTCGTTGCGGATATGTCGTCTAACATTTTAAGCGAAGTTATAAACGTAAGCGATTTTGGTTTAATTTACGCAGGCGCGCAAAAAAATATTGCTCCGGCAGGCGTAACTATCGTTATAGCAAAACGCAGTCTTTTAGGCAAACAAAAAGACGTTTGCCCTACTATGCTTAACTACGCTATTCAAGATAAAAACGACAGTTTATATAACACCCCACCTTGTTTTCCTATCTATATTGCAATGCTTGTGTTTAGATGGTTAAAAAAGCAAGGCGGTATAAAAGAAATTCAAAAAATCAACGAATATAAAGCAGGGCTTTTATACGATTTTATCGACAATTCTAGTTTATATAAAAACTTCGTTAACGTAAAAGACCGCTCTATTATGAACGTTCCTTTCGTTACGGGAAGTGAAGAATTAGACGCGGAATTTGTTAAACAAGCAACCAAAAACGGCTTGGTATCACTTAAAGGTCACCGTCTTGTTGGCGGTATGCGCGCAAGCATTTATAACGCTATGCCTGTTGAAGGCGTTAAAGCGCTTATAGAATTTATGAAAAAATTTGAAATGGAAAATAAATAAAATGAAACAAATTATAAAATTAAACGCAATTAGCGATAAAGTTAAAGATATTTTAGGCAAAAACTATGAAATAGTTGATAATAGTGAAGAACCTATCGGCGTTCTTGTTAGAAGTTTCGATATGCACGACTACGCTTTACCATCTAGCGTTTTAGCAGTTGCAAGAGCAGGCGCAGGCGTAAACAATATACCTTACGATAAATACGCTGAAGAAGGCGTTGTAGTTTTCAATACCCCCGGCGCAAACGCTAACGCAGTTAGCGAACTAGTTGTTACGGCGCTTTTAATCGGTTCAAGAAAAATCGTGCCTGCAATAAATTGGGTAAGCACGTTAAAAGACGATAAAAATTTAGATAAAACGGTAGAAAAGGGTAAAAAAGACTTTGTTGGCGGTGAACTTTACGGCAAAAAACTTGGCGTTATAGGTCTTGGCGCGATTGGCGCAAAAGTTGCTAACACCGCAATAAATTTAGGTATGGAAGTTCTTGGTTACGACCCTTATCTTTCAGTTATAAACGCCCTTCACCTTTCTAGACACGTTGAAGTTACAAGCGATATAAACGATATATTCAAAACTTGCGATTACGTTACGATTCACGTTCCATTTACGCAAGACAATAAGTATATGGTAAACGCGTCTAAATTAAAGAAAATGAAAAACGGCGCGGTTTTAATTAACCTTGCGCGCGGTGAACTCGTTAACACAAGCGACGTTATTGACGCGCTTGAAAGCAAAAAACTTTCTAGATACGTAACGGACTTTCCTTCTAGCGATTTAATCGGCGTTGAAAACGCAATTTGCATACCACACCTTGGCGCGTCTACACCCGAAGCGGAAGACAACTGCGCGATTATGGCGTCTAATCAATTAAAAGACTATATTGAAAACGGCAACGTAAAAAACAGCGTTAACTATCCTAATTGTAGCGCCCCAAAAACTTCTAAAGTTAGAATTTGCATACTTCACCTTAACCAACACAATATGATTGCGCAATTTACAACGATTTTAGCAAAACACAACATAAACATTGATAATTTCGTAAATTCAAGCAAGGGAAATTTCGCATATTCTATTATAGATATTCCAACAATTAACGACACGGCGTTTAACGACTTGTCTAAAATTAACGGCGTAATTAGAATTAGAACGACTTAACCAAAAGGCTTTCGCTTTGAATAGCGAAAGCCTTGTTTTATTTTGTATATAACTCTTTTGCGGTTTCTATAAACGCATTTATAATTTTAGAACGATATTTGTTCTTTTTATAGCCTATTGCCATACTTCTATGAGTGGCGCGCCCCTTTAATTTATAAAACACGCAACCGCTTTGATTTGAACTTTTAACAAGTATATCGTTAACGAAAGCAACGCCCATACCAAAACAAACCATATTGTATGAAGTGATAAGTTGGTCAAGGTAAATTTTTACGATTTTAGGCTCAAATTCTTCTTCTAAAAAGATTTCGTTAGCGCGCCTTCTAGTATCGTTGCCCTTTTTTAACAATAAAAACGGACAGTCTTTAAACTCGCTAATTTTAACTTTTGGGCATTTATCTTGCAAATGCTTGTCGTTTAAAATATCTTCTCTTGTTAAAATATAGTCTTTTAAATTTTCGTTTATAGGCATATTTTCGGGAACGGCAAGAAGTAAGGTTTCTTCAAATAAAGGTATGCTTGAATAGAGTTTTTTATCAAAATCGTGCGCAATTAAAAGGTCTATTGAGTCGGTTATTAAAAGTTGGCGCAAATCGGGTGAGTTAGATTCTACAAGTTCAACGTTAATTCCAGGATATTTTTTAGTAAATTCCATTATAATTTTTGGCATAATAAACGACGAAACGAAGTTTTCGCCACTAACCACAATTTTACCCGTTTTAAGTTCCGCCATATCCGAAAGTTTGTGTTTAACTTCTTCTTCAACGGCACGCAACTTTTCTATATATTCTATATATACCTTACCTTCTTCCGTTAAAACTATGGGCGAAGTAGAACGGTCAAAAATAGTTATTCCCGTTTCTTTTTCAACCTTTTTTACCGATGCCGAAAGCGCGGGTTGAGAAATATATAAATTCTTTGCGGCACTTGAAAAACTTTTTTCTTTATAAACTTCATAAATATAATCTTTTTCGTTCATAATACAATTTTTACCTATAAATTTTTTTTATATCAATTATATAATTATTTGTATTTGATTATAACACACCACTGTGATATAATCAAGTAAATTATATAAATATAATTAAAATTTTTTTGAGGTAGAAATATGTTAAAACTTTCCCCACAAACAAACTTACTTGAACAACACTCGTATAAGTACGAATTACAAAACGTTAAAGAGCCTAATTTATATAGGGAAATGTATTCTTACACCGAAATTCCAAAAATTTCGTTTAACCACAGAAAAGTGCCAACGGCTATGCCTGCCGAAATTTTTATTACGGACACTTCTTTTAGAGACGGTATGCAATCGCAAGCGCCATACAGCGTTGAACAAATCGTGCATTTATACAAATTGCTTTCTAAACTTGGCGGACCAAACGGCAAAATAAGGCAATCGGAATTTTTCGTTTATAGCGAAAACGATAGAAAGGCTTTAAGGGCTTGTCAAGATTTAGGGTTAAAATTCCCCGAAATAACTACTTGGATAAGGGCGTCTTTAAACGATTTTAAACTTGTTAAAGACCTTGGAATTAAAGAAACGGGTATTTTAGTTAGTTGTTCGGACTATCATATTTTCAAAAAAATGGGTATGAATAGGCGTCAAGCCCTTGACTACTACAAACAAACCGTTATTGCCGCACTTGAAATGGGTATTAGACCTAGGTGTCATCTAGAAGACATTACAAGGGCAGACTTTTACGGTTTCGTTCTTCCTTTCGTTACCGAACTTCAAGAACTTGCAGAAAGCGCAAACACCCCTATCAAATTTAGGGCGTGCGACACTATGGGTTACGGCGTTCCTTACAGCGAAACGGCGCTTCCACGCAGTATCCCCGGCATAATGTACGGCTTACACCACTACGCCGAAATCCCTAGCGAAATGTTAGAGTGGCATGGCCATAACGACTTTTATAAAGCCGTTGCAAACGCTTCTTGCGCTTGGCTTTACGGCGCTTCCGCAGTAAACTGTTCGCTACTTGGCATTGGCGAAAGAACGGGCAACGTACCGCTTGAAGCAATGGTTATCGAATACGCGTCGTTTAAAGGCACTCTTGACGGTATGGATACGACCGTTATTTCCGAAATTGCCGAATTTTTTGAAAAAGAAATAGGCTACAAAATTCCACCTATGACGCCATACGTTGGCGAAAGTTTCAACTCTACAAGAGCAGGTATTCACGCCGATGGACTTATGAAAGACCCGGAAATTTACAACATTTTTGATACGGGCAAACTTTTAAACCGCCCCGCAACAGTTGCTATTTCTAACACTTCGGGGCTTGCGGGTATTGCATATTGGCTAAACACAACTTACGACCTTTTAGATACCGAAAACGTTATTCGCAAGCAAGACGATATCGTAGTATACCTAAAAGATTGGGTTGATAAGCAATACGCTAACGGTAGACAAACCGTTATGAGTACCAAAGAACTTGAAACTGCGGTAAACGAATATTTAAAAGACAATAAAGTAAAAGGACTTAACTAATTATGGGATTAACTATAGCACAAAAAATTATTAAAGCGCATTTGTTAGAAGGCGAAATGAAAGTGGGTAGCGAAATCGCCTTAAAAATAGACCAAACTCTTACGCAAGACGCCACGGGAACAATGGCTTATTTAGAGTTTGAAACGATGGGTATTCCACGCGTAAAAACCGAACTTTCGGTTGCGTATATCGACCATAACACCTTACAATCGGGCTTTGAAAATGCCGACGACCACTTGTATATTCAAAGCGTTGCTAAAAAACACGGTTTAAGGTTTTCAAGGCCGGGCAACGGAATTTGTCACCAAGTTCATCTTGAAAGATTTGGCAAGCCTTCTAAAACCTTAATTGGTTCGGATAGCCACACCCCAACGGGCGGTGGCATAGGTATGCTTGCTATGGGTGCGGGCGGACTTGACGTAGCCGTTGCTATGGGTGGCGGTGCTTACTATATAACGATGCCAAAAATGTATAAAGTTAACCTTACGGGCACTTTAAAGCCTTTCGTAACGGCAAAGGATATAAGCCTTGAAATTTTGCGTATTTTGTCCGTAAAAGGCGGTGTCGGCGCCATTATTGAATGGGGTGGCGAAGGCATTAAAAACCTTACCGTTCCACAAAGGGCAACTATAACTAATATGGGAACGGAACTTGGCGCAACCACTTCTATTTTCCCTTCAGACGAAGTTACCTATGAATTTTTAAAAGCGCAAGGCAGAGAACAAGATTTCGTGCCTTTACAAAGCGATAGCGATGCCGTTTACGACAAGATTATTGATATAAATTTAGACGAATTAGAACCTTTGCTTGCTTGCCCACACTCACCCGACAATATCGTAAAAGTTACGGAAATAGTCGGCAAAAAAATCAATCAAGTGTGCATAGGCTCTTGCACTAACTCATCTTTAGCGGATATGTTAAAGGTTGCAAAAATTTTAAAGGGCAAAACTATTGCGGACGGCGTTTCCCTTTCGGTTTCGCCAGGTTCTAAACAAGTTCTTTCTATGCTTGCTAGTTGTGGTGCGTTAACCGATATTATATCGTCGGGCGCAAGGGTTTTAGAGTGCGCTTGCGGACCTTGTATCGGCATGGGCTTTTCGCCTAATTCCGAAGGCGTTTCACTTCGCACTTTTAATAGAAACTTTGAAGGTCGTAGCGGTACTAAAAACGGTCAAGTCTACCTTGTTTCCCCAGAACTTGCGGCTGCTTCGGCGCTTACGGGCGTAATTACCGACCCACGCACTTTGGATATTGACGATAAAATAGATATGCCAAGTGAATTTTTAGTTAACGATAACGGCATTATTCTTCCTGCAAGCGTTGAAGACGCTAAAAATATTGAAGTAGTAAGAGGCCCTAACATAAAACCTTTCCCTACTACTAAACCACTTGAAAACAGCGTAAAGGCAACGGTTGGCTTAAAGGTTGGCGACAATATTACACCCGACCACATTATGCCTGCAGGTTCTAAAATTTTGCCATATAGAAGCAATATTCCTTACCTTTCTAAATTCTGTTTTGCAGTATGTGATGAAACTTTTGCCGAAAGGGCTAAAAATTTAGGTTCTTCTATAATCGTTGGCGGTATAAACTACGGTCAAGGTTCTTCAAGAGAACACGCCGCCCTAGTTCCACTTTATTTAGGCGTTAAAGTCGTTATCGCAAAGAGTTTTGCAAGAATTCACTCTGCAAACTTAATAAATGCAGGCATTATTCCTTTTGAATTTGAAAACGAAAGCGACTACGATAATATTAGTCAAGGCGACGAATTAGAAATCTCTAATATATTCGACGCTTTAAAAGACGGCAAAGCAAAAGTAGTAAACAAAACTAACGGCAAAGTTATTACGGTTGTTTACAAATTTTCCGCAAGGCAAATTAACGTATTAAAGGCAGGCGGTCTACTTGCCTACACGAAAGGAGTGTAAAATGGATAAAATTAAAATGAAAACGCCTCTTGTTGAAATGGACGGCGACGAAATGACAAGAATTTTATGGAAAATGATAAAAGACGAACTCATTTTACCATTTGTAGATTTAAAAACGGAGTATTACGATTTAGGTCTTGTTGAACGCGAAAGAACGAAAGACCAAGTTACGATAGACAGCGCCAACGCAACTTTAAAATACGGCGTAGCCGTAAAGTGCGCAACGATAACGCCTAACAAACAAAGGGTTGAAGAATACAACCTTTCAAAAATGTGGAAAAGCCCTAACGGAACGATAAGGGCTATGCTTGACGGCACGGTATTTAGAGCGCCTATTATAATAGACGGCATTAAACCTGCCGTTAAAACGTGGCAAGCGCCTATAACCATTGCAAGGCACGCTTATGGCGACGTATACAAGGCAACCGAATATAGAGTGCCAGAAAAAGGCAAAGCCGAACTCGTGTTTACGGCGGAAAACGGCGAAACGTTTAAAGAAACTATTTACGACTTTGAGTGCGCAGGCGTTTTGCAAGGTCAATACAATAAAGATACTTCTATCCGCTCTTTTGCCCACTCTTGCTTTAAATACGCAATTTCTACAAAGCAAGACTTATGGTTTTCTACAAAAGACACTATCTCTAAACAATACGACCAAACCTTTAAACTCATTTTTGAAGAAATTTACGAAAACGACTACAAAACAGAGTTTGAAAAACTTGGCATAACCTATTTTTACACTTTAATTGACGACGCTGTTGCAAGAGTTATAAGAAGTAAAGGCGGATTTATTTGGGCGCTTAAAAACTACGACGGCGACGTTATGAGCGATATGGTTTCAACGGCTTTCGGTAGCCTTGCTATGATGACTTCCGTTTTAGTTTCACCAGACGGCATTTACGAATACGAAGCGGCGCACGGCACGGTTACGCGCCACTACTACCGCCACCTTAAAGGCGAAGAAACGTCTACTAACCCTATGGCAACGATTTTTGCTTGGTCGGGCGCTCTTAAAAAAAGGGGCGAATTAGACGATTTGCCACTTCTTGTAGATTTTGCTAATAAGTTAGAACAAGCGTCAATCAAAACTCTTGACGACGGAATTATGACAAAAGACCTTTCAGGTCTTGTAGACGATAGCGTAAACGTTAAAACGGTTAACAGTTTAGACTTTATAAAAGAAATAAAAAATAACCTAATAAACCTATATAACTAATAAGTATATTCAAAATAGAACAATAAAACCCCCTTTTAGCACCCAAAAAGTTGCTTTACGGGGGTTTTTTTTGGTTTTTTTGTTGACAATAATATATAAAAGTATTAAAATAATTACATACAAAAGGAAAACTATGGCAAAATTAACAAACTTTACCACAATATTAAATAACAATAAAATACTTAATTCTTTGTTTGAGTTCTCAAAAAAAATGTTAAAGGCTTTCTTTAAAAACCTTGACGTGTTTTTTGCAGTGCTTTTTTTCCTTGTAAAGTTTGTTTTGCCAAATTTAGTTATTCCTAAAAATTTATTAAACACTTTTACGGAACTTAATTCGCTTAAAGATATCTTCCCTTCTAATCAATTAAATTCTTTTACGGCAGTAAACGTAATTTCGCAAGAAACTATACTTTTATTTATGCTAACGAATTTTATTGTTAGGTTTACTATTAAAATTAGCGTTTTATTTGTAAGTGCAATTATTGTTTTTGCAGTTGCAACTTTTAGCGTTTATTTATATTTAGGCGTTCAAAAATTAGTTTGCGAATACGGTGAAACTACTTCTTCACCTTTCAAGCAAAAAAGTTCTTATAGGCTACAAATTCAATTTTTAAACTAAAATTAAATATTTTTCCTATAATATTGCTTATTATGGGCTTTTTGCACATACTCATTTAAGCACCATTATAGGATTTTTTTATATTGGTATTTTTACTATTATAGCGTTTAGTAATAATATCAATTTTTTATTTGTTAAAAAAGAGGTTTCTAAATTTACTATGGCAAAATATTTTTTGGCTTTAACAATTTCATTAGTGCTACTTTTGGCTTTCTTGTTTTGCGTGTACAAGTTTAAACAATCAAAAATGTCTATTTCTTTAAAAGCGCTAGCCTTAATAACGGCAATTCTTTTAATTTTTAGGTATTGTTTAGACGATTTATACGTTGAAAGCCTTTTGTTTCCAAACGCGGTTGATTACGGCTATAAATCGCAAAGTCATTTTAATTTTGCAGTAGTTTTACATTGGATAGAAGTACCGATGGTTTTGGCAATAATACTTTACCCCTTCTTTAAAGGCGTAAAGACGTTAAGGTTTATATCGGCTTTTATTTGCCCCGTTATTTTAATCGTTTCGGCAATCTTTTTAAAAGATGTTTTGTTTACAAATTTTGGAAACGAAATTTTTGAAAAACCTTTAAGAGCAATGCTATTGACGTTAGAAATTGCATTTGCTTTGGCAATATCTTTAATTTGCCTAACCGATTATATCGTAAACGTTAAAAAGCAAGACTATACAATAACAAAATCATTAGTTGTTGCAATAGTTTTATCGTTTGCAGGTATGATTATGTGCACAATGCCAAATTACGTGCCACAAATATTTTTAAACCCATACGATTACTTATATAAGGTTGTTGATTTGAATTTATACCATAGGTTATATGTTTATCCCGCGGCTATAATTCCTATCGCTTTATACCTTTTATTAAGAAACAAAAGTGACGAAACAAGGCGTTTTTCTTTAATATACTACTCTCTTGCAGCGCTATTCTTATTCACTTTAACGCACAAGTTTGAAGACTTTACAAGGGTTAGCGGACTACCTTTCCACTTATGTAATACGGCGCTTTACATTACGCCTATTTGTTTAATTTTTAAAGAAAAAAAAGTTTTCTATTTTACTTACTTTATAAACGTTTTGGGCGCTTTCTTTGCTATGGTTATGCCTAACTATAATACGGAAGGCATTATCTCGGGTAGTGTGCTCGTACACAATACGATATATTTTTACCGCCCTCACTGGCAAGCGTTCTTTATGCCTTTACTTGTCGTAGGGCTTGGAATATTCCCACGCCCACGTATAAAAGAGTTTAGATATTCGCTTATAGGGTTTGCCGTTTACTATATTTTAATGTTAGTGTTAAACGGTTGGTTTACTAACTACGACTCTGGCATTGACTATTTCTTTATAAACAGCGACTTTGTTGCAGGCAAACTTGGTACGTGGGCAGAAAATTTAAGAAAAGTAGTGTGGTCGTTTAAAATTAACGATTTAAACTTTACTTACTACCCTATCTATCAATCGCTATACTTTATAGTTTACGTCTTATTATCTCTTGCAATGTGGTTTATATACGAACTTGCTTACGAAACCATTTACGGCTGGAAAAATATTGCGGAAAAGAATAGAAAAATTAAAGTTGACGAACTTGCATTAAGCGTAGCGCTAAACGGAAGAACAAAGGAGCAACCTATGGACATTACCACAACAAATAAACTTATATTAAAAAACTTTACAAAACGATATGGCACAAGTGACGTTTACGCCGTTAAAGACGCAAATTTAGAAGTTACGGGTGGCGAAGTTTTTGGCTTTTTAGGTCCAAACGGCGCTGGAAAATCTACTATAATTAAAAGCATCGTTGGTATTCAAACTATAACCGAAGGCGCTATAACCGTTTGCGGATACGACGTTAACACTCAATCCGTTGAAGCAAAATCTCAAATAGGTTTCGTTCCCGACCACTATGCCCTTTACGAAAAGTTGACGGCAAGAGAATACGTCAACTACGTTGCCGACCTATATAACGTTTCAAAAGAAGATAGAGACGAAAGGCTTGGCTCTTTAATTAAGCAATTCGAGTTTGAAGTTGCAATAGATAACCCTATAAAGACTTATTCTCACGGTATGAAACAAAAAGTTACGATAATGTCGGCGCTTATTCACGACCCAAAAGTATGGATACTTGACGAACCTTTAACGGGATTAGACCCAAACAGTATTTTCCAAGTTAAAGAGTGTATGAAAAATCACGCAAAGAAAGGCAATATCGTATTCTTCTCTTCACATATTATCGACGTAGTTGAAAAAATTTGCGATAAAATAGCAATAATAAGAAAAGGACAAATTCAATGCGTTAAAACAGTTGAAGAAATAGAAAAACAAGGCAGTTTAGAAAATTTCTATATGTCGGTTATAAACGACAGCGAGGTTGAAGCAATCGCGGTAAACGACAAACACGCAAAGCAAAACAATTAAGGTGAATTATGAGTAAACTAATTACGCTTGTAACCATGCAGTTAAAAGATAAACTTGATTTATCCTTTACAAAAAGCGTGCGTTCATTGATTTTTAAAATAGTTCTTACGGTTTTGCAATTTGCTTTAATAACCGCCGTATTTTACGCACTATTTATGGTGTGCGGTCTATTAAACGTCTTTTGGCTTTCAAAAAAATTGCCCGATTCCGTACTTTCCGTTCTATTTACGTTTATCCAACTAATGTCAATTATAACTTGTACGGTTGGGCTTACCAAATCTTTTTACAAGTCGGCGGACAATAAAGTGTTACTAACCCTACCCGTTAGACACGATGAAATATTCTTTTCTAAACTAATTCTTTACTACATTTTTGAAGTTTTAAAGAACTTAACGCTTACTTTACCTATGTTTTTTGCATACGGCTTAAACAACGATGCGGTTTGGTATTACTACCCTTGGATGCTAATTTGCTTTTTGCTAATTTCACTTCTTCCCGTTGTAATCGGTGCAGTTTTGTCTATTCCTTGGCTATATATATCATCGTTTATTGAAAAACGCAGTTGGCTAGAAATGACGCTTACCGTAATTTTAAGCGTTGGCACAGTATTTTTGGTCATATATTTAGTAAGTTTTATTCCCGAAGATATTAGAATAGTTTCACAATGGTCAACGATAAAAGCGCAAATTATAGTTCCGTTCTTAAAGAACTTTAACAATATATTCAAATATTATTACGCCGTTACCCTTCTGGTTGTAGGCGGTTCGGTAAATACTATATTTGAAGATACTACGGGTATAGTTTTAGGCTCTCTTACCTTAAACCAAACGTTATTTTCTATAAGCACTTTAATATATTTTGCAATTCTTATAACAACTCTTATAGTATTTTTAACCGTTTCTTTCTTACTTGTTAAACCATTGTTCTTTAAAATGGCGTCAAAACAATTTGAGTATGAAAAAATGGTTACGCCACCTAAAAAGAACGTGGTACGCAAAAAGATATTTAGTCCTTTAAGCGAAGACTTAAAGCAAAAGTTTAGAAGCAGTAATCATATAGTATCGCTTGTTCTTCAACTTATGTTACCCGCTATATTAATATATTCGCTTAACAAAATTTACGCGGCAATGGACGCTAACTTTAACGGAATTTTAATGATGAAAGGCTTTAATATGCTTGTCTTTTATATTAGCGTTTTATCGTTTAACATTGATTTTTCGTCCGTTTATAGTCGTGATGGAAATGCAAGATACATTGAAAAAACAAGACCCGTAAACCCTGCTCTACTCACATTTTCAAGGCTTGTTCCAAGAATTATAGTATCAACCGCTTCGACATTTATAGCAACGCTATTTTACGTTGAAACTTCAAAAGCGGATACAAGCGAATTTTGGCTTGTTTTTGCAACCGTTTCTATATTGTCAACAGCGCATTTACTATGGTGTGCAGAACTTGATATTATGAATCCACAAAGCGACCAATACGCAACCGTCGGTATGGACTACGATAATCCAAACGAAAAAATAGCAAATATCGTTGCGCTCGTTTTATCCGCGTTATTTGCGTTTTTAACTTACTTTTTGGGTTCGGAAGGTTTAATTACGGCACTAGTAAAATTGCTAGTTTTAGCAACGTGCGTATTAGGCGCAAGAGTTTACTTATACTTTATTAGAGTAAAACTTTACTATAAGGAGAAATAACTATGCGAAAATCCACGATTTTAATGCTTTCTATCGTTTTTGTAGCATCCGTCCTTATAGTAGGCATATTCGGTATGAAAGTTTTTACGATAGGCAAAATAAACTACGTTAAAGAATTAGTAGTAAATTCGGAAAGTTTTAGCGTTGACAAAACTGACGCAACAACCAACTTTAAGGTTGACGACGGAAAATACAGTTATTTGGTACTTGCTAAATCAGGCGAACCTATAAATTTAACGATAACCCCTACTTTAATACCAACTTTAACGGACGTTGAACTAACTAATCCCGAAATTTCAATACACTTTAACCATAACAATCCGGAAAAATCACAAACCACTTTTTTAGACGGCGTATTTACAATTTCCGGCAACGATACCTTTACTGTAACACTTCAAACTAACGACGGTTCTAATCTTCACGTTAGAGTGCAAGTGGTGGTAATTTTTATATAACAACTCACCCGTTAAAAACGGCATTTCGCGTTTTTTAGCGAAATGATTACATAAACAAAATCTTTTAAAAGGAGAACTATAATGAAAAAGACAAAACTTACTTCTTTAATCGTTTCAATTGTTGCAATGATAACGTGCTTCACGATGTCCGCTTGTAGCAAAACTACGGTTACGGGAATAGCCTTTGACGAAAATGCTGTAAAATCAACTTACAGCGTCGGCGAAACTGTTAAAAACGAAGATGTTAAATTAGTTGTTTCTATGAGTGATGAAACTTCAAAAACAATCACTTTAGATACCGAAGGCGTTGTAACTAACGGCATTGACACGACTTCCGCTGGTTCTAAAAAACTTACGGTTTCCTATGAAGGACAAACTTTAGAACATAATTATACGGTAGTTGCAGTTTATCAAGGGCTTGCTTTTAAAAATAACACGTATAAAGCCGTTTACGACTACAATGAAACTATTGATTATTCGCAAATCAAAATAATCGCTAGTTATAACGACGAAACAACGCAAGAACTTGCATTAACGGATACGGGCGTAACCTACACTGCAATCAACACTTTAACTGTCGGAAAACAAACGCTTACGGCAACTTACGACGGCAAAACTGCTTCTGTTGAAGTTGAAGTTAAGGCTGTTTTAACGGGTATTGAACTTACGCTTGGCAAAACGGGTTTGGCTTTTAACGAAGAAGTTGACCTTGATAGCATTAACAACTATATTACGGCTAACTACAACGACGGCACTACTAAAAAGATATATTTAAACACTCAAGGCGTTACGATAGTTGACGACATTGATTCGGCTTCCGCAACTACTCAAACTTTCACAGTTAGTTACGAGGGCTTTGAAGATAGCGTTGACGTAACCGTTCAAGCAAAAATCGTTGCATCTGTTGAAATTGTTGAAACTACTTTAAAATCTCAATATTTAATCGGCACAGACGACTTTAATCCTGCCGAAATAGAAATTAAAGTTACACACAACGATATTGACGAAACTGTTGAAACCATTAAACTTTCAGACGTTAACGAAAGTGACTGGACAGTAAATTTAACAAGTCAAGGCAATCACACTTTAAGTGTTACTTACGGTGGCGTTACGGGTACTGCAACCATTAACGTTGTTGCTCAATTATTAGAAGTTAAGTTTAAAGACGGCACGCCTACTACGTTTGGCTACAACCAAGACGTTGACTATTCAAAACTTATTCTTTGCGTAATTTATAACGACCCTGCACTTAATACGGAAGTTGCTTTAAGCACGTTAGAAAACGACGCTTTCAATAGCAGAATTAGTAAAAATACGTTGGGCGCACAAACTCTTTCAGTAACTTATTTAGAAAAAACCGTTGAATTAAACGTTCAAGTTGTTGCGCTTGTTACTGGTATTGAAATTAAACAAAACGCTTACGAATTAAAACTTAATCCAACTGCAAGTAGCGGATTTGATTATAGCCAAATTAAAATAACTGTATATTATAACGACACGACGTCTATAGAAATACCTATAACCGACGCAAACCACGTTCAATTTATCGAACACTCAAATAATATTGATATAACGAAAGAAGCGTTGGATACGGTATTTAGCGTTCAATATACTGATAACTTTACTAAACAATCGTTTACAGATACTTGTACGGTTAACGTAAGAAACGTAATTACGGCAGCAAGTATTGCCCTTCCAGAATATTACGAAGTTTATAAAACGAATTCAAATAGCACTAACTGCGGAACAGACGTTAACAAATTTGAAATTGCAAACAAGCCATACCTTGTTGGTACAGTAAATAAATTTAAATTTGAACCCGAAGTATTAGCCGTTGACCTTGTAAACGTCGACCAATATAATATTTCAAACCCAAAAACAACCTTCAAACTTTACGTTGACAAGACTGGTACGGGCGATTACGAAGAAGTTAACCCTACCGAGTTTATTGAAGATTACGCGCAAGACAATATGTATAACTTTAGAGATACGGCAATAGACAATTACTTTAAAATAGAAGTATCGCTTGACTCTAACGTTTACGACGTATCGCATTTAGGCGAAAACAACGTTATAACCGCTTACTTTAAAGTAGTTTACGGCTACAACGCTTACGACACTTACGGCCTTTCTGTTATGGACAACCTTAACGTAAAAAACTGGGCTAAAATTAAAAACCGTATACTTCCTTACGACGATAAATACTTGTATGAATATACGGACGTTACCGAAATTATACTTCACAACGACATCGTTATAAACGCAGACCAACTTCCTGCAAACTATTTCTGGAATAAAAACACACCAGGCTTTGCACAAGCAGAAGCAAGCCTTGCAACAGCAGGTACGAACAAATACAACGGCTTGCTTGAAGGTTCTTTGCGCGACGGATTTGGTCCTGGTAACGCAACTTATACGCACTGCTCTAGCGACGAATACGGAACGGAAGGCGCAACCGTTAACAAATACGATTTAGATGGTGAAGACGGTATTGAAGCCGACGAAGACTTTACAGAAACTTACGGTTCAACAAGCACTCAAAAAGGTATCTTTAACACCGACCAATGCTCTATTACGGGTAACTATATGAAGATTTCCGTTGAAAACAGTGCTACAAGAAGATTAGAATCAGTATTATCAAGAAAACACAATGCCGGTGGCAACCCAACGGGACACTGGTCGTTATTCAAATTCTATAAACACCCAGAGGCTACGGAAGAAGTTAATATTCACTTCCAAGACGTATTTATTACGGGCAATATGGGTAAAGCAAAAACTTGGAATTACCCTGACAACCCAGAAGCAACGCCATCAGGCTTAATGGCGGGACATATGACGCCAGATAAGTTTACCGTAGACAATATAGTATTAAACCAATTCTACGTTCACTTCATTGTAGACGAATCTGCTAACGCATCAAATATATTAGACTTTAAGAACTCTCACTTATCAGACGCATACTCAAATATGTTATTCTTATGGAGAAGTAAAGTTAATATAACTAACAGTATTCTTGAAAACGCAGGCGGTCCTATCTTTGTTTGCGTTGACGGTTCTAGATTAAAGAGCGAAGCACCAACGGACGATAACGTAAACAAATTAAAAGAAACGTTTACTAAATACGGCATTAACGTTGACGTGGATAAAGACTCTTGCGGTCCTACGATTATCGTTGATAGCAAATCTAAAATAGAATCTATTGTTACGGCAAAATCAACTTGGTTTGTTGAAAACGGTGCGGATAGCGCAGTTGGTATGATTTCAGGACTTAACATCCTACTTTCAACAAATTCGGAAATAAAAAAATCGTTTATGAATTCTGACACTATTGACACTATGAACTTTATAGGCGTTATAGTTCCTTCAACAGAAAAGATATTCGAGTCTAATCTAGATTTGGAAATTTTCGGCAAGATTACACGCATAAACGAAAACGGAACTACTGAAACTTACCAAATGAACGACAGTATGTCTACACTTGTAAAAACTATGAATAGCGTAGGATTTGTTTCAAACGGACAATATGCGTTTATGAAAAATGCTACGACAATACAATCTTATCAAGGCAAAGCAATGACTGACGCCTACTTACAAAGTTTAGATCAACCTGCACCTGCATTAGCAACAATGTTTAATTGCCCAGAAGCAGGCAGTAACTTTGCAAATAGTAGCGACTGGTTAGGTGTTCTTTTCCGCGGTAATATGAAAGATACGCCTTATATAATGGCTGTATTCGGCGACTTTAAGTCGGTTGCTTAAAGTTAAACTAACAACTAAATAAAAAACTTTCCCGATTGAACTTTCAATCGGGAATTTTATTTTTAAAACAAAAAACAACCCAAAACCTAACGTTTTGGGTTGTTTTTGGTGCAACCAAAGGGACTCGAACCCCTAGCCTTCGGTTCCGTAGACCGACGCTCTATCCAATTGAGCTATGGATGCATACGCCATATATAACGGCTTATATTTAATTTGCGCCTTGTTAAATTTAACTAATAATTAACAAAACACTTAATTAGCCTTATAATTATATAATACCGCGTTTAATTTGTCAAACAAAAAAGCATTTATAATAAAAATATTGCAAATTTAATTTTGCTCTTTACAAAACCCATAAATTATGTTACCATAATATTACGTTTTGTTGCCAAAACCACAATTTTTAAGGAATATTATGAAATTTTCTTCTTCTAACCTATTTAAAAACATAAACGAATTGCAAATTAAAGGTCTATATAAATGCTTAAACGCAAAAGAAGTTAAGTTTGCGCCAAACAAAGAAATTTGTTCTTTTAACAGTTCTTCTAACGTTTTAGGCATTATTTTAAGTGGCAAAGCATACGTTAAAAAAATTGATAGAAACGGCGATATTTCAATACTAGAAACGCTACAAAAAAACGGCGTGTTTAGTGACGTTTTTTCTTATACGGCAACCGACGCAAACTATATTAGCGTTTATTCTAACGAACCAACGACCGTTTTATTTTTAGATTTAGGCTGTGTTTTTAAACGTTGTGAACGCGCTTGCGAACACCACTCTACTTTCGTTTACAATTTAATGATGCACGTTGTAGACAAGTCTAAAACGCTATACCGCCGTATTGAAATTTTGTCTAACAAATCAATACGCGATAAAATTTTAAGTTATTTAAGCCTACTTGCAAACCAAAACGAAAGCAATAAGTTTACGATACCTATGTCGTATACGAGTTTAGCGCAATACCTTTGCGTTGACCGTTCGGCTATGATGCGCGAATTTAAAAAACTTAACGATTTAAACATAATTAGCACTAAAAAACGCGAAGTTTTAATACTTTCAACAGAGTATATTTAACGCAAAATTATACATACTTTTTGTATAAATGGCAAAAGTATTTAATTTAAAAAAACTTAATAAAATTACTGCCATTACTATTATGGCAGTATTTTTTTCGCTATCGTTTAGCGTTAAAACGGCAAGTGCGTCTAACCCTGTTTTTACCATTATTGCAGGCGACAACACCTATCGCTTTTTAGAGCAAGAAATCAACGAAGTTGACGGCGTAAAATCGCTAAAATGTCAATCATCCGTTCTTAACGGCATTTATTTAGACACCTTAATTAAACCGCAAGACGCATATTTAGATTTTACCGCAAATACAAGCGGTTTTAATGTAATAAGCGAAACCGTCGGCAAAGAAATCGACTTAATTTCGCTTGAAAAAGACGTTATTACCGCATTAAACTCTAACAAAAAAAGCGTTACGGCTAAATTTAGCAAAACTTACGCAACGGTAAATAAAAACGACGTTTTAAAAGAAACGAATTTGCGTTCTAGGTTTACAACTTACTATTCGGCGTCAAGCGAAAACCGAAAGTTTAATATTGCCCTTGCCGTAGAAAAACTTAACGGCGTAAAAATAGCGCCAAACTGCGAATTTTCTTTCAACCAAACAGTTGGTGCAAGAACGGAAGAAAACGGCTTTAAAACGGCAAAAATAATACTTAACGGCGATTTTACAGACGGTGTTGGCGGTGGCGTTTGCCAAGTTTCAACAACATTGTATAATTCGGCGCTTTTGGCGGGGTTAAAAATTACCGAACAACATAGCCACAGTTTACAAGTTAGTTACGTAGAGCCGTCTTTTGACGCTATGGTAAACTCTAATTTAAGCGATTTAAAATTCGTAAACACAACGGGTGCAAACGTCTATATTTTAGCGCGTGCCGACGGAAACGCCCTAGCAATTAGCATTTACGGTTTAAAGCAAGAAGAACGATACGAAAGGGTTTCGCTTGTAACGGGCGAAATAGAGCCAAACTCTATCGAAGAAGTTTTAGACTATACCCTACCGCTAGGCACAAAAATTACCAAACGCAACGCAAAAAACGGCATAAAAAGTGAAGGCTATATTATAGTTTATAAAGGAGATACTCGCATTAAAAATTTAAAAATTCGTTCGGACACCTATAACCCTATATCAAGCAAAATTTTGGTTGGAAAGGCAAGTTAAAGGTTTTTACGATTTATAGTTGACAAACTTTAAAATACTATATAAAATGGTTATATATTTATTTTAGGTGGTATTATGAAAAAAGAATATTTTGCTAATTTAGATTATAACCGCGCAAAAAGGCGCAAAACTTTAACGCTTGGCATAATTTTATTTATACTTGCTTCCGGCGCGGCGTCGTTATTTATTATTAAAAGAGATATTTTGTTTATATGCTTATCACTTGGCGTGCTTATAATACCTTGTATGTCTATACCGTCGGCATTTAAAAATTATCCGCTTACAGTAAATCCACTAGTAGTTATTGATAACAACAGCGTAACGACGAATAAACAACAACTTACCGTTAAAGAAATCGTTAAAATTAAAGTTACTATTGATATCCCATCTTCGAATTTTGAAACGATATCCCCTGTGGTTATTGAAAAGTTTAGGTCAAGCAAACCAAAAAACGAATATTTTGGCGCGTTTGACGTCGTAATTAAAAACGAAAAAGGAAAAAACGTCGTTTTATATTCGCATATTGATAACGTTATTGACGCGCTTGAAAACGCCCTAAAAATCGGCGTAAAAAACTACGATGTTTATTACGTTATTAAAAGAAACACGGTAACTTCGGAATACGACCTTATAAGTGACGTTAGACAACAAAAGCAAGAAGAATTTGCAAATGCGTCTAAAAAAAGCAAAACTCGTCAATTGATTTAACCCATAAGCACTAAACTAGTTTTAGTGCTTTTTTAATTAAGTTGTTTATGCTACCGCATAGTTAACCTTGCTTCCCCTTGATGTTTAAGGGGAAGTGTCGCCACAAAGCGACGATAGGAATTAGTTGCTTATGCTACCGCATAGTTAATCTTGCTTCCCCTTGATGTTTAAGGGGAAGTGTCGCCACAAAGCGACGATAGGAATTAGTTGCTTATGCTACCGCATAGTTAACCTTGCTTCCCCTTGATGTGTAAGGGGAAGTGTCGCCACAAAGCGACGATAGGGATTAGTTGCTTATATAATATTCTTTACTAATAAAACAAACCCCAATCCCTTCCGTCAACTATCGTTGACACCTTCCCTTTCGGCTAAAGGGACGGCAAGATTTTTAGGGGGATAGGTTGCACCTTCCCTTTCAGTTAAAAGAACGGCAAGTGTAAAGTATAAAAATTGCCCCCACATAGAAACGGCAAAAGTTGAGAATAAAGTTAATGCCATAATAACAACGCCACCGTCAAACAAGGCTTTTAGGCTTAAAAAAAGCGACGTTTTAGTTTAGTTTTAGCGCCGTTAAAAAAATTTGTAAAAAAATATCAAAAACAATGCAAATTCATTTGATATTTTAAAAACTTTATGTTAAAATACTTATGCTTTAAATAGATGCGGATGTGGCGGAACTGGCAGACGCATAAGACTAAGGATCTTATGAAGGCTACTTCGTGCAGGTTCAAGTCCTGTCATCCGCACCAAGTCTTAATAGGTTGAACCTCTTTACTGTAAGAAAGACGTTCGGCCTATTTTGTTTTATGGAAGAGTATGAAAATCTAACAGGAATTTGATAAGATATTAAAAAAGGAGAAAAATTATGAATCATAGTGAAGAAATTAATATTATCATAAAAAAAAGTATACCTTTGGCTGATTGGATGATAAAGGAAAATGGTTCTATAGTATTACAAGAAAAAACCATTACGCAATACCAAAATATTAGAATTTATACAAATAGTAATGAGTTGACATCACATCATAGACCACATGTCCATGTGGATGTTAACGATAAATCGTACCAAATAGCGATAGATGATTCGTTTGATGTTTTATCATCTAATGAAGATAAATTTGCAAGATTTGTTATTAAAACGTTTTTGGCGAAAAATCTAAATGAATATCGTAAAGCTTGGAATGAAATACAATCTAATTATAAGTTTATTATTGATAATGCAGGAAATTATCTTTGCAAATAAAAAACGGCAGGCGTGCTTGATTGCACACCTGCCTTTGCCGTTTATAATCGGGATACTAACGACAAACCCGTCCGCCGTTCTTCTTAGCTACTACATTTCCTTTTTATTTTCTTATTTCTTAATCGGCGGTAACCTCTATGTTATCATTGAGATTTCTTCGTTTTATTCAGTTGTTTTTGTTTGTTTTCCGTCCATTCATCGTAGTCCTTTTTGCCTTGCTCGGACAATAGATATTCCCGTATTGCCGGCAATAATACTCTTGCAAGTGACGTTACTTGATGTTCGGAAAGGTTGAAATCGCTTTGAAATCGTTTCTTTCTTGCCATTAAAATTATAGTTTATCATTCTCCCTATCAAAATTGTTTCCTAAATGGATTCCTCCTTTACACGTCCTCTCGTGTGTTCGTTTTATTTTCTCTTGTCATCTGCGACTTTGTATCTATCATTCACGTATTATCATTTTAAGTCGCACCAAATCTTAAATAAAACCTTAATTTTCTATCCGTTCTCGACTACAACGGAATTACTTCGTCCACCAATTCTTTTTTCCGCTTATGGTGGGCTTTTTCTTTTGCGAAATTACTTCCCGATAGATTTCGGGGTGTTCTTGTTTTAAACGGTCTAATACGGTAAGTGCAATCGAAGTTTTTATCTTGTGTTCTTTTAGTTCCTTGTTTTCCTTGTCAAGTTCTAAAACTTCACCCATTGACATATCTAACCGTTTTTTAAGGTCGGCGTTTTCTGTCGTAAGCGCAACGATTTGTTTTTTCAGTCCACCTTTAGACCAAGCAAAATCGCCTTGTTCGGCTTGTGTTAACGCTTCAGCATAATCTTCCATTTCCGCCTTTTTGCTTTCGGCTTCTTCTAAAATCTTTTTTGCCTTGTATTCGGCGGTAGATAAATGTTCAACGTTGTTGCCCGACTTACCTCGTTCCAATCCGTACTTTTGACCGACCTCTTTCCATATCTCCGTTTGAAGTTCTACAAGTTGTCCGTCAAATAGTTCCTTTGCGCACAGTTTCCCATCAACAATAGGGATAAGGTTTAAGTGCATATGTGGATTTGTTTCGTCCAAATGCACGATAGCGGAAAGCACGTTTTCTTCGCCGTATTTATCCTTAAAGAAATTAGTAAAATCACGGAAAAACTTTTGTTGTTTTTCGGGCGTTGCAACCTTAAAAAATTCAGGGCTTGCCGTCAATACGAAAGAACACATATAAACGGCATCCGAGCGAACTTTCCGTTTTAGGTTTAGCCTCGAAATTCTATCTTCGATAACGTCAAGATATTTTCCTTGTGGACATACCGTATGATAGTTTTGGCTCGTCCTTGAACTGTCGATACAAGCGTTAGAGCTTTGATAGGTTTCGTCACGTTCGTTCTCTTCTTCGACGGGTGAAACGTCCGATTTTTTGAGTTTGTCTAAATTACAAATGATGTAAATAAATTTGTCCTCCTTGAATATAAATTTTGAGATTTTGCAAAAGTGTAGCTCACTGCGTCGCAACTCGTTCTTTTGTCAGCCGTTTTCAAAAACGGCAAGACCTTTCAAACGGTTGCTCCTTTTCCCAAATAATCTTTGCTACGCAAATCTTCTTCGGGATCCCTGTTTATGCAATAAGTGTAGCTCACTACACTTATTGCGCTTGTGCTACATAAGTTTCGTTCGTCCTGCGGAGCTTTTTCGTTCACTGAACTATAAATCCCGATTGTTTAACGGCTATCGGCAAAGCCGAAAGTAAATCATTTTAACCACCTCCTTTATCTAAAAAATCAACGCAAAAAAGTCGCTGATAAAACTACCACCGACTGAATTGGATAAAAAAATCCGTACGAATCAAAACACGCTAAAATCGTTCTTCTCCGTACGGATTATATATCCGAATTATGAAGTTTTGAGGGTGTAGCACTTAAAAATTTGTACCACAAAATAGACCTATCGCCAAAACCCGTTTTTCAACGTTGGCGCGCCTACTTGAAAAGTTGGTCAATCTTTACAAGCCTTCCGCTTCCTATTAGCGAAAGGACGGCATATTGTCGTAAAAATTTGTACGACAATAAAACCCTAACAAGCCGTTTTGTTTCCCTTTATGCAAAACGACTTTGGTCAACGGGAAAGTCAATAGAAAAATTTCTAAACTTATAAACAAAAAATGACAGATCACAAAATTGTAATCTGTCATTTATAATTATAGATTAGATATAACTTCTAATTTATTAAGCCATATGCGCTTCAAACACTTTTTCAGTTTCGTTCCATTCAACAACGAAACCTTCATTCATACAAACAATTCTAGATTCGTCGCCTTCAGTATATTCATAACCTTCATAAGGAACGAATGTATATAATGTGCTTTCATTTACAGTAGAATTAATTTTGAATGAGAAATTAAACCCTTCTGCAAGAGATATAGTCTTAACGTTTTGGGAAACTGTAAGCACGATTGGACGATCCAATTTGGTTGCGCCGTAAACTTGTCCTAAACCGCCATCGGTACTAATTTCATAATCAATATCAGCACCATTATCATTATAAATTTCGCCACCCAATAAACTTATGGAAACGTTCCAAGCGTAAAATGCGCCGTGACCGTTATCTGTAACGTTGTTGTAAACCTTACCACCTTCCATAATAAACGTAGAGTGAGAGTTAAATCTAACTACTGCGCCAAGGTCTCCAGATGTGTTGTCGTGGATTTCCACGTCGCCAGATACAACAATTTTGCTCCATTGCAATGCACAGTGAATAACGCCACCTGTGGTTGTTGCACGGTTGTAAGCAATTTCGCCACCATTTAGGTAAACTTCCGAGTTTTTAAAATCCCAACCAGAGCCTTGGCCCAAGTAGATTGCTCCACCAAAGCTAGAGGACGTGTTGTAATTCATTTTACCACCGTTCATAACAAACGTACCAAAATTGTTTACAAAACGGATTGCGCCGCCTGCCCAATTTGCATGGTTACCACTAATTTCGCCGTCGTTAAATTCGATGCTTGTACCACCGTAGATTGCACCTGCATCCGAACGGTTGTTGATGATCTTTGCGCCATTGATGATAAGCTTGCCGCCTTGACGCGTTGCAAGAGAAATAGCATTTGCACCATCGTTGTTTGCCAAAACTACGTCTTCGCCAAGAGTAAGTACTGCATTGCCCTCGGTAGTAATCAACGTGCCGGTTGCCTTTACGCCAGTGTTAGTTTTGTTTTGCACTCCGTACAATGCTTGTTCGCCATCTTGTACAGCAAAGGTTGACACGGATTCTTGCCAAATTGCACCACCATCAATAACTACGTCTTCAAGTGTAAGGCTGCAGTTTGTCTTTACAGTAAAGATGTTGCCTGTGTAACCATCTTGACGTGTAATTTCGTTGCCATTACCATAGATTACTGCATTTGTAGTTACGTCAACTTGTTGTGGAACAACAATATTACTTGTAAGTGTTACTGGCTTGCCCGAGTTTAAGGCATTAACAAATTCGTTATAAGTTCCTGCCAAAACGTCGTCAGGTGTCTCCGCATTGCCTTGGATTGCTTCTACACTAACTAAAATTTTAGCAATTTTTCCCATAAGTTCTTGACCTTCCGCTGTTTCGGGAAGTTCAATCACAAGACTAATCGTTTCAACGTCACTAACAGATGGGTCAAGCACAGCCCACGAAGAAATCTTTGAGGAAGTGAAATCTTCATCATTTACACTAACTTCAAGTGCGTTAAACAAAGTTGCGTCTTCACTGAGATTTCTAACAGCCGTTCTATATTTTACAGTAACGTTACTATTATTAGTTATTTTAACGTCAAATTTGACAGCATCGCCAGGAACAATTTTGTCAAGAGTTAAAACGTCGCCGACAAGAGTTGCACTACCACCCAAGCCATCAAATTCCGTTGCGTTGTCAACTACGGACGTCCAATCCTTTGTCAACGTCTTGTATTCAAAGTTTTCAACGGTTGCCTTTACTTCTACTTTACCCGAAGTAACGGCAATATTAACTTTACTTTCACTTGTAAATAAAGCAAATGTTGAACCTACAATCATACTAACGCACATAGCGATAGTTAAAATAGAGGATACAATAAAATTTTTTCTTTTCATTTTTCTACCTATTAATAGGTAGTTCCGCAGTTCCTGCGGAACTACCACAAATTCTTATAATTTTTAATTTTTCAACCACTTACTCGAAAGTATAATGTTGAGTTAATAATTTATAGTTACTTTGCTGAAACAATATAGCCGTTTGTTGCATCGCCAGTGATTTGATAACCGTCGGCAACAAAACCAGCAATAGAATTTTCAACAAATAAACCGTCGCTATTTTCATAGCGTTGATTATCTGCTCTTTGCCAGCTACCGTAGAAAATACCACCGGTTACAATACAGTCATAATCAGGTGCACCGTTGAAGGTGTTAGATACTAATACTCTATTCGTGTCAGCAGTTCCATCGCCGTTGCGGATGAAAGAAGTTGCATCTCCAGCAGAGTCAACTTCATAGTGAGCGATAAAAGTACCGCCGTTAACTCTAACTGAGCTACCTCTAAGAGTACCGCCTTCTTCACGGTCTTTATCCATAATATTTCTAACTACGAATAAATTTTCAATATTGTTTAATAAATCAATAGTACCGCCGTTGATTTCAATGTACGCGTTGTCACAACGATTTGCATTGAGGTTGAAAGGTTGATACATATTCAATAAACCGCCGTTAACGATAAGTGAACCGTTTTCACCAAAAGAGATACCCATAACACCACCATAAGTGGCTTTGCAGTTAAAGATACCGTCGTTTATAATGATTTTACCGTTAGAGGTTGCCGAGAAAGCACCGAAAGAGTGTTCGCCACCTTCAAAAATCATAGTAGCATTACCAGTGACACAAAGTTCATAGCTCGTTTTAATCGTTCCACCGCATACGGTGATTGAGCCGGTACCATTTACTAACGCAACTTCACTAAATGAAATTGTAGCGTTGTCAAGTAGATAGAAAGCTATATCTTTATCAACGGTAATATACGTATTACCAGAAGCAGGATTAGTTAAATCGATACTTTCAGTAAAGTAGATATTTTTACCGTCTGCGACGTGGTTAGCGATTTCAGCAAAGGTAGTAGTGCTTGAAACGACTGCTACGTTAGAAAAACCAGTAGCAAGCGTGAAGTTACTAAAGCTTTTAGTTGCAAAGGTAACTACGCCACTATTTGCGTCGTAATAGAATTCGTCGTTCTTGTCAACGGCTTCTGCACTTGTAACCAACGTCATAGGAATACCTTCGTGGAATAAAAGCACGTCGCCTTCAAGCCCTTTTTGAACGTTCATCGTAATTACGATAGCAGTTTCGTTATCTTCGGCAACTTCAGGAATATTTACGTTATAAGCGCACGCTTTGCCGTCAGTTGCTAATGTAAACAAACCAGTGTTAGCGGTGTCTTCTTCAATCTCTAAAGAAAGACCTAACTTACCGCTTTTAATCGTCGTATTTACAGGAATTTCTGCCGTATTGCCGTTAGCATCTGCAAGGTTTTTAGGTGCAGTAGTTTTGCCACTACCGTCCACATCAACGGTGTCAGCATTGCCTTGAACAGCTTCTACTTTGTAAGAAACGGTGCAAGTTTTATCTTGATATTCGTTTCCTGCACCTTCAGGAAGTTCAATCGTTACAGGAACGATTTCATTAGCAGAGCCAACGGAAAGTTGCTCCCAACTAGATACTGCTTTAACGCTGTTATAGTTGTTTTCATCAATAGTAATGTTAAGACCTTTAAATAAACCGTTATCGTTTTCGCAGCTAATGATAGTGCGATAATTTACGGTTACGTTGCTTTCATTTTTCACAACGATATTAAACTTGATTCCATCACCAGGAACAAATTTTTCAAGTGTTAATCCTTCTGCACAAAAGGTTGCTTCGCCTTCATACATATTGTCTTTACCATTTTCATATTCTGCGTCATACAATTGTTTTGTTTGAACCGAAGTCTCATCTATGTTTGCAACAACGCTCACTTTACCTGACGTAACAGCGATGTTAACCTTACTTTCACTTGTAAATAAAGCAAAAGTTGAACCCATAAGCAAGCTTAGACAAAGCGCAATTGTCGCAAACGAAGAAATTATAATATTTTTCTTTTTCATTTTTTTCTCCTATTAATAGGTAGTTCCGTAAAAATTACGGAACTACCACGAAATTTCACTTATTTAACTTTATGGAATAACAAGGCCACCTTCATTAAGGTCAATATCTCCACCAAGTATTATGTTGCCTTCGCCGTTGTTAATAGCGTCTTGAAGTTCATCACCACTATTAACTACATCTCCAAAACTTACTTTATCTAAGTTAGTAATAAAGTCTAAGGTTTCAACGTTTTCTTCAGTGATGGCTACTCCGTTATAATTACATTCGTATAAAATAACTTCAGCTCTTGGGTCTAACGTGTGACCTTCTTCAAAAGTACAATTTACATATGAAGTTGGTGCGTAAGGACGGCTATAGTTATAACCAGAGCCAGCGCCAAAAATACAATTTGTAAACTTAACTTCGCCAAGTGTTGCAGCAAAACTAGTCCAACCATAGAATTTACAATCTGTTGCTTCTAAGCCGTTATTAGTGCCTTGGTCACAACTAATTGTATACGTAGTTCCAGTAGTAGTAACATTTTCTAAGTATACTTTGCCTACTACCTTGCTGTTGTGGTTAATGAAAATACCACGGAAAGAACCCGTTACGGTTATATTTTTAATTGTACCACCGGTAATGTTTATACCACTATCCCAAGTGCCACCTGCACCTTTTACGTCAAGAATATAGCCGTTGCCGTTAAGTGTTTGATTGTTTTTAACGTTAACGCCAGTTGTACCATAGGCATTACTCATTTTAGCAGGGTCTATTTTAATATTGTTTTTAAATACTATTTCTTTAGCAATTCCATTTTCTAATGCAGCAACTAATTCATCTGCAGTTCCTACGAACGCTACGTTTTCTAAACCAGAAACAAGTGTAAAGTTACTAAAGTTTTTAGTAGCGAAAGTAATTTTACCATTTACTGCATCGTAGTAGAATTCGTGGTGTTCATCAACATCAGCAGCGCTTGCAACTTCAGTCATAACGTCACCTTTGTGGAATAGAACAACGTCTGTAAGATTTTTTTCGGTATTCATAGTAACTACGATTGGAGTTTCGTTGTTTTCGTCAACTTCAAGAATGTTTACGTTAAACGCATAAGCAGTGTTGCCATCTTTAAGTTCAAAATAACCGGTTTGAACGTTGTCGGCTATTGTTTCATCTAATTCTTTAACTTTTAAAGAAAGACCTATTTCTCCATTTTTAACTGCCGTACCTACAAAAACTATTGCTTTATTGCCATTAGCATCTTCAACTTCTTTTTCTGTAGTAGTTTTGCCGTTTGCGTCTACGCTTACAACGCTAGCATTACCTTGAATTGCTTCTACTTTATAAGAAATAGTGCAAGTTTTTTCTTGATATTCGTTGCCTGCAGTTTCTGGAAGTTCAATTTCTACAGGAACAATAGCATCGTTAGAGCCAACCGTAAGTTCTTCCCAATTAGATACTACTTTTGCGCTATTATACTTTTCTTCATCAATAGTAATGTTAAGACCAGCAAATAAACCATTATCGTTTTCGCAAGAAATAATCGTACGATATTTAACTGTTACGTTGCTTTCGTTTTTAACAACTATATTAAACTTAATTCCGTCGCCAGGAACGAACTTTTCAAGAGTTAACCCATCTGAATTGAAGGTTGCAACACCTTCATACATATTGGTTGCGCCTTGAGAGTAATCGGTATCATATAATTGTTTTGTTTGAACTGAAGTTTCGTCAATGTTTGCAACAACGCTTACTTTACCTGAAGTAACAGCGATATTCACCTTACTTTCGGAAGTGAACAATGCAAACGTTGCACCAGCAATAAGGCTTACGCAAAGCATAATAGCCAAGATTGCTGAAACAAGTACGTTTCTTTTAATCATTTTATTCATAAAACTTTTTCTCCTAATTTTAATTATTTTTATTTATCCTAAGATAAACCACTTTAGTTAGCCGTAGTTTTTTGAACGGCATTTACCAACAAGTCAAACTTCACTTCTTTACCTTGCGCTTCGTTATTGATGTTGTTATCATTGATAAATTGAATTTTTACGGTAAATTCTTTTGCCACATCATTCTTCGCCATCGTTTGCGTAAAAATGATTGCTTTGCCATCCACCGCATATTGGTCAAGCGTACCTTTGTATTCGTCGTCGATATAAACTTTCAACTGTTCTGCCAAAGCATTGCTTGCGCTATTTAACTTAATGATTACGTCATATGTAAATGCAACGTCACCATTGTTGGTAAGTCTAAGCTTTGCTTCGTATTCCGAACACGGTACTACTTTTTCATCTTCGATGCCAAAAACGTTGTCATCTGCGGTGTTTGTGTCGGTAAAATCGACGATAGTCGTATCAGGATCTGTCGTTACCAAATATCCAGTTTCATCATCAAGATAAGTTTTTGTAAGACTAATTCTTTCTAACTTAACTTGAAGCGTACCAGAACTTAAATGGTTTTCAACCGTCACGTTATCACTCCACAGAGCATACGTTCCGCCAACAATCATCGCCGCAGATAACATTATCATTACGCACGCCATAAGTAGTGTTCTAACTTTGCTCTTGCCCATTTGCCTGTCCTCCTTGTTCAGATTTATCTATTTCGCTTGATTGAGATTTCAAGCGATTGGATACTAAATTATTCTTCTGTCGTAGACTCATATTCACGTGCTTCTAAACGTCTTTCTCTACGACGGATTTTCGCCTGTTCTTTTCTATACGCTCTTTCTTCTTCAATTGCTTTTATAGCAATTCCAATACTGTCCTTAACAGCAGCACAAGATGCTTCATCTATAACCTTAATACTTGCAGGCGCTTGTTTCATAGCAACCTTATTATCGTTAACGTACGTCTTAAAGGTTAAGTTGGAAATAACAAGTTCGCATATTACGATTCCACGCTTAATTTTTAATCTTACAAGACGGCTCATACCTACCTTGTATTCTTCATAATTTGCGTTCTTTATTCTTTTGCTTCCCTCAACCGCCATAGCGCATTTTACTATTTCATCATAATAGCCTTTATATTCAGGCGTAAGTTCTAAATATTTTTCTTCAAGCGTTTGGGTAGCCGTTGAAAATACGACAGCTGAATCATCATTAACGGTGGTCGGTGCCACTTCTTCTACTACAGCGTTATGCGCAACGGAAACCACCTCAGTAACTTCCGCAGGTTTTACTACTTCCGCTGGTTTTACCTCCACAACTGCATTTTGATTATTTTTCTTTTCACGACGTTCTTTTTCGTCTAACACAACGTCACGTGCAATAACGAACATACAAAACATTCCCATCATAACTGCCATAATTATGAATATGTATATAAGTGCTGTCATTTTATTCTTCTCCTTCCACTGGTTTATTGTTTTCGGTATTTTCTATAATCGGTTCGGATTCTACAACCGTTGTATCTGTAGTTGTATCCGTAGTTTCACCATGCAATACATCTTCTTTTATTTCAGTCGGTGGAGTTTCAGGTACTTCTACTGGAACCGTGTCATTCTTCATATTTTGCAATTCCGCAAGTTGACGTTTTAACTCTTCTATCTCGTCGTCTTGCTTTTTCTTTTCTGCTTGCAATTTTTCCTTCTTATCCTTACCGAATACTTTTACAAGCCGCATTACTTCAAAAGCGATGATAATAAGACACGGGATAATTATTAAGCAGATAATCCCTACGGGTGTTTTGAACGCATATACGAGTAAACCCAATACATAGCTTTGTCCCGTCACTTTACCAATGATATAATTAGGATTATCTGTAAGCGATGTATCTATCGTTTGTTGCATAAGATCCGTTTCAGCGTTTTTATTGTCACCCTCAAGCGTTATGATATATCCGCCCGTTGTTTTTTCTTCAATATTAACAATACGGTGTGTTATCGTTTCCTGTCTACTGTAAACATACTTAAACGTTAACACGTCGCCTACTTTTAAGCTTTTATACCATTCGGCTTTTTCTTTTTCCGATTCTGGGGCAACGTCTACAAATATACAAGATTTAACACGTATGCTCTTAATCTCAAAGTTGCTAACGTCTGTTAATTCACATTCTTCCATTGAGTCGGACTGAACAAATCTAAGCTGATACCCAAAAACCGTAGCCGTGCCGTCGCTGTCTTTTTTTGACGTGATGCTTATAACCAATACAAACATCACAATCGCCATCAACAGATACACTAGAACATTGCCTGTTATTTTTAAGACTTTTTTTACAATAGCTTTTTTATCTTTAATTTTTTCGTTACTCATCATTCAACAGTTTTCGCTTCGAGTTCTATGTAGAACACAACGCTTACCCCTTGTGCTTCATTACCAACTTCAATCGGCATAGTATACGATATTGTTATTTCTGTTACACCTGTACCAAGAGAAATCAAATCGCCTTCAAGTAATTCATTTAATGTTTTATTAATTGAAGACTCGTTCGTTTTTATTTTTACTTCTATAAAGTTTTTAAGAGTTCCGTCATTATCGCCATTAAAGTCAAGCGTAATCAAATAGTCTTTTATATTATCTCCAGTAAACGAAATAACGTAATCCTCTGTCTTTCCTGGATATAGCCCATCAATTTTTGCTTTTAACGTTTTAGTGGTTGCCCCGTCAATCTCTATAACGGTATTTTCCTTTAATTCATTGTTGTCATGTATCGTTGTGAACAGAACAACGCCCGTTAAGGTTAAGATGATGGAAGTGATTATTAAAATGAATTTTAACTTGTTGCCTTTACCCATTTCCTCCTCCGTTCTATATGTGAATAAAACAAATCATTTTGCTTTATTCACACTCATTTTAGAGTAGTAGTGTTTTTACATTACTTGTATCTGGATTCTTTAAGTATGTCATCAACATACAATATAAAACGTTAAAAACGTGCGGTCTATTTTCTTCATCATCAGCAAGCACTCCGTTATAAACCCTTATAGCAAAATCTAATAAGGTTGTAAATATGCTGTGCATAATAGCCGACACGTCAGCCTCTTCTATAAATAATGGTTTGAACGCCTCCACTATAGAGTCAAAATGCTTGTGATGTTTTTCTAACGCTTTGCCCTTAAAATAAACCGAATAATAATAACGCACGTAGCATCTGCAATGGGCTTCATTTTTTAACACAAAGGCCCACACCTTAAGAAAGAACTCGTAAAACCTCTTCTTTTCGTTTGCACCTACTCCCCACGAAACAGCTAGTGCCGTTCTCGCAGCTTCCGTAAATTCTTTATCCAAGGTTAAAAACGCCGTTTCATATAAATTTTCTTTACTTCCAAATAAGCGATATATGTAAACTTCATTCATTTTAACTTCTTTCGAAGTTTCACTGTAATACGCTAGATTTTTTGTCGTTGCTTTCTCAAAGCCACCTTCTGCAATTAAATGAATTGCATTATCTATCAGAATCGCTCCAATATCTGCTTCTCTTTCCATTATCCCCACTCACATACAAACACAGTTAGATGTTCTTTGTAGCAAACACTACACCTAGCCCATAAAAAATACTCCCATACAAGGAGTAGCTAACACAGGCCACAACTCAAAAACAACGTAACGCTTGTTATGTGTTCAAACATTGCTTGTAGCAATGCAAAGAACATTTTGTTTGCATTATTATAGCGTAATTTATTAAAATTTGCAAGCGATTTTAATACATATATAAAATTTTTAAGGAATTTTTTGCACAACTAAAAAACCATTTCTAACTAACTTTATTGATTTGATAGAAAAGGTCTTTTTGTTGTGCAATTTTTTTAATATATATTTAGCTTTAATGGAAAACGAATTTGGTTTTTACAACATAACAAGCGTTATGTGTTACAATTGGGGGCAACATAACAAGCGTTATGTTATAAGGGCGGCGAAAGTCGGTCTTTTTTTATTTAAATAATCAATCGCATATTTTCCATTTTGCGCTTGTGTTCCGTGGCAGTAGTAATAATATAAATTCTAGTGGTGTTTATACTTGTATGACCTAAAATATCTGCTAGTTTTGCAATATCTTTTTCTATTCCATAAAAAGTTCTAGCAAATAAGTGGCGGAGATTGTGTGGAAATACTTTACTCGGTGACACGCCCGCATCTTTGCATAATGCTTTCATATCTCTCCAAATATTATGCCGACTTACGGGTTTTCCGTTTTTCGTTACGAATACTACACCCGATTTTATATTATGCCTTTTTATATATTGCAATAATTTTTTTCGTAGCTCTGCAACAATAAAAATACGCCTGTTTTTGCCTTTGCAGTTTACAAACGCTTCACTTTTGTGCACTGCTTCCACTGTGATATATTGCAATTCACTTACCCTAATACCAGTCCCACAAATAGTTTGTATAATAAGATTTAATCGTTCGTTACTATTGCTTTTTGCCACTTGAACAAGTCGCATATATTCCGCTTTTGTTAGTTCCTTTTCTTCGGGACAGAAAGCGGATTTTTGTATTTTATATTGTTTTACACACAAATCATACCAACCACAAAAACGAAAAAAGACGTTGACTGCCGCAATCATTGAATTTGCACTTGTAGCTGTATACTTCGTTAAAAGATGCGCCTTATATTTAAGCACCTCACTTTTAGTAAACGTATTTTCGCCTACGTAGTTATAAAAAACCTGCACATCGTGCAAGTACTTTTCTATCGTCGCCAAACTTCTTTCTTCGTATTGTAAATGCGTTTTAAACTTATATAATTGCTCTTGTTTTAACTGTCGTTCCATTTTAATCCTCCATTTACAGTTTTCTATAATTATTTTACTATAAACGAGTTTTAATACCTTAAACTATTTTAATACAAAAAACAGACTCCATCGTGGAATCTGATTTTTTCTTCGCTTGAAGTGCAATTTTATATAAAATATTCTTAAACATGACGGACCTTGTCATATTTGCTATGTTATAATATTACCAAAAAGCGGACTCTATTGAAATTTTTTGCAGTTATATGCGCTTATTTCTAATGAAAGTATTATCCAAATTAGACGGAAAATCATAAAATATAACAAAAAGTATCACTGTACTGATATTTTTTATTAAAAGTGGTTATAATCATATTGACAAACTATCAGTAAAGTGATATAATTACTATACCAAAAGGAGATAATTACTATGGAAAATAAAATAACCCTTTATCATGGTTCTAAAATTATAATTGAAAAACCTACGCTTCGTGGTGGTAAAGAAACTAACGACTATGGATATGGTTTTTATTGCACAAAAGAAAAGGAATTGGCCAATGAATGGGCTTGCCCCGATAATAATGATGGCTATGCTAATGAATATTTGTTAGATTTAGAAGGTCTTAATGTTTTAGATTTATCAGATAAAAAGTATAACATATTAAATTGGATAGCGCTTTTGTTGCAGTATAGAATCCCCAAAGGATTAAATCCTAACGACGAGCAAGCAAGAGATTATATAGTAAAGAATTTTTCGGTGGATTTAACCAACGTGGACGTAATTATTGGGTATCGTGCGGACGATTCTTATTTTTCCTTTGCTAGAGATTTTGTTAAAAATGCTATTACTGTATCGCAGTTATCTAGAGCGATGGAATTGGGAAAACTTGGAATACAAGTTGTTTTACACTCGGAGAAGGCTTTTGAGCAGTTAACGTATGTTAATAGCACTATAGCAGAAAACGAAACCTATTATACAAAGCGTGTAGCAAGAGATTTACAAGCAAGAGAAGAGTATCAAAACACAACCCGAAATATTAAAGTAGATAAAGATGATTTATTTATAATGGATATTATTAGGCAAGAGGTAAAAAACGATGATTCGCGCATACAACGAAATATACTTAGATGATGCGATGCAAACACTTGCAGAAATGTTTAGTTACGTTCCTAATGCAAGGCAAGCGGACGTTCTTTTCCAACATTTCGTTATGAGTGGTGTTGCTTATCAATTTGGACGAGGCAATCCTCGTTATATTAATATGCCTCCGCAAGCACTTTTTGAGGAAGTTGCAGGAAGAAAAATGCCAATGATTCAACCGTATTCATACGGCAGGTCGCCTGAATATTGGTGTGGTTTTGTTCTTGCTTATTATCAATGGTATACAGGATTAGGATTTGAACAAATAGGAAGAAGATTGCCTCCTTCAAGAATAATCGCTATGTATAACCCTTTACACGAAGCAAGTATGGAAAAATTTGTGGAAGTTGCAAATAGTATAGTGTTTCAAAAAGAAACAAACTTAGCGAGATATAGAAAAACAGCAAACTTATCTCAACGCGAATTGGCTAAGTATAGTCAAGTGTCGTTAAGAGCGATTCAGTTATACGAACAACGTCAATTAGATATAAATATGGCACCTGCTGTAAAGCTATTTCAACTGTCAAGAGTATTAGGTTGCTATATCGAGGATTTATTAGAAACAAATAATTAAATTTAAATTTTACAAAGGAGAATATAATGAGTAAAGTCAATTTAGATGCAATGATACTGCGTGAGGATTTCAACGCAACGGAAGGGTTTACCTCTACGAATAGAATAAAGCAGATAGATATTTCAAGTTTAAAATTCGAATCTATGTTGCCCAAATTATTAAGAAAACCAGATTTTCAACGAGAAACAAGAGATTGGGATGTGGACCAAATTGTTAACTTTCTACACAGCATTATTAACAGACATTTTATACCTGCAATAATTTTATGGCAAAACGCAAGTGCCTTAACTTTTGTGATTGACGGGGCGCATAGATTAAGTGCTTTAATGGCTTGGATAAATGATGACTATGGAGACGGCATTATCTCGTCGCAATTTTATAATAATAGTATTACTACTGAACAAAAGGATATAGCGCAAAAAACAAGAAAGAAGATTGATAAAGAAATTGGTAGTTATAAACAGTATATGGATGCTATTTTGGCACCTACAAAATATGAAGAAGATTTTTGTAAAAAAGCAAAATCTATTATGTCATTTTCTTTCGACATCCAATGGATAGAAGGCGATGTTTCTGTTGCGGAAAAATCATTTTTTAACATTAACCAAAAAGCCGTACCGATTAACGCTACAGAACTTGCCATATTGGAAAGCAGAACAAAATCAAATTGTTTAGCTACAAGAGCTATAACTTATTCAGGAAATGGATACAAGTATTGGAAAAGTTTTAATGAGGAAAATCAAAAAGAAATAGAAGATTTATCAAAAAAAATCAACGAATTATTATTTCTTCCTCCTATAAAAACGCCTATTACCACTTTGGATGTTGCAATTGCGGGTAAAAATCAAAACAATCTTGCTTTTTATTTTGAATTGGTAAATTATTCCGTTGGGGAGAAAAAATGTAACGATGATTCCACGGGAGAAGAAACAATATCTGTTTTAAAAAACTTAAAAAAGTTATTAGAAGTTTTAAACTCAAAAGAGCCGTGTTCTTTAGGCTTGCATCCTATTATTTATTTCTATTCGAAAAATGGCATTTTCAAGCCTGCGATTTTCTACGCGACCTTTTTATTTGTTAAAAAGATTTATAATGATGACAAGTTAAAATTATTTACCAAAAATAGAGAAAGTTTTGAAAATTTTATCTATAAATATGATTATATTATAGACCAAATCAACAGAAATGCTCGGTCTTCTAAAAAGAGCGCAAAGATGATTTCTGAGTTGTATTATACTATAATAAATGAACTAGATAAGAATAAAGATGAAGATGAAATCTTACAATATATTCTAAAAGAGTATCCAAACATTAAAACTGTAGATGATAGTGCTACCCATATTTTATCACATTCGAATTTAAAAAATGCCACTTATATATCTGCTGCATTAAGCAATGTTTTACGATGTCCAATATGCGGTGGAGCAATTCATACGAACTCTACTTCTATGGACCATATTAATAGAAAAAGAGAAGGTGGTGTTGACAGTGTGTCTAACACTCAAATAACACATCCATATTGTAATACAGGATATAAAAATTAAAGGAGAAATAAAAATGAGAGCTGTAATATATGCGCGGTATTCTTCCGATAATCAGCGTGAAGAATCCATCGAAGGTCAACTTCGTGAATGTATGCAATATGCCGAATACAACGATATATCCGTCATTGATACGTACATTGACCGTGCATTGACGGCGAAAACGGATAACCGTCCAAACTTCCAAAAGATGATAAAAGACAGCTATAAAGGCGCTTTCGATATGATTCTTGTGTGGAAGTTAGACCGTTTTTCTCGTAATCGTTACGATTCAGCTCATTATAAGCACCTACTCAAGAAAAATGGCGTTCGTGTTGTATCCGCAACCGAAACGATAAGCTCTGGTTCGGAAGGTATCTTACTTGAATCGGTGCTTGAAGGTATGGCGGAATACTACTCTGCCGAACTTTCCGAAAAAGTGAAACGTGGTTTAACGGAAAACGCCTTAAAAGGTTTGTGGAACGGCGGAAACATTCCTTTCGGCTACGTCATCAACAAAGAACGTAAACTTGAAATTGACCCCGTTACTGCACCTATCGTAAAAGAGATTTTCCAAATGGCTTACGACGGCAAAACGGTCAAGGCTATTCATAAGAATTTAGAAGAAAGGAAAATCTTGCGTAAAAACGGCAAACCACTTCGTTATAACGTGGTAAGATACATATTGACCAACCGTGTTTATATCGGCGAATACAACCATTCGGGCATTAAAATTGAGAATAGCGTTCCGCCCCTTGTGGAAGTGGATATATTTAACGCCGTGCAGTTGGAAATCGCTAAAAATTCTAAAGCACCTGCAAGACATACCGCTGATGACGATTATTTGTTGACGACCAAGTTGTTTTGTGCGAAATGTGGGGCAATGATGGTTGCGCAAGCAGGTACGAGTCATACGGGTAAAGTTCACCGCTATTATGCTTGCGTTCGTCAAAAGAAACATAAATGCGATAAGAAGATGCTCCATAAGGACAAGTTGGAATCATTCGTTGTTTATAAGACAATGGAGTTCTTACAAAAGGATGACGTAATCGAACAACTCTCCGAAGCTCTTTACAATCTTCAATTCACAGAAAGCACGATGCTCCCTAAATTAGAAGAACAGTTAAAGGCTAAAAACCAAGAGATAGAAAATATCGTAAACGCCGTTCAAAAAGGCTTCGCAACACAAACACTCTTACAGCGGTTAGGCGAACTTGAAAAAGAACGTGATGAAATTGGCGAAGCTATCGCAAAAGAAAAGATAAAAACGCCTATCTTCTCACAAGACCATTTTAGAATGGCATTGCATAATTTCCGCAAGATAGACGTAAGCAAACAAGACGGAAAAAGAAAAATCATCGACACGTTTATCAATGCGATATACGTAAGCGATGACGTCTTTAAAATTGTATATAACGTAAACGGAAAAGAGGAAACCATTAAACTTGAAGAGCTTGAAAGTTCAACCTTGTTTTCAAATGGTGCACCAGAAAAAGGCCGACTTTTCAGTC